>NZ_JBCIUO010000056.1:0-1043 GCF_039031195.1 Romboutsia sp. MSSM.1001216sp_RTP31141st1_G3_RTP31141_220114 | reverse complement strand
AATTTTCAAAGTTCATTCCTTACAACTTCCTTAGTTTATCAAAGTAATTTTACTTTGTCAACTCTTTTCTGTTGTTTCTCTTTCGTGTTTGTCCTTTTCTTAAGGACATGTATTACTATACCACCTATACTTTATATCGTCAATACTTTTTCTTAACTTTTTTTAGTATTTTTTATAATTAGTTTATTTTTTTAAGTTATACACAATTTTTGTTTATGTTATTAACATTATATACATCCTAGACTTAGCTTATATACCGATTTTCTATTTTTTATCCACATTTCTAATTTATTTATCATTAATTAAATTTTTTTATTTAAATTATATATTTTTATATACACTTTCTACTTTGATTAGAAATTTTAGTATTCAATAAAAAATATTTTTTCTATTTCTCCAACTATTATGTTAACTTATTTATATTTTTATTAAATTTTTATACTATTACAAATAGATTAAAGATCATTTAATAAAATTGTTACCAATCAAAATATACTTAAAATGAGTATAACCTCCTACGTATAATGATATTAATTTTACATTACTAATTCTTTATAAATAAAAATAACTTAAGTCTATATTTAATCAACTTAAGTTATCTAATATTTTAAAATTTATATAGTTTTGCATTTTTCTTCCCATTTTTTAAGCTTTTTCTTATATATATTAACTATCTCATCCATATTAATTTCATTATCATAACTCTGGCTTATTATTGAGCTTGCTACAATTATTACGTCTAAACACTCTTCAACTATATCTTCTTTTGTTTTTTCTTTGTATCCACACCCACATACATTTGATGAACTCAATACTGCCTGGGAAACTTCCCCAACCTCTTCTGATAACTTCAAAGCTCTTTCCATTAGTGATTTTTTATCTATAAGATTTAATCTCTTGATTTCTTTAAAATCGATTATTTTTTCAGTTTTCATTTTAACTCCTTGTATTTTTTATTTTGAACATAAAAAAAGATTACGTGGCTACGTCTTACTCTCCCAGGAGGTCGCCCTCCAAGTACCATCAGCGCTAAAGAGCTTAAC
>NZ_JBCIUO010000055.1:0-1135 GCF_039031195.1 Romboutsia sp. MSSM.1001216sp_RTP31141st1_G3_RTP31141_220114 | reverse complement strand
GCTGGTGTGGCTCAACGGTAGAGCAGCTGACTTGTAATCAGCAGGTTGTAGGTTCGATTCCTATCACCAGCTCCAATCAAACTCTTAGATTTTATCTAAGAGTTTTTTATTGTGTAAATATAATTTTAATTAATATATGAATAAATATCCTCTATAAGGGTATATAGGATAGTATTGGCTAAAATTAAATTTTTCCAATATTAGTAGGTAATGTAAGGGGAAATATAAAATTTCTTATATCATAAAATTGTAGTTATTTTAATATGGAATATTTATATATAGAATATTAAACTTTAAAATAGTTATAATTAAAATTTTTAAATAGAATATGAAGCAATAACTCTTACATTATAAGCATTTATAATTATGAATAGGAGTGAGTTTTTCATGAGTGAAGCATTAAAAAAGAAGAGTACAAGCATCGCTATGTTAGTATTTTTACTTGGAATTTTTATGGGGGCTATGGACTCTGGAATAGTATCACCAGCAAGAAATGTAATAGCTAGTGGACTTGGAATATCAGAATCAGCTAGCGTGTGGATGATAACCATATATACTTTAGCATATGCTGTATCTATGCCAATAACAGGTAAGTTAGCAGATACATATGGTAGAAAAAAGGTATATATGATTTGTGTTACATTATTTGCCACAGGTTCTTTACTTTGTGGAATATCAGATATAGTAGGGAGCTATGGATTTTTACTAACTTCAAGAGTTATCGAAGCAATAGGTGGCGGAGGTATAATGCCAATAGCCACAGCATATATAGGCTCATCTTTCCCTGAAGAAAAAAGAGGGTCAGCACTTGGATTAGTTGGAGGAATATATGGAATAGCAACTGTTCTTGGACCAACGCTAGGAAGTTTTATACTTTCTGTGGCTGGAGATGGTAAATGGGGATATTTATTTTTAATAAATGTACCTATAAGCATTATTATAATAGGAGCAGCGTTAAAACTAGAAGAAAATAAAAAAGACTCAGATATTAAAAAAATGGACATTTGGGGGTCTTTAATATTAAGTATTTTAATTGCATCATTAATGTATGCTTTAACAAATCTTAAATTCTATGATTTTGGAAATTCAATTAAGACATTAGATGTTTGGCCATATTTATTAATATCTATAATAA
>NZ_JBCIUO010000054.1:0-1392 GCF_039031195.1 Romboutsia sp. MSSM.1001216sp_RTP31141st1_G3_RTP31141_220114 | reverse complement strand
CTAGTTTTATGAAATCATAATATGCAAAATAGTGCATGAAATAATCTAAATATAATCCGAAGGGACCACTTATACACTGTAACCGTGTGTGCGCTCTTGCAGAGGGTTTATAAAAACATATAATAAAAATTTAAAATTTTGTTAGATTACTTTTAAACTTTTATATATGGAAATAGTATTAGTACAGTATTAATTCTATTTTATCCCATAGATCCCAATAATGCAGAAAAAATATATTGCAATAAAGCCATAGAACTTAAAATATAAAATAAAATAGATAATTTTTTAGAACGAGAATTATTTATATATGCTGAAATGTAACCACTAATAATAAAACCAGAGCATAAAAAACTATAAATAGATTGAGATATTGAAATAGAAAAATGAGTATATAAATTTATAATTTTAAAAAATACAAGTAAATATAAAATCAAAAAAATAGAAGAAATCAAAAATAATTGTTTGCTTTTATTCATAAAATTATCTCCTTATTTATTTAGAAAATTAGTATTAAAACAATGCAATTATATAACAATTTATCAAAAAATATAAAATCAGACAATATATGATATAATTGTAGTATTCTCAAGATAAGGGGGTGAGAGAGTGAAAGAGGCAATAGAAATAATAGATAGTACTATTGAAAGTAAAGAGTATATACAGGATGTTCATAATAAAAGCAAAGGCTGGATAACAAATGTAAATATAACTAAAGAAAATGGCTTTAGACAATGGCATTACACATTGGATGACTTGTTAAAATTAGACTTTGACAAAGAAGATACATACATATCTTTAAATACTTTCTATAAGCCAATGAGAAGAATAGAAACAATAAAAGAGCTTAATTGTAGTTTTATAGATTTAGATATATATAAAACTAAATTTACAAAAACTCAAATATTAATGAATTTAGAAGATAATTATTATAATAAGATAATTCCAGAACCAAGTATAACATTGGACACAGGTAGAGGATTATTACTAATTTGGAAATTAGAGCAAACTCCGTATATGGCACTACCATTATGGAAAGGAATACAAGAACACTTATATAGGCAATTGAAAGTATTTGGAGCAGATAGAATGGCTTTAGATGCAACAAGAGTATTAAGAGTTCCAGGAAGTATAAATTCTAAAAGTGGTACAAGAGTAAAAGTAATAGAAAAATATGATTATGTATATTCTTTAAGAGAAATACAAAGAGAATTTTTACCGGAGCTAAGCGAAACATCAAAAAAGAAAAAAGGAAGGCCTAAGAAAGTAGTATATGTACATAGGGAAAGATCATTATATCAAGGAAGAATATTAGATATAGTAAAACTATGTGAATTAAGAAACTATGATGTAGAAGGGCAAAGAGAAATAATATTATTTTTGTATAGATATTAT
>NZ_JBCIUO010000053.1:0-1585 GCF_039031195.1 Romboutsia sp. MSSM.1001216sp_RTP31141st1_G3_RTP31141_220114 | reverse complement strand
CTTGTGTGACCGCGTACTTTTTGTAGAACGGGCCAACGAGTTACGTTAAGTAGCAAGGTTAAGCACTTAAGGTGTGGAGCCGTAGCGAAAGCGAGTCTTAAATGGGCGACTTAAGTTACTTGACGTAGACCCGAAACCGGGCGACCTATCCATGAGCAGGTTGAAGCGAAAGTAAAATTTCGTGGAGGACCGAACCCACGAGCGTTGAAAAGCTCGGGGATGACTTGTGGATAGCGGTGAAATTCCAATCGAGCCCGGAGATAGCTGGTTCTCCCCGAAATAGCTTTAGGGCTAGCCTTGAGCTTAGAGAAACGGAGGTAGAGCACTGAATGTCCTAGGGGGTATTGCACTTACCGAAGACTATCAAACTCCGAATGCCGTCTTCTTTTGCTCAGGAGTCAGACTGTGGGTGATAAGATTCATAGTCAAGAGGGCAACAGCCCAGATCGTCAGCTAAGGTCCCTAAATGTACGTTAAGTGGTAAAGGATGTGGGATTGCACAGACAACCAGGATGTTGGCTTAGAAGCAGCCACTCATTTAAAGAGTGCGTAATAGCTCACTGGTCGAGTGATCCTGCGCCGAAAATTTCCGGGGCTAAAACGTACTACCGAAGCTACGGCATCATTTATGATGGGTAGGGGAGCTTCGTATGCAGGCTGAAGCATGACCGTAAGGACATGTGGACAGTATACGAGTGAGAATGTTGGCATGAGTAGCGAGACGTGGGTGAGAATCCCACGGGCCGTAAACCCAAGGTTTCCAGGGGAAGGTTCGTCCGCCCTGGGTTAGTCGGGACCTAAGCCGAGGCCGAAAGGCGTAGGTGATGGACAACAGGTTGATATTCCTGTACCACCAATAACCGTTTGAGGAATGGGATGACACAGTAGGATAAGCTAACCACACTGTTGGTTATGTGTGGCTAAGTACTGAGGCAGTCAAGATAGGCAAATCCGTCTTGATAATGCTAGGGTACGATGGGGAGCCCTTTTGGGCGAAGTAGCTGATTTCACACTGTCGAGAAAAGTCTCTACCGAGGTTAAAGGTGCCCGTACCGTAAACCGACACAGGTGGGTGAGGAGAGTATCCTAAGGCCAGCGAGAGAACTATTGTTAAGGAACTCGGCAAAATGACCCCGTAACTTAGGGATAAGGGGTGCCATCCTTTGGATGGCCGCAGAGAATAGGCCCAAGCGACTGTTTACCAAAAACACAGGTTTCTGCTAAGTCGCAAGACGATGTATAGGAGCTGACGCCTGCCCGGTGCTGGAAGGTTAAGGGGATCTGTTAGGAGTAATCCGAAGCAGTGAACTTAAGCCCCAGTAAACGGCGGCCGTAACTATAACGGTCCTAAGGTAGCGAAATTCCTTGTCGGGTAAGTTCCGACCCGCACGAAAGGCGTAACGATTTGGGCACTGTCTCAACAATAGACTCGGTGAAATTGTAATCCCGGTGAAGATGCCGGGTACCTGCGACAGGACGGAAAGACCCCATGGAGCTTTACTGTAGCTTGACGTTGGGTCTTGGTACTACATGTACAGGATAGGTGGGAGACTATGAAGCATGGACGCCAGTCTGTGTGGAGTCA
>NZ_JBCIUO010000052.1:0-1592 GCF_039031195.1 Romboutsia sp. MSSM.1001216sp_RTP31141st1_G3_RTP31141_220114 | reverse complement strand
CACTTCTTGCTATATATACACATGCCGCATGGGAATACACACAACGCTGACACGCTGCATAGGCACACATTTTTTTCTCTTTTTCCTGCCTTTTTCACAACGGAATACGGAGAACTGTCAAGGGGACGGGCTGGAAAAACCGCACGAGCCTGCGAGCGCAGGATTTTTCCGGATCCGGACTTGCGAAGCCCTTGACGGTTACGGAGTATGGAGTTACATTTGCAGACAAAAAAGAGAAAAATTACTTATTCAGTAATACTTTTTCTTTCGCGGTTAAGTTCTCCAATTCTTCATCACTTATAGGAATAACAGTATAGGTTTTCCCCTCGTGATGAATAAGTACATTGTCGCCTTTACTCGCCAAATCAAGCATTTCCTCTATTCGGTTAGCAAATTCCTCGGATGTAAGATTTATAACTGCCATATCTTTAATTTTTACATTGTTTTTTTACGTCATTTATCGTCATAGTGCCCCCAAACAGAAATAACAAAAACAACAATGGTGGTTTCGTTCACCGTATATCTAATACGGTTTTTCTTATCAAGTTGCCTTGACCATACACCCTGCAAATACTTCAACTGTTCGGGGTGTCCAGTCCCGGTGTATGGATGTTCTTTCAGCTCATCCAATAGCCTCTCTAACTTTTTGAAGAGTTGCGGAGAGGACTTTCTTAGCAACAGTACATGTTTTGCAGCTTCTTTTGAAAATTCTATCTCATACATTGCACTCATCCTCTATACGGTTCAAAAAATCATCTAATGATTCATCCTTCCGCATTTTAAAAGTTCGTCCCTGCTTAATATCCTCAATACCCCTCTGAATAGCCTCCAATTCTTCCCTTGAGGGGAAATCCTCTTCCGTAGCCGCATATACGACTATGGGGGCGGCATTACGACGGGAAACAAAGATTGTCTCTTTTTCAGCCAGTTCAAAATATTTCTTCTGATTGGCACGAAATTCACGCGTTGTAATTATCTGCATAATATTTATATATTTGATTTACACCGCAAATATAGCTATAAAAGTTCAACCTCCAAATTATTTGTGTACCTATTTGTGTACACGCCATTAAAAGCCATATTCAAGCCTACCGCCCGTTGGTTGGTGTTGCTTTGCTTTTTCCCCTCTTTTCGAGTTGATTTTCAGCCTTTTTCCCTTTAAATTCCCCTTGTCTGTTATAAGCATCGTCTGTAATATGCTCTATCACTTTTGCGGAAACACCGATAAATAAAGGGATTAAAACATGTGTTTCCCTACACTTTGGGAGTTTTAATCCTACACTTTGGGAGTTTTTAAGACGAACTTTCCCTACACTTTGGGAGTTTTACCCTTCTTTTTTTGTTTATATGTAGGTATTTTATATCTTTGCAGCAAATCAAATAGTTATGAAAAAGAAGCTACCTATTACCAAAAATAAAGACGTAGTTGTATCATGGGTATATACATGGTCCAAACAGCAAGACATGTCCATACACGAACAAAGAATAGTTCTTCGCATACTGGAAGCCTGCCAGGCTGAACTAAAGGGAGTAAAGCTGAAAGATTATGCAGGCACGAAACGCAAATTTGAGCATGGACTTTGGGATGTTGA
>NZ_JBCIUO010000051.1:0-1658 GCF_039031195.1 Romboutsia sp. MSSM.1001216sp_RTP31141st1_G3_RTP31141_220114 | reverse complement strand
GGCTTGGTTTGTTTTCGATTCTTTTAAGAATCAGTTATATAAATTAACCTACTGTTTAATTTTCAAAGTTCATTTTCATTTTGCCCTTTTCTTAAGGACAAGTAATACTATATCATCTTATTTTTATATCGTCAATACTTTTTTGAAAAAAATTATTTTTTATTTATAATGTGCTTTTCAACAATTATATTATGTGTAAGATAGAGTATATTTATTCATTATTTTATTATTAACTTAAAAAAAATTAGCTATGCAATTTTATTTAAATTAATACAACTATATGCTTATAAATTTGATAAACTATATATATTTAAATATTATTATTAAGATGAATGAAAATTATATCCAAAGGCATATAATCATCTACTTATAATTAACCTATTCACAAAAATCTTCTATATTTTTCTTAATATAACTTTATTAAGTATAATTAAATTACTTATTATAAAAAAGAAAGGATATTAAGTAATATTAATACCCTTCCTCTTTTATTAATCAACTTGTGATAATAATCTTCTCGCAACATCAGATACTTTTAATTCACCTAGTTCTGCATGTCCTATCGCTATAACTACTTTTATGGCATCATCTGTATTATCCCATTTATAAGCCCTAGCATTCATAACAGCATCTTCTGGCATTATTTCTTCTAGTTCCATAGCTAATTCATCTGCTAATGTTATATATTCATCAAATAAATCTTCACTATCTATTTCTTCTAAATCATAGTCTTCTTTTATTATTTCATTTAAATTGTCTATATCTATACTTATTTGGTAAGCTAATGTATCTTCTCTTTTTGTTCCTTTAGTTAAATCTTTTTCTACTATAAAGTCACTATTTTCTTGTATAGTCTCTTTTAGTTCTTCGCTATCTACTATTTCATCCCCAAAAACTACATACATGATTTAATCATCTCCTTAGAATTATTTTGCTATTGATTCTACTAAAGACTCTTGTAATGTCTTCTTTATTCCTCTTTCCTTAGCAATCTTTATTAAATATCTATATCTTGATTTTTTTGCCTCTAATTCATATATAGCAACATCCACTAACTCTGGATCTGTAACTAGTTGAAAAAAATGTTCTGCTGTTTCAACATCCAACTGAGCTCTTTTTATCTCCTTTATTAGTTTTTGCTTTTCTTTATTTTTATTAATGTTTTTTATTTTAGACATAGTCATCCTCCCTAAATTATATTTTATTAAGAATTTTGACATATTCTAAAATCTATATACCATTATATGTAAATTTAATTTCTTTATCAAGATAGTATACATTCTTAGTATTATTTTTTACACATAAAAACCTCTAGTGAAAATCACTAGAGGTTACACTGGTGGGATTAACAGGGCTCGAACCTGTGACCCCCTGCTTGTAAGGCAGGTGCTCTCCCAGCTGAGCTATAATCCCGGATATGGTGCGCCCAAAGGGACTCGAACCCCTAACCTTCTGATTCGTAGTCAGACACTCTATCCAGTTGAGCTATAGGCGCAATTTTGGAGGCGACACCCAGATTCGAACTGGGGATCAAGGAGTTGCAGTCCACTGCCTTACCACTTGGCTATGTCGCCGTAATATAAATGGTGACCCATCCGCGACTCGAACGCGGGACACCCTGATTAAAAGTCAGGTGCTCTACCGACTGAGCTAATGGG
>NZ_JBCIUO010000050.1:0-1681 GCF_039031195.1 Romboutsia sp. MSSM.1001216sp_RTP31141st1_G3_RTP31141_220114 | reverse complement strand
GATATAGGTAGAACTACAAAAGACTTTACAAAGTCATGGGAAGATTCACAAGGCAATAAAGGTAATATGATATATAATAAAATTGTACATGGAGTAATAGCAGTATATAGAGCTAATCATAATGATATATATAGTGCTAGATATTATGTAGTAGCATCATTTTCAGATGGTGAAGTTAGGTATCAAATATGAGAGATAGCTGACTTAAGTACGATCAATATCAATGAATACGCCTCATTTACGCTAAAAATAGATTTGGTATACTTAGAAATAAGTGTATTTATATATGCTACTTAAAAGTTAATGGTTCAATGGAGTTAAGCAGCATATATGGGTATATTTATTAAAAAAGTTCATCAAAGTATAAAACTATTCTAAAGCCGTTAAGGGTAGTTTTAAAAAATAAACTAAAAAAAGATAGTGAAGATTCACTATCTTTTTTTATTGGTTGAAAAATAATAAAAGAAAAGTATAAGTACTAGTGCTTTATCAAATTATGAAGAAGATATTATAGTTGAAAAAGATAGATATGAAACCTTAAGTCTTATAGCAGATAGACAGAAATAATATTCATCAGTTATTTTAGTAAATTCAGATAGTTCTTTGTCAGATGGATTAAGTTCTAGTAGTTTAGCAGGAGTATTAGATGCTACAATATTATTAGTTAATAAAATGCAAAAAAGAGTAGATAAAGTATTCTTAGTGAACGATATAACGGAGAAGTAGATGTCATGAGTGTAGAAGGAATATCATCTAGAGATAAATCTCTAAAAATATTAACTGATGGTAATGATGTTCCTTTTACAATGTATGGGATAAAAAGCTTTGTAATCGATTCTAAGGATGTTATGAGTTGATAATATATAAATATACCAAGAGCTACGAGAATTGGCGTATAAGGTCGATTTGAGACGAATAAGCATGTAATAGAAATGTTCTATGATAAACCTAAAGAGTTTTGTATAGCAATAGGATATACTCTAGTAGATACTTTAACAGTATCACCTCTTGCGAAAGATAAACCAGTAGTTTTAGTAGAGTCTAAAAGCGATAAAAATATATTAAAAAATGCTAATAAATTTACTGTTGCAGGAGGAATTGATGATAGAGTAATAAGAGAGCGTATATAGCAGATAGGAACTCATGAACCAATAGAAAGAAAGTTTGAGTATATGGAAGAATTAAGTAACGAAACATTATACTTAATAAATGAATATAGACAATCACATGGTATAAAAAAGGTAGAACATGACACAAGACAAAGAATATAGAATGAAACTATTAGATAAAGATAACTTACAAGGTGGTATCGCAGTATATCGAGATAACTTTAGAAAATACTTTGTAATATCTTCATTTTCATATGGGTTCTATTATGAATAGTATATGAAAAAATGGTAGATAAAAAAATACAAGAAATAAGATTGGAAAAGAGATTTCAATAAATACTCCATCAAAGGAAATAAATGTATCATATAGTTTGATTTTTTATATTGAAACTAATAGAGTTAAAAATACTTGTATAAATACAATAGTTAAAATTATTAAAGGGATAAGTAGAGAAGGTATAAGTATAATGTAATCTTTAGCATTCCTAATAATGCTTACGATTCAACAATAGAGGATAAATCTAATAAACCTAATATGTTTGATGACAAGTCTAATAATAGCAGTATTAATA
>NZ_JBCIUO010000049.1:0-1797 GCF_039031195.1 Romboutsia sp. MSSM.1001216sp_RTP31141st1_G3_RTP31141_220114 | reverse complement strand
AGAAAGTTTAGCAAATATAGCATTGCAAATATTAGAAAAAGGAAAGGATTATAATAATCTAGAGAATACTATATGCCAATTCGGTTATCTATTTGTAATTGAAGGACATGGGATTGAAGCTTTATTTAAAATTGTAACTGATGTTGAAACATTTTATTTTGCAGCTCAGGCTGATTCTATTCTTCAACTTAATATTAACGAAGAGTTTTTTGAAGAAACAACAGATATCTTCTTAAGTTTACATCAGTAAATTAAGTAGTCAAATTATAAGAACTAACTTAGGTTAAGTTCTTTTTTTGTTAAATAAAATTATGTACCAAAACATGTGGTATTATATAAAAAGTGTAACATACTACACTTTACCTAAGCGGTAAAGGAGTATGCCATTGCATGGAGCTAAAGACCTTGGGGCGTTGCCCCAAAACCCCACAAGGGGTAAGCACCCCTTGACCGCATAATTGGGCTTTGCCCAAACCCACACTTGCAGAGGGCAAGCTCCTAGTTTTCAACTAAGAGCAGTTCAAGAGTGTAAAGCTTTCACTCTATCAAGTGGCTTTTGCGACATAACAGGAACCCCCTACGGGCTACCCCCTATTATTTCACAGTCCACTTGATGTCGTTCTCAGCTCATAAAATGCCTTTAAAAGCATTTCAAAGAATTATAATTAATAACTTATCGTTTCAAGCACTAGAAACGAATATAAACGATTTTAAGCGGTATTACGAAACAAAGTTTACCTCATTAAAAGCCATAAAAAAGTAGCAAACAAGTCCCGCGGAGCAATGGTTTTGGACTTGTGCGGTAACAGAAAAATAAACTTTATTTGAGCGTGTAGCGAATCGACCATATTTTTAGAGCCAAAAATATTAGTCTAGTCTGCGATGGAAGAATATGATTTCTCACTCACTTTGTTCGTTGGAAAAAGCACTCTTTTTATATAGATAAGAGTAAATTTACTATGTAAATAGATATAACTATTGAAATTTCAACATTTATTAATATTGTACTTGATATGATTTTTGATATATCTTGATACCAAAATTGATAACTTTTGATATGATTCGCTCATATCAAAAGTATTGACTGATAATTTTTAGTATGATAGAATCATATCAAAAGTTGTATTGTAATTGGAGGGTTTGATATGAACACAAGTAAAAAAGTTAAAATCATAGGAAATCAAACATATATAAATAGAGATACTGGGGAAATAGAGGATTTTCAAGTTGTAAATATAGAAGAAAGAGATTTTAATTTTCATAAAGTTTGGTTAAGTCATGTAATTAATAGTCTTGATCTTATTGGAAATCAAAAAACTAAACTTGCTTTTTGGATTTTAGATAATTTAGATAAAGAAAATAAACTTACAATGACATATAGACAAATATCTGAAAAAAGTGGAATATCTTATCAAACTGTAAGTAGAACAATGAAATCTTTGCTTGAAAGTAATTTTTTACAACAGATAAATCAAGGAGCATACAGAGTTAATCCAAATGTCATATTCAAAGGAAGTCGTAATGGTAGGCTCAATGTTTTATATCAATATATTTCAGAACAAGAAGAAAAATAAATAAATCAAAAATTTTATTTAAACAAAAAATAGTTGTGTCATATAGGAAACAAAAGAAAATTATGAAGGGAAAAAGTCATGGGGACATTTAATAAAAACAAAAAAATAAATACAGAAAAAAATGAAATTAATAATAAAGAATTGAAAGAAAGTTTAGCAAATATAGCATTGCAAATATTAGAAAAAGGAAAGGATTATAATAATCTAGAGAATACTATATGCC
>NZ_JBCIUO010000048.1:0-2469 GCF_039031195.1 Romboutsia sp. MSSM.1001216sp_RTP31141st1_G3_RTP31141_220114 | reverse complement strand
GAAGCTAAAGGATATATAAATGCTTGTGTAAATGGCGGAATAAGAGCGGTAGAATTAACATACTCAATACCTAATGTTGTTGATTTAATAAATGAACTAAGAGATGACAAAAATCTAATACTAGGTGTTGGAAGTGTTTTAAATAGAGAAATGGCTAAAGATGCAATATTAGCGGGAGCAAAATATGTTGTAAGTCCAGGATATAGTGAAGAAGTTAATGAAGTATGCAAACAATTAAATACACTTTATTTACCAGGATGTATGACAGTAAGTGAAATAATGAATGCACAAGATAAAGGAAATAAAATGGTTAAGTTATTCCCAGGTGATGTATTTGGACCAAAGTATGTAAAAGCTATAAAAGCTCCAATACCAAATGTTGAAATAATGCCAACTGGTGGAGTTAGTATAGATAATGTAGATAAGTGGTTTGAAATGGGAGTTTCTTGTGTAGGAGTAGGAAGTTCACTATTTAATGCAGAAAGCTTAGAAGATATAGAAAACTTAGCTAAGGAATTTGTGGAGAAAATACAAAATGTCAGAAGCAAATAATAAAAAGGTTTTAGGTTTTGGGGAGGTAATGTTAAGGTTAATACCTCCCAACAATAAAAAAATTATACAGTCAAACTCTTTTGAAGCAATTTATGGTGGAGGTGAAGCAAACGTTATAGCAAGTTTATCTTGCTTTGGTCATAAGACTAAGTTTGCGACTAAATTACCAGACAACTCACTAGGTGATAAAGTAATAAGAGATTTAAAAGGATTTGATATAGATACTAGTTCAGTCGTTAGAGGAGAAGGAAGACTAGGAATATATTTTTCTGAAATAGGTCATGGATATAGAAGTACAGAAGTTATATATGATAGAAAATACTCAGCTATATCAATGGCAAATAAAGAAGAATTTGATATCAAATGTATGCTAAAAGATGTAAGTTTAGTTCATATGTCTGGTATAACTCCAGCACTTAGCAAAGAGTTATATAACTTAGTTATAGATATTGCAAAATACTGTAAAGAAAATGATATACTAGTGTCCTTGGATTCTAATTACAGAGCTAAGCTTTGGAGCTTAGAAGAAGCTAAAGGATTTTTAGAAAAAGTACTTCCTTATGTAGATATAGCATTTTTAGGAAAGTTAGATATGACAAACATATTAAAATATGAGGATAATGATTTAGACTTTGAAGATTCTCTTAAAGAGTTGTACAAAGAGTTATTTAAGAATTATCCAAATATAAAATATGCAGCATGTACTAAAAGAAGTGTTCATTCAATAAATAATAACTCATTAAAAGGTTATATATTTGATGGAAATGACATGCAAATATCAAGTGAATATACATTTGATATATTAGATAGAGTTGGTGGAGGAGATGCATTTACAGCAGGAATACTTCACGGAGTAATAAATAATATGGATTCAAAAAAGACTGTTGAATTTGGAGTTTGTGCAAGTGCACTAAAGCATTCTATAAGAGGAGATATAAATTTAGTAGACGAAGAATGTGTTATTAGTTTGATAGATAAAGGTCTACAAAATATAAAAAGATAATTGGGGGAATAGTAAATGGAAATGACGTTTAGATGGTATGGACAAGATGACCCTGTAAAGATAGAGTACATCAGACAAATACCAGGAATGAAAGGTATAGTTACAGCAATATATGATATACCAGTTGGAGAAGCTTGGCCATTAGATAAAATATTAGAACTTAAAAAGACTGTAGAAGATAATGGACTAAAACTTTCAGTAATAGAAAGTGTACCAGTTCATGAAGATATAAAGTTAGGACTTCCTACTAGAGATAAGTACATAGAAAACTACAAAGAAACGTTAAGAAATCTTGGAAAAGCAGGAATAGAAACAGTTTGTTATAACTTTATGCCAGTGTTTGACTGGACTCGTTCAGATCTAAACTATGAACTTGAAGATGGTTCAACTTGTCTAATATATGATGAAGAAACTGTTAAGAAAATGGATCCAGCACTAGGTGAATTAGAACTTCCAGGATGGGATACTTCTTATGGAAAAGGTGGACTAGGAGCATTATTAGATCAATATAAAGATATAGATGAAGAAAAGTTATGGGAAAATCTTGAATACTTTATAAAAGAAATAATACCAGTAGCTGAAGAAAGTAACGTAAAAATGGCAATACATCCAGATGATCCACCATGGGGAATATTTGGACTTCCAAGAATAATAACAAATTTTGAAAATCTAGAAAGATTTGTAAATCTTTATGATAGTGAATACAATGGTATAACTTTATGTACAGGATCATTAGGATGCACAAGTACTAATGATGTAGTAAAAATGGTTGAATACTTTGGAAAAGAAAAAAATAGAATAAACTTTGCACACTTAAGAAATGTTTTAATAACAGGAGAAAGTAGCTTTAATGAAGTAGCTCACTTATCTGAGTGTGGATCACTTGATTTTTATGAAATAGTAAAAGCATATTG
>NZ_JBCIUO010000047.1:0-2829 GCF_039031195.1 Romboutsia sp. MSSM.1001216sp_RTP31141st1_G3_RTP31141_220114 | reverse complement strand
AATTCCTTGGTTTCGGTCTTTAGTTCTTGGTTCTCCGTCCTTAATCGGTTACTGGTTGTCCTTGCGTTGTCCATTTGTTGTCTATAATACTCCTTGTCATTCTCGGCTTTGAATGCCTTTGTGCCGTTTTGCTCTTTTTCAAGTATAGCCTTTCCCAGTCTATCGGATAGCTGTTCATTTTCCCCCTCTAAAGCCTTTACTTTGGCTTTTAAGGCATCCTTTTCCCTATCGTTGACTGTTTTTCCAATCAAGCCGTAAAACTTCTCTGAAGCCTTAGAAATGAGTTTTTGGACGTTCTTCTTTGTTTCAATGGAACGTAGTTCTTTCTGAAGCTGAAGAAGCTGGTTTTGTACGTCCTTGTGTTTGTCTAATGCACTGGATATATCGTTTGATAGTTCCTGAAGCTGTTCTTTCGCACATTCGGTCTTGTACTGCATAGCCGATAAGTGTTTGCGGTCAGAAGAAACGCCACGTTCCATGCCCAGTGTTTCAGATGCTATGGTTTGGAGTTCTGCCATGTCATCACGCGATAAACGCACACTTTTCCCATTCGGCTGCGTCCAATCGAAAACTACATGGGCATGAAGGTTAGGTGTCCATTGCTTTGCGTTCATGTATCCTTCGTCCTTGTGTATATGGATTTGAAATGCTTCGATACCGAAACGTTCTTTGCAGACCGTGGCAAACTGCTGGAGTTCCTGCATGGTGGTTTCTTGTTTGATTACTATTACTCCCTCTCGTATGGGTGCGGCTTTAGCCTGCATCTTCTGCCCAACCGTATCGAGATATCTTTGTTTCGCACTTTCCAGCCGATGGGAGATGCTATCTCCAACCCAGCTTTCATTCAAATGACTAAGTTCGGGACGAACATAGTCCAACTCTTTTTCCCTAAAGTTGTGAATCTCACTCCCCGGCTTCACTGCTTGTACATGAATACTTGTTGCTCCCATAAGTTAACATTTTTGTGACAATCGATAACAGCCGGTGACAGCCGGCTGACAGGGGGTTAAGGGGGCTTGTCCCCTTACACACGCACCCTTTATGGTGCTAGTGTGCTATCACCATACTGCATAGGTGCGAAGTTAGCAAATGTTCTGTAAATGCACAAATAAAGGGGAAAACATTTGGATTTGCGACAATAAAGTACTACCTTTGTTGCTGACCAAACGGTAGCCGACCGATACGGGAGAGTTACCAAAATACAAGCCGCTGGAGTTAATTGACGGACATCCGACATCTCCAGCGGCTTTATTTTTGCCTATCTGCTTCGTCTAGGCATACCAGTACCTCTACTAAAAATGTACTTCAAAGATACTTATTTTCTACCGACTTGATAGTTTTTACCCCATATTCTTGGACATTTTTCCCCCATGAGGTTATCTTTGTAGGGTGAAAGAGAAACCCATAAACGGGGATAGATTGAATGCTGGGAAGCATAAACAATCGGGGTAAGGTTAGCGAACCTTGCCTTTCATCCCCCATTATAACTTTACATAGAGGAACTTTATCTATCCCCCCCCCCGCCCCCAAAGGGGGAGCGACCAAACGGCAGCTTCACTCAATGGAGTGTTACTGTTCATCAAAGCCAAGTGATAATTGTCGTTTCTCTGCTTCTTCTTTCTTTTGGGCAGCTAAAGTCTTTTTCCGAACGTATGTTTTAGCAAATGTCACTCGGTCACCATTGAATACTATCAGAGGATTAATAAACCAAAGATTATCGGCTGGTCCTCGGGCTATGATTTCAGCTTTTACAAGTTCTGCAAGTCCTTTATAAACGGCTTTGTCTGTTTTGTATTTGGTATATTCTAGGCATTTTTTTCTATTGAAGATGATTAAATCATTTTTGGGTTTCATGCAGGTCATAAAGTAACCAAAAACCCGAATAGCTGCTTGTGATAGGTCAAAGAATGCAGCAAAGTTAGAAAGATACAATTTAGTGAATTGTTCTTCATCTACTTCTATTTGACGGATAAACGAAGTCTTAAACACTTCTCCAGTTTCAGTGTCGGCTAAAGCTACTACGGCTCTCTTATCGCCACCACTATTACTCTTATACTTTTTAACAACATGATTTTCAATACCTTCTATAGCTTGTTTCATAAAAGGATTTTCTTCGTTCTTTTGAAAATCGGTTAACTTAACTGCTTTTTTATTTTCCATTTTGATGTGTTTTTGGGAAATATTATTCTCCACAAAGTAAACTATTATTTTCCATAAAAACAATATTAAGGGAAATATTATTTTCCTGTTTAGTATTATATTAGGAAATCAGTATTTTCTAGATTGGAAAATGAGAATTTCCAATATGGAAAATGCCCTATATTGTGTATCAAGTACTTAACTTATTCTATTTCTTCTATTCTTAATATACCCCCAAAACAGCACAAAATCAGTCACTTAAAAATCATCGGTCGGGGAGCGCCCAGCGGCAAGGGGCGGGACCACCCGTCCCGACGAGCGCCACACCATAAACTTTTTTTAGAATAAGCACACAACCGTTTTCCGAACCCTGCAAAATTTCTTCCGAATCCGAACGACGTAACACTCCATTGAGAGAGGCTGCCGTTTGGTCGCTCCCCCTTTGGGGGCGGGGGGGGGTTACATACCCATACCGAAACCTCTGCTTCTGGTGATTTGCTTGAGTAGGTCTTTCCCCTCTTCCATAGCTTTTGATATGTTTGGGAAATGATGCCTTAAAGCCTCCAGTTGTTCGGAATTGAACAAGTCTTTCATCTTACCAAGTTCTTTTTTCAATTCCTTGGTTTCGGTCTTTAGTTCTTGGTTCTCCGTCCTTAATCGGTTACTGGTTGTCCTTGCGTTGTCCATTTG
>NZ_JBCIUO010000046.1:0-3124 GCF_039031195.1 Romboutsia sp. MSSM.1001216sp_RTP31141st1_G3_RTP31141_220114 | reverse complement strand
GATTTTATATAGCAATAGATTCTAGTAAAGATAAAGTTAAAAATAAAAGTGAAACTGATAATACAAATGTAATTCAGCAATACTCATTAAAAGAAAAAAATAACACTCTTGATAAAAAGCAAATTGAGGATAAGAAAAATATTGAAGTTATAAAAGACTTTGCTAAAGAAAATAGTCTAAGTGATGAAGAAAATAATAATATAAAAAATACTGTAGAAGCCTTTTTAAAGGCTTTTTGTAGTATAAGTGAAGGTTCTAATCCTAGAACAAGATTAGAAAGTGTTAAGGCATCAATTAATCCTTCTTTATATGAAGAATTAAATAAACAAATAGATGTAGAATCAAATTTAGCAACTGAATATTATGTATATAGAAATATCAATAAAATAGTAATACATAATATTCAAAAGAAAGAAAATGAAGTATCAGTTAGTACAAGTGTATTTTCTGATTGGATTAATAATGATTTATCTACTCAAATTGAGGATGCTCCACAAGACTACACATTAACTTTAACAAAAGAAAATAGTAATTGGATAATAAATTCTTTTGTTGAGAACTTCAAGTAGGTGATAAAATGCAATATGCAAAAGATAGCCAAGAAAAAAGATTATTAAAAAATATTTTAAAGGTGCTGACTATTTTTTTTAGTTCAGCATCTTTATTTTTTATTGTTTTGATTACTTCAATAGTTATGCTTTTTTATGCTAGTAAAGTAACAGATGATAGTATGAGGGTACATGGTAGTTTAAGTGGCGTTCCAACAGAGTATATCCAATATTTTAACGAAGCATCTGAAATATTTAATATTCCAAACTGGGCTTTGGCTGCCGTAGCTAAACAAGAAAGTAACTTTAACCCAAATACCTCATATTTAGGGGCATATGGGATTATGCAAGTACAAAAGGTTGACTGGGCAAGTGGAAAAGACCTATGGGCATATCTAATAGGAAATGGTCTAGGTGAAATATATAAAAATGCAGGATATTCATTTTCAAGTAGTGAGGAAATGTGGAATATATACTTAAATGATGTTAGAGCTCAAATAATCGGTGGTTCTTATGAAATAAGATATTATGCAAATTATGTTCTTTGGAAAAAGAATAAGATTATGAAACTAGATTATAACAGTAATGAAAATATGAACTTAATTCCCTGGAATGCAAATGAAGATGATAGCGAACTTAGAGAATTATTAAGACGTACATATGCTTGTTATAATGGGGGGCCCGGTTATGGTATGAGAGTTGATTTAGACAATGCAAGATTTGATTATCCTAACAAAGTATATAGATATGCTATGCAATATAGAGGTAGCGGATTAGATTTTAGTAATGGTTCTTATGTTGGAGATAATGAAACAATAGAAAAAGCTATATCAGCAGGGATGCCTTTAGTTGGTAACTCACCTTATGTATGGGGTGGTGGTAGAAATCCTTATGATATTGCACATAGAAGATTTGATTGTAGCTCATTTGTTCATTGGTGCTATTCAGAAGCAGGAATAAACTTAGGAGATTATAAAAGTGTTGTAACTGATTCATTAGCAAGACAAGGTAGAGCAGTATCTCCTAATGAAATGGTAAGAGGAGATATTATCTTCTTTAATACATATAAATATAACGGTCATGTTGCAATATATTTAGGTGATGGTAAATTCTTACATTGTGGTACTTCTAAAGGAGTTTGGATAGATAATTTAAATAGTTCTTATTGGAGCAAAGTATTTAATGGAAATGTCAGAAGAATAGTTGAAGCAAAATAATTATAAATAAAATAAAAAATGGAGTATTTATAAAAATAAATACTCCATGAACATTAATCGGGAGTAAGGGTATTTATTTTTATAAATACCCTTATATTTTGGGTAAGAGTAAAACTCTTATTAATAATAATAATGAGATTTTAAAATATACAATAATAGATATCGCAAACTTAGTATATCAAAAAAAATATATAAGGAGTATGAAAAAACATGGTACATATGAAAAAAGTTATAATTGCTGAAAAACCTTCTTTAGCAGTTACTATTGTAAAAGCTATAGGAGGACATTTTAATAAAAATGATGGATATTTTGAAAATGAAAATTATATAGTAACATTTGGTTTTGGTCATCTATTTCAGTTATATTCTATAGATGACTATTTTAATAGAGAAAAAAGTAAATGGAATATGGATGAACTTCCTTTTATACCTAATGAATATAAATTCAAACTAATTGATGATACAGGAGTAAAGAAGCAATTTGAAACGATAAAAAAGCTCGTTAATAGAAATGATGTAGACACTATAGTTAATTGTGGAGATGCTGACAGAGAAGGCGAGGTAATTATTAGGTTAATTATAGAAAATTCCTTAGAAAGTAAGAAGGATATAAAGAGATTATGGCTTCCAGAACAAACCAATGAAACTATAAGAAACGAATTAAAGAATCTTAGAAACAATAATGAGTATGAGCTTTTATATGATGAAGGATTTGTTAGAACTTGTGTAGATTGGATATATGGAATAAATTTAACTAGATTATTAACTTGTAAAGCTCAAAATACATTACCAGTTGGTAGAGTCCTTATTCCTATAGTAGAAGTTATATATAAGAGAAATTATGATATTAATAATTTTATCCCTAAAAAATATTATCAAGGCGAAGCCATAATAACAAAAGATAATGAAACTATAAAGTTTAGTATTGATGATTTAAAATTTGATACAAAAGAAGAATGTATAAGAGCAACTAATCTATTGCTAAATGAAAAAATTATAGTAAAAGATATTCAAGTTAAAGAGGTTAAAAAACAACCTAAGAAGTTATTCTCCCTTGATAAACTTCAAAATAAATTATCTAAAGAACTAAAATTAAGTGCTAATGATAGTTTAAAAATCATTCAGAATTTATATGAAAAAGGATATGTTACTTACCCTAGAACTAATACGGAGTATCTTGCAGAAGCAGAAAAAGATAAGGTACAAAAAATAATTGATGTAATAGATAAAGATAATATCTTAGAAATGAAAAATAAAAAATCTATATTTGATACATCAAAGGTAGAAAGCCATTCGGCTATAATACCAACTACAAAAATACCGACTGATATAAGTCAAAATGAACTTGCAGTATATAAT
>NZ_JBCIUO010000045.1:0-3200 GCF_039031195.1 Romboutsia sp. MSSM.1001216sp_RTP31141st1_G3_RTP31141_220114 | reverse complement strand
AGAATAGAGATCCTGCTAGAACTGTTACATGGTTACTCATTTTTATATTACTTCCAGGAATAGGTTTAGTTATATATGCTATATTAGGAAGAAATATGAGGAAGAGGAAATTATTTAAAACACAAAAACTAGCGAGTAGTATAAGAGAAGAAAAGGTATTTGAAAATCTAGAGCGGATAAAAGAAATTGCAAATACAGAACAAAGTACAATTAATACAAATCAATTATTAAATGAAAATATAGAAGACTATAGCAAAAAAAGGGTAATAAGTTTACTACTTAATACAGGAAAACTTCCATTTACGACGAATAATAAAGTAAGTGTATATATTGATGGAAATCAAAAATTTAAAAATCTTCTAGAAGACATAAAAAATGCAAAAAATCATATACATTTAGAGTACTTCATTATAAAAGATAGTGAAATAGGAAGAGAATTAAAAGATTTATTAATCAAAAAATCCAATGAGGGTGTAAAGATAAGAATATTATATGACGATGTAGGATGTTGGAGGTTTTGGTTTTACAGAAAGTTTTTTAATGAAATGAAGGAAAATGGAATAGAAATAGTAGCATTCTTACCAGCTAAATTTCCATTGACAGGTGGAAAGCTAAATTATAGAAATCATAGAAAGATAGCTATAATAGATGGAAAAATTGGATACACTGGCGGCCTAAATATAGGTGATGAATATATGGGTAAAAATAAAAAGTTTGGATACTGGAGAGATACCCATATAAAAATAGAAGGAACCTCAGTGTATATGTTACAAATGATATTCTTAACAGATTGGTACTATACAACAAAAGAGATAATAACAGAAGATAAATATTTCCCAAGTCCTCAAAGATGTGGTAATAGTATGGTTCAAATAATAGCTAGTGGACCTGATAGTGATTGGGAATCTATACGATATGCTTATTTTTGCGCTATTTGCCAAGCTAAAAAAAGTATTTATATAGAAACTCCTTATTTTATACCAGATGAAAGTATACTTATAGCACTTAAAAGTGCAGCGCTAAGTGGAGTGGATGTAAGAATTGTATTTCCGAAGATAGCTGATCATAAAATAGTCAATAATGCTTCTTATTCATACTTTGATGATATATTAAACTCGGGGGGAAAAGTTTATTTATATACAAAAGGATTTATACATTCAAAAATAATGATAATAGATGATAAAATAGCATCTACAGGATCTGCGAATATGGATTTAAGAAGTTTTATGCTTAACTTCGAAATAAATGCATTTATATATGATAAAGAAATTGTAGAAAGAATGAGTAAAGATTTTTTTGAGGATTTAAAGAATAGCGAAGAGTTAACATTAGATGAATTTTCTAAGCGTAAATTAGGTAAAAAGGTTAGAGAATCAATAGCTAGATTGTTTTCACCTATATTATAAAATTTAACAAAAACTATTGAAAAATATGGGAAGTTAATATATTATAATAATTGTTAGCACTCTAATCTAAAGAGTGATAACAATTATTTTGTTTATAACAAATTTTACATATTTACAATTCATTTAGGAGGGAAAAATATGAAAATAAGACCATTAGCTGACAGAGTAGTTATTAAGATGTTAGAAGCAGAAGAAAAAACTGCAAGTGGTATAGTTTTACCAGGAGCTGCTAAAGAAAAGCCACAAATGGCTGAAGTTTTAGAAGTAGGACCAGGTGGAATAGTTGACGGAAAAGAAATAGTTATGGAATTAAAAGTTGGAGATAAAGTTTTATTCCAAAAATATGCAGGAACAGAAGTTAAAATAGATGGGCAAGAGTACACAATATTAAGACAAAGTGAAATATTAGCAGTAGTTGAATAATAATAGGAGGGGATAGAAATGGCTAAAGAAATAAAATTTGCACAAGATTCAAGAAAAGCTTTAGAAAATGGTGTTAACAAATTAGCAGATACAGTTAAGGTTACATTAGGACCTAAAGGAAGAAATGTTATATTAGATAAGAAATTTGGTGCACCTCTTATAACTAATGATGGTGTTACAATAGCTAAGGAAATAGAGTTAGAAGATAGATTTGAAAATATGGGAGCTCAATTAGTTAAAGAAGTTGCCACTAAGACTAATGATGTAGCTGGAGATGGTACTACAACTGCAACAGTACTTGCTCAAGCTATAATAAGAGAAGGATTAAAGAACGTAACTGCTGGAGCTAACCCAGTATTACTAAGAAAAGGTATACAAAAAGCTGTTGAAGTAGCAGTTGAAGAATTAAAGAAACAATCAAGAACTATAGAAACTAAAGAATCTATATCTCAAGTTGCTTCTATATCTGCTGGAGACGAAGAAGTTGGTAAGTTAATAGCAGAAGCTATGGAAATAGTAGGAAAAGATGGAGTTATAACAGTTGAAGAATCTAAAACTATGCATACAGAATTAGATGCTGTTGAAGGGATGCAATTTGATAGAGGATTTGTATCTGCTTACATGGTAACAGATGTAGATAAGATGGAAGCTGTATTAAATGATCCATATATATTAATAACAGATAGAAAAATATCTAATATACAAGACATATTACCAGTTCTTGAGCAAATCGTTCAACAAGGTAAGAAGTTATTAATAATAGCTGAAGATGTAGATGGAGAAGCATTATCTACATTAGTAGTTAATAAATTAAGAGGAACATTTGAGGTTGTTGCTGTTAAAGCTCCAGGATTTGGAGATAGAAGAAAAGCAATGCTTGAAGATATAGCTATACTTACAGGAGGAACTGTTATATCTGACGAATTAGGATATGACTTAAAAGAAGCTGACTTAACTATGTTAGGTAGAGCTGGTTCTGTAAAAGTTACTAAAGAAAGTACTACAATCGTAGATGGATTTGGTGATAAGGTAGCTATAGAAAATAGAGTTAATCAAATAAAACATCAAGTAGAAGAAACTACTTCTGAATTTGATACAGAAAAGTTAATGGAGAGATTAGCTAAACTTGCTGGTGGAGTAGCTGTGATAAAGGTTGGAGCTGCTACAGAAGTTGAAATGAAAGAAAGAAAATTAAGAATAGAAGATGCACTTAACGCTACAAGAGCGGCTGTAGAAGAAGGTATAGTTGCTGGTGGTGGTACTGCATTAGTAAGTGTTATACCAGTTGTAGATAAGTTAATAGAGACACTAGAAGGTGAAGTACAATTAGGTGCTAAGATAATAAGAAAATCATTAGAAGAGCCATTAAGA
>NZ_JBCIUO010000044.1:0-3230 GCF_039031195.1 Romboutsia sp. MSSM.1001216sp_RTP31141st1_G3_RTP31141_220114 | reverse complement strand
CCATTGAGTGAGGCTGCCGTTTGGTCGCCTCCCCCTTGGGGGACGGGAGGGGGTTATAGCTTTAGACTGCTGTCTTTTCTTGGGGAGATGTATTTTTCTGGATATAGTTTCTTTTGTTGTTCTTTGATTACTCCCCTAAGCTGTGCGTTTTCTTTCCTTAGCCGTTGGTTTGCCTCCGTCAGTTTTATTTTGCTGTTGTTTTCGTTCCTTATTTGCGCCGTATCGCGTTTTTGTATTTTTTGGAGTATTTCCCTTGTTCCAGAAGAGAAAGCGTCGCAAATCGCCTTATTTTGCTTTATAGCCCAATTTTCCCTACCTATAAGTGGTGGCGTGTCTATTTGCGGCGGCGTTATAAAGACTTCCGGCACTTTTATTCCCTCGGTTGCTGCGGAGTTCATGCACTCGTTGATACGTGCATAGTATTCCCTCACGCTGTCATGGGTGGCGGTGCTGCCCTTGATACCTCGCTGAAGCCCGAATTTGGCTTGCATGGCTTTGCCGTAGCTGTCCTGCAGCTCGGAGAGTTTCCGTCTGTCCCCCATAACCTCTTTCGCTGAAAGCCTGCCGTTCCTGGTTAACGGCACAACGACACAATGGATGTGCGGTGTTCGCTCGTCCATGTGCAGCGTGAAATCTACAACGTTTCTGCTTCCGAACCTTTCGCAGATGAACCGAAAGTTTTCGTTCATCCACTGGGTGAGCTTCTCGGGGTCTTTCCCGATGGCTTTCATTTCCTCGTGGCTTCCCGTAAGGACTATGTTCAGGTGCGTTACTGCGTCCTTGCGGATGGCGGTCTTTCCCTTATAACCCTCTTGGATTCGCCTGTCTATTCTTTCCTGTAATGACCTTCGGTTCTTGAAGGTGTCATAAACATAGACTTTTCCGTTTTCGCCCAAATGGTAGAATAGATTTTTTTCCGAAAGTTTTGGATCTGCATTGAGAACTTTCTTTGTCCGGTCTATATGGCTACCTAATCCGCCGGCTTTACCGGCTGTTCCTTTCTCAATGTGAAGTACTGCGAATCCCATTCTTTTCCCTATGGTTTTGAGTGTTACATTTCAGTTACGGAAGAGGGCGGAAGCCCTCCCCTTTCGGCTTGTCCGAAAGCCCACACTTCGGAACGAAGTATAGTGGGCTATACATCCATCCGAATGGCGGGTGCACAAAAATAGGCAAAACGCTTGGATTTTCCAAACACTTTGCCTACCTTTGTGACGACCAAACGGTAGCCGACCGATACGGGAGAGTTGCCAAAATACAAGCCGCTGGAGTGAATTGACGGGTTCCCGACATCTCCAGCGGATTTATTTTATATGCATATCAAAGAGAAAAATATGATAGAACAACGGAAGAGGAAAAAAGGTTCTTTCAAAAAAGTATTTTGATAGAAATTACCCCATAAATCGGGTAATTTCTACCCATGTGTGTAAAAACACAGAAGTTTTGTATGATTTGTATAAGTTTATGGCTATGTTTGTACTGAATAAAGAGTCGGTTCTTGGTTTTTCATACTTAATAGAACGCTCTGTCCGGCTGTGAAGCCCGATTTTCTTGTTTATGACCCCTTTGTTAACCTATTTCTGATTTAATCAAAAAAGTAAATCGCAAGGCAGGCGCCAAGTTCAGAACTATGGCGCCTGCCTTATATGCAATTAATAAAAAACAAACAGTCCTTTAAAAACTTGGGAAGTCTTCCGGAAACATTTCCGCAAGTTCTCCAAAGTCTATACTCTCCTCTTCGGAAACCTCCACGTACTCCACCCCTTCCAAACCTCTTATCATGCAAGAGAACATCTCCGCACCCGATAGATCGGAAAAGACCTCGTGTCTGGGTTCTCCGTTTTCATGCCAGTAAACACAATATTCTTTCATCGTGCTACTTCTTGATTTGGTGGGCTTCTTTCTTGTCCTGCATCAGGAAATAAAGTCCTCCCACGTTGGCTATTACGATAACCAAACCGAACATAATCAATGCTCCCATGTTATTCTCCTTTCTTTTTGTCCTTGACAAGATATAATCCCCAACCCAACGTAAAGGCTACGGCTAATATTCCACCAAGGTAAATTATCCATTTTTGTTCTACATCTCCAAAAATCGAAGTCAGTATTACTGCTGTAGTAATGTATTTGGCTATATCCATAAGCCATTTACCAAGTTCTTTCTTCATAATGCAAATATAATAAATTAATTAATATTTTATCCCCCTCCCGTCCCCCAAGGGGGAGGCGACCAAACGGCAGCCTCGCTCAATGGAGTGTTACTTGTTTGGGTTGCTTTATTCTATATCTTGTTTTTTGATGGGTTTAAGCCAGGTAGCTCCATATCTGCCAGTAGAGGAATCATATAAAATGGTTACATCTCGATTTTTGGGGTATTTAAAGACGGGTATTTCATTCATGTTTTGATCGTATCCAAAACTGGATTCTACACAAAAATGGCAAGAAATTAAGGCTCTGAATACTTCTTGGGCCAGTAGGAAATCTTCATTCTCCGTTCCTCTTATAGTCATTGCTAATCTGTTATTTATATCGTTTCTATGTATATTTATTACCTTAAGCATTATGATCGTCCTCCCAATTTTCTGATAGTTCTAAATTTAAATTTAATTGTCTTTCTTGTAATTCGTCATATTTGAGCATAATTCCAACTCTTCGGTTATGGCTACCTTTTACGAGCATTTTAGGATTAATCCGGTACATGCAAGGTCTCACTCTTTTCATAAAGTTAGCCTTTATCAGTAGTTGGGTTGTTTCAACTACTGTTGGTCTTGATACTTTTGTTTTTTTCATAGCTTCTGCTATTGTAAAACTCACTTCATTTGAATAGGGATTAATTTCGCCAAGAATCCAAGTAAATAATTGTATTTTGGCTCAACCAAGAATACACATAACTTTTGCAAGGTCATTGAGCCATACCTTATGAAAATTATAATCTGATTGATATGGCTTATCTATAACAGCAAATTCTCTGCTTTCTCCCGTTTGAGGATTAACCCACGTTTCATATCTTACAGCCTGTTCTTTTGTTATTTTATCTTTTGCCATTGAATTATGTTTTTTATATAACTACACGCAAATATAGTTATGTTTTTTTTATAACTAAAGCGCAAATATAAAAATAACAATAGTTATGTTTTTAATTTACCTTTAAGTATGAATTTCCATAACTAAGGGTAAAAAAAAACATAACTCTTAAACCCGTAAACATATTGATTATCAATATGTTATAC
>NZ_JBCIUO010000043.1:0-3834 GCF_039031195.1 Romboutsia sp. MSSM.1001216sp_RTP31141st1_G3_RTP31141_220114 | reverse complement strand
TTTACCAAAGGCTATCGAAAGTACGAACTGATAACGGCTATGAGGTTTAAAAGCGTCTATTCGATGCGGTTCTACGAACTAATGACAGGGCAGAAAAAGCCTCTGTTTGTACCATTAGAAGGTCCTGAAGGACTTCGTGAGAGATTCGGGCTGCAAGGGAAATACGGAAAAGTAAATGACTTTCGCAGAAAAGTCATCGATGTGGCCAAAGCTGAACTTGATGAATCCTCTCCATTCTCTTTCGTTGCCGAGGAGGTAACAGAGGGGAGAAAGATTATCGGGTGGACTTTCTATCCTACTTTCTTCGAAAACCGAGAAGACCCGGCACTACAGGAACAGAAGCGCATGGCCAAGGTAACGGCACGGCTGCAGATTGATGACGAGGTGTACAAATACCTCAAGTACTCATTTGGTTTCGAAGCCGACGAAATCAACAGGAACAAGAAAACGCTCATCGATGGTCAGAACCGAATCCCCAACTTCATAGACTTCCTCGCAGGTCTGAAAGGTGGAGCAAGGGAAGCTCGAAGCGAAAAAGCCTATGTCATTGGAGCTATCAAAACCAAATTGAAAGAAGTCTAATCGTGTAACATAATCAAACTATGGAATCGAACGAAAAATTCGCAACTTACAAGGAGTTCGGCAAGATGCTCCGAGAGGTGGCAGATTTGTGCGCCAAATTAGGCGATACACCCTTGTATGATTCAGCACCCGACCTCAAAGAAAAGGTGTTCTACGTGGTCAATCGAGGCGCATACGATGCGTACATCGAGCCATGGATGAGAGACTTTGCCGAACACCCTTTCGACGTGACGGCAGCCAAGAAATGGGCTAAAGAAGTCGAAGAAAGAAAGGGCAGATAACCTACCTTTTTCTGTAACGGAATCGCCCCTCCTGATGTTCCGCTGGATGGAATATTGGGAGGGGCTTTTGCTTGTTACTTTCGGATAAAATCGCTATCTTCGCGCGTGGGTAATCCAAGTTATGGATATAGCACACTATAACCCTTGCAGGGTTGTGTGCTCTCCGAGGGGGCAGGGGCAAGCCCCTACCGACCCCATGGCCGCCCGACACTAAAAACGTAACACTATGGCAAAACAAACCTCCATCAACGTGCAGCCGGTCAAAGGTGGCAGCGAGGAACACAACAAGCGCAAGAAGAAGCTTGACTACGTTCGCAAGGACTTGTCCCACCTCAACGAATATTGGGAGTGCGACACACAGGCCAACCGCCTTGCCAACATCAAAGCCCTGTACCAATCCAAGACAGGGCAGAAGATGCAAGCCAAGGCAACCCCAATCCGTGAGGGTGTTGTCGTGATCCAAGAGAGTACTACCATGGCAGACCTCCACCGATTGGCCGATGCTTATCGCGATCGGCTCGGCATCGAGGTCTTTCAAATCGCTATCCATCGGGACGAGGGCTATCAGAAATCCAAGGATTGGAAGCCCAACCTCCATGCGCATCTTGTGTTTGACTGGACAAACCACAGCACAGGCAAGTCTGTTAAACTGAACCGTCAAAAGATGGCCGAAATGCAGACCATAACAGCCGAAGTCCTGGGCATGGAGCGAGGACAGAGCAGCGAGAAAAAGCACTTAACGGCACAACAATTCAAAGCAGCAGCAGAAGCCCAGCGAGCCGAACAACTAAAAGAACAGGTAGCGGAACTCAGTACGGCCAAGGCAGCCAAAGAGGAAACCATTAACACAATCAAGACAGTGGGCAAATATGTTGTGGATGCAGTTACAGGTAAGGCAAAAGCCAAGGAAAATGCCCTACAAGAGCGTGTAACGAAGTTGGAGGTACAACTACCAACCGAAAGAGAAAAAGGCCGTCAGGAGGGCGGAAAACAGGTTTTACAGGCTATTCTGAGTGCTGCACGCTTGAAGCTGGAAGACCTGACTCCCGAAAACATCGGAAAGCGGTGGAGATTGTGGTTTGACAAAGCCAAATCGCTGGAACAGGAGGTGAAGCAGCTCAAAGAAGCCGCAGAAGCCCAAAAAGAAGCCGCCTATTGGGCTAAAATCAATTTCGGGAATGAGAGGTACCGCGAAGGCTTAAAAGGCTCTCAGACGCGAATTAAAGGGCTTGAAGAAGATGTAGCCGAACTGATACGGGAGTATGCCCATGGTGACCCCGATGTGCTGCGGCACTACTCCACCCCGAGAGAAGAACGGCTATTCATGTCACCCAAGGAACTGGAACAGCAGGAGGCCGAACGGAAGAAAAGAGAACAAGAGGGAAAAAAGAAAGCACCGCAAGTCACCGAAGCTCCCAAACAAGAACGGCAAGAAGAACAGAAACGCTCATGGGGATTCAGACGCTAACGCTAAAAAAGAGTGGGCTACACTACGATAGCTCACTCTTTTTCTGTTTTTACTTGTCGCTGTAATGTCCCTCTGCGGAAATCACAAACACATTCACGACCTCTTCATAGATTTCGTAAACAAGCCTGTCTTTCTTGTTCACCTCCCTTGAATATACGTTCCCTCCGTACCCTCTCAATGGCTCCGGATGCCCGGTTCCCGTTCGGGGATGCTCATGCAGTTCTTCGATGAATTTCGTAATCTTCTTGAAAGATGCAGGATTAGACCTTTTGAATTTCGCAATGGAGGCCAAGGCTTCATCGCTGTATGTAACGCTATACATGGGCTACAACGATTCAAGTAAAGCCATGGACTGCTCAACAGTCTTGCAAGTTATACCTTTCCCAGCTTTGTAATCTTCCCTTGCCTTGGCAATCTTCTCTCTGAACTCTTCACTGATTGTGTAATCTTCCTTGTGAACTGGGACAAGCATATAGGACTTTTTGATACCTCTGTGAATGATAATATCCTCACCGGCATCAACCTTATCCAAAATCAAAGCCTGCTTTTCTCTAAATTCTCTTGTTGTGTAGTTGAATGTTGCCATAAATCCATTGTTTTTAGGTTCGGTGCAAAGATAATAAATATATTTGGTGACACCAAATGGTACACGGCCAAAAAAGCTCTTCAATAACCGCACACCCCCTCCCCCCTCCGAGGGGGTGTTGTCTTGTCCGCCACCGCCTGGGCGAAGCTTCTTTTTTTCCCTTTTGTTTTTTCTTCTTTTTCCGAAAGTGGGAGCGCAAGCGACCTGTATAAGCAAGTCTCTGTCTTAAGACATGGACTATCTATGTCTATCCTCGCGCGCGCGCATTATGCGAGGAAAAAGGCCTCTAAGTACGACTTTTTTAATGTCCTACGACGACTTTTTTAATGTTCCAAAACTCCTTTTACTACGACTTTTTTAATGTTGTATGCGTCTTACTATTGTGTAAGTCGCATTTAGTTTTTATCTTTGCCGAGTACTTCAAAAACTACATCCATGGCACGAGTTATAACCGAGAACAAAAACATCATGCAGTCGTATATCTTCACCGCTGCCAAGTACGATTTCACAGCTTACGAAAAGCGAATCATGTACAGATTGGTGGAGTGTGCGCAAGATGAAATTGCAGGGCTGAAAATCAAAGACCACATGCACAAAATCATACCTGTGCAATTAGGCAGGGAAATTACCTTGCCGACTTCGTCTATTCTCAGAGACGAAAAGGACGAAAACTACACAATCGCCAAAAAGGCATTTCTGAGTCTTAGCAAGAAGCATATAATCTACGAAGACGAGAACTATTGGACTGCGACTCCGATTATTACGAAGCCCAAAATATCCAAGAAAGAGGGGACTGTTACTTTTCTCGTGTTTGATGAGATTTGGAAGTGCATCCTTGACTTTACCAAAGGCTATCGAAAGTACGAACTGATAACGGCTATGAGGTTTAAAAGCGTCTATTCGATGCGGTTCTACGA
>NZ_JBCIUO010000042.1:0-4131 GCF_039031195.1 Romboutsia sp. MSSM.1001216sp_RTP31141st1_G3_RTP31141_220114 | reverse complement strand
AGTTAATAGAGACACTAGAAGGTGAAGTACAATTAGGTGCTAAGATAATAAGAAAATCATTAGAAGAGCCATTAAGACAAATAGCTATAAATGCAGGTCTTGAAGGTGCTGTAATAATACAAAAAGTAATAAATGAAGAAGCTGAAGTCGGATTTGATGCTTTAAATGAAAGATATGTAAATATGATAGAAACTGGTATAGTTGACCCAACTAAAGTTACTAGAAGTGCATTACAAAATGCTTCTTCTATAGCTGGAGTATTTTTAACTACTGAGGCTGCTGTTGCAGACCTTCCAGAAAGTGATACTCCAATGCCAGGAATGGGTGGAGCAATGCCAGGAATGATGTAAATATAATTTACAAAAATATGAAAAGCTACCTCAATATTGAGGTAGCTTTTTGCTAATTAAATTTTTATTTCCAATGAACTATATGTGTAAAGTGTATGTATGCTAGATTTTTAGATTTATGTATTTATCCTTTAAATTATCTTTATATAGATTTCTTAAATTATTTATAGTATCAGTATCTAGATTTGTTTTATTTATTAATGTAGCTTGATTAATATTAAAATAAGTAATAAAGTAATGATTAGACTCAAATATTTTATAAATCTGGTTATATTTAATCTTTATTTCACCTTCAAATACTGAATTATTAACTACTATAAAATCATTATAAAAATCTAATGTTTCTTGAGTATTAAATATCCCAGTAGCATCAGTTTTAATCCTTTTATTAATTCTTGATTCAATACGAATAAGTATCAGAGATACAAATATAAATGATAATAATATAAATATAATAAAGAAACTTTTTAAAGAGAAAGAGCCTTCACTATATATACAAAACATAGATATAGAAAAAAGCAATAAAATCATCTTGAAAATAGCAAATTTATCTTTGAAAAATGTTGATATGTACAGAAAATATCTATAATCTTTTTTATTCAGGTCTGATTTTATTGTAAATAATTTAGATGTATTCATAAAAAACCTCATTTCTTTAGATATATATATATACAAGTACATTATATAATCAAATTCAATAGATTACAAATGAGTAAATAGTAAAGATATTAATAATCAAATTAGCTTGAAATAGAAATGAGCACATATAAAAATGATAAATTAAATAATTTAAAATGAAGTAGGTTATGAATACAATCTTCATCATACACAAAATTAGGATTATGTATTACACAACAGTCTTTATTTAAGTCAGATTGATAACCGAGAAAGAAGAAAGTACTTTGATAATGGAAATAAATTTTGATTCTATAAATAAAATAATTGAATCGATTTAACATGGAGAGCTAAATATAATAGTTCTTATTTTGGATGAAAAATAACAACAAATGAACGAATTATAATTATGGAAAAATAATATATATAGGGCTATAATTTAAAGTATAAATTATAAAGTGAAAGGGGTAGTTTATGGACTTAAGGGAGTTATTAAGTGAGTTTAAAAATGATAATATAGACATAGAAGAAGCGTTAGATAAGTTAAAAAAGCTACCCTATGAAGATTTAGGGTATGCCAATATAGATCATCACAGGCAAATAAGAAATGGATACCCAGAAGTCATTTACTGTGAAGGTAAAAATGATGAGCAAATAATAGGTATTATAGAAAAGATGTATGAAAAAGGATCTAACATATTAGGTACTAGATGTAGATTAGAAACATATGAGAAAATCAAATCTATATATGATAATTGTGAATATGATAAAACATGCAAGATCCTAACGATAAACAATCATCCTATAGAAAATAAGGGAAAAGGAAAAATATTAGTTGTTACAGGTGGAACTTCTGATATACCAGTAGCAGATGAAGTATATCATACTGCTAAGTTCTTAGGTAATGATGTTGGGAGAATATATGATGTAGGTGTGGCAGGAATACATAGACTGTTATATAGGACAGAAGAGTTACAGAGTGCAAGGGTAATAGTAGTAGTTGCTGGCATGGAAGGTGCTTTACCTAGTGTAGTAGGAGGACTTGTAGATGTACCAGTTGTAGCAGTTCCAACTTCAGTTGGGTATGGTGCAAACTTTAATGGCTTATCAGCTCTTTTAACTATGTTAAATAGTTGTGCATCTGGAATATCAGTAGTAAACATAGACAATGGATTTGGTGCAGGATACTTGGCATCTATGATAAATAAATTAGATTAAAAACGGCAATTAACGTCAAGGAGTTGTATTATGGGAGAAAGAATACTTTATTTAGACTTGGTTAATGGTATTTCAGGAGATATGACCATATCAAGTTTGTTAGATTTAGGGGTGCCTAAAGAAATATTCTTAGAAGAAATTAATAAACTAAATATAAAAGAAGAATTTGAAATTAAGATTACACCTAAAAATGAAAGTGGAATACTTGGAACGAATGTAGATGTTATAACTAAAGAAAATAATCCACATAGGAATCTAGTAGATATATTTGAAATTATAGATTCTAGTTACTTAAGTGATAAGGTAAAAGAAATGGCTAAGAAAGTATTTCTTGTAATAGGTGAAGCTGAGGCTAAAGTACATGGGACGACTATAGATAAAATACATTTTCATGAAGTGGGAGCAATAGATTCTATAGTTGATATAGTAGGTTCATGTATTTTAATAGATCTACTTTGTATAGATAAGATATATTCAAGTACTGTTCCTCTTGGGTCAGGATTTGTAAAATGCGACCATGGTGTTATGCCAGTACCAGCGCCAGCAACATTAGAAATATTAAAAGGTGTACCAGTTAAGTTAAATAACGTAAAAGGAGAATGCACAACTCCAACAGGAGCAGGTATAATAAAGGCATTATGTAATGAGTTTGTAGATGATATAGAGTTTGAAGTGAATAAAGTAGGGTATGGAATAGGATATAAGAAGTTTGAAGTACCAAATATGCTAAGAAGTATTTTAGGTATAAAAAAAAACAGGAAATAGTATATGAAATAACTACTAATATTGACGACATGTCATCAGAGATATATTCGCACTTATACAATAAAATATTACAAGAAGGAGCTCTAGATATATATACTGAGAGTATATATATGAAGAAGAATAGACCAGCAGTAAAATTATCGGTTATATGTAAAGAAGATGATTTAGAAAAAATAACCGAACATTTACTAAAAGAAACATCTACTTTTGGAGTAAGATATTCTAAGTATGATAGAGTGACATTAAAAAGAGAATTTCGCAAAATCGAAACTATTTATGGTAAAGTATCTGTAAAGCTTGGGTACTACAAAGGAAATTTAATAAAAGTAACACCTGAGTATGAAGATTGCATAAAAATAGCAGATAATTACGGGATATCGTTTACAAAAATTCTTCTAGAAATTAACAATATTATATATAAAGAATTTAATATAAAGATATTGACATAAATAATAAATTTTGATAAATTAGGATTTAACCTAAAGAAATTATTTATAAATGAATACATACCATCACTCGTATATACTCAGAAATATGGTCTGAGAGTTTCTACCGAGATACCGTAAATATCTTGACTATGAGTGAAATTATTATCACAGAATATCATATAAAGTAAACTTGTAGGCTGATTAAAATCCTTACAGGTTGGCTAGAACAGATATTTTGGAAACCTGTATAGTAATTTCACTTTTATGAGAAGTAAGATGAAGTTATTATGCAGGTTTTTTTGTATACATTTATAACACGAATAAATGATTAAAAAAATGGAAATAAAATTCGTATAAATAAAAAATAAAGGGAGGAGAACTACCATGGCAACTATACTAAAAGAAGGCTTAACTTTTGATGATGTTTTATTAGTTCCTCAAAAATCTGAGGTATTACCTAAAGATGTTAAATTAGAGACTTATTTAACTAAAGAAATAAAATTAAATATTCCTCTAATGAGTGCAGGAATGGATACTGTTACTGAATCTAAAATGGCTATATCTATGGCTAGACAAGGTGGAATAGGAATAATACACAAAAATATGTCAATAGAAGAACAAGCATTAGAGGTTGATAAAGTAAAGAGAAGTGAAAGTGGTGTAATAGTAGATCCTTTCTACTTATCAAAAGACCATTGTATACAAGATGCAGATGATATAATGGCTAGATATAAAATTTCTGGGGTACCTATAGT
>NZ_JBCIUO010000041.1:0-4370 GCF_039031195.1 Romboutsia sp. MSSM.1001216sp_RTP31141st1_G3_RTP31141_220114 | reverse complement strand
GGGCAGAACTTGGCAACGACTTCATGCAGCGCATGGGACTGATGAACCACCAGTACATCATCATCAAACACAGTGGGACGGAGAGCAAGAAGAAACAGGCGCACCTGCATATACTGGCAAACCGGATATCCCTTTCCGGGGAACTCTATCGGGACAACTGGATAGGGAAACGGGCAACGGAAGCCGCCAACGCCATAGCCAAGGAACGGGACTTTGTGCAGTCGCAGGACATCGGAAAAGCCAATAAAGCGGAAATCAAGGAAGCCATGGACGGCGTATTGAAGAAGATGCAGGGCTTTGACTTTACCAAATTCAAGGAAGAACTTGGTAAGAGAGGTTTTAAAGTCCGGGAAGCCAGGGCAAGCACCGGGAAACTTAACGGCTACTATGTCACAGCCCGAAGCGGTACGGAGTATAAGGCAAGCGAGATAGGGAAAGGCTACACTCTCGCCCATATCGAGCGGACACAAAGCAAACTGAAGTGCAACTCAATGAACATATCTCATGGAAACAAACTCACACCCGGAAGCGGCAGCTTCCAACGTTAAGCAGGGACAGTACAGCCCCCGGAAAAGAAAAGATACAACGCCAAGGGTAAACCCGCAGCTTGCGGTAGAACTGGTGTATCAAGAACTAAAGCGTGTTGAAGTCTATACGAAGCGCATAGAGGACGCAACAGCCCGAAAGGTACAAATAGACGGGAAAAGCCTTGAAAGTGCCGAAAATCGCCTAAAAAACGTGTTGGCGGACTTTGAACGGCAGGGGTACAGAATGAAAAACGGCGGTTATGTGGACAAACGAATTTCGTTCTACTCAATCCTTTGTGCTGTTATCTCCCTATTGTTCGCTTGTTTCATGTGCTATCTTTGGACGGATGCAGCCAAAGACCGGGACAACTACAAGCAGTATTATGAATACTACCAAGAGCAGGCAAGGGAACAAAAGGGGAATAAATAAACATCTAACTTTACGAATTATGGGAACAACGGAACACGAAGAACCCCGGTTCTTCTTCATACTGAACAAGGGTGCGAAGTCCGGCGGCGAAATCACCCATGCCGTCCTAAACGGTAGTATCGTTTCGAAGCCGGCAGGCTGGGACGCCTTTCATGGGCTTGCACTGGCGAGAGAGAAACTAAGCAGCGAGGAAATACAACAGCAGATGAAAGAACTTGGTGTAGAAATGGAAATCGTTCCTCTGATTTGACAAGATTACCCGGAGTGTTTCAGCCGGGTAATCTTGTTACTTATCCTTGATTTTCCCTTTAAGGGCGTTTATAATCCACCCTTTCGGATTGTTCTTTTCTCGTGATTTTCCGTTTAGGAGAGCCAGTTCTCCGATAAGGTCGGTTATCTTTTCTTGTGCCGTTATGAATGTCTCTTTGTTCCGGTTTATCTCTTCCGATGTGAAGCCGCAGGAATAACGGAGGTACTCGTACACATGGCTGTCTATCTGATATCGTGCTGTAACCTTTGCTTGCAATTCTTTCCCTTCCAGTTCTTCATCTCTGAACTGTGGTTGATAGACCGGGTAGAACCTAAACCCGGTCACCTTGCTACGTTTGTTGTTTGGGTTTTCACGCACTTTCACGTAGTTGAAAGTGTATGGGCAGCTCTCATCAAGCGCAGCCTTTGCTGGTTTCAAAACTCTTTCCTCAAAATGATCTATTCTGTCTTTTCCGTTCTTGTCCTTGTATTTGTCCGCAGGTATGCCAAGACGGTCTTTCAAGTTTTCAAGGGATATATCCAAAGGGTACACCTGCCCACTCATTAACATGTAAAACCTAAGGGAATACCCAGTAGGTAGCGCAAGAGCCTTGTTTAACTCAAATTCTCTGTACCCCTTGGCGAACTTGGTAAACACATCCCAAAGGTCGTTAGACACACGAAAGGTTATAATGCCAGTGCGTTTTTTATATTTTGGGTTAGATATAAATCCGCACTTCCACCATTCCTCGTCATCTTCGTAAGTAAAAAAACGTCCTGCCAAAGAATCGAGTGCGGCTATGATTTCATTGTAATCACGTCCGGAAAAAATAACGTCAGATACATGCATTTGTGCATCAACATCCCAAAGTCCATGCTCAAACTTGCGTTTCGTGCCTGCATAATCTTTCAGTTTTACTCCCTTTAGTTCAGCTTGGCACGCTTCCAGTATGCGAAGAACTATTCTTTGTTCGTGTATGGACATGTCTTGCTGTTTTGACCATGTATATACCCATGAAACAACAACATCTTTATTCTTGGTAATAGGTAGTTTCTTTTTCATAAACGATTGATTTGCTGCAAATATACACAATCCCCACATTAAAACAAAAAAAGAGGGGTAAAACTCCCAAAGTGTGGGGACTAATTTACTTTTAAACTCCCAAAGTGTGGGGACTAAACTCCCAAAGTGTGGGGAAACACATGTTCTAATCCCTTTATTTATGGGCGTTTGCGAAGAAGTGATAGAGCATATTACAGACGATGCTTATAACAGACAAGGGGAATTTATAGAGCTAAGTGGTTGATTTACTGTCGGAAAAAGAAAAACGATAGGGAAAAAGAGCAAAGCAAAACCAACCAACGGGCGGTAGGATTGGAAACGGGTTTTTATGGCGTGTACACGTTTGTGTACAAAATGTTTGTATTTTATTGAAATATAGCTATCTTTGTGCTGAATTTAAAAGCAAACAGATATGGAAGCATTATCAGTAAGAGAATACCGTAACAACCTCGCAGCGTCTTTCACCAAAGCTGACAATGGCGAGCAGGTACTAATTCGCAGGAAAAACGAGATTTACGCTTTGGTAAAAGTTGGTCGTGAAGATTTGATGATAACCCCGGAGCTGCAAGCAAGGATTGACAAGGCAAGGGAAGAAATCAAATCCGGAAAGTGTGTTACCCTCAAAAGCAGTGAGGATATTGACGCTTATTTCGATAGTCTATGATGTACACAATTAGGGTTTCCGACGGGGTGGATAAGGTGATTGCCAAATGGAAGAAATCAAACCCCAATTTGTTCAAGAAGTATAAGAAAATCTACAAAGAATTGTTAGAGCACCCTAAGACTGGGCTTGGGCATCCCGAAGCGTTAAGGGGCGGTGGGGATATTACATGGTCTCGACACATTACCGCCCATGACCGGATAATCTATGACATTTACGAGGAAGTGGTAGAGGTCTACATCTTGGAGGTAGAGGGGCATTACAACGATAAATGATAAAACTGTTATGGTCGAATATTGTGTTTACTGGTTAGAGAACGGCGAGCCTATGCACGAGGTGTTCTCTTCTCTTGCCGCCGCCGAGATGTACTCATGTGCGATAAGAGGGAAAGAAAACATTGAATGGGTGGAGGTGTCCGAAGAAGAAACCATTGATTTGGACGAACTGGAAGACATGTTCCCGGATGACTTCTGCGGCGTGTAATCCCCTTGGGTAGAAATGGGGTAGAATTTGTTAGGCTGTGGGGGATTTTCTAACACGCCGGGGCTTTTTGCTGGGCGGTTGGCGTGGATGTATTCCCATGCGGCATGTGTATATATAGCAAGAAGTGTCCTTGTCGGACAATTCTTGCTTTTCTCGCTTTGCTCAAAAAGATTTTAAGATTACCTTTGTGGCATGGAACTAAGACGGAACGAAAAGATTACATTCCGGTGTACCGAACTTGAAAAGGACGCACTTGCGGAGCAGGCAGCCCGGTGCAGTCTAAGCGTATCGGAATACTGCCGGAGTTTGTCCCTTGGGGGGCGCCCAAGGGAGAGGTACACCGAGGAGGAACGGCAGCTTCTCCGGGACATAGCCCAGTTGAAAGGAACGCTCCAACGGCTGAACAACTACTTCGGTGGTCGCCAGTACCGGGAAGTGTTCGAGGAGAACCGGGCACTAATTACAGAGCTCAAAAAAATACTCTCACGATGATAGGGAAAGGGAAAAGCATATCACATGGTGTGGCGGCATTGGAGTACGACCTCGCCAAAGAGATAAACGGGCAGGCAGTAGCCACCGAGATAGCCCGGCATGAACTTTATGGGTGTACTGGTGCGGAAATGGTGCAGGAAATGAAACCGTATCACATTGATTTTCCGAACGTAAAAAACAACTGCCTACGTTTCGAGGTCAGCCCCTCGATAGAGGAAAGCGCCACCTTTACGGATGCGGACTGGGCGGAACTTGGTAACGACTTCATGCAGCGCATGGGGTTGGCGAACCACCAGTACATCATCATCCGGCACAGCGGTACGGAGAGCAAGAAAGAGCAAGCCCACCTGCACATACTGGCAAACCGGGTTTCCCTTTCCGGGGAACTGTACCGGGACAACTGGATAGGGAAAAAGGCAACGGAAGCCGCCAATGCCATAGCCAAGGAACGGAACTTTGTACAGT
>NZ_JBCIUO010000040.1:0-4920 GCF_039031195.1 Romboutsia sp. MSSM.1001216sp_RTP31141st1_G3_RTP31141_220114 | reverse complement strand
GTGTATAAGTGGTCCCTTCGGATTATATTTAGATTATTTCATGCACTATTTTGCATATTATGATTTCATAAAACTAGTGGGGTTTTCTTTTGGAACAAAATAAAAGATTATTAGATATAAAAGAAAAAATAAAACAATTAAAAGCTCAAAAACAAGCTATTATAAATAAGAAAAAAGAACGTAAAGCTAGAACTAAGAGATTAATTGAAATAGGAGCTATAATTGATAGTATGAGAATTAATACTGTTGATTTAGCAAATGAATTTAAAAATCATTTTATCAATAATGAAAAATCTAAATCATGGTTAGAAAAATTTATAGAAAAAAATAAGGCTTAATCTAAGCCTTATTTTTTTAATCATCATTAACTCTATTCATATTTTTAATATTTGCTATCGTTTTATTTCTAAAACGATATGTTGATATAGGATTATTTAACTCTCCATTTTGATTAGCCACAATATACTCTGAAAAATATACACCTATTAATTCATACTGTGAATGTTCTTCTAGTTTTTTATCTTTATTTTCTGGTTCGAGCTCTTGTCTTATTATATAATCTAAATATTCTTGAGTTCCAAATTTAATATTTAGATTATTTTCATCTAAATATTGTTGAAAAATTTCTTCTATTTCTCCAATTGTTATATCATCTTCTGAAGACTTAATAACTTCATTTTGTTTTAAGTTATTATCTATATTTTTATAAGCCAAATATACTAATGATAAACTTAGTACAACTAAAATCATTAAGTATATATATCTTTTTTTCAATATATTTTCCACTCCTTCTATAATTATATAAATAATTAAAAGATTAATACAATATTTTCATTATTTATTTCTTTAACTTTATATTATCATTCTTTGAAAACATTTTCATTTTTGTATAAAAATGTTATAATATGAAATATTTTTATTTAGAAAGGATTGTGAGAGATGAAAAAATTTTATAGTTTAATAATTTCAGCATTTTTATTTCTTAGTAGTTTTAATCTATCACTAGCTGATAGTATTGATTCTAATACAAAAGCGTTGGTTGATGAGGATGAGAATTTTGTCCTTATAATAAATGATAAAAATACTAACGAAAACGATATATCCTCTTATAACTTGTTAAATCATGTTGTATTTGAAGAAAAAAGAAGTGGTGATTATACTGAAGTTATAGTTAGAAATAGAAGTAGTTACAAATTAACTAATGCATCTATTAAACTAAATATCGACCGCTATAACGAAAATGGACGTTGGATTGGTGTTAGAACAAATACTTATTCAGGTGTAAACATTTCACCTGGTACTAGCAAAAGTTTAGGAAAAAAATATGACCCTTTAAAATATGGATTTGAAAGAATTAGAGGAACTATATCAGTTGTAGCTTCAGGTAAAAACTACCAGAGAAGTGCAACTAGAGAACGAATAAACAATCCATATAGATGGAAAAACATTAGAACTCTTGCAGATCATACAAAAAGACATAGTAAAGATTTTGGATTATCATACAATGAAATGGAATACTCTAAAAGAGCAAATCAGCTTTGGGGAAAAAGAACAAGCAAGGGATATCAATATAAAGTAGATAGTAGAGGAGAAACTATTAGAGTTTATCATCCAGCAACAAACTCATTTGGATCATATGATTTATATGGAAGAACAAAAACATATTATAAACCATCTAGAGGCAAAGCCTACTTTGATAGTCAACCAGGAATATTACATAAAAATTAAACTAAAAAAGACAGGAAGTTAAATTCTTGTCTTTTTTGATTTAATTCTCATCCACATTAAATCTTGTTTAAAATCAGATTTATCACCTGGTGACTCCTCTAAGGATGGATCACATATCCCATATAAAATAAAATTTTCTTGTGCATCTATTAAGCATGGTTTATTAGCTCCACCCCATAAATTAGGATATTCTGATTGTGAAGGGTCATCTTCCCATCTGCATAAAGGACAAATATAATATTCCCCTATTTCTTCTAAAGTTATATACCCACAACATGGGCAAGTATATTTACTCATTTATTTTCTCCTTTATTTATAAAAATAAATTTTAGATTATTATTTATATTTGTATTATACATATCTATCTTTAAGTTTTGTCTAAAATTATAAAATATTTATCAACTTATTTTAATTAGTTCTAAAATTCTACTTTAGGGACTTGTTGTATATTTAAGATAAAATTAAAACCCTTAAAATCCAAATAAATAGATTTTAAGGGCTTTTTTATTATATACATTCATCTATTATAAAAAAATAGTTTATATTTTTGACCACTTATAATTAATTTAAAGCCACCTATCGTAAATGCATTAACTCTAAATATATTTAGAATTATAATAATTAACATACAGGAGGTTTTCAAAATGAAAGTTGAGTTAAATATTAATAAAAATATAGAAGAAGAAACTATATCTATTTCAGTGAGAGAAACAAATCCTCAAATTACTCAAATTATTCAAATAGCTAACAGTCTTGTAAATCTAGATTTAAAACTGTATGGAAAATACGATAATAAAATTTATCCACTCAAGTTATCATCAATTTTAAGGTTTTATTCATCAGATAAAAAAATATTTGCACTAGTGGATAATATAGAAATGCTAATCGATTATCGGCTTTATGAATTAGAGGAATTTTTAGGTGAAAATTTTATAAGAATATCAAATACAGAAATTATAAACTTTGATTATGTTGACAATTTAGAAATCTATAAAGGTGGTTTGATAAAAATTATTTTTAAAAATAAAACTGAGACATATTCATCAAGAAGATACTTAAAAAAAATAAAAGAGAGGTTAGGACTATGAAAAAAGAACTCTTTAAAAGAATTTTATTTGGAATTTTTATTGGAACATTTATTGGCTTAAATATGGCTATAATTTTTTCATATTTAAGCAATACCGGTCAATTTTATCCAGCTCCAGTAATGTTTGTAAATAAATTTTCTAATAGTTTAAATGCAACAACGGCATCAGTTATTCTTTGGTCACTAATTGGTATTATTTTTTCTACAAGTAGCATGATTTTTGAATATACAGATTGGAGTATAACAAAAATGACAATAGTCCATTTTTGTATTACATACTTAGGATTTACACCTTTATCAATAATTTGTGGTTGGGTTATACCTAGATTGATGCCAATAGTTTTTTTTACAATAATATTTATTTTTATATATATCATAATATGGATAATATTTATGAAAAAGGCTAAAGAAGATATAAATATTATAAATAAACATATAAACTAATCTTAAAATTTCACTTTAAGGACTAGTTATGTATTTACAATAAAATCAAAGCCATTAAAATCCAAATAAATGGATTTTAATGGCTTTTTATTCTTTTAACTAAATCCTATACTTATTTCTATATATCTTTTATATAAATTTATATTTTTTGCTTATGTTAAACACTTTATTAATTTAGAAAATAGATTTTCTTCTCAAATTAAAAATATCTATTTTCATTTCTTCAAACTTTGATTCTAATACATCATATCCATTGTTTAAAGCATATTTCATTTCCTCATCTGATATCGGAACAATTAGTAGCCATACTATTTTCTTATTTTCAACTTCAAGAGTACTTAATCCTTCCCATAAAAAGGCGTTCATTAAATAAACATGTTTCATATCAGTATCTACAATATACTGTGATATTATATCAGAAATAATGTATCCATATTCACAATTGCCTGATTCTATTATTTCGAAAGCAGTAGTAGATACTATATTGGCAAATAATTCTTCTTTCATATCACATGCCCCTACTAACTCTAATCTTAAACTTTTATTGTTACTAATCATCCCTATGTCATAAGATGATAATCCAATAGTTGCGTACGAAACTACACCTATATATGGTCTATTTACACAAGATAAAATATCTATGCTTTTTTTATTTTCCTCATCCCAATAACGATAAACCTGTGGTTTCCCTCCTATTACTTCTAATTCTTTTCTTGCTATTATTTTATTAATATCCATATTGATTTCCCCTCACAAATCTATAAAATAACTATCTGAAAATCTTCATATTCATGTATTAATTTATATTTTGTTATGCCACGTTTAAATTTTTTATTTTATAAAAAAGTATATCAAAGTTTAGATTTAACTACCTATTTTTATAACTAGTTCTGAAATTCTCGTTTAAGGACTTGTTATGTATTTACGATAAAGTTTTTTAATGAACTATTTATACTCTGTTATCAATATTTCATCAAAATTTAGGTAGTTAATTACTTAAAATAAAAAACAAGGATTGTTAAATCCTTGTTTTTTGCATCTTTCAGATTTTAAAAGTTATGTATCTTCATCTAAACAATAACTTCTGATAAAAATTTAGCACCTCTTTATTTAAATCACTATAAATCATCATCCATAGTTTTAAACTATTCAGTTAATAATAGTTTAACCATTATATTCATTATTTGATTTTCTCCAATTATAATCTGATAAAATAATATCTTTTAGAGAATATTTTGGCTCCCAACCTAAGATTGAAAATACCTTATCACAATTTGCTAAAACACTAGCTGGATCTCCTTTTCTCCTCTCTACAAATTTATAATTTAAACTTTTATTAGTAATTTTTTCAACTTCATCCACTATGTCTTTAACCGAAAATCCTTGTCCTGACCCTAAATTAAATATATTAGATTTATTATTTTCAAACATATATTTCATTCCTAAACTATGGGCATTTGCTAAATCTAAAACATGTATATAATCTCTTATGCATGTTCCGTCTTTAGTATCATAATCATTTCCAAATATATATAATATATTATTTTGACCTAGGGCTGTCTTGTTAGCATTAGGTATTATATGCGTTGGATTTTTAACTCTTAATCCATTTGAGTTATCTGGTTCAGCACCAGCAACATTAAAGTATCTAAATATTACAT
>NZ_JBCIUO010000039.1:0-5394 GCF_039031195.1 Romboutsia sp. MSSM.1001216sp_RTP31141st1_G3_RTP31141_220114 | reverse complement strand
GCTCTTTAGCGCTGATGGTACTTGGGGGGCGACCCCCTGGGAGAGTAAGACGTAGCCACGTAATCTTTTTTATTTTATAAAAAGTATAGGTTTAAATAAACCTATACTTTTGTATTTTTAAATCAATAAAATTTTTATTAACATCTAAATATAGTTTATAAACTTTTTATTAAAGTGTAATGTTTAAATGAATTTAGATTAAGAAAAAGAATTTATAAATTTATCAAGTCTATCTACACCTTCCAAAAAAACAGATTCATCACAGGCAAAAGAAATTCTTATATAATCATCTAATCCAAAAGCTATTCCTGGAACAACAGCTACATTATAAGTATCTAAAAATTTACTACAAAATTCTAATGAAAAACTTCCATTATAGTTTAATGTATTTTTTAGTTTGGATATATCTATAAATACATAAAAAGCACCATAAGGTTTTATATAGCTTATATTATTAATTGAATCTAGTTTAGCACAGATCAATTTTCTTCTTAATTTATACTCATTTACGAATTGATTTATATCTGAGTTACATTCCCTTAGAGCTCCATAGGCTATGTATTGAGATGTAATACAAGGATGTGATACAGAATGACCTTGTATAGAACTTATAGCTTTTGCTATAGAGCTATTAGATGCTGTATAGCCTAATCTAAGACCAGTCATATTAGTTGATTTTGAAAAGCCATTAATTGTTATTGTTATATCCTTAGCTAAATTACTTATAGATGCTATTGATGTAAAATTATCTTTATAACATATTTTTTCATATATTTCATCAGCTAGTATGTATATATTATTTTTATAGCAAATCTCTACTATCTCTTCTAACTCATTTTTAGTGTAGATACTTCCTGTAGGGTTATTTGGGTTGTTCAATATAAGAGCTTTAGTATTTTTACTTATACACCTAGATAAGTCTTCGGCCTTTATTTTAAAAGAATTATCTTTAGATGTGTGTATAAACACTGGAATTGCATTTACTATTTTGACAATCTCTGGATAGCTTACCCAATACGGTATAGGGATTAACACTTCATCATTTGGATTAGTCAAGGCGAGCAGCGTATTTGTTAAGCAATGTTTTGCACCACTAGATACCACTATATCTTCTGGACAATAGGTACAATTATTTTCTTTTAAAAGCTTTTTACAAATTTCTTCTTTTAAAGGTTTTATTCCAGTTACAGCGTCATATCTAGTATAATTGTTATTTAATGACTCTATTCCGTAAAGTTTAGCTCTAACAGGCACGTTGAAATTAGGTTCTCCTATACTCAAATCTATTACATCTAGATTAAGATCTTTAAGTTGCCTAATTTTAGAACTTATCTCTAAAGTATAGGAAGGGGTTAACGTTTCTAATCTTTTAGATAACATAAAATCTCCTTTCTTTATTAAAGTTGACTTATTAGGTATAAGTACTAATTATATTTAAAAAAGTGTAATTTATATTCAAATATAATTATTATAATATTAAAAAATCTATTATATTTGAAAATTATATTGATAAATTAATATTACAAATAATTAAAATTAAAGAGGAATTTGATTGACCAATATAGTAAATATATATATTAGTAATTAATGTATAATATTATATTATTTACAGTATAAAATAAATTATATTAATTACTAATGTATTAGGTTATATTGGATAACCTAAAGTTGTAATTATAACTTTGGCATAAGTAATAACATTTTGATTTTCAAAGTTTTATTTCGTAGTAAGTATATGAATAAGATTATTAAATATGAATAAATTACAAAAAAAATAAAAAAATAATATTTTTTGTATATGTTACAAATACTAAGCTTCAAATTATCCACATAGCAATTTCAATGCTTTAGGTTAGTTTGACTAAAATTTCTAAATTTGCTACTCTATTTAAGTAAACATCGAGACAGTCCCTTTAAAAGATTAAAGGGGATTTTTTTTAAGTTTAAACACTATATGTAGTAAAAAATAATGGAATAAATACAATATATAGTAATTAGGGGGCGTTTTAAAATGATAAATTATGTTAAGAAAAGAGATGGAAGAATAATACCTTTTAACCCAGATAGGATAACTAGAGCTATATTTTTAGCTGCAAGTAAAATAGCTGAGCAAGATGGGAAATCAGCAGATTATAATATAGCGGAAGAATTAACACAAGAAGTCATAAAGTTATTGAATAAAAAGTATATAAATTCAATTCCAGGAGTAGAAGATATTCAAAATGCAGTAGTAAAAGTGTTAATAGAAACAGGTCATGCAAAAACTAGTGAAGAGTACATAATATATAGAACAGAAAGAAGTAGAATCAGAAATTCAAAAACAAGACTTATGAAATCTATTGAAGAGATAACTTTTGAAGATGCAAATGATGCAGATATAAAAAGAGAGAATGCTAATATAGATGGAAACACTGCGATGGGTACTATGCTTCAATATGGAAGTACAGTATCTAAAGAGTTTTGTAAAACTCATGTAATAAAGCCAGAGCACTCATATGCTCATGATAATGGAGATATACATATACATGATATGGATTTCTTAAATATGGGTACTTTAACTTGCTGTCAAATAGATATTAATAAGTTATTCAAAGGTGGATTCTCAACAGGACACGGATTTTTAAGAGAGCCAAACGATATAATAAGCTATGCAGCATTAGCAGCTATAGCTATTCAAAGTAATCAAAATGATCAACATGGTGGACAAAGTATACCTTTCTTTGATTATGGTCTAGCAGAAGGTGTATATAAGACCTTTAAAAAGTTCTATATAGATAATATGTCAAAGGCTATTAAATTATTTAAATCTGAGGATAAGACAGACTCAATAAAGTGTATAGTAAATGATATCGAGTATAGACTTAAAACTAGATTAAGTATAAAAATAGAAGATGAATATAAACAAGAAGAGACTAGAGAGTTAATAGATAAATTAGGATTAGATGAAGCATTTGTAGAAAATATACAAAAATTTGCATATTCAGAAGCTTATAGAGAGACAGATAGAAGAACTTATCAAGCTATGGAAGCCTTTATACACAATCTTAATACTATGCACTCTAGGGCAGGTGCTCAGGTACCTTTTTCTAGTGTGAATTTTGGAACAGATGTTACTGAAGAAGGTAGAATGGTCACTAAGAATCTTTTATTATCTCTTGAAAGTGGACTTGGAAATGGTGAAACGCCAATATTCCCAATTCTAATATTTAAAGTTAAGGAAGGAATGAGTTTAAACCCAGGAGATCCAAACTATGATTTATTTAAATTAGCCTGTAGGGTATCTGCTAAAAGGTTATTCCCTAACTTTAGCTTTTTAGATGCTCCTTTCAATATAAAATATTACGAAGAAGGAAATCCTGAAACAGAAGCTACATATATGGGATGTAGAACTAGAGTACTTGGAAATGAATGTGGTGAAGAAACTGTAAGTGGAAGAGGTAATTTATCATTCACGACTATAAATCTTCCAAGGTTAGGTATTAAACATGGATTAATAAGCAAAAAAGTTGTAGATATAGATGGATTTTTTGAAGAATTAGATGAGAAAATTAATTTAGTAATAGAACAATTGCTAGAGAGAATGGAAATACAAGGTAATAAAAAAATGAAAAACTTCCCATTTTTAATGGGACAAGGAGTATGGAAAGGTTCTTCAGAGTTAGGACCAGAAGATAAATTAAAAGATGTAATAAAGCAAGGAACATTAACAGTTGGATTTATAGGTCTAGCGGAATGTTTAATAGGTCTTATAGGAAAGCATCATGGTGAAAGTGAAGAAGCTCAAGAATTAGGTTTAAAAATAATAGGGCATATGAGAAATAGGATGGATGAAGCAAGTAAAGAGTATGGACTGAATTTCTCATTAATAGCAACTCCAGCAGAAGGATTATCAGGAAGGTTTACTAAGATGGATAGAAAGATATATGGCGATATAAAGGGTATAACAGATAAAGAGTACTATACTAATTCATTCCATATACCAGTATATTATAAGATAAGTGCCTTTGATAAAATAAGACTTGAAGCTCCATATCATAACCTAACTAATGCTGGACATATAACATATATAGAATTAGATGGCAATCCATCAGATAATTTAGAGGCTTTTGAAACTATAATAAGAGCTATGAAAGAAGAAGGAATTGGGTATGGTAGTATAAATCACCCTGTAGATAGAGATCCAGTATGCGGTTTTTCAGGGGTTATAGAAGGTAATATATGCCCTTATTGCGGAAGAAATGAAGAAGACAGTAGTATAAAGTTTGAAAGAATAAGAAGAATAACAGGATATTTAGTAGGTACTGTAGATAGATTTAATAATGCTAAGCAAGCAGAAGTTCGTGACAGAATAAAGCATAAGTAATGAAAGGGGAATAGGTTATGAAAATAAGAATAGCAGCACCCATTACTTTTGATAGTATAGTTGATGGTCCAGGATTAAGGATGGTTATATGGACACAAGGGTGTATTCATAACTGTGAAGAATGTCATAATCCTCAAACACATAGTCTAAGAGGAGGCTATGAAGTAGACACAAAAGAAATAATTGATAAATTAAATAAATTAAAATTACAAAGAGGAATAACTCTCTCTGGAGGAGAACCATTTTTACAACCTGAGGCATTAGAAGAAATTGCTAAAGAAGCAAAAGACAAAAATTTAGATGTATGGAGTTACACAGGATTTAAATTTGAAGAACTTTTAAACGATAGGAATCCAAATAGATTTAAAAATCTAAACTTATTGAAATATATAGATGTTTTAGTAGATGGTAAATTTGAAAATGATAAAAAAGACATATTTTTAAAATTTAGAGGTTCTTCTAATCAAAGAATAATAGATGTAAAAAAAACATTAAAAGAAAAGAAAATAATATTAGCTGAAGAATATATCGAAAGAGATTTATGTGAAGCTAAATAATTTAAAAGTCATAGGCCAAATTATATAATTTTAGCCTATGGCTTTTTTTATTTACAATAAATATTATAAAGAAAAATGTTAATAATTATGTTAGTATTGTGGATAAAAAAATTAGAACCTTAACATTTCAATGTTAATAAGTTGTTAATATGTGGATAACATAAAATGATAAAATATAAAGTAAAATTAAGATGAAAAAAATGTTGAAAAAAGTATTGACCATATAAAACTAAGGTGATATAGTATTACTTGTCCTTAAGAAAAAGGCAAACAACAAGAAAAACAAACAACAGAAAAGAGTTGACAAAGTAAAATTACTTTGATAAACTAAGGAAGTTGTAAGGAATGAACTTTGAAAATTAAACAGTAGGTTAATTTATATAACTAATGATTCTTTAAAGAATCGAATACAACCAAGCCAGATATTCAGATAATGATAGTCTGAGCAGGTAACAACTTTTATTTGAGAGTTTG
>NZ_JBCIUO010000038.1:0-5898 GCF_039031195.1 Romboutsia sp. MSSM.1001216sp_RTP31141st1_G3_RTP31141_220114 | reverse complement strand
GGCTTTGACCTTGCCAAATTCCAAGAGGAACTTGGCAAACTGGGATTCAAAGTTCGGGAAGCCAGGGCAAGCACCGGCAAACTTAACGGCTACTACGTGAAAGCCCGGAGCGGAACGGAATACAAGGCAAGCGAGATAGGGAAAGGCTATACGCTTGCCCATATCGAGAAGACACAGAAAAAATTGAAGTATAACTCAATCAGCAGGAATTATGGAAACACCCTCAAACCCAAAGACGGAGGATTACACCTATAAGCAGGGGCAGTACAGCCCCCGAAAGAGAAAGGACACCACGCCCAAAGTAAATCCGCAGCTTGCGGTAGAACTTGTGTTTCAAGAATTGAAGCGTGTAGAAGCTTATACGAAGCGCATAGAGGATGCAACAACCAAAAAGGTAGAAATAGACAGGGGAAGCCTTGAAAGTGCTGAAAATCGCCTAAAAAACGTATTGGCGGACTTTGAACGGCAGGGAAACAGAATGAAAAATGGCAGCTATGTGGACAAGAACGTTTCCATGTATTCAATCCTTTGTGCTGTTTTTTCCCTATTGTTCGCCTGTCTGATGTGTTATCTGTGGGTGGATGCAGCCAAGGACAGGGATAACTACAAGAGGTATTATGAATATTTTCAGCAGGAGCAAAATGCTAAATAAAAAAAGCGGGCGCTTTTTAGAGCGTCCGCTAATATAATTATTTGCTGAATGTACAATCTGCTATAAATCCGAAAGAGGGGGTTGTGCCTTTTCCTTTGAATTCCCATTTAAACATTTTGTCATTTTGGTCTTGGGCATCCCAATAAGCCGTCCAAACAAATCTTGTGTTTGATAGTGGTCCTGTTCCGCTAAAAGCTACACTTTCTGGTGTAGTTATGTTATCGTCATAGTCAGGTTTTGCATTAGGGCTTAATACTTCAAAGAAATAATAATTGAACTGAATCGAAGCGTTTAACCTTACTTCCATGTTGATGGTACGACTGGCATCTTTAAAAGAACCTGTTGTGCTTTGAGAACCCCCATTAATGCTTAGTGTTGGAAGTGGAGCTCTTGTCCCAAGTGCTGCATATTCAGATATATCAAAGTCGAAGTCAACATTCTCTTTTACTTTTCTTACAAATGTTTTACTTCCTGTAGAATAGACCATATATGCGACATTAGGGTCAGCTATGGCTTCTGCTACTTGTGCGTTTAAAGCTTGTAATTCTTGCTTGTATTTTTCAATGCTTAGAGGACTGACTTTTTCTAAATCTTTCCAATCGGACCCGGTTACATAAGATAAAGCCCTTGTCTTTTTGTTCTCATTGATAAAATACTCTCCAGTAGACTCATTCACATCCACAAAACGGGATAGGATTTCCATATCTGTTGCGGTATTACTAACGACTGGTTCTGTAATTTCTTCATTACTACATGAGAAAAGGAATAATCCAGTCAACATGGCAAAAGTTGTTGTTAATAATTTTTTCATATATATTCTTTTAAGGGGTTATAGAGCCAAAACTACAAAAAAAATTCTATATTTGCATGATTTAATATGTTAATTATGAAAAGAATAATTGTTTTTTTTGCAGTGGTTGTACAAATGCTGCTTCTTCCCTGTTGTGTTGAGAAACAGGGTTATTATAGCAGTGGAGAAGAAAGCATAATCGCACTAATATGTGATATAACTTGGACTGGTGGGAAAAAAGAGTATGAAGATGGTAGCTCTTGGGAATCTATTTGGAATTTTGATAAAGATGGGACATATACACGAACTAATGTAGAGATTGATAAAGATGGGAACAAAAAAGAAGGTGAGATTCGTGGAAGATGGTCTTTTGCCACTCCTAACTTTAGCGTATTATACTTTGGTGGTAGTCATTATTGGGATATTAAAGAGCTGAATAAGAAAATCTTCTCATTCTACGACAGAACAGGAGAATTGAACGACCCACTCATGTCTAAAGAATATGTTGAATTTTACCCGTATAATGAAGAAAAAGACTAATTAGTCATACCTTAAAAGTGATATGATTGAAAGCCGGAACAGCATGGGTATGCTGGATCCGGCTTTTTAATATACTCGGGAATGCTTCCAGAGTTTCCACTTTTCGTTTGGGTATGCAAAGATACCCAAAAAATCTGTTTATTCCTCTTTCTTGATTTTATTTGAGAACTCTTTTGACGGTTTGAAAGCCGGAATATCATGAGCTGGAATAATCAGGGTTGTATTCTGACCGATATTGCGTCCGGTCTTTTCAGCACGTCTTTTGACGATGAAACTGCCGAAGCCACGGAGATAGACTTCCTTCCCCATCGACAGGGAGCATTTCACAGTTTCCATGAATGCTTCCACTATCATTAAAACTTCATCCCGGTCTATCCCGGTTTGTTTTGAAATCTCTTGTACTAAGTCTGCTTTTGTCATTTTTGTAATAGCTTTATGTTGAATTACACTTCTTTCAGTTTGATTTTGATGGCATTGATTACATACCCTTTGGGATTGTTTGCAAAGCGTGCGCCTTTCTTCAATTCTCCCAAGAACCCTATGAAATCCGGGATGCGGTTTTGCCCCTCGATAAGGGTTTTCTTGTTCTTGTTGATTTCATCAGACTTGAAGTCAAAGGAGTATTTGAGGTAGTCATATACGTTGTTCTCCAGCTGGAGCCGTGCCGTAACTTTAGCCATGCGCGCCTGTTCCTGTAGTGCAGGGTCTTCTCTGTCTTCAAAGAATACAGGGAATAGGGTCCAGCCAATGACCTTCTTTCCTTCCTTTTCCTCCTTAGCGACAAAGGAGTATGGAGAGGATTCATCAAGTTCTTTTTTAGCTGCATCGATAACATATCTCTTGAAATCATTAACTCTTTCGTACTTTCCTTGCAAGCAAAACCTTTCGCGAAGTCCGTCAGACCCCTCTAACGACACAAACAAAGGTTTGGTTTGTCCGGACATCAGCTCATAGAATCGCATGGCATAGACGCTTTTAAACTTCATGGCTGTTATGAGTTCGTATTTCTTGAACCCTTTCGTAAAATCAAGTGCGGCTCTCCAGATAGGGTCATAGACATGAAAGGTAGCAATACCTGTGCCTTTTTCTATTTTAGGGTGTTCGATGATGGCTGTATAGAACCAAATCTTATCATCTTCATATTCAGCCCCTTTCTTAGATAGCGATGTGAATGCAGCTTTAGCCTTGGCATAGTTGTGGTCATCTTCGTCTCGAAGAATGGATGCTACAGGCATGGTGATGTTCACCCCACAGTCAGACGGCTCAATCTTGTGCATGTGGTCTTTGATTTTAATACCTTCCAACCATCGTTGGGCAAATTCGATAAGACGATATATGATACGCTTTTCGTAAGGACTGAAATCGTATTTGGCACATGTCCATATGTAGGACTGAAATATGGCTTTGTTTGGTAGGTTTTCGCTCATAGGTATTCTTTTAGATTGTTGCGTATGGGTCAAGTTCCTTAATCCGCTTACACAAATAATCGAAGCGTTTCTTAGTAAGCGGTGTGAGTGTATTGAGGTTCTCGCCATCAAAATTCTCTCCAAAGATAATGTCGTCCACCCCTATGCCGTGATTATAGTTCTCACGCACGCAATCACGCAGAATCCAAAGGTTGCGCAGGTTCACCCAGTCTGCCGTTTTATTCTTGATTCTGCTGAACAGCACAGCAGCTGTGTAGAGGTAGTGTCCGCAATGGTTGTAGTCATGCAGCACCAGTTTCCCTTGATAGTATATGTCGAAGTCTTTGTTTTCCTCATCTTCCTTTGTATCGCAGTAGAAGAACGGAATATCTTTCAGACCGTCCCAATCAATGTAAGTTGTTGGTTTCATAAGTGTGCTTTTATGGTTTTCTGCAAAGATATAAATTAAGTACGAGTTTAACAAATGAAACTCGTACTGTTTATTCTTTACCTCGTTTTTAGAGTGTTAATTTTTATTCTTTATCTCGTACTTGAGTATTCTTTATCTCGTACTTAGAGGGTGTTTTTCTCGCATAATGCGCGCGCGCGAGGATAGGACATAGATAGTCGATGTTAAGATAGAAACAGGCTCATAAGGTTGAGATTGCTTCTCAACTTTCGGAAAAACGGATGAAGAACAATAGGGAAAACAAAGACAAAGCCCCCTCGTAAGGGGGTTGGGGGATTGTGCGGTTATTGAAGCTTTTTTTTGCGTGTTAAAGTATATTAATTTGGTTACAATATCGGTGACAATGGTTACATTTGTATCACAATCAAAAAGTTTAAGATATATGCAAGTAATTCCATTGAGCAAATTTCGGACGAATCAGACAGCGACCCTTCTTCGTGCTATTCAGGGAGAATCCGTCTTTCTGACTTCACGTATCGGTGATTTTAAATTGGTGCCAGTGTCCGTAGAAGAAAAAATAGCCACTCGAATAAGAGAGGGCTTGAATGAAGTGAAACGAATCGAAGCTGGTGAGCAGCCAGCCAAGAGCGCAAACGCATTTCTTGATGAGCTTTGAAGTAAAGACCACCCCACATTTTGAGAGGGAAGCGAAAATCCTTGCAAAAAGGTATAAGTCTTTTAAGGCTGACATGAAGGATTTTATCGAGTCATTGGAAAAGAACCCCATGCAGGGGGATGAACTGAGCCCAGGTATCCGTAAAATAAGACTTGCCATTGTTTCTAAGGGAAAGGGTAAGTCTGGGGGAGCACGTGTTATCACATACACGATTTGTGCATCGGAGAGTGAAGGTCGTGTTTATCTTGTGGATGTCTATGATAAGTCAGACTTCTCTACCGTAAGTGTATCTATTCTTAAAAAAATCATATCTGAACAGGGTATCCTTTGACCAGTCAGCGTTAGTGAAGCGAACTGTGTTTTTTCTCTTTTCGGTCTGCAAAGGTAACTCCACACTCCGAACCCTTGACCGCTCTCCGTGTTCCGTTGTGGAAATGGCAGGGAAAAAGAAAAAAAAGTGTGTGGCTATGCAGTGTGTTAGCGCTGTGTGTATTCCCATGCGGAATGTGTATATATAGCAAGAAGTGTCCTTGTCGGACATTCTTGCCTTTCTCGCTTTGCTCAAAAGGATTTTAAGATTACCTTTGCGACATGGAAGTAAATCGAACGGAGAAGATAACATTCCGCTGCACGGCACTTGAAAAGGCGGCACTTGCGGAACAGGCAGCCCGATGCGGCATCAGCATATCGGAGTACTGCCGTACACTCGCACTGGGCGGACGACCCAAGGAGAGGTACACGGAAGAAGAAAGGGAACTGTTTCGGGAGATAGCCCGACTGAAAGGAACACTCCAGCGTCTGAACAACTACTTCGGTGGGCGCCAGTACAGGGAAGTGTTCGAGGAGAACCAGGCACTAATCAATGAACTTAAAAAGATACTTTCACGATGATAGCAAAAGGAAAGAGCATATCTCATGGCACGGCAGCACTGGAGTACGACCTTGCCAAAGAGATAAACGGAGAGGCAGCAGCCACCGAGATACACCGCCATGAGCTTTTCGGCTGCACAGGCGAAGATATGGTGCAGGAGATGAAACCTTACTTTGTTGATTTTCCGAACGTAAAGAACAACTGCCTTCGGTTTGAGGTCAGCCCTTCAGTGGAAGAAAGTGCAGGCATGACCGATGCGGACTGGGCGAAGCTCGGTAATGACTTCATGCAGCGCATGGGTTTGATGAACCACCAGTACATCATTGTGAAGCACAGCGGAACGGAGAAGAACCGCAGGCAAGCCCACCTGCATATACTGGCAAACCGTGTGTCGTTATCGGGAGAACTATACCAGGATAACTGGATAGGGAAGAGAGCTACGGAAGCTGCCAACAGTATAGCCAGAGAACGGAACTTGGTACAGTCAAAGGATATAGGCAAAGCCAACAGGGAAGAGATAAAACAGGCTATGGATGATGTTCTTATACGGATGC
>NZ_JBCIUO010000037.1:0-6710 GCF_039031195.1 Romboutsia sp. MSSM.1001216sp_RTP31141st1_G3_RTP31141_220114 | reverse complement strand
TAGAAAGCCATTCGGCTATAATACCAACTACAAAAATACCGACTGATATAAGTCAAAATGAACTTGCAGTATATAATATAATAAAGAATAGATTTATTTCAAACTTTTTAATTGAAGATACTATCCTAGAGGAAGTAAAAGTATTTTTTCAACTAGGAAGTTTTAATTTTTCACTAAAGGGAACTTCTATAAAGTCTTTAGGGTATTTAAAATATGAAAATGATTTAAAAGAGAAATTTATACCTAGTTTTTCTATTGGAGAAACTTTAGAACCTAATATAATCGTTTCTGATAAAGAAACTCAACCACCTAAACATATTACATTAGAAGAGTTAAATAACTATCTTAAAAATCCATTTAAAAGGTCAGATATGACAGAGGATGAAGAGTACAACTTAATGCTAAGTGGATGTGAAATAGGTACAGTTGCTACAAGAGCAAGTATAATAGAAAAAGCTATAAAACTTGGATATATAAAAGAAAATAAAGGAACTTTTTATATAGATATTTTAGGAATCAATTTAATAAATACTTTAAATAAATTGACTATAGATTTATATAAAGAAAAGACTGTTGAACTTCAAAAGATATTAAAACAAGTATATAAAAATGAACTCTCTAAGGAAAAAGCCTTAGAGTTTTTTAGTGTGGATTTATCTAATATGATAAACAATGCAAAGCAAATTGAAGTTGAAAAAATAGAAAGACCGAAAGTAGAAAAAGAGATTATAGGTAAGTGTCCTAAGTGTGGTAAAAATGTATATGAAAGTGAAAAATCTTTCTATTGTGAAGGATTTAAAGACGAACCTAAATGCACTTTTTCAATATTTAAAAATAATAAATTCTTTACTGATAAAGGAAAAAAGGTTACTAAAACAATTGCTAAATCTCTTTTATCTAAAAGCAAAGCAAGTGTAAAAGGCTTAAAAAAGAAAGACGGTTCAAATACATATGATGCAACTGTAGTTATGAGTTTAAATGGAGATTATGTAAATTTCAAATTAGAATTTAATAATAAAAAGTAAGTATTATAGAAAATAATAAAGGTGATTAAATGAAGAAGATAAAATATAAATTAGGATTATACTTTAGTGATAGAATGTTTGATAATAGAGATATATCATTTAGCATTTTATTACCTATAGAATTTGATACAGAAGAAGAAGCAATCGCAGGTAGCGGTTGTTTTTTTGCTAAAATGGAATATTTAGATGAAGAAGTTGTTATAAACATATATGAAAAAAATATTGATTTTGAAAGTGAAGAATTTAAAGTCAATTCAACAATAATTAAAACAATTAGATGGCAAAATTATTATGCTTATACTTGCTCTATAACAAGAGACAAAAGTATCGGTAAACTTTGTATTGACCCATTTATTGATGAAGAACCATGTTCAGAAAAATTTGAAATAATATTAAAAAATTTAACTTCAAAAAGAAGTTTTCTATTGTAAAATCTTTCATATTGGATTGAGCCTGTATTTGCAAAAATTACTGATAATACAAAATAAATACATATGAATTAATCTATAAATACTTTTGTATTTATTGTATTAATTTATAAAAGAAACTGGTTAATGTTTACAAAAACTTAGCCAGTTTTTTTATTTAATTTTTATTTAAAATCATAAAAAATGAAAGGTGGTTTTATAAATGAATTTAGTTACTTTAACTGGAAGATTAGCAAAAGAGCCTACACTAAAATACTTAGAAGGTAGTGGATCATCTGTTGCTAAATTTGATTTGGCAGTAAATAAAGATTACTCAAAAGACAATGATGCTAAAGCAGATTTTTTTAATATAGAGTGCTGGAATAAACTCGCTGAAAGTGTTGTAAATAATTTAGAAAAAGGAAGAAAAGTTTTGATTCATGGCTTCTTAAAAGTTAATAAATGGACTGATGAAAATAATAAATCTCATAAAAATATTTTAATAGTTGCAACTAGAATTGAGTACTTAGATTACCCAAAAACTGAAAGTGATAAGCATAATTTTGAGCCAGTAGATATGAACTTTAATGATGAAGATGTGATATTTTAAAGGAGGTATATTATGAAAAATTTAATAGAAAAAATAAATTTATATTTAAAAAAAGTTAAGCATTACTTAGATAATAATAAGTCATTTGTATATGTCTTTATGTTAGGTTTTATTATCTTAGGATATGGTTTCTTTTTTAATTCTAATGCTTTTATTAAGAATGAAAACAAGAAAAGTTTTACAACATCAATAGCAGAAATTAAGACAATAGGTGATTATAATATTCAAGTTAGAAGTAGAAAATATAGTCCTACATCTAATACTGTTGAGTTCTATGTTTATTGTGAAAATGCATCTAATTTTGCTGAAAGTAAACTTCAATTTGAACTTAGAGAACAAAATAATCCTTTAGAAGTAATTGAAACTAATGTTAGAAGATTAGATAAAAATAATTACATAGTTAGAGCTAAGGTTCATAAAAATTGGACAGTATTATCTTTAGGTGTTGGTGAGTTTGAAGAAGAAAATGTACTTGATAGTTTAAAAATTTCTAATCAAGAACAAAATCAAAATAAGGCTGTAGAAATGGTAAAATTCTATGTTGAAAGAAACGACATTGAATCAGTTTTAAGTCTAAAAGAAAGAACTGCAAATGAATATTTATCAGATGGAATTGATATAGAAATAGATATAATAAATGAAAAAATCAAAGAAGAAACTAAAGGTATAGAAGAGAAAAATGTAAACATAAAAACACTAGAAGAGAATATAAAAAAATTAAAAGAAGAACAAGTTTATCAAACAGAAATTGAAATCTCTGATAGTAATAATCAAATAAATTCTATACAAGATGCTATAAAAACTTTAAATATTGAGATAGAAGATAGCAATAAAAAAATTAAAGAATTTAAAGATAAAATACAAAAACTTCAAGAGAAAAAAGCTGATTATTTAAAAAAATAATCAGTTTTTTTGATTAAAATATGGGTGTTCAAAAGGTGGCTAGAGGTGTGGAAGAGTGTGGGGAATGGTGTTCAAAAGGTGTGTATAGGGGTATTTTTTTGTACCCATGATTTTAATATTTTATTTTAGAGAATTGCTAGGCTTTGCCTAGCTACCAATCGAAGATGGGTACAAATTCTCCTTATGCTCTTTTTTTTGTGAGGAACGAAATAAAAAAATTTCAAATTACTCTAATTTTTTATTGAAGAATTTAAATAAAAAACTGAAAGGATTAATTAAATTTATGAAAAGAAAAAGTAAAAAAAATAGAATTGATATTAAAAATTTAAACAAAGAAACTATAGATAAAATAGATGAACTTGCTAATAAAAAAGGTTTAAAGAGAAGTGAGTTTTTAAAAATTTATATAGAAAATATTGCATCACAAGAAGAATTATTTAATGTGTTTAGCCGATACGAATACTTATTAAACAGAGTAGAAACTTCATTAAAATATAATACTGAAATTTTAAATAAATTAATTTTATAAAAAGGGGTGTTAAAAATTATGGATGATAATAAAATAGAAAATTCTTATGTAAGAATAAATAATTTATCTGAAAATACATTGAATAAAATTGATTTTATGGCTAAGGAAAATGGATTAAGTAGAAATGAATTTTTAAAAAAAGCACTAGAGAAATTAGTTGTATCAGATGGAATTTTAGAATTAGATTCAAGGTTTAATGAGTTAATAAAAAAGAATATTGGTTTAATAGATTTAAATACAAAAGTTTTAAATTATTTCTGTGAAGAAAACTTAATTGATATAAGTTCACTACAAAAAAATGAATAGGAGTGTAGATTATTTATGGATTCAAAAAACGTAGCCAATAGAAAAAATGTATATTTTAGAACTGATAAATTAGATTATATTAAAAAATATCAAAAGGAAAATAATATAAATACTTTTAGCAAAGCAGTTGATAATATCATACTAGAACATAAAATGAGTTCTAATCAACAACATAAAATATTAGAAATAGATTATGATATTTTAGCTCAAAAAATTTTTAATAATATAAAAACGGAGCTATTGAAATCTTTAATTATAAATATTAATTTAAAGGAGAAATAATTTTATGAAAAAGCAAAAACATTATTATATATCCCAAGAAACAATTAACTATATAGAAGAATATAAATCTAAAAATAAAAATGCTACAGTTAGTAGTGCTTTAGAAAATATCATATTAGAACACAAAACAAATTCAAGTTTAACATCTGATTATGTTTATGATGTCATATCTAAAAAACTTTCTGAACATATTAAATCAGAACTTAATAGTATGATTCATTCTTCAAAATCGGCAGATAAAAATTCACAAATTTTAATTGAAATTATGAATGCTTTTGTCTTTAATACAACTTCTGCTGACTTTAAAGATATAACTACTTCTAAGTTCACAACAAGCACTTTAGAGGTTGCAAAAGAAGAGGTTGAAAATAGAATTTTAAGAGAAAAGGCTAAGAAAAGTGAGATGTTATTATAGTGCCTGCAATTGTTTTTAAATCAAGATTTGTTGTTTCTTCTTCTAGTAAATTTAATTCTTATATAGATTACATTAATAGGGATGAAGCAGTTAGAAATGATGCTTTTAATAGATACTCTTTGTACAATGACTATATGGGAAATCCTCAAAAAACTACTGGAATTTTTACAAGTTCCAGTAGCAACTTAACTGAAAAAGAAAAAGAAACTTTAAAAGAAAACTTCGCTAAAGCTCAAAGAAATAAGAGTGTAATATGGCAAGATGTATATAGTTTTGATAATAAATGGCTTAGAAAACAAGGTCTATATGACCCTTTAACTAAAACATTAGATGAAGAAAGAATTAAAGAAGCAATTAGAAAATCTATAGACTATTCTTTAGATAAAACTAATATAAAAGATAGTGCTATTTGGAGTGGAAGTATTCATTATAATACTGATAATATACATATTCATGTTGCTATCTGTGAGCCTAATCCAACTAGGCAAAGAGGAAAAAGAACTCAAAAAACTTTAGATAATATGAAAAGTAAATTTATAAATCACTTATTAGATTATGATAAAGAATATAAAGAAATTAATACTTTATTAAGAGAAAACTTAGCTTACTCAAATAAAAAATCTTTATTGATGAAAGATATTGAAATGAAAAAAATACTTAATGAAGTAGTTAAAAATCTTCCCTCTGATAAAAGACATTGGCATTATAATTATAATACTATGAACAATGCTAGAGTTCATCTTGATAGACTAACAGACTATTACATAATGAACTATAAGTCTAAAGAATATAAAGAGCTAATTGATAAGTTAAATAAACAAGAAAAAGAATGGAAAGAAATTTATGGTAAAGGTCAAGAAGGTAAGCAACTTGATAAATTTAAAGAGTATAGGGAAAATAAAATAAAAGAATTATATACTCGTATGGGTAATAAAACCTTAAATGAAATAAAAGAAATATATATGGATAATAAAAATACTAGTCAAAGAATTAATAATAAAAATAATAATTCTTTATCAAAAAATAATAAATTTATTAAGAAAAATTCTATTACTAAAAGAGATATTAATAAAATATCTAAAGCTCTTGGTGATGAATTAGATAATATTAAAAATCAAAATATGTATGAGAAATTACAAAGAGAAATTGAAATGGGAAGGTAAAAAATGAGAAAGTTTATTAATCTAGTTTTGATTGTAACATTTATTATATCTTCTTATACTATTATAACTAAAATAAATGATTATATTAAAGCAGATAAAGTTTATGAAGAGGTTAGAAGTATAAAAGAAAATATGATAGATAATAAAAAGGAAGATGTAAAAGGGAAGGAAAAAGAGATTATAGATTTGTCTAATATAAATAAAGATTATAAAGGATGGATTACTATAAATAATACAAATATAGATTACCCTATTGTGCAAAGTAAAAATAATTCATATTATCTTAATAAGGATATAAATAAAAATTATTTGCCTTCAGGATCTATATTTTTAGACTTTAGAAATAATAGATTTGAAGATAAAAATACCGTTATTTATGGTCATTATATGAGAAATAAAACTATGTTTGATCAATTAAAGAATTATAAGAAGAAAGATTTTTTTGATAAAAATAAACTAGTATCTATTTCTACTCCAAATGGAGAAGTATTAAATTATGAGATATTCTCTGTATATGTTACTGATAAAGACGATAACTATATAAAAACAAATTTTGAAAATGATTTTGACTATGAAAGTTTTCTAAAAAAGATAACTGACAAATCAATGTTTAAACCTAATATAAATCTAACTACTAATGATAAAATACCAACTCTATCTACTTGTAGTTATGATTTTAAAAATGCAAGAATGGTAGTTCATGCAAAACTTTTAAATTAAATATTAACTTGGGAGGATTTTAATTATGTGTGAATGTTTTATAACTAGTGATAAGGACAAAGCCTATGTAGACTATGTAGGGCATAATTATATTGTAATAAAAGATATATTTACTCATGAACCTATTGAAATTTATGTTGGTGAACAAGGTGCTAAATTTTGGAAAAAAGAGTGTTCAGATGGTGAAACTATATATGTTTTCTATGATAAAGAAAATAAAATATTATTGTAAATATTAATGGTATGTATTTAGAATTATGATATAATTTATATTGGAATTGAAATCTATAGAGTGGTGTTTCCATGCAACAAAACTTACCTACTTCTTTACAGGAAGGAGGTGAGGAAGT
>NZ_JBCIUO010000036.1:0-7607 GCF_039031195.1 Romboutsia sp. MSSM.1001216sp_RTP31141st1_G3_RTP31141_220114 | reverse complement strand
ATATAGGAAAGGCATCTATAAACACATATTTAAGCAATAGAGAAAGCTGTTGGAAGTATAAATACAAGAACAAAAAGTTACCAAAGAAAGTGCAATCATTTATGGAGAAATTAGATAATTTGTACACTATAAAAGGGCTTTATAAAGAAGAAAGATATAGGTTGATGTTTAATAATTGTAATGTTATAGACTATGCACAAGATGAAAAAGAACTTAGTTTAAAAGAAATGATATATATAACAAGAGTAGATGTAGTATCAAAGTTCATAGATGGATTAATAGTTGAAGAACCTATAATTTTATTAAATAGAAATAGCTCGATGGCTAAAGTGAAGGAAAATAAAGGAATGAAAGCAACTTTAATAGAAACACCAAAGGTTTCATAATAATAAATAAAATTAATATTTTATTAAATTATAATGGAGGAATAAAGGATGAAATCAGCTATAGGAATAGACAGAATGAGATTAATCAACGTATATATTAACTCGATAGATTTAAACCGCTACAATGGGCATATAGTAGCTGGAGATGGTATAAAAATTAAAGAGTTAAATATCGGACAAGATATAGAGGTAGCAGAGATAGATATAACTATTAAAGGGAACTCAAATAATGAGAAAGATAATTATCTTATGAAATTAAAATTAAATAGAATTCCATATTTAGATGTATCTATAGATGTAAATGCCCCAAGGGTTCTATATGGAACAAATGAAGTAAATATAAGTGATAGCAATGATATGTATTTATTAATAAATGAGATAAAAGATAAATTTTCTAAAGTTGGAATAGATATCAATTTAGATAAAGTTATTATTAGTAATTTTGAAGTTAACTACAATAGTCATAGTCAAAAGTTATTAGATACATTTAAGTTAATAAAGAGATCTTTAGATCAAGAGAAAGAAAAAGTGTTTCTTGTAGACCGTAACGGAGAAACGGAAAGTTTAATGATAAACTTAAGTGATCGAAAAATAAAGATATATAACAAGGCAAAACAATTAGAAGATACAGGTCAAATAGCTATTAAAAAAGATACCGTAAGGATTGAAGTATCTACTAGCAACACTATGTTAATAAGAAGACTGTGTAAGTCTAAAGTAGCTACAATAGATAAGTTTATAATGAACTTTGATGATTTAAAATTATGGTTTATAGATACTGTTAGAAAAAGATTAAAGTTAGTTATAGATAGATATTGTAATGATATAGAAGAAAATATATATAATAGATTAATAAAAGGTGAAAGATACTACAATATTTTATTAGGGGTAGCAACTAATGGAGATATAGTTGATATGATTATATTTGATAATGCTGTTAAGAGATATTATAAATATACAGGTAAGAAAAAACCAAATACAGTAATAAAGGGATATCATAGAAAATTAAGAGAATATGATGAAGAATTATATCAAAGATTAGTAAATAATTTAGTTGAAATAAATAAATTATTTGAGGAAATAGAAGTTGGACTTACTACCTTGAAAGTAAGTTAAACCTAGTGTTTTCAATGGAAAAGATTGAATAACAAGATAAAAGAATACCTAAATAAACATAGGTATTCTTTTATTTATATAAAAAACAATTGTATTTTATTGTAAAAAAGTATAAAATTTATTTATAAAATTAAATAGAAAGACTTACAAGTTCCGTTTTAGGTTTGGCGACCTTCAACTGGATTAGTACCAACTATCGCACAATAGTCAGTAGTACAAGTAAGCCTCAGAACTGTAAAATCTAGAAAGTATTTGGCGATACTTTAAAGAATAAATACAGTTTGTTATTAAATTTATACTTAATAGTATAATATATAGTATTTACTTTGTTCAAGTACTTTATTAACTTTGATATAAATTTATATAATTTAAGGATACTTATAGACTTATTCCAAGATAGTGGGATAAGTCTTTTTTAATGCTTTAAAGTGTGGTTAGAGGAATAACACACTATAATAAAAAACTATTGCATTAATCATGCAATTATGGGTCGTTAGAGGATGGCTACTATTTTCTTAGACAAGCTGATAAAGTGGTAGCTTTAGAAGTGGAGTGCCTGTCCTAGTGTGGGGCGACTGTGAAAGGATGATTACCTTACTTGATAATACTAGACCTAAGCGAGTTAGAACAGTTGTTGGTGAAATAAGATTATAGAAATATAATACGAATAAACCAAAGGGTATACGGATACCTCATGAAAAAGTGGTGTAGTATATCCTCTTATATCTCAAATATATTTTTGAGATATAGGGGGAGAAGTAGCCATTTCCTAATCCCCTATGGTGTATTATGATTGATTAGATAAATCAAGATAAATAATAAATTATAAAAAACTAGGCTACTGAGGGGGTAAATATATATATTATTTATTTAGAATAAGTTATAATAGGATATAGCATTTAATTTTTTACTATATACATCAATTTTCTCTAATGAAAAAGTACCTATACAAATTTAAAATTAGAGAGGTGATGTATTTATTTAGAGATAGAGATATTTTATTATTTTCTATCTCTTTTTAATTTTACCTGGACTTTTTTAGTCAAATTTGAGATAATAAAATTAACAAATGATAAGAAATTAAAGATTACGGAGGAAATTATGAAGATAGCAGTAGATTTATTCTGTGGAGCAGGCGGAATGAGCGAAGGTATATTACAAGCAGGATTTCATATTGCATTTTCTAGTGATAAAAGCTCAGAAGTTGCACTAACATATAAAAATAGACATACTCAATTAGGATTAATACAAGGAAAAAATACTTGGTTTGAACAAATGGACATTAGAGATCTAAGTGGTGACTTTATAATAAAAAAGATAAAAAGTTTAGATATGTTCAAACAAGGAAGACAAGGTAAAGCTAGGAGAAAAAGATTTAAAAAAGAAAATCCAATTGATGTTATATTTGGAGGTCCCCCATGTCAAGGATTTAGTAGATCAGGAAAGAGAGATCCTCAAGATCCAAGAAACTTTTTATTTAGAGAATATTTGAGAATAATAGATGAAATAAGACCTAGATATGTTGTTATGGAAAATGTAGAAGGTATGTTAGATATGAGATTATATATAGAAGGACTTAGAGGAGCTAACTATGAAAATGTAGAAGTTCCTAAAATACTAAAATCGGAGTTTAAAGCTTTAGGTTATAAGACATTAGAGCCTAGACTAATGGATGCATCTGACTATGGTGTACCTCAATCGAGAAAAAGAGTAATATTTATAGCATACTTAGAAGGCGAGAAAGAACCCAAATACCCTACACCAACTCATGTAGGAGAAGATAAAGTAACAGTTTTACAAGCGATAGGAGATTTAATAAAAGATAGAGATTTACGAGAAAATTTAAACCCTCAACTTACAGAGTATCAAAATACCTCTAGATTTGGAAGAACGAGAAGACTAGATGGATCTAGATTAGAAGTAGATACAAATTTAAATTCAGAGTTATCTAATCATACAAATATAGTTAAAGAAAGATTTTCTTTATATAGAGAAGGAGAGGATGCAAACTCATTAAGAAAGAGAATAAAATCAGAAGGTATAGATATATCAGATAAACCAAACTTAATAGAGTATATAGAAAAAGAAATGGAAAAATTAGCAATAAATACTCAAGTAGATATATCTTTAGAAGTAGCAATGACTATAGATGAAGTACTTAATGATAGGGATCATATTATTAAATCATTACGAAATCCTAATTGTATAGATGAACTTATAGATGCATTGTTAACTAAAAAGAATAGTAGAACCAGATTGGATAGAAATAAACCTTCATTAACAGTTTTAACTATACCAGATGATTATATATCTCCATTTGAAAATAGAACCTTTACGGTTAGAGAGTTAGCAAGATTACAGTCTTTTGATGATAGTTTTGAATTTTTAGGAAAAAGGACTACGGGTGGACAAAGAAGGAAAGAAGAAGTGCCACAATATACTCAAGTAGGTAATGCAGTACCACCTTTACTAGCAAAAGCTATAGCATTAGAGATCAATAAAAGCATATCAACCAAAAATAAGCATAAGAGAAATAATTTTTAATAATATATAAATATAGAAAAAACACTAGATAAAAATTCTAGTGTTTTTTATTTGAGTGTGTTTACGCTAAATTAATATTTTTATATTATATCATGTTATTAAGAATATTAAAGTACTATTCTATAAAGTTATATCAAAGTAATTATAAACAGTATTAATATTAGGGATATTATCTCTAATAGAATTTCTGACACTACCACCATCAATACCAGCTAAGAAGTTTGTTGTAATAATCTCTTTGATAGATTTAGCAACATTAGGAGAAGTAGGAAATCCCCAATAATTACCTCCAGATAGATTTCTAACCCTTTGAACACATGTTGTCGTTGGTGTAAAAGGATCTCCAGAATTACTAGGAACTGTTACAAATGCATATGTAAAACGTTGTGGAGATATAGAATATCCATTAATTCCGACTGAAATACCTCTTGCAAAACTTTGTCCAGAATAAATCATATCCCATAGCATAGGTATTTGAGCATTATCTTTCCAATTTGTTTTACATTGGATGACACAGATATTAATAGAATTAAAATATGTGTCAGTAAGATAATCAATTATTTTATTGTAATTGACATTACCACTTCTTTTATATATAGGTATATCTGTTATATAATTATTTAGATCAGATATATCGCATGTAAACTCTGGAACATTTGGAAATGTTAAGGCTATTAAATCACTTTCAGTATTAGAATTAAAATTATCATAAGTAACTGTTATTGCATCAGAAATTGGATTTGGAACTAATGATTTTAAAGATTTTATTACAACAGTTCTTGTACCTATTAAGCATAGATTAAGATACCAACAAACTAGTCCTTCCCAAGAATATCCACCGCCAGATACATCACTTTGATCTCTTCCGCTTGCAGTAGATTTGAATATGCTAGAAAGATTATCTCCTAAATCAAATATAGTAGATGGATTACTAATATTAAGTTGATCTATTATTAAAGGACGCCATGCAGGCCATGAATTACTAAATTTACCCATAGCAAACACACTTTGGATACTTTCTTTTCGTATATGTTCAATTATATTCATTAATATCACCTCCTAATATAATATTATAATGCAAAATATGGAAAATGTGTTACGATAAAAATTTTATCTAAAAATAGAGTACACCCTAAATTTACAAATGTAAAAGCTGATAATCTGTAAATTTAGGGTTATTTTCGCGGTTAATTTACAAAGTGTAAATAAAGTCCTTGATTTTAAATTTACAAAATGATATAGTTAGTTCATAAAGTTAATTAAATCGGAGGATGAAATAAAATGATAGTAGGATATGTAAGAGTTTCAACCGTAGAACAAAATGAAAGTAGACAGCTTATAACAATGGAGAAGTATAGTGTAGAGAAAGTATTTAGCGAGAAGGTATCAGCTAAAGATACAAATAGAGAAGAATTAAATAAGATGTTAGAGTTTGTAAGAGAAGGCGATACAATAGTGATACATGACTTTAGTAGACTAGCTAGAAGTACAAAGGATCTGTTACATATAGTAGAGTTGCTAGAAGATAAAAATGTTAATTTAATAAGTGCAAAAGAAAATATAGATAGTAGTACCCCAACAGGAAAACTAATGTTAACTATGATAGGTGCAATAAATGAATTTGAAAGAACTAATATGCTTGAAAGACAAAGGGAAGGAATAGCAATAGCTAAAGAACAAGGTAAATATAAAGGTCGTAAAGAAGTTAAGGTAGATAATTTTGAAGAATATTACACTAGATATTTAAATAGAGAGTTTAATAAAACTCAACTAGCTAAAGAATTAGATATATCAAGACCTACGTTAGATAAGCTAATAAAAGAATATGAAAATAAATAAGGTTAGTGATTAATACTAGCCTATTATTATGCTATAATTCAAATTGATGACAAAGGTATGACAAAAGTATTTTTATATCAAGGGGGTTAGAATATGGAAGATAAGTTTAAATATATATTAGAACTACAAGAACAAGGACTTACGAGACATGAGATAAAGGATAAGTTAGGTTATAAAAGTATAGATAGTCTTACAAAATTTCTTAAAAAAAGAGGATACTCATTTGATAACAAGTTGAATAGATATACTCCTATTGATGACATTAGTATGACAAATGCAATTGGAGAGATTAATAAGGCGAAACAACAAGATATAATATTAAATGATGACAAAGGTATGACTATAGACATACAACAAGATATAAAGGCTAATATAATTAAATTAGCTAATGATTATGATAAGATACAACAGGTTATAAAGTGGTTTGATAATAAGATTGATGACAAAAGTATGACAGAGGTCATTGAGGTTATTAATCAAGGGATTAAAATAGATCTTCCACTATCTGAAAACACAAGGACTACAATAAGAATAAACAAAGAAATATGGGATAGATTTGAAGAGTTCTCAAAGAAAAATAAGGAATTTAATAAACAAGATCTAATGGCACAAGCACTAAAAGAATATATGGAAAAATACTAAACAGTATATCAATTAATTGATAGGCTGTTTTTTTTATATAGGGGATATATCGGGTTATGTAGGGGATTTGTAAAAAAAATAAAAAAAAATCTACTTCAACTTTTACTTTTTAAAAAGGAGGGTCTTTAGATACATTAAGATATATTTTTTACATCCTTTGGGTGAAAAGTAAATAATTAAATATAAAGAAATTTAAAAAATTAAGTACAAAATATAAGATAATTTTTTACACTTCAAAATTTAAAGTAAATAATCGGATGTAAGGTTAAATAAGAAATATATAACTTTATAAAGTCTCTAGTTATATTTGAAGACGTAAAAATTGAAAGGAGAAGATTATGGAAGTCAAGTATAATTCAACAAAACAATTAAAAGAAAGTGAGATACAAGATTTATGGTCAATTATAGGAACTGAAAATCTAGAAAATGATAACTTTATAGGAATGTTAGGAAATACAGAAGAACATAAACAAGTTATTAAGTTTTTATGTAGTGTAACACCTAATATAATCGATAGTGACATTATACAGCTATGCTTATTAGCTAACTTAATAGTTGAATATAACTATTTAAATAACCAATTAGAGGAGTTAAAAGAAGATCTACAAATGTATATAAAAACTATGAAAATAAAAAATGAGGTTGCAACTAAGATTGATGCAATATCTAGAAATTATGGGTTAACACCCTCAACTAGGTCTAAGATTACTCCAATATTTAAAGATGAAGTGGAGGAGGAATAAATGGTTGTTATAAAACATGCTAAGAGAAATAGAAGTGGGAAGAAAGATAAATTTGAAGATGATGAATTTATAAAATTCCTTAAGAGTTTTGGATTTGAATTTGATAATGAAGGACGACTTATAAATAAACCATTTACTGAGAATAGGAGAAGTGAAGATGAAAAAAAGTAAATTTAAAATATATGAAAGAGTTTGGAATTTAAGCAATGAAGATGAAAAGGAATTGAAAAAAGTAGGGTTAGAAAAAGGAATTTATAAGTATATAGGAAAGGCATCTATAAACACATATTTAAGCAATAGAGAAAGCTGTTGGAAGTATAAATACAAGAACAAAAAG
>NZ_JBCIUO010000035.1:0-8446 GCF_039031195.1 Romboutsia sp. MSSM.1001216sp_RTP31141st1_G3_RTP31141_220114 | reverse complement strand
CGTTGGATTTTTAACTCTTAATCCATTTGAGTTATCTGGTTCAGCACCAGCAACATTAAAGTATCTAAATATTACATAGTCCATATTATACTTATTAGCAACCCACTTTATAAGCTTTTCTCCAGCTAATTTAGTCTCAGCATATGGATTTATAGGGTCTGGTAAAGTTTCTTCAGTAGCTGGTTTATCATAGCAGTTATTTCCATAAACAGATGCTGTTGATGAAAACATAATTTTATCTACTTTATACTTCCCTAATACTTCAAGAGTAGCATTTAATCCTCCAACATTTGCTTTATAGTACTTATACGGATTCTCTATACTTTCACTAACAATAATTTCCCCAGCACAAAGAAGTGCTGCATCAATTTTCTCTTTATCTAAAACTTTTGAAAATTCCTCTTCACAAGTTACATCAACTTTATAAAACTTTGCTCTTTTATCAACAGATGAAATATTTCCTGTACTTAAATTATCTGCAACAATTACATTGAATCCATCATCTAAGAGCTTTTTCACAGTATGCGATCCAATATAGCCTGCTCCACCTGTAACTAAAATATTTTTGGACATATTTTAAACTCCTTTTTTAATATATTATTATTTTGATATACGCATTACAGTATATCAAAACTTAACTTTAATAATCTACAAAAAGTAACTAGTTTCAAAATTTCACTTTAAAGACTTGTTGTATAGTTCAAATAAAATTAAAAGCAATAAGAATCCAATAATATTAGTTCTATTGGCTTCTTATTGCTTTTTCACTTGAAATATTTCTATACTTTTTATTGATTAATCTTTATTATTTGTTGTTAAAGAAATCTCCTTTATTTCTTTTTCTAATGAATTCAAGTAATATTCTAATCTTGATAAATCACTATAAACTATAGAATTTATTTGAGCATCTTCATATATGACAACCTCTGAAGACTTCGATGAAAAATACTTTATTTTTTTATCTGGAATATAAATATTTATATTTTTAATCGATTCATTTAAATCATTAATATTGGAGCGTATTTTTTTTAAAATAAAAGATTTCACTATATTTATCATCAAATTTTCATTAAGATGAATACCATATGATAAGTATTTTTTGCTTTTTTCTATAGACAATAAAGCTTGATTACAGTATGATTTTAAATCATTCATTTTATCTTAGCCCTGCTAATAATGTAATTATATCTTTTTTCATAAAAATACCTCCTAGTCATATATAGAATGTTTCATTTTAAAACGTTTTTATTGTAAATAATATTTTATCATGAAAACAATTTCTTAAATAGGCTTTTTTTTACACTTTTTCCATGATATGTTTTTTATATATTATTTATCTTCTTTTAGTTCTTTTGCTGGGATAGTAGCATTAATATCATTAGTTTTTGCTTGTTTTTATATTTATAAGTTGTTTTAATAGTTAAAATAAACTGTTTAAAAAATATTCATTTAAAGACTTGATCTATATTGGGAGGTTGTCATATGATAAAAACGAAAAATAAATCATTTATTTTTTTTATAGGTCTATCAATTATTCTTTTTTCTTTCTATATATACAAACATGCTTTTTTTGAAAGAAATTCTATAAAAAAAGTATTAGAGACGTTTATCAAAACTGATTTCAATTACAATGGAGGAAAGAATGATTTCTCAACAGTTGGTAATGAAAATTTAAAAAAATATCTATTAGCAAGAAATACTGTAAAAGCCACGAATCATAAAAGAAATTATAAAAAAGTAATTTCACAAAAATTTAAATTTGATTATAAAAATTTTGTGAGGTATAGAAACTGTGTAAAAGTTAATTTTTATATGCTCGAAGAGTATTTATTTGAAGATGAAGACACTGGCAAAATAAATGAGGCAGGAGCAGGAAATGATTATGTTGTATATCTTTCTAAGATAAATGGAAAATGGAAGGTTATGTCTGCAACAATTGATGTTAATGTCGATGCAGTAGATGATGAATTTGATGTAAACAAAGAATTAGGTTATGAAGAAAAGAAAAATCAAAAAAATGTTGAAGAAAATTTAAATAAAATGCTTGATAGACTTAATTATTTAAAAGAAATGTATTCTAAACCACTAGAATAAAAGATTTAAATTATCCTCTAAATTCACATTCAGGAGATATTTATATATTTGGAGGTTATCATATGATAAAAGTAAAAAATAAATTATTTGTTTTTTTACTAGGTTTATCAATCATTCTTATTTCTAGTGTGTATGTATATAAATATGTTATTTTTGAAAGAAGTGCTATAAAGGAAGTATTGGAAACGTTTATAAAGGATGATTACAATTTCAACGGAGGAAAAAATAATTTCTCAACCGTTGGTAATGAAAACTTAAAAAAATATTTAATAGCTAGAAATTCTATAAAATCTATTATTAATAAAACAAATAATGAAAAAATTCTTTCACAAAATTTTAAATTTGATTATAAAGACTTTGTAAGGTCTGGAGACTGTGTAAAAGTTAATGTTTATATGGGGGAAAATTATTCATGTGAGAATAAAAATACTGGAGAAATATATGATGCTGGTGCAGGAAATGATTATATAGTATATCTTTCTAAAGTAAACGGAAAATGGAAGGTTATGTCTGCAACAATTAAAATTAATGCTGATTCAGTAGATGATAAATTTGATGTAAATGAAGAATTAGGATATGAAAGAAAGAAAAACCAAAAAAGTGTTACTGAAAATTTAAATAAAATGCTTAATAAGCTTGATAATTTAAAAAAGAGATACTCTAATCCTTTAAAATAGATTATTTGAATCTTAACTTTAAAATTAAGTGAGTATATTTTATGATTTATATTTTATTAGAACTTTCAGATAAAGTTATCGATTTAATCCTTACAATTTTTGAAAAATATATAAAAAATAGCTAATGGTTAAATTTAGCTTTAAGAACTTTATATATTTAGAATAAATTTAATACCCTTAGAATCAGAATAAATGGATTCTAAGGGTATTTTTGCTATATATCTTTAAATAAGTTTTTAAAGTATTATTATTTTTTTATAATTTTTGCTAAAGTTGTAGCTCCACATATTGGACACTTTAATTTTCTATACTCACCTGCATGCAAAGATAAAATTTGATGATATTTAATACTAAATTTTTGTTTGCATTCAGAACAAATATATCTGTGGGTCTTTATATCTATAAAAATAATTAATGCTATTGATGCAATCACTGTAATAAATAGAATGTTTTCTCCCCAGCAAAGATAAACAAAAGCATTTGAAATTATTAAACATAAATACAATAAAATATTCTTCATAAAATCCACCTCATATTATTTATATAATATCATTTATTGTTTAATTTAATTTATAAAAGTAACTATCACTTAAATTCAGATTTAGGGACTAGTTATACATATAAAAGAGTGTATCTATTGAAATTGCTACATTTCAGTAAATACACTCTTTTCCATTTTTTTAGTTTTCCATGAAACTTTATTTATTAAATTTTAGCCATTATTTAATTTATTAATTATTATACTACTTGTACTTTATTTGTATCTGTATTAATTGCATTTATTCTACCTTTTACTTTAATTGTGTAAATCTTTAAATATTACTTTTTCATAATTTTTTTTAACGAAAATTTGTATCCATTTGGTGGCATTTTATCGTATTTATAATATGTGATTATTGAGATTAAAAAAAGTAATATTCGAATAGTTATCCCTCTACATAAAACCATTGAAACAAATGATAATTCACTTATGCCTAAATATATAATTTTTATAAAATTCATATTTTGACCTTTTAATATTCTGGAACTATTATGACTGTGCATTTAGCCTTTTTTACTACATGCACCGTAACTGATCCAATTGAATCTATAAAATTCTTCTTTGTTGATTTAGTCATAACTATTACATCATATTTTCCCTCTTTTGATTTTTCTATTATTTCTTCACCTGGATATCCAAAAGTAAAATATGTATCAACTTTATATTCTTCTAATCTTCTTTTTATTTTTTCTAACTTATTATTACCTATATTCTTAAAATTCCTAATTTCCTCAACATCAAAAAGTATAGCTGTTCTTGTGAATACTAATTCCTTAACATTCATTAAAGTTATTTCTACTGAATCTTTAGGAAATGTATTTTTTACAAAATCTAAAGATTGTAAACTTCTTTCTGTTCCATCAATAGGAATTAATATTTTTTTCATTTCTCAACACATCCTTTTTTAAGAAATATTAACCGTATAACCAATATATTGTCATAAAAACTTGTAAAATCTCTTTTTTAGCATTTTAATATTCAGGTACTATAGTAACTGTACATTTAGATTTTTTTACCACATATAAAGTTACAGAACCTATAGAATCAATAAAGTTCTTTTTAGTAGATTTAGTCATTATTATTTCATCAAATTTTCCTTCTATTGATTTTAAAATAATTTCTTTACCTGGATCTCCAAATGTCCAATATTTCTCTACTTTATATCCCTGTAATTTATTTTTAAATATTTCTAACATATTACTTGCTTCTTTTTGAGACTTTTCTATATTCATATCTATAATCATTGGATTAGTAATATTAGTTAAACTAATATCACTAACAGTAATCAATACTATTTCAACTTCATCACTAGAAAAATTATGTAATATAAAATCTAAAGATTTTTGACTTCTCTCTGTTCCATCAATAGGAATTAATATTTTTTTCATTTCTCAACACATCCTTTTAAGAAATATTAACCGTATAATCAATATATTATCAGAAAATTTTGTAAAAATATAGTCTTTTTTGGAAAACGTTTTTATATTATTATAAAAATATAAAATAAATTATTTAAATCATTTTAAAAGGAGGTTAGAACCATGAAGAAGAGAGCAGTCGTTATAGCTATATTATGTGGAGCATTTTTAATAGGAGGAAATATAAACAGCGAAGTATACGCTCATAATGTAAAACAATATAAGGCTGTTCAAAAAGTTAGAGTTCTTAACCAAAAAGAAGCCTTAAAAATACTAGTAAAGAAAAATAATAAAGTTAAATATATCTATCAAGGTAATGAAAAAGCATTTAAAGCTTTAAGAGCTAAAAAACTAAAAGGGTATGTTTTCCTTCCTGATGTACCTGGTGATATAGGATACTTTGTAAATAAAAATAATCGTAAAGTGTACTACTTCCATCCAAGCGGATACTTGGAGTTAATAAAATAGATAGATTGCGTAAAGGAGAAAGGCACTATGAAAATAAGCATAACTTCTAAAAAGATTAAAATAACTGATACTCTTCGAGAAAAGATTGAAAGTACGTTTACAAATTTAAATAAATTTTTAAGTGACGATACAGAAATATATGTTACTCTTAATGTTACAAAAAGAAGTCAAAAGATAGAAGCAACTATATATACAAAAACAGGAACAATTCTGAGAGCTGAAAATACAAGAGACGATTTATATGTTGCTATTGATGAAGTTTACGATAAATTATATAAGCAAATAAGAAAACTTAAAACTCAGCTTATGAAAAGAAATCAGTCTAATGAAAGTATTAGATTTAAAAATTTAGACGAATATATTGATTTAAACTATGATTATCCTGTAATAAAAAGATTTAAGAAGTTTGATCTAGATAAGCCAATGACTGCTGATGAGGCAATATTACAAATGGAGCTACTTGAACATAACTTCTTTGTATTTAGAAACTCAGCAACTGAAGATATTAATGTAATATACAAAAGACATGACGGATATGGATTGATAGAACAAGTATAAAATAAGGGGATACTCTCAAGTATCTCCTTATTTTATAAACTATACTCCGTTTCCTATCTATTTCCTTTTCTATATAAAAATAAAAATTTGACGTAATATTAAAATTTCTTTATGATAGGAGACTTTATTATGTTTATTGGTTATTCAGCAATACTTACTTTGATGTATATACTCGAAAATATATATTGCTTAAAAAAAAATAAGATATCTATCTGGTTTAAGCCAGGTTATTTTGAATCAAAAGAAATAAAAATTTTAAGTGAAAAATTTGTTTGTTTCCAACTCAAATCAAGTATCTATATATGCTTAATTCTTATTACCTCCAGTATTTTATTCACATATATTGGTATCCCTAATTCATATGCAATTGTTACTTTGTTAATATTCCATTTTTTTATTTATATTATAAAAATAATAGCAGTAAAAAAAGATATATTGAATATATTGAGGTTGATTAAAATACTATTTAATCAACTTTTATTTATTTTTATAAAATTCTCTATAAACCTTGGTTGTTGACTAATGCACTAATTATTTTCTATCATCTTGTAGTTAAACAAATATCTATTTTCATAATCTAATTTACCTTGATCTATCCTTATTAGTAGTTTTACTTTATGTTTTCATAGAATTTAATGTATTGGTTTAATATATAATTTAATAGCTCTTGTTGAGTAACCCCACTATCTTTTAAATCTTCCGCTATTTTTTCAAACCCTTTTTGAACTTCTACATCAAGTTTTAAAGTCTTTGCTCTATAATCTCTTTTTTCTTGTTTGAAGTTATAGATTTGCTTTACTATATCTTCTTTTTTTTCAATATTACTTTCAGTAATATTGTTGTAATATTCATTAGAACCATCTAATATAGCCTTTATTTTATCTACATTATCAATTAAATATGTAAGACTTTTTTTTTGGTTAGATGTTATTTCTAACGTAGTGGTAATATTTTGTATTGCAGGAATATTACTCTCTTTACACTGAGGAATCTCCGTATTACTTACTGTAATATTACTGTAATATTTCTTTCCCGACATTGCTTGTACATCAGTATTTTCAAAGATATACTGTTTTTTACTCTGGCTATATTTATATCCTATATTTGAAAATTTCTTACTTATAGTTTTCCTTGAAATTCCTATTTCCTCTGAAAAAGATGTTAATGTTTTACCCTCTTTAAGAACTTTATTTATTATACTTATCTGCTTTAATATATCTAGTTTTTTAAATTCTTCTTTATTCATTTTATCATCACCCACCTATATTACTTCTTGTAATATTATATATTACTTTTATATTTCCTGTATTTTTGATAACAAATAATTTAAGTTTTTTGTATTTTTACTCCTAATGAGAATATACAAAGTTTATAAAATAGATTCTATATATATACACTGTATTTTCCATTCTAAGGAATATAAATTGCATCATTAATGATTTACACCTATTTAAAGTTAAAGGTGTATCTATGGGGCTTTATTTCCATCTATTCATGTATTAACTAATGTTTTATTTTCTAAATTTTAATTTGTATATTTTATCTGATCCTTCACTTCAAATCGTTAAATTTTTCTTTTTATGAAAAAAATTATTCCTATAATACAAAAATATTTATTCTATTTCTTAATCTTATTTTTATATTTTACTTTAATTAAAATAAGTATTGAGTGAATGAAAAACTTACAAGATATTTTTCAAAATACTTTTCTTTGAAAAATGAAAAAAGAGCATAAGGAGAATTTGTACCCATCTTCGATTGGTAGCTAGGCAAAGCCTAGCAATTCTCTAAAATATACCTAAAAAATCATGGGTACAAAAAAATCCCCTCTGCCACACCTTTTGGTACACAAAACAGTACACAAAAGGTACACAATACCACACGTTTTAGTACACACTTTTTTAATATTAATTTAAATAAAAAAATATAAATTTTACTAAAAAGAATTCTCTTTTTTATTCAAGCCAATTATATTTTTTTAATAAATTTTCACTAACTTTTAAAAGTAAAAAAATAAAAAGCCAAGATAAAATTTTAATTTTTCTTCTCGACTTTTTATAAAAATTCTATTTATTTTTTTCTATAATCAAAGTTTCTTTTGTATTTCTATTTACATAAACATAATTTAATTCTGTTTGCCTTTCTAATAACCATTCATCTGAATTATATCCATTCTCCATTAATAGATCTCTTTGTTTTCTAGTTAATTTTCTTCCATGCTTCAAATTATTTTCTCCTAATCTGTCCATCTTTTTTGTAACTTTCAAAACTAAATACATTATCTTTATATACTTTTTTCTCAACTTTTTCTATAGGTTCTTCTTTTGCCCTTCTCTTATTTAATCTTTCAATAAAAGTACTCTTTACCTTTTCTAATAATTCATCATTTACAACTACATACTTAAATGTTTGTTTATCTAAATATCTATGTAATTCATCTTCTTCTATATCATTTGGTAATATATAATCCATATAATCATTTAATAATTCTTCATTACTCAAAGTTCGATCATAATCTTTTAAATAAAAAGTAATACTACCACTTAATTTTTGCCATAGCTTTTTATCATCTATCATAGAAACACTCCTTTTTTGTAACAGGTACTACGTACCCTATAATACAAGCCGAGAAAATTTGGCACCTTATTTATTTAATAATACTCAATTGTCTTTTTTTGATTTTCTGATTA
>NZ_JBCIUO010000034.1:0-8504 GCF_039031195.1 Romboutsia sp. MSSM.1001216sp_RTP31141st1_G3_RTP31141_220114 | reverse complement strand
AGGATACACCTGTTCCCATACCGAACACAGAAGTTAAGCTCTTTAGCGCTGATGGTACTTGGGGGGCGACCCCCTGGAAGAGTAAGACGTAGCCACGTAGTCTTTTTTTATGCAAAAAAATAAATATAATTGTTTTTCATACCATATATTAAATCTAATAAATAAAATATATAATTATATAAAAAATATTAGAAGCATTGAAATAGCTAGAGTTAGAGATTGTAAAAATTAAAATTTTTTAAAACTGAAAAAACTTTTTTGAATAATACTATTGAAACTTGATAATATATATAATATAATGATTATCAAATAGAAGAATTAATAAAAAGCTTTGAAGGAAATTAGTAAAGAGCAAGTTTGTATTCAGAGAGTGAGTGGTAGGTGTGAACTCATTACAATGGTTTTTGAATCTATTCTGGAGCTTCTACCGAAACAATAAGGTAAGACGTATACCTACGTTACAGGTTTGAGAGGGTTATATTTTTATATAACCAATTAGGGTGGCAACGCGGATAACAAGACTTTCGTCCCTTTCATAGGGGAATGAAGGTCTTTTTTTAATGCAATAATTACCCTAAGATTAAGGTTTTAGATAAAAATACATGTATTAGAAAACGTTATTTATGACTAAAATTAATTTATTAGCGCTGGTAGATTAACAAAAGTTATAAGTTTTGAATAGGTTAATTAAAGTAAAATAAATTATAAAATATAAGGAGGAATTAGCAATGTTAGATGTCAGAAGAATAAGAGAAAATTTAGAAGATATAAAAAAAGCTATGGATAGAAGAGGCGAAAAAGAATTCGACTTAGATGCTGTAGTTAGATTAGATGACGAAAGAAGAGAATTACTTAAAGAAGTTGAAGTAATGAAGAATGAGTTAAATGTAGAATCTAAGAAAATACCTCAATTAATAAAAGAAGGTAAAGATGTAGAGGCAGCTAAAGCTCAACTTAAAGAATTATCAGATAAGATAAAAGGAATGGATGAAAAAGTTAGAGCTGTAGAAGCAGAGATGGAATACAACTTAATGAGAATACCAAATGTACCTCATCCTGATGTTCCACAAGGAACAACAGATGAAGATAATGTTCAAATAAGAACTTGGGGAGAACCTACAGAGTTTAACTTTGAACATAAGGCACACTGGGATATAGGAACAGGATTAGGAATATTAGATTTTGAAACTGGAAGTAAAATAACAGGTTCAAGATTCACTTTATACAAAGGATTAGGAGCTAGATTAGAGAGAGCGTTAATAAACTTCTTCTTAAATACTCATACAGCTGAGCATGGATATACAGAAGTTTTACCTCCTTTCATGGCTAATAGAGCTAGCTTTATAGGAACAGGTCAATTACCTAAGTTCGAAGAAGATATGTTCAAAGTTGAAGGTGTTGATTACTTCTTAATACCAACTGCTGAAGTTCCTGTAACTAATATACATAGAGATGAAATATTAACAGTTGACCAATTACCAATAAAATATTGTGCATATACTCCATGCTTTAGATCTGAAGCAGGTTCTGCTGGTAGAGATACTAGAGGATTAGTAAGACAACATCAATTTAACAAGGTAGAATTAGTTAAATTTGTTAAGCCAGAAGATTCTTACGATGAGTTAGAAAAATTAACTAACGATGCAGAAAAAATGTTACAATTATTAGGATTACCTTACAGAGTTGTTAAGATATGTACAGGAGACTTAGGATTCACTGCAGCATTTAAATATGACTTAGAAGTATGGATGCCAAGTTACAACAGATACGTTGAGATATCTTCTTGTTCAAACTTTGAAGATTTCCAAGCTAGAAGAGCTGGTATAAGATTCAAGAGAGACAAAAAATCTAAAGCAGAATACGTTCATACATTAAACGGATCTGGATTAGCAGTAGGAAGAAGTTTAGCTGCTATATTAGAAAACTATCAACAAGAAGATGGTTCAGTAGTAGTTCCAGAAGTATTAAGACCATACATGGGTGTAGATGTTATAAAGAAAGAAGAATTATAAGATCTAACGCAATTTAGACATATATTAAGAAGATCATTATCTATATATAAAGGCCAACAGATTTCTGTTGGTTTTTATATATAGTGATATAATATTTTTAATAAGAAATAGGATGCAACTGTATGTAGTTTAGAAAAATATAAGCTATAGATAGTCCTCACAAATTTAACCCTTGTAACCTAATGATATTATAGTCTATTTAAGTTACAAATATAGCCAATTTACATTGTTTAATATTACTTATAATTAAGAATTATGCAATAGTAACTAATTTTAACTTGTACAAATAAATTAAAATTCAGTTGAATTATAAATGTAACTATGATAATATAGAAGTGTTATAAGTTCTAGGAGGAAATATGAATAAAGAACTATATATGAAAGAAGCCTTGAAAGAAGCAGATAAAGCCTTTAAAAAAGGCGAAACTCCTATAGGAGCCATAGTAGTTAAAGATGGCAATATTATAGGCAGAGGACATAATTTAACTGAAACTTTAAATGATAGCACAGCTCATGCTGAGATTGTAGCAATAAGAGAAGCTGCTAGAAACTTAGGTGGATGGAGACTTATTGATTGTGAATTATATGTTACAATGGAACCTTGTATTATGTGCAGTGGGGCTATAGTTAATTCTAGAATAAAAAAACTTATAATAGGAACTAAACATATAAAAAACGAATATACAGAAAATCAGCATAAATTTAAGACTGATTACTATGAACGAAACAATATAAATGTCTTATTCGGTGTTTTAAAAGAAGAATGTTCTAATATATTACAGGAATTTTTTAGAGCTCTTAGGAAAAGATAATAAGGAGAGATGGTCGAGTCGGTCGAAGGCGCTCGCCTGGAAAGTGAGTATACGTCAAAAGCGTATCGTGGGTTCGAATCCCACTCTCTCCGCCAGAGGAAAATTTAAATATGGTTATAAGTTTGCTGTACTAGATGGGGAGGTAGCGGTGCCCTGTAACCTGCAATCCGCTATAGCAGGATTGAATTCCATCTAGAGGTTTACATCTTGTAGGGCTGCCCTGAATAAGTGGTGTTGACACTTAGGTCCTACGCAATGGAAGCTCATGAACCCCGTCAGATCCGGAAGGAAGCAGCGGTAAGTGATCACTTCCGTGTGCCGTAGGGGTGCCTAAGTTGAGCTAACTGTTTAGGTAACGCCTATGAGAGTAAATCAATAGATGGTGTACAGCTTTAATATATAAAAAACAAATCTCTTATTATAAGAGATTTTTTTTAATTATAAGAAAATCATGAGTTTTTTACTCTATGCATAATTTTAGAAATATATTAATGAGTATACAAAATATGATTAATAGATATGGTATAAAAAATATGTTTTTTTATACTTTTAATAAAATTAGTTAAGATAATTTATATTTTAAAATAAATTTAGTTTGATTAGTATATATTTACATTTAATAACGTTAATAATTAATGTAGGTTGTATTTTATATAAAAATAAATACTAGCATTTAAAATATAAGTAATGTGATGATATAATTAGATAAAAATAGATTAATTGTATGAAGTTTATTTAAGGAGAGATAAGAATGCATAAAGCATTATATAGAGCATATAGGCCACAAAATTTTGAAGATGTTGTGGGCCAGCAACATATAATAAGAACGTTAAAGAATCAGATAGAAAGTAATAATGTAGGACATGCATATTTATTTACAGGAACGAGAGGGACAGGTAAAACATCTACGGCTAAAATATTTGCTAGAGCAGTTAATTGTGTGCAAAGTAAAGACCAAGAGCCTTGTAATGAATGTGAAGTATGTAAGGATATAATAAATGATAATATAATGGATGTTGTAGAGATAGATGCGGCATCTAACAATAGTGTAGATGATATAAGAGAGCTTAGAGAAAGTGTTAAATATTCGCCTACAAAGGCTAAATATAAGGTATACATAATAGATGAGGTTCATATGTTATCGCAAGGGGCCTTTAATGCACTTTTAAAGACATTAGAAGAACCGCCATCATATATAATATTTATATTAGCTACAACTGAACCTCATAAGATACCGGCTACAATACTATCTAGATGTCAAAGATTTGACTTCAAAAGAGTTACGGTTAATGATATGTCTGAAAGAATGAAAAAGATATGCAATGAGGAAAATATAGAAGTTGAAGATAAAGCACTTAACCTAATAGCTAGAAATGCACAAGGTGCACTGAGAGATGCCTTAAGTATATTAGATCAATGTATATCTTTTGGTGGTAACAAAATAGAATACAAAGATGTAGTTGAATTATTAGGAACAGTAAATATAGAGCAATTATTTGAGATGTCTCAGTTCATAATAAATCAAGATACAAAAAACTCTCTTCAAGCACTAAATGAATTTGTAATTTGGGGTAAGGATATAAGAAATTTAATTAATGATTTAATAGACCATTTTAGAAATCTTATGGTTTGTAAGGTGTCAACTGAATTAGATGAGATAATTTCTTTACCAGAAGAGACTATAGATAAATTAAAGTCCCAAGCTGAAAGTGTAGATGTAAATGATATTATAAGAGTTTTAAATATATTATCTGTTACACAAGATAGCATGAAAAGCTCATCGAATCCAAGGGTTCTGGCTGAAGTTACTATGATGAAAATAGCCCAACCTATGTTTGATGAAAGTAAAGAAGCTTTAATAAAGAGAATAGAGAATTTAGAGAAGAAAATAGAGAGTGGAAATATAAAGGTTAATAGCAACAATATAGAGAATACTAATAATATAATAGAGGAAAAAGAAATAATAGAGACAGATGAAGTAGTATACGAATCTGTTAAAAGTGAAGATGTTAAGCTTATAGAGTCATCATGGCCTAAGATTAGAAAGAGTATAAAGGATGATAAGCAAAGTAAACAAATGCCAGTATACTTCTTATTAGGTGATGTAAGTAGTTTTAACGTATATGAAAATGTGTTATATCTAATATACGCAGATGGATTTGCGTTTGCTAAGAAAAGACTAAGCGAACCTGATACTATAGCATATATAGAAAAAGTAATAAGGGAAACTATAAGTAGAAGTTTTAATATAAAAATAATATTAGAATCTGAAGTTAAAAACATAGACTTAGAAATAAAGAGTGGAAAAGTTGACAAAGGTGAGGAGATTCTAAAAAGTATAGTAAATGAGGAGATACTAGAAATAAAAGATAGTGTCGAAGAAAATGAAAGTAAATAATAAACGCTAATATGATATAATATTAAAATAAAATAGTTTTAAGGAGGAATTTAAAATGGCTAAAAGAGGTTTTGGAGGCGGAATGATGCCTGGAAATATGAACAATTTATTAAAGCAGGCTCAAAAGATGCAAGAAAACATGCAAAAAATGCAAGAAGAATTAGAAGCTAAGGAAATAGAAGCTTCAGTTGGTGGAGGAGCTGTTACTGTAAAAGTTAACGGTAAGAAAGAAGTTTTAGATATAAATATAAAACCTGAAGTTGTTGATCCAGATGACATAGAGATGTTACAAGACTTAGTATTAAGTGCTATAAATGAAGCTTTAAGAAATGTTGATGAAATGCAATCATCTCAAATGGGTAAATTAACTGGAGGAATGAACATACCAGGGTTATTCTAGTAGGTGATAATATGCAATCTTATACAGGGCCTATAGCTAGGCTTATAGAAGAATTTTCAAAGCTTCCAGGAGTAGGTAGAAAAACGGCTCAAAGGTTGGCTTTCCATGTAATAAACATGAATGTTAATGATGTAGAGTCTTTATCTAAAGCTATTTTAGAAGCTAAGAGAGAAATAAAATATTGTTCAGTATGCTGTAATATAACAGACACAGACCCTTGTAGTATGTGTTCTAATAAAAACAGGGATGCTGGTGTAATATGTGTAGTAGAAGATCCTAGAGATGTTGCTGCTATGGAGAGAACAAGAGAATTTAAGGGGAAATATCATGTATTAAATGGAGTTATATCTCCTATGGATGGTATTGGACCTGATATGATAAAAATTAAAGAGTTAATCAAAAGATTAGGAAATCAGGATGTAAGAGAAGTAATAATGGCTACAAACCCAACGATTGAAGGGGAAGCTACGGCTATGTATATAGCTAGACTTTTAAAACCTATGGGGATAAAAGTTACTAGAATTGCTCATGGTCTACCAGTAGGTGGAGACTTAGAGTATGCTGATGAAGTAACTATATCAAAAGCTTTAGAAGGAAGAAGAGAAATATAAAAAATCGAGGTATTTACCTCGATTTTTTGTCGTTTATTGATATAAATTTACTCAAATAATATAAGGTACACTTGTTGAATTAAGCAATGAGTTAATGTATAATTTTAATAAATTCATTCAAAATTATTTATAGGAGAATAAAATGAAATCAACAATGAGCCTAGAAGAGAGAAAAGCTTTGAAAGAAAAAAGAGAAAAAAACTTAAAATCTAAAGGAAAAACAAAGTTTACAGAATCTGATGATATGAGCTTATTAATAAAGAAAAAAAACAGTAAAGCTCAGAAAAGCAAAAACTCGTGCTTTAGGAATAATTATAAGAAGTATCAATATGATTATGAAGAAGATTTTTATGAACCTACATACTAATATATATAATTGTAAAATGCCCAAAGGATATTATCCATTGGGCATTTATTATGTAAATTTAATTAAAATTAATTCATAGATAGTAATACATCCTCAACTAAATTAGCTATATTTTGAGAAGAATTAAATTTTCTTATAGATTTTATATTTTTCTTTAACATATCTAATCTAGATGGATCATCTATTAGTACTTTTAGTAAAACTGAAAGAGTATACTTTTTAGTTGTTCTAAGGGCTGCACCACAATTTGAAAGAAAATCTAAGTTTTCTTCTTCCTGTCCTGGAATATAATATGGAACAATCATAGGAACGTCTTTTAATAAAGCTTCTGTAGTAGTTAAACCACCAGGTTTTGTTATTAAAACGTCAATAGAAGCAAGTATATCGTTCATTTTATTAGTGTACCCAAGTACACATATATTTTTATTATGATTGTGAGTAGCCAGTTTCTTTTCAAGTTTCTCTTTTAAGGATTCATTTCTTCCTGTAATGACTAAAATTTGAAAATCTCTATCAATATCTAGTAATTCTTCTAAGGTTTCTTTTATATTACCAGCTCCAAAGCTTCCTCCCATAAGTAGAACTGTAAGTTTATCAGAAGATAAACCTAATTCATTTAAAACTTCTTCTTTTTCTCTATTACTTAAGAATGATTTTTCTACGGGGATACCAAAAGGTTTGATTTTTTCAGTATCAACTCCTTCATATGCTAGCAATTCTTTTACATACTCATGACCTACTATATAATAGTCTATTTCATTTTGTATCCATGTAGAGTGAGTAGTATAATCTGTAAGGACAGAGATCATTGGAGGCACATCTATAGTATCATGGTGATCACCTAGATGTAAACCGTGATCAGAACCTCCATCACTATGTTTTTTTAGTGTACTTAAAGCTATCATAGGGAAGGGATGTGTACCTATAATTAAATCGGGTTTAGAATCATTTAAAAGCTTTTTGAATTTTTTTGCCATTAAAGATGTAAGCAAATTACCCTTAAACTCATTTTTAGAAACAAGAGAGGTTTCAGAAAATCTGTATACACTACCATAAGCTTTTGGAGTATATATAGCAGATTTTTCATATCCCCTAGAAATTATTTTATCCATTGTATTATTAACTAATTTTAAACTATCCACTATTTCACATTGTATATTAAAACCATCTATCGTTTTTTGTTCTAACTCCTCTTTAATTGCTCGAGCAGCTCTATTATGACCTCCACCAGTTGAAGCAGACATAATCAATACTTTTTTGCTCATACTAAAATCCTCCTAAAATGTAGAGTTATATTGAATAATAATGCAATTTTTTGTATTATTAAATATATTAACTTAGAAAAAATAAATTATGTATTATATTATATACTAATAATGAGTTAATAATAATCTAATATAATATAAAAAAAAATACAAGCATAACAAAATAAATACTTAGGAGCAGATAGATGAAAGTAGTAGAGATATACACTAGCGATACATGTCCACAATGTATAAAAGCTAAAGAGTTTCTAAAAAATAAAAATATTGAATATAAAGAATATAATATATCGAAAGATTTAGATGCCAAGAAAAAGTTGATAGGTATGGGGTATATGTCTATTCCTCTAACTATTATAGATGGAGAACATGTCTTAGGCTTAGATATAAGTAGAATGACACAACTATTAGAGAAATAGTATTTATTGATATAAGGAAGCTTGTAAAAAGTTTTCTTATATCAATAAAAAGTATAAAAATTAGTATGAAATGTAGAAAAATACATAGACTAAATCACAGATAATAATAGATTAAGAAAAAAATTAAAAAAAGTTTAAAAAAAGTATTGACGATATAAATGTAAGGTGATATAGTATTACTTGTCCTTAAGAAAAGGGCAAAAACGAAAATGAACTTTGAAAA
>NZ_JBCIUO010000033.1:0-9875 GCF_039031195.1 Romboutsia sp. MSSM.1001216sp_RTP31141st1_G3_RTP31141_220114 | reverse complement strand
CTCCGAAGAGAATCGCTCGACTTGCATGTGTTAGGCACGCCGCCAGCGTTCATCCTGAGCCAGGATCAAACTCTCAAGTAAAAGTTGTTACCTGCTCAGACTATCATTATCTGAATATCTGGCTTGGTTGTATTCGATTCTTTTAAGAATCATTAGTTATATAAATTAACCTACTGTTTAATTTTCAAAGTTCATTTTCTCGACTTACTTATCTTACCAGGTTATTAACCTTTAGTCAAGATTTTCTTTCGTTTTATTTTTCGTCCGTATCTCTTGGACAAGTAATACTTTATCACCTTTCTAATTATTAGTCAACATATTTTTTTAATTTTTTTGTAATATATTTTTAAAAATTTATTTGTGTAGGATTTTATTAACATTACTAAGTAGTGTTATATTAAGTAAAACTCTTTCAATCCATTTTTTATCCACATTATCAACTAATTTATTAACTTTTTTAAATTTTATCTAAGTCATAATAAACAATAAAAAATTTACTTTAATTAAGCAATGTATCGGCAAAGCGTCATGTCATAACGCCTTATCCAATTACATAAAAAAAGCATAGATTAATCTATGCTATTATATTACTTATTATTAAATAAATATATTTATACTTTTTTAATTTATATATTTGTAAAATATTTTATTTAAAAATATAGAGTTAATATATGAAGTAATCCCAAATCCAATTACCATATAAAAAAATAATATATATCCAAAATAATCAACTAATGAAAACATCAATATTATACATAATAAATTCATAGTCAACATTATTATTGTATAAGGTAGGTTTTGTATTGATATAAGAATAGAATTTACTATAGTATTTTTTATAGTGTTATTAAATTTAGATATAATAGGAAATACATATGTAAAGTTAAATAAAAATATTATCCCTACTATCGTAGATATAAGCTTTAATATTACCCCCAAAGTTTTATCAGATATTAAATTAGATATGTGAAAATCTAGTAATAATACACTTCCAACTACTATCATTAATATCCATACTACAGTGCTAATTTTAAAATTCTCTTTAAATCGTTTTATAAACTCTTTAGTAACATGTACATCTTCATCTTTAACCTTTTTTAAAGCTACAGAATATGTCGCTGTTAAGGATGCTCCTATTGTTATAACTGGTATACTAAAAACTATGAATAAAAAATTTAACACTACTATATCTGTTATATTATCTAACGTTTCCCAAAACTTGCCATCATATCTAAATAAATTATCCATAAAAAATCCTTTCTATTAGTTGTAATCATTACTTAAAATTATTCTTATTTTCCAAATTTATTTATCTAATTTAGAAGTTGATTGTCTTACAAGCAATTTTCCTTCAAAGATTTTATGTTGATTTTTACTTTTCTTATTAATTAAGTCAAATAATATCTTAGTGGTCTCCTTTGCCATTTCCTCAATAGGTTGGCGTATTGTTGTTATAGATGGATTATAATAATATGTAATATCTAATCCATCAAATCCTACAACAGAGTAATCTTCTGGTATCCTTTTTCCAGACTCTAGTATAGCTTTACATGCTCCAATAGCCATACTATCAGAAATTGCATAAATAGCAGTAAATTCTTCTTTAGAGTTTATAAGCTCTTTAGTTAGATTATATCCATTCTCCATACTATATGAATTAGGGCTATCCCAGGTATATCTAATTAAATTTTCATTTATTGGAATATTTCTACTTCTTAAAGACTTTCTGTATCCTTCTAAACGTAAATTACTTATACTCATATCTGTACTATATGATGCTAGAATTGCAATTTTTTTATGTCCATTATCACATAAAAAGTCTACTATCTTTTTACTTTCATATACGTCATCAACCGATACTGATGAATATAAATTCTTATCTACATTATCTGTTATAGCTATTGTACTTAGTACAAATGGTATTTTTATTTCTTGTAACTTATCCTCTTGGTGTGAAAAAGATCCACCTAAAAATACTATTCCTTTTAATCTTTTTTCTTTTATAAGCTCTAAAGCTACCTCGACCTCATCTTGACTAGAGTCTACTCTATGTAATATAAATGTATATTTTCTATTTTGTATTTCTTCTTCAAATACTTTTATCATATTTTGAAAAAATGGGTTATCTATACCTTTTATTAATACTCCTATAGTTTTCGTATCTGAAAGTTTTAAATTTCTGGCACTATTATTAGGAATAAAGTTACTTTCTTTTATTACTTCCATAATCATTCGTCTAGTTTCTTCATTTATATCTGGATGATTATTGATAGCCCTTGATACCGTACTTACTCCTACGCCACATTTTTTTGCTATATCTTTAATTGTGATTGCCTTCATATCAACGGCTTCCTTTCAATTTAATATTTTAATGCATTAACACATCACATAATATATTTCAAAATTATTTTCTTCCATATAGCTTTGTTAACATCCTTATTTTTTTTATTAAATTTTTAGAGAAACAATTTGGATTCATTCTCCATTTCCAGTTATCCCCTAATGTAGATGGTATATTTATTCTAGCTTCATTACCTAATCCTAAATAGTCCTGAACGGGTATTATACAAGTATTAGCTACACTTCTCATAGCTAAGCATATAAAATCCCAGTGTATTATACTTTCTCTAGTATATTTATTATTCATGTAATTAACACACATTCTTTTATCTTGCGGATTAATTTTCTCATACCACCCTTTAATTGTACTATTATCATGAGTTCCTGTATATACTATACAATTTTTGTCATAATTATGAGGTAAATAATCACTTTCTTCCCTTGAATCAAAAGCAAACTGTAGTATTTTCATACCTGGGTATCCTGTATCTTTTAAAAGCTGTTTTACACTTTCTGTTAAAAAACCTAGATCTTCTGCTATTATTTCTACATCTCCTAGCTTTTCTTTTATATATTTAAATAAATCTAAACCTGGACCTTTTTCCCACGCTCCATTTATGGCCGTTTTTTCTCCATATGGTATAGAATAATACTCATCAAAACCTCTAAAATGATCTATCCTTACAACATCATATAATTTAAGAGAATACTCTATTCTTTTAATCCACCACTCATACTCTGTATATTTATGATATTCCCAATAATACAGTGGATTTCCCCATAATTGGCCTGTTTCAGAAAAACCATCTGGAGGACAACCCGCTACAGCTGTAGGAATACAATCCTTATCTAATTGAAACAACTCTGGATTAGCCCATGTATCAGAGCTATCTAAAGCTACATATATAGGTATATCTCCTATTATTGATATTCCTTTTTCATTTGCATAAGCTTTAAGTTTACTCCATTGTTTAGTGAATAGATATTGTTGATACTTATAAAATGTAATATCATCTTTTAACTTTTCTTCATATTTCAATATAGTTTCTTCTTTTCTTGATCTAATATCATCATCCCACTCTATCCATGACTTTGAGCTAAAAGAATCTTTTATAGACATATATAGCGCATAATCGTGTAACCACCACTTATTTATTTCACAGTATTCTTTAAATATTTTATTTTTACTTATGTTACTTCTTTCATAAGCCTTTCTTAAAATTTTAAATCTTGACAAGTATATTTTTTCATAGTCTATATATTTATTGTTACTTCCCCAGTCATAACTATTACATTCTTCTTCAGATAAAAGTCCTTCTTTAACCAATTCATCTAAATCTATAAAGTATGGATTCCCTGCAAAAGTTGAAAATGATTGGTAAGGAGAATCACCATATCCTGTAGGCCCTAGAGGCAGTATTTGCCATAAACTCTGACCTGCTTTTTCTAATATATCTACAAAATCATAAGCTTCCTTTGAAAAACTTCCTATTCCATATTTTGAAGGTAAACTTGCAATAGGTAGCAACATACCACTTCTTCTCATAATATCTCTCCTCTACCCCTTATGTTATCCTTTGACAGCACCAGCAACTACACCTTCTATTATGTGCTTTTGACATATTAAATAGAAAATTATAATAGGAATGATTGCTAATACTAACATCGCCATCATTGCGCCCATATCTCTATTTCCATTTGAGCCTACTAACATTTGAATTACTACTGGTATAGTTTTGTATTTTGTAGATAAACCTATAACTAAATAAGGTAATAAATAGTCATTCCATATCCACATAGCATTTAATATGGCAACAGTGATTGCAGTTGGTTTTAAAATAGGAAGCACTATATAAAAATATGTTTGTAAAGGATTACATCCATCTATCATAGCAGCTTCTTCTATTTCTAATGGAATTGATTTTATAAAACCACTAAACATAAATATCGATAATCCTGACCCAAATCCTAAGTATAAAGCTACCATACCTAATGGATTTGCTAGGTGTAAAGTATCAGCTAACTTTGACATCGGGAACATTACCATTTGAAAAGGTACTATCATAGAAAATACAAATAAGTAATACAACACACTTGTAAATTTACTCTTTACTCTTGTAATGTAATATGCTGTCATAGAAGTAAAAAGTAAAATTACTACTACTGACATTATTGTAATAAAAAATGACCATCCAATAGCACTTAAAAACCCTGTTTTCTGTAAACCATTAATATAATTTGTGATACCTACAAATGTTTCTGCAGTAGGTAAGGAAAAAGGATTGTCACTTATAAAGAATTTTCCCTTAAATGAATTTACAACTATAAATATAATCGGTGCTAAAAATACTACTACTAATGCACAAAGTATAATAAATACTATATTGTCTCCTACATTCTTTTTTCTAGCCATTGTGTTTTGCATTACTGTTCAACCTCCTTCTTTCTAGTGAAGTATAATTGAGAAAGAGCTATTACCGCTACTATAACAAAGAATATAACTGCCTTAGCTTGACCAACACCCTCATAATTATTTCTTCCATAGAATGTATTAACTATATTAAGAGCTAGCATTTCTGTTTTATGCATTGGGGCTCCATTAGTTAATGCTAAGTTTTGGTCAAATAACTTAAAGCTATTTGATAAAGTTAAAAAAGTACAAATTGTAATAGATGGCATTACCATTGGTATAGTTACATTTTTTAGCGTCTGCCATTTTGTTGCTCCATCAATTTTTGCTGACTCTATTAATTCATTAGGCACACTTTGAAGCCCAGCTATATAAATAATCATCATATATCCTATCATTTGCCAATTCATAAGTATAATTAATCCTATAAAGCCATACTTTTGATTAGCAACAAGAGTCGTTCCATAATTAGCTAAAAATAAATTTATCATAGACTGCCAAGTATACCCAAGAACTATCCCACCTATTAAGTTTGGCATGAAAAATACAGTTCTGAAAAAGTTTGTCCCTCTTATCTTTTTTGTTAAAAAATAAGCAAGGGTAAATGCAAGTATGTTAACTGTTATAATAGATATAATTGTAAATATCGTAGTAAATCCAAAAGCCTCAACAAACCCTTGACCTGCTGAAAAAGCCTTTTTATAGTTTTCTATTCCTACAAATGTTGCATCACTTATTGTAATAAACTCACAAAAAGATAAATATAAACCTGTTATAAAAGGAATTATAAATGCAATAGAAAATGCAATCAGAGTTGGAGTTAGGAATATCGGAAAGTATTTTTTTAGTGCTTTTTGCATAATGTTCCCCCTAATATTAATAATTTTAAACTTCTTATAACAAATTAGTTTAAAGAAAAAGCTTAAACCATAAACAAGCATTTCTCTCATCAAATAAATAGGATTTATCCTAAATTATATTAACGATATTATACTGTTATCTATGGCTAAGCCCTTTCACTTACAAATCAAATTAATTCAAAATTTATTTAGATGCTTCTTTTTCACTTGCCCATTCTTCAACTACTAATTTCTTAACATCTTCCCACTTCATATTTCCATTACAATACTCAAGTAATGCTGCACCAAAATCATCTTTAAATGTTTGGCTAGGGAAAGAAGTAAAGTTCCAGTCTACATTGTATAAATCTTTATTTCCTAAATATCTTAAAACTTCTTTAGCTAATGGATCTTGAGGTGTTTCTGAATCTTTGAAAGTATTAAATGGAGCTATGAAACCTAATTCATTTGTTACATGATTTTTACCTGTATCAGAAGTGAATAACCATTCAACAAACTCAATTGATGCTTTTTGATCTGCTTCTGAAGCTTTACTATTTATAGAGAAGAAATTTTCTGTTCCTATACAAAGTCCTTGTTTTTCTTCACCTTCAATACCTGTATATATCGGCATAAATTTAACATTTTCTGCTTTAACAGTATTTCCTTCAACTTCTGATATTTGACTCCATCCCCAGTTACCATTTTGAACCATTGCAGCTTTTCCAAGTGCAAATTCAGCCATTGAGTCTGAAACTGTCTTGCTACCTAATAATGCAGGTTCACAAGTTGAGTTATTTATGTATAGGTCAAATATATTTTTAAAGTTATCTGAATAAGTAAAATCTATTTTGTCTAAGTTAGATACTCCCTTATCTTTATATTCATAATAAACAGGAAGATTCGCTAAATGAGTCTGCCATCTCCAATCTTCACCAGGAGTTAGTGATGTAGAAGCAAATACTCCATCTATCCCTAATTGATCTTTTTTAGATTGCATATCTTCTGAAACTTCTTTCAATTTTGCAAAATTATTTATTTCATCTATTGATTTAGCTTTTGCACCATCTAATGCAAAGTATTTATCCATTATTTCTTGGTTGTATATTATACCATACCCTTCCTCAACATAAGGTATACCATACACTCCATCCCCATCTTTTATAGCCATATCTTGATTTAATAAGTTACTATAAAGCTTTGTATCTTTTAAATCAGCACAATACTCTTTCCATGATTCATATCCTACTGGACCATTTATTTGGAATAATGTAGGAGCATCTTTTTTAGCTATTTCTGACTTTAATGTTTGTTCATAAGTTCCACTTGCAGCTGTAACAACTTTTACTTTTACACCAGTTTCTTTTTCATAATCCTCAGCAATTTTCTTCCATTGTGGTTCTGATTCTGGCTTGAAGTTTAGGTAATATACTGATCCTTTACCATCTTCCTTAGCTGCACTATCATCAGAGGATGAAGAACATCCTGTTAGTGCTGCTGTTGTTAAAACTGCAGATAACGCAATTGTTACAAACTTTTTCAATTTAATCATAGTAAATCCCCCTTTTTTAATTTGCATCCCTTTGAAATTTCACTGGTAACGTTACCGAAAACATTACTAATATCGATTTCCTGCCCCCTTTACTTAAATATTATCATCTACAATTCTCAAAATCAAGAAATTATTCTTTTATACTTTGTCCTTTATTTTTAGTAATCATATACTGTTTTATAATTGACTTTTCTACTGTAACTTCCAAATACCTTTATTATACTGATTTATAGTTCTATCTGAAGAAAAATAACCTGCTTTACTTATATTAACTAGCATTCTTTTTGCCCACTTATTTCTATTTTCATATTCTTTAAAGACTTCCTCTTTCTTTTTGCAATACTCATTAAAATCTAATAAAGCCATAAACCAATCTTTCCTTATTATTTCTTTATATAGCCTAATAAGATTTTCTTCACATCCAATGTGCATTAACTCTTCACTAACAATAAAATCTACTATTTCTTTTATATTTTTATCCTTTATATAAATATCAAGAGGGTCATAATCTCCATTTTCATAGTGTTTAATTACATTATCACTCTTCTCCCCAAATATAAATATATTATCATCTCCAACAAGTTCATGTATTTCTACATTAGCTCCATCTTCTGTACCTAGCGTTAATGCTCCATTTAGCATAAATTTCATATTACCAGTTCCACTTGCTTCCTTTGAAGCTAATGAAATCTGTTCTGATATATCGCATGCCGGTATTAGTTTTTCTGCAATAGTAACATTATAATTTTCAACCATTACAACTTTTAAATATTTACTAACTTCTTCATTATTATTTACAAGTTCTTGTAAACATAATATTAAATGTATTATATCTTTTGCAATAGTATATGCTGGGGCAGCTTTTGCTCCAAATATAACTGTAATAGGAGTTTTTGGTGTATTCCCTTGTTTAATTTGCAAATACTTATAAATTACATATAATGCATTCATTTGTTGCCTTTTATATTCATGTAACCTTTTTATTTGTATATCAAAAATAGAATTTTCATCTATATCTATATTTTGAGTCTTTTTAAGATAATTTTTTAATTCAACTTTATTAGAATGTTTTATATCTAATAACTTTTGAAGTACTTTTTCATCATTTATATATTTTATCAAGTCTTGCAATTTTTCTGCCTCAGCTTTAAATTCGTCCCCTATCAATTCTTCTATAAACTCTGTTAATAGTGGATTACAATGAATAAGCCATCTTCTAAATGTTATTCCATTCGTTTTATTATTAAACTTTTCAGGATAAATTTTATAAAAATTATTTAATTCATTGCTTTTTAATATATTAGTATGAAGCGATGCTACTCCATTTACACTAAAACTATAGTGTATATCTATATGAGCCATATTTACATTATCATTTTTATCTATAATGTACACAGACTCATCTTCATAAATTTCTCTAACTCTATCATCTAACTCATTTATTATAGGTATAAGTTGTGGAACAACCTTTTCTAAATATTTAATAGGCCATTTTTCTAGAGCTTCAGCTAAAATTGTGTGGTTAGTATATGCACATGTTTTAGTTACAATTTTTATAGACTCATCTAATTCTATTCCTCTTTCAACTAATAAACGTATAAGTTCTGGTATAATCAAAGTTGGATGAGTATCGTTTATCTGTATTACTGCATATTCATCTAAGTCATGTAAGTTGCTTCCTTTTGCCATACACTCATCTAATATATATCTAGCACCATTACTTACCATGAAATATTGTTGATAAATTCGAAGAAGACGACCTTCTTCATCACTATCATCAGGATATAAGAATAAAGTAAGATTCTTTTCAATATTATCTTTATCAAAATCTATACCATCTTTTACTATACTTTCATCAATCGTTTCTATATCAAATAAATGAAGTTTATTAGTTTGGTTATTATATCCTGTAACATTAATATCATAAAGTATAGATCTTAAAGTAAATTCCCCAAAATTAATATCATAAGTCGTATTGGTTTTATTCAACCACCTGGACTTATCAATCCATTCATTTTTTTCTTCTGTTTGTAAGTTATTATTGAATACTTGTTTAAATAAACCAAAATGATAATTTAAACCAATACCATCTCCTGGAATTCCCAAAGTTGCTATAGAATCTAGAAAACATGCTGATAATCTACCAAGACCACCATTTCCTAAAGATGGCTCAGGCTCTATCTCTTCTATCTCAGATATATTTTTTCCATGCTTTAATAAGATTTCTTTTACTTGATCATATATACCTAAATTTATCAAATTACTAGATAATAATTTTCCTATCAAGAATTCTGCTGATATATAATATAATTTCTTTTTGCCTTGATTTTTGATTACTTTTTTCTCGCTAAGCTCTTGAACTAATTCTAATAATGCAAAATAAATTTCCTCATTTGAACAATCAGATATGTCTTTATTAGTTTTTAATTTTAGGCTTTCTGATAAATTCACCTACAATCCCCCTTTTTATTGACTAAATATTTTATTTAGCAATTTTGGAAACGTTATCGGAATCGTTTCCAAGATTACGAAAATTTTCACTCTTAAGGTAATTGTAGTTTATTAAACTTTTTTTCACAACATATTTTTTTAATTTGCATTTTTTTTATAAATTTATTCCAATATTAAATACTTAAAATTTTTATATTTTTGAACGCAAAAAAAGATTACGTGGCTACGTCTTACTCTCCCAGGAGGTCGCCCTCCAAGTACCATCAGCGCTAAAGAGCTTAAC
>NZ_JBCIUO010000032.1:0-10352 GCF_039031195.1 Romboutsia sp. MSSM.1001216sp_RTP31141st1_G3_RTP31141_220114 | reverse complement strand
TTTTTATACTATGCTATAATACTTATAAACAATATAAGGAGGTTTTGTCTTGGATTTTAAGCAATTGGAAGTGTTTGTTGCAGTTTGTAAGTATGAAAGTTTTTCTAAAGCTGCGAAGGAATTATTTTTAACTCAACCAACAGTTAGCTCTCATATTAATAACCTCGAAAAAGAACTCGGTACTGTTCTTATAAATAGAAATAATAAGAATTTAACTTTAACAAAATCAGGAGAAATACTTTACAATCATGCCATATTAATATTAAATAATTGTAAAAAAGCAGTTTATGATATAAAAGAGTATTCCGAAAAAATAGAGGGTATTATAGATATAGTTTGCAGTTCTATCCCTGAATCTTATATTATTCCTAATTTTTTAAATAATTTTTCTAACCAATTTAAAGATGTTAAGTTTAATATTAGTCACTATGACTCTAAGTCTGCAATTTCAGAAATCTTAAATGAAAGAATAAGTTTCGGACTTGTTGGTTCAAAATCTAACAACCCACAAATTGAGTACATAGATTTAATGGATGATGAGTTAGTCCTTATAACTCCTTTAGACGTTGTCCTTCCTAATTCTAATGGATTTATAGATATTGATTTATTATATTCTCTTAAGTTTATTATGAGAAAAGAAGGTTCTGGAACTAAAGATTTAATTATAAATAAGCTAAAATCTAATAATTTCGATACGGACAAACTAGATGTAATAGCCCATCTTGAATCTAATGAATCTATAAAAAAACTTGTACAATCTGGTCTTGGAGTTTCTTTTGTATCATATATATCTTGCATTGATGAATTAGAATCTAAAAAACTGAACATCTATAGAGTAAAAAATATAGAATTTAAAAGAAAGTTTTATTTTATTTATTCTAGAAAAAAAGTTTTTTCACCTTTAGAAAATAAATTTTTAACAGGACTATATAAATATTTCAATATAAAAAGATAGACCAAAATAAAAGGTCTATCTTTTTTAATAGTCAATTACTTCTAATATTACTTAAAGGTTTATGTTAAAGAATGCTTTATATCCTTTATACATCTCATATATATCAACTTTAGAAACTATTTCATATGGAGCATGCATATTTAACACACCTACTCCACAATCTATAACCTCAGCACCATAGTTTGCTAATATATAGGCAATAGTTCCACCACCACCTTGGTCTACTTTTCCAAGTTCAGCAGTTTGCCATACAACTTCGCCTTGGTTGAATATTCTTCTTACTTCTGCCATAAACTCTGCATTAGCATCATTGCATCCGCTTTTTCCTCTTACACCTGTATATTTGCTTAAAACTATACCATGTCCCATGTATGCAGAATTTCTCTTATCATACACCTCTGGGAAATTAGGATCATATCCTGCAGATACATCAGCCGATAATACCTTAGTATTTGCCATAGCTCTTCTTACTCTTAAGTTACAATAGTTTCCTTCTAAAGCTATAAGCTCTGCTACTGTATTTTCAAAGAATTTAGAGTGCATACCAGTATTTCCTTGAGACCCTACTTCTTCCTTATCTACACATAATGCTACTGCACAGTATTCAGGTTCAGTAGTTTCTATTAAGGCTTTGACAGCACCGTATGAACAAACTCTATCATCATGCCCATAAGCTAATACCATAGATTTATCAAATCCTAAGTGACGAGCACGACCAGAAGGTACTATTTCTATTTCAGCACTTAAGAAGTCTTCTTCTACCATATTGTATTTTTCATTTAATATCTTTAATACATTTTGTGCTACAGTTTCTTTTTCTTCGCCTTCAAGCGGCATATGACCAACTAGTAGGTTAAGTCCTTCTCCAGTTATACCTTCAGAAAGTTTCTTTTGCATTTGATCTCCTGAAAGATGTACTAGTAAGTCAGTTATACAAAATACTGAATCTTCTTCATCTTCACCTATACATATATCAATTTTTTTACCATCATTTAGGATAACTACTCCATATATTGAAAGTGGTATTGCTGTCCATTGATATTTTTTTATTCCTCCATAGTAATGAGTTTTAAAAAGTCCTAGATTAGCTTCTTGATATAGAGGGTTTGGTTTTAAGTCAATCCTTGGAGCATCTATATGACCACCTACTACTTTCATACCTTCTTCTAAAGATTTTTTACCCATAACAAACATAGCTACTGATTTATCTTTATTGACTGCATATATTTTGTCTCCTGGATTTACCTTTCCTTTTTGTATAGCTTCCTCTAGTGATATGTATCCATTTTCTTTTGCCATATTTACTATTTCTCTAGCAGAGGTTCTTTCTGTTTTTCCTTTGTCTAAAAATTGCATGTAATCTTTAGAATAAGACATTACATCTTCTATATTATTTTTACTTCTTTCAATATCCCATGCATTTTTAGCTTCATACTTTAAATTCATATTGCCCCTCCTTAAGTAATTATTAAATTTATATTATATTTAGTTTTGACTATTTTGGTTATTTTTCATATGCTCGTCGTATTCTTCTTTTGATACTACCTTTATATTATCTAATCTAGATCTAAAGTGCGCTCTAAAATGTTCTAGATATTCTTTTCTTAATCCTTCTCTTTCTATAGTTTCTTCTTTTGTTAATCCTTCTGCTTTATTCTTTTTAGCTAATTCATTTATTCTGTCTAGTTTCTTTTGATCAAACATTATTTCATTCTACTTAAAATAAATTTATTTTAAGTATTCTCCTTTCTATTTTCTTGTCTTAATAAAAAAATTTATTATTTTTTATTGTTATATTATCTTTATATTTATAAAGAAATTCGTCTAAGTTATCACTTATTATAGATATTCCCTTTTCTATATCTTGTATACTTGCCCTAGCTATATTTATCCTAAAAAACCTATCATCTACTATATTATCAAAAAAGTAAGTTCCTGGAAGAACAGATACTCCTTTATCTAATAAAAATTCTGTTAAGTCATGTGATAAATAGCCTCTTGGTAGTTCTATAAAAAAGTTAATACCTCCACTTCCATTTCTTATCTTTAGTCTATCGCTTAATTTATTATATATCAACTCTTTTGCCAAATTATATTTTTGTGTATATTGACTTTCCACACCTTTAAGATATTCATCCCAATTAAAGTTTTCCATATAATAATACATTGATTTTTGAATCAAACCTGGCGTTGATATATCAGATGAGTACTTAGCCCAAAGTACCTTTTTTAGTAATTCACTTGGAATTTCAACTATACCTATTCTAAGTCCAGGCATAAATATTTTAGAAAAACTTTTTATGTATATAACCCTATTTTTATCATCATAACTCTTTAATGGTTTATTATCAAGAGAATTAAATTTAAAATCACTTATAAAATCATCTTCTACTATATAAAAATCATATTTTTCAGCTAGTTCTATTAGTTTTTTCTTTTTATATGTAGAATATGATATGCCTGTTGGATTTTGAAAATTTGGCATAGTATATATTATTTTAGGCTTTATCTTTTCAAGTTTAAGTTTTAATACCCCTATGTCGATTCCATCATCTAACATAGGTATTGATATTATCTTTGCTCCTCTACTCTTAAATACTTCTATAGCTCCATTATAAGTTGGCTCTTCAACATATACGACATCTGAGTAATTTATAAGACCTTTGCAAACAATGTCTATACCTTGCTGAGCTCCTGATATTATTTGTAGATTATCCTTAGTTGTATTTATATCTTTATTATGTAGATATTGTGCTATTTTTTCTCTTAATGGTTCATATCCTAAACCTTCATCATATTCGAATATAGTGCTTCCTTCATTAGTCAAGGCCATATTTATAGCCTCTTTAAAATCATCTATTGGAAATATTTCTGTAGAAGGATTTCCTGTATCAAAACTTATTATACCTTCTTTTCTTTGTATAGTACTTGAACTTTCTTGATTTATAGATGTAGCAAAAGTTCCACTTCCCATACTTTTATTGACATATCCTTCTTTTTCTAATAATTCATATGCTTTTACTATTGTCGTATTATTAACCCCTATTAACTTTGCTAACGTTCTTATTGGCGGTAGCTTTTCATATTCCTTTATTTTATTTTCACATATAAGTCTCTTTACATGATTATATATTTGTAAATATTTAGGACTATCTTTGATTAAATCTAAGTTATATTTTTCCATACTATCCCCACTTGCTTCTTTGATATTATCACTTGATGGTTATTACTATATTTGATAAGATTTATTATGTATATAATACCAAAATTTTATCAAAAAGGGGAAGTTTTTATGTTTTATGATTACCATATGCACTCAAGTTTCTCAAATGATAGTAAGACCGATATGGAAGATATGATTAAAAAATCAATAGACTTGGGTCTTAAAGAAATATGCTTTACAGATCATGTTGATTATGACCTTGCAAATGATTTTGATTGGGGTATTGATTATGATAAATACTTTGAAAAATTAGATTTCTTTAAATCTAAATATGCTAATCAAATATCTATAAAAAAAGGTATAGAACTTGGTCTTCAAAAGCAAATAATAACTAAGTGCAGTAATGATGCTAATAAATATCCTTTTGACTTTATAATATGTTCTTTACATGCTATAGATAGAATTGACTTATATTTTGGCGAGTTTTTTAAAGATAAAACTCAACATCAAGCTTATGAAGCTTATTTTAAAGAACTATATAATATTGTTAAAAACTACAAAGACTATTCTGTATTAGGACACCTAGATCTAGTTAAAAGATATGGAGATTATAAAAATATTTTAGATGATAGCTTATTTTCAGATATAATAGAAGCTATATTAAAACAAGTTATACAAGATGGAAAAGGAATTGAGATAAATACATCTTGTTATAGATATAATCTTCCTGACTTAACACCTTCAAGAAGTATAATAAATATGTATAAAGACTTAGGTGGTGAAATAATAACTACAGGATCTGATTCTCACCATCCATCTCAAATAGCATATCAATTTGATTATATTTACTCTTATCTAAAAGAAGTAGGATTTAATCATGTATGTAAATTTACCAATATGAAACCTGAATTTGTAAATATATAATTATTTTTTCACCTCCTTATGAATATATTTAAACATAAGGGGGTGATTTATTGAGAATACCCAATCTTATTTTTTCTACAGCCGTGTTGTTTATTTCCAACTTAATAGTTAGGGTAATTGGTTTTTTATATAAAATATTTTTATCAAGGTCAATTGGTGAAATTGGTCTTGGAATATACCATATATTATTTAATTTCTTAATGATTTGCTTAGCTTTAACTACTACAGGTATACCTACTACTTTGAGTTGTTTAGTTGCTAATAAAAAGGCTCTTAATGATAAACACAATAGCAATGTATTGTTTATATCTACACTTTATGTAGCATTTTTTATATCACTTGTGATTTCTCTTATAATAGCTTTTAATGCCCGTTTTTTGTCATTAAAACTATTAAAAGATGCTAATTTAAGTTTATTAATTTTATCTATCTGTCCAGCAATAGTCCTTATAACAGTATCAAATATATTAAGAGGATACTACTATGGTTTGAAGGAAGTCGTAGTTCCTGCTATAGGGCAAGTTCTAGAGCAATTAAGTAGAATATTTTTCGTAGCTTTAACTATTTTATTTATAAATAATAAATCTTTTAATTGTTATATTGCACTTTTAGGTATTTCTATTGGAGAAGCCATAAATATATTATATATATCAATTTGCTTATATAAAAACTCAAATTTATATAATACCTATACTATAAAAATAAAGGATTTTTACAATGCTTCTATAGAAACTATTAAAATGTCTATTCCTATAACTTGCAATCGTATGTCAAATATATTACTTCATTCTTTAAGCTCTATAATTGTTCCTTCTAGGCTAGTCTTATCAGGCATTAGCTATAGTCAAGCATTAAGCATGTATGGTGTTATAAATGGGATGGTTATGCCTTTTATATACTTACCATTTACCTTAGGTTCTGCATTAATTGTAAACTTGATACCTAGTATATCCCAAGAAATGTCACTTGGTAGATACAAAAGGGTAAAAGAAAAAATTAATTTTGCTATGCTTTTAACTCTAAGTGTAGGAATATTTTCCTCAGTATTTTTTTATACATTTGGTGAAAATTTATGTCTTTTAGTATATGATAATGAGCTTGCAGGTACTTACTTAAAATCAATGTGGTTAATCCCTCTATTTATGTCTTTAAATCAAACACTATCAGGCATACTTCATTCTATAAGGAAAGAGGTAATTTCAAGTTTAATTACTATTTTTAGTATGTGTATTCAGCTATTTGGAGTATATTTACTTACTCCTCTACCTAATCTAAATATTTATGCATATATCTATACAACAACTTTAATGTCATTTTTCACATGTATATTACATATTTTTGTTGTTATCAAAACTTTAAAAAACTTTTCTAAAAATATTAAATCTTAGGAGGTTATTATGAAAAATATTAATCCATTTTATATATATACAGATAAAAATGTTTTATATATTAAAAATATAAATGGGCAAACAGAAAGATTATCTAACAATATACATTCTTATTGCGCAACTATAGATAATTCTAGTAATATACATATCTGTGCACTTGACACTAGGGGTAGACTAAATCATTTTCTCAAGCACAATGGCTCTTGGAAAAAAAAATCTATTTTGAAAGCCCTTAATACTACAAAAAATATTAAGGATATGAGATTGTATTCTATTGATGATTCCTTAAATGTTTTTATCGTCGAAAAATACCCTCTATCAGATAATTTGCATAAGCTATCTCACTTTAACTTTGATGTACCTAATTATCGATTATCTAAATATATAATTGATAATGTTCTAAAGGATAATGGATACTTTTATAAACTTGATATAGATGATTTTTCAAATATAGTACTAGAATATAAACCTTCTTCATCTTCTGATCGAACTACATCTAAACTTTTTTTTAATAGTAGTTCTAAACAATGGTCTAAATCTAATATTGAAAATACCATTCATTCAAGTAGATGTTCAAATGAAGGTAAAACAACTATAAAAGATGATATTTTTGAATATTGTTATGGGATAACATATAAAATATGAAAAAGAGCTATCTAAAACAGATAGCTCTTTTTCCTTTATATACTATTCTCCACAACTTCCAAAGTCACAAACTTTAGAGAATGTATCTACAACTCTTGGTTGCACACCATTTGGTGAAGTTAAAACAACTAGTTGCTCATTAATTAAAGTACTGACATTATTTTGTAAGCAAAGTATTAAATCTATATCATTTGGTATGCTTAATTCACAATGACATTCACAATCATCATGATCTATACAGCTTAGTAAAGCTTTTCCGATACAATCTACTGTTAAATGTGTTTGGAATTCTTGTCTTAATGTAAATCCTCTTCCATCTGATGGCACACCTATTGGTGCTGATAATGTATTAAATAAGAATTCAACATCACGGCATCTCTTAGATTGACCTCCATGGCATTTTACAGCAGGAAATGCAAAAGCTATAAATTCTGTGCATCCGCATCTTCCTCTTAATTCTAGTACTAAATCTTCTACAAGTACACTTAATCCTTTTTGTTTATATACTACTGATTGTCCTTTTCCCCTATTACAACATCTTCTATGTGTTTCTCCACATACTGCATATTCAAAAGTAGTTTCACATCTTTTTCCTACTGTTGGTTCTAACGGTTCTATATCAAAATCTTCTAAAGTTGTCATTCCTGTATTTATTATTATTCCATTATGGTTTATACAAATTTTTTCTATTTCTACATTTACTTGACCTACTCTAGGTATTGGACCATTTATTTCTACTAATTCAACATCAAATACTAATGGAGCACCATTTGGAGCTGTTGCATCTGTAAATGTTTGAAATACCATAGTATCAAATATCCTATTGGCCTCAATTGCAACTGGTACACTGTTTGATACATTAAATCTTGGTGGATTTATAGGACCAAGACACTCAGGTCCACATTTATTTTTTATACATGTATCAGCATCTGGTTCACAAGGCTCACAGCACTGTGGTTCTGGATGACATACACACTCGCACTCGCACTTCATATTGTGGTTACAATCTGAATGTTTATCACAGTTTGAGTCTTTTTTACATCCACATCCTCTAGTTAAATCATCATCTACTTCTTGACTTACATGTTCTTCTAAACAGTCGTTTTCCATTTGATCTATATGCTGATTAGGAACTCTTTTTCTATTTCTTTTTAAATCTTGCATATAATGTCCTCCCCTTAAATGAATTATTGTTAATATTCAGCTTTTCACGCTTAATAAATATTATGCATTTAACTTATGATTTGTTACTTACTTGTACTTCTATTTACTAAAACTAGAATAATTTTCTATTATGACAATATACATTTAATATGAATTAATTTACAGGGAGATGATTTTTTGGGTTTTGTTAATGATTGCCATACAATAATTAGACGTTCTAACAAGGATATATTTAGATTTAGAACATCTAATGTTTTAACTTATGATTATTTTGATACCTATAGTAATCTGATCAAATCAACATATATTACAGATAAACCTTTAGATTTTACCAAGTTTTATTTTAACCTAGATAATAATGATAACATATATGGTATTTACATAGATAATAGCTTAAAATTAGTTGATATAAAAAATTCTGAAACTACATTTACTAATTTTGATGTGTTTACTTATAATAGCAATAAGTTTACTTTATTATTTCCTTATATTAAAAAATTAGATAATGAAATTCATATTTTATACTATGTTTATAGCAATGATAGCGGTAATATTTGTGCACTTATTCACCATCATAAATTAAATGGTGTTTGGACGGAAAATAAAATAGATTTTATAAATAATACTATTTTAAATAATTTCACAGTGATTTGGATTCAAAACTCACCTACAGTTTTTTACCTAAACCTCGTAAACGGATTTGAAGAAGTTTTTATGTCAAAGTTTAATTTAAGTACTTCAACTTGGTCTAAGCCTTCTCAATTAACTAATACAAGAAAAAATAAAATATACTTATCTGTATTAAAAGATAGCCTAAACTTTTGTCATATAGTATTTTGTGAAAATGTTGATAATGGGTATGCTGTTAAATATATAAATGGTTATTTAATGGATAATAAACTAGATATTAATATATCTAAATATATAACAGGTTCTTCATCCTGCATGTATCCAAGTATTATGAAATTTAAATCTGATATATATATTATGTGGGTTAACTATAATAGATTACATACATCTATTTCAAATGATTTAGGAAAGACTTGGAGTGATCATAAGATTGATGAGTTTAGTTTAGAGGAAGAGTTTACTAGATCTTTATTTTACTCTAATTATAAATATGACTTAGATTACAATACAACTTCAGTATTTACTACTTTTGATGACATAGGTATATTGGGATTTTAAATTAAAAGAGTGTTGCTTTTGCAACACTCTTTTAATTTAAAATCCCGAAACACCGTTAGCTTACGTAAATTCATACCCGAGATACTCCCAGGTGGGTGACCTGCCAATAACTTTTAACTTCCCAGTTAAAAACTAGGCTTGTTATCCATCATTAGACTTAGTCTCCCTTATAACATTTGTCGGTTGAATTTAAATAAGCAATATCGTATGCTTCAGGATTTTATATACTTATTATATAACAAAATCAGTAATTTTAAAAGTAGTTTTATATAGTAATTAATGAAATATTAAGATATATTTCCATATTATTCATCTAAATCATCTATGTACTCACAAAAGTCGTCATCATCTTCATTAAAATCATCATATGCATCATATTCACTATCATAACTATAATATTTTTTATCATCTTTATCATCATCGACTCTTAAAAGGCTTCCCAATAATTTTAAATTATTCATGCTTCCCAAATTATTTAAACTCGCTAGAGAACTTATACTAAATCCATTTTCTTCTATATCATCTGGTAAAAATAATTCTGCAAATAAATCTATTTTCTTTTTCATATCTATAGCCTTTTCTATAGATTCTTTCCTTTTTTCAGGAAAAACTTCTAAAATTTCCCTAATCATCATATTCTTCTTATCTTCCTCATCCATACATCTAAAAAAGTTTGTTTCTTCTTCCTCGATATCCTCTATTGAACTAAGTTTCTTTATTCCCCTAACTAAGTCTAATACACTCTCAATCTTAACTAAAAACTTTCTTTCATCTTGTGACATATACTTTTTAGTTCTAGTTATTATTTCCATGCCACGCTCTAAATCTTCATCACTTAAATCCATAAGTTTTAAACCTTTATTTATATCATTTATACTAAATGCAATAGAATTATTATTTGAATTATCACTACTCTTTTTTCTTC
>NZ_JBCIUO010000031.1:0-10684 GCF_039031195.1 Romboutsia sp. MSSM.1001216sp_RTP31141st1_G3_RTP31141_220114 | reverse complement strand
ACCATATTTTAGTTAATACTTTTTATTATATATTATATTATTTTACTACATAAATTTTCAATCTTTTAACTTTAAATATATATTAAATTTTCCAAAATACATATTAATTATTAAAATATAATTGTTCACTATATTTTAATAATCTAGTCAATTAAATAATAGTACTAAAAATAAAATTGAAAATATGTGATTAAATTACACTTTTTGACAGGAAAATAATACAAAATATTACATTGAATTTAAATCTATTGATTATATTTATTTTTATTGATATATATTTTATAAAATAATTTTTTATAACTTAAATTATTTATTTAAAAGTTGATTTTTTTTAGAAAGGGTGGTTTTCTTATGAATAGTAATAATCAAAATTTTGATATTGAAAATGAAAAAGATTCTATTAAAGAAGTTTTAGAAACGTTCATTAAAACTGATTATAACTATAATGGTGGTAAAAATGATTTTTCAACAGTTGGAAATGAACAGTTAAAGAAGTATTTAATAGCTAGAAATACTGTGAAAGCTACTAATCATAAAAGAAATTATAAAAAAGTACTTTCTCAAAAATTTGAATTTGTATATGATAACTTTGTGAAATCTGGAAACTGTGTAAAAGTTAATGTTTATATGCTTGAAGAGTATTCGTTTGAAGAGGAAGATACTGGGAAGGTGTTTGAAGCTGGGGCAGGAAATGATTATGTAGTATATCTTTCTAAAATAAATGGAGTATGGAAGGTTATGTCTGCAACAATTGATGTTGATATTGATGCAGTTGATGCGGAATTTAATGTAAATAAAGAATTAGGCTATGAATGTGAAACAAAATCACGACAAAATAATAATACTGATAATTTAAGTAAGATGTTTGAAAGACTTAATATTTTAAAGGCTAAGTACTCTAAACCATTAAAGCAAGAAATTCCTAATATTTCTTCTGATATAGAAGGTTATTCTTCAAAAAGTTTAAATCTTTCTTATCGTCAAAGAAAAGCAATATATGATTATGCTTATAAATATAGAGGTAGTAGGCGTAATCCAAATTATTTGTCTTTCAAAACTACTGATTGTGCAAATTATGCTTCTCAAGCACTTAAATATGCTGGAGGAAGAACAGGTTCTAGTTATGTAATGGATGGCGAAAAGAGATCATGGTCTTTAACTCCGGACTCATTTCATTTAATGGGAACATATGGAGATGCTTGGGCTCAAGCCCATTATTTAAGAGGATTTATTGTTCGTAATGAAAATGGTTCTAAAGGGCCTGGAGGACATGCAATTGCCTATGGTTCAAAATTAGAATTAGGAGATTTAACATTTATTTATCATAAAGGTTGGAAAAGATGGTTTCACACTTATATAGTTATTAGCCCTGGCCCTAACTTTAAGATAGCTTGTCATACAAAAGATAGATGGGGAGATAATATTAATGATGCAGCTCCAGAAGATGAGTATCCTAGATCTTATGTACATTTAACTTCTTTAAGATAGAAAAATTAGAAAGGTTAATATATGATTAAAACTAAAAATAAATTATTTGTTTTTTTTATAGGGTTATTAATTATTTTTATTTCAGGGATATATATATATAAACATGCTATTTTTGAAAGAAGTTCTATAAAAGAAGTATTAGAAACATTTATCAAAGATGACTATAATTATAATGGAGGTAAAAATGATTTCTCAACAGTTGGGGATGAAAATTTAAAAAAATATTTATTAGCAAGAAATGCTGTAAAGGCTACTAATCATAAGAGAAATCATAAAAAAGTACTTTCTCAAAACTTTAACTTTGATTATAAAAGTTTTGTAAGATATAGAGATTGTGTTAAAGTTAATGTTTACATGTATGAAACTTATTCATTTAAAGATGAAAATACTGGTCAATTAAATGAGGCTGAAGCAGGAAATAATTATACAGTATATCTTTCTAAAATAAATGGAGTATGGAAAGTTATGTCAGCAACAATTGATCTTGATTCAGATGCTGATGCAGTAGATGAAGAATTTGATGTAAATAAAGAATTAGGTTATGAAGGAAATAAAAATCAAAAAAATATTGATATAAATTTAAATAAAATGCTTAAAAGGCTTAATGATTTAAAAGAAAAATACTCTAAACCTCTGAAGTAAAATATTTGAGATTAATTAAGACATTTTATTTATAAAAGCTTTAAGGAAATATATAACAAGTATTAGTACATATTAACTATCACTTAAATTTCACTTTAAAGACTTGTTATATATTTGAGATAAAATAAAAGCCCTTAGAATCCAAATAAATGGATTCCAAGGGCTTTTATTTTATCTCAAATATGATTTTAAGAACTAGCTTATTGTATTATTTTTAAATTGTAAGGATGTATGTTTTATATTTTTAGTTAAAGCATTAAAAATTAAACTAAATGCTTTTTTTCTACCTTTTTCTAATATATTTAAAAGTTTTATTCCTACTATAAATAAAACTCCTGTTACTAATATTTTTTGCCATAATATATCTGTCCCAAAACTTATAGGCAACTTAGGTATTCCTAAGTGTATAGCTAGAGCCAATGGCATTACTATAAAGCTAAAACTTAAAATATACAAGGATAAATAACATAATAAAAATGATGCTATTATAGGAACACCAACTAGTAAACTCAATGCTCCTACTCCAATAGCATTGAGTGCCTTTAAGGCTTTCATAAATGTACTAAAATCATTTACTTTATTAGGATTTTCAATATAGTATTCAGATAAAATACTATTCGCTATATAATCAATATTTCCAAGTTCTTTTATAATCTCAATTTCGGATTTTCCATCTAATTTCCCATCTTCAAAATATTCTATATAGTCATTTATAATATCGTAAATATAATCTTTTGGTAAACTGTTAATCTCAAGCTCTAATCCTTTTAAAAATTCTTCTTTTTTATTCATATCCTTTATCTCCTTTCAAAAAATTTGTAACAGAATCAGCTATGTTAAGCCATTCACTTCTGTTTTCTATAAATCTATTTAATCCTAAAGGTGTTATTTTATAATATTTTCTTGCTGGACCTAATTCAGATTCTTTTATGTAATAATCTAGATATCCTTCTTTTTGTAATCTTCTTAATAAAGGATATAATGTACCTTTAGTAATAGATATGATATTTGATACACTTTCAATCAATTCATATCCATAACATTCCTTATCTGCTAGGGCTTTTAATACACATAATTCTATTAACCCTTTTTTAAATTGACTTTCCAATTTTAACCACCTCTTAGCTAGAGTATAAACAAAACTAGTGTGTTATGCAATATAGTTTTAGAAATTAAATACTTTGTAACTATCACTTAAATTTTACTTTAGAGACTAGTTATAGTATTTAATTAATTAAAATTATATCTTATATATCTTTTTTCATAAAAACAAAAAGGACATCCTATATATTATCAAGAGTTAATTTTGATAAATGTAAAAAAACTTTAACTTAATATACTAGATATGTGTAGTATGTATAAAAAATCCAATAGATAATATTATCTATTGGATTTTTTTAATTGAAATTTATTTAAAATATTACTTTATTAATTTAAACCTTTTAATTTCTTAGAGTAAAATATAAAGGAATATATACTTGGTACTATAATCCAAGTTAAAATACCAATAATTCCTACTATATCACCATTAAAGAAAAATGATGCAATAAACATTATTGTTGCAATAGGGAAAGATAAATACCCTACTAATTTATGTGCAATCTTCCAAGTTTCTTCATCTCTTATTGTCCAAGGAAGTCTTAGTCCTAAATACCTATTAAAAGGTATCTTTGGTGATAAATTCCCAAAAAACATCATAAATACGGACATAAAACAAATAACTAAGTTTTTGTTATTTTCAGTGATAGATAATTGATTATTTGGTGATGATAAAGCAAATATAAAACAAAGTATAACAATAGATATATTAAATATATTTAAAAATCTAAAAGTTTTAACTTTAGGATTATCTTCTGATAACTCTACTATATTTGTTGCTTGAATATTTAATAAAAATAAAGAAACAATACCTAAAATTCCTAATATTAAAATTTCAATATATCCATCAGACATTATAAACCCTATACCAAGTATTAAAAGTGATATGGTTAATAATATAGTTTTTGTAGAGTTAATTTTTTTCATAATATTTCCCCCTTTTTATTTTTTGAATATTTCTAAGAAGTTTCCAAGAACCTCTTGAATTACAGAAGTATTTATAGAATAAATTACAAATTGCCCCTTCTTTTCAGAACTTATAAGCTCTGCTTCTCTTAAAATATCTAAATGCTTTGATATTGACGGCTTAGATATATCAAAATGTTCGGCTATTTCACCTGCACTCATATCTTTATTATTAAGCAATTTTAATATTTCTCTTCTTGTTTTATCGCTTAAAGCCTTAAATGCTTTACTCATAAAATAACTCCCTTCAATTATTTAATATAGATATTTAACTAATTAGTTAAATATCTATATTAATATAGTATGTAATTTTTAAAAAAAATACAAGTATTTTATTAAAAAATATATTTACTAACTATTACTTAAATTCCCGTTTAGAGACTAGTTACATATTTTACATAAGTTTTTAAGATTAGTTGTTTTATTCTTGTTATCATTTTGTAATATAAAATGTATTTATTTATAGGTTAAAATATAAATAAATACATTTATAAGGAGAAGATCATTATGGATATAATCAAATTTATAAATGAAAATACAGATCCCTTTATTATGCAACTTGTAATCGTTCCCTTTATATCAATTGGATTAGGCGTTCTTGTATCTATAAAAACAAAAAAAGTTTTCTTAGCACCATTAATTACTTTTATATTAAGTTTTATATATACTAAGTTCTTTGTAGGTATACCATTAGATCATAACTTTAAATTTGGATGGGAAATTATATTCTCTATTTCGTCACTAATAATTTCTTTAATAATTAGAGGATTAACCAACAAGTCTTAAATTTCTACTTTAGGGACTAGTACCATTAAAAATAAAATTAAAGCCATTAAAATCTAAATAAATGGATTATAATGGCTTTTTTGCTTACTCGTTATCTTTATAAGTTAATTAATATAATTTTTGATTCTAACTATAGAAGTCTATAAGTACTCTACTTAATCTTTGTATTAGTGGAATGCATAAAATTTATACTTTACAATTCAGTATCGTCATTAGCTACTTTTTCATTAGAAAAGTAACTTAAAACACCAAATATAGTAGAAAATAATAATGCAGTAAATAAACTACATTCAATACCGTCTATAGACCATTCTAATACTCCAATCAATACTGTGTTAATAGATATATCTATTAGACAAAAAATAATCATATACTGAATGTTGCTTAAGCCTATTATGATTTTTATTGCTTTCAAAGAGCATTCAATTATAAAATCTAATGGTATACCTATAATCATGTAGATGATAAAAAACTTAGCTAGTGTCCATAAATTATCGTATTTAAGACCTAGAATAGATAAAATAGTTCCACCGAAAAAAAATATTAATCCAAATATTATTACTACTAGTATACATCCAATTATACTCATTCCAATAATATCTTTTATTTTATTTTTCATGAAATCTCCCTTTTAGTTTTTAGATGATATATTTTTTATTAACTAAGAATTATATCAAAATTTAACTTTAATAATCTACAAAAAGTAACTATTACTTAAATTCAGATTTAGGGACTAGTTATACATGGAAAAGAGTGTATCTATTGAAATTCCTACATTTCAGTAAATACACTCTTTTTTGTTTTTTTAGTTTTCCATGAAACTTTATTTAATTAATTTTTGTAAATTCAATACAAATAAATTAATTTCCTACTTTTACTTTATTTATATCTGTATTAATTGCATTTATTCTGCATTTTTCTTTAATTTATTATCAAATTAGAATTTGGAAATTTAACATTATTTTCTATATGAAAATTTATGTAATAAATCTCCAAAAATAATAAATTTATATATTATTTATAAATTTATCATCTCCTAAATCTAGTATTTTTTCAAAATCATATTCAATATCTAATATCTCTTTTATATTAATATCTAGTGCATGTAAATATAGTTCGTCATCTAAATCTCCCATCAAATATAATTCTTCGGGATCATCTGGTAAATCAAATTCCCTACTTAATTCATATAAACATCTTACGCCTTCTTTTAATGTTATTTCTTTTTGAGTATATTTATTTTTTAATATAGATAATACTCCCAAATTAAAACTATCAATATCAATATTTTCTTCCAAGAAAAAAAATTTTAAAACTCTAATAATATCCTCTATTCTTTTAGTTGATAAAAAGGCTATGTCTATATAAATAAGTGGTGGATTGTCTAATATTTCTATCTGCTTATCTATATAATCTAAAAACTCTTTTTTAGTAATAATCCCACAAACCAAACATTGATAATAAACCAATAAAATATTTCTATAATCCATTTTAATATATGCCTTCCTTAACTTCATATTCTATGAATTTTATTTTAAATTTTTCCATAACTAAATACTCTCCAAATAATAATTTTCATCATTTTTTATTCTTAGAAGAAACTCACTTAATGAGTCTGCTATTTCAATATCATAATAATAAATTTTTCCTTCATTTTCATTGCTAATACCTATTGAAATATATGTAAATGCATCTGCTTCAAAAAATACTAGCTTATCAACTTCATACTCTTTAAACATTTCCATTTCTACATTCTCATTAAAGCAATCATAATCATTTCTTCTTAATCTAAAATCAATAACTGAGAGAGGATCCATCACTCTATTTGTATTATTCCCTCTCAAAAAACCATAACCATTGATATGATAAAACTCCTTTAACTCTTTCGGTAATTTTAAATGTAATTCATTTTCTAAAGTATCTATTTCACTATTCGTAACATCATAAAAAGTATTATCCATAGTATATATCTCCTTTGTCACCTAAATTAAATGAGTTCTTCAATATGACACAACTATATAAAACTACACTCATCCACATATTATTAACTAGCATCAACCCAAATTCTATATTTTCCGCAATGTATGCATTGAAATAAATATCCTGCCAAAGATCCTTTGCTTTCTAAACATTCTTTGACTAATTCAATTTCATACCCATTTTTACTTTCATAATCTTTAAGAACCTCTTCTTTAATCCTCATATCTTCAAGTTCTTTTATCCCTACATCACCAATAAATGCACAGTAGTCATTGCAACATTCTAACCAATATTCGCCTTGCCAACTTACATATCCAGGTGTTCTTTCAAATAGCTCTTTTCTTTTTATTTCATCTATAATTTGACTATTTTCACTATCTTGTATAAATTCACCATCAAACTTTTTGGCTGCCTTGCCACTACTTATACAATTAGGGCAAATGCATTCCGTATCTTCTAAAGAATACATCATTTGATCATAGTAGTAATTTGTTTTTTCATTGCAACACTCACATATTTTACCTTCTTTAGTGTATAAAAATATTTCATTTTCTAAAGCATAGCAGTTAGGATTATATTTAAATTTTGGAAGTTCATTACACATATTTCTTATCCTTTCATTCATTATTTTTCATATACTCATATAATGCCATAGATAATATATCTTGTACTTTATAATTTGAATTTTCTTTACAGAATTTACTAAATTCTTTTTGTACTTCTCCATAAAGTCTATAGCATCTTGATACTGTTTCACCTTCAAACTTTTTTATATTTATTTGATTAGATTTATTATTTAATCTATCTTCTATGTCTTTTATTTTCGATTCTAAGAACTTTATTTTACTTTCTAATACATTTGTATTATTTTTGAATTCATTCTCTTCTTGTGGCTTCTCATTCACTTCTACGTTAATATATTTACTTTGATCTTTATCAAATATATATCCTTGTTTTAAAAATCTTTCTCTGATTGTTGACCTTGATATTTTTATTTCTTTACATATCTTAGTTAGAGTTTCTTTCTCTAATTTTTGATTTACATATTCTATCTGATCCTTAACTTTCAACTCATTAAATTTTTCTTTTTTCATAAAAAACTATCCCCCTAATACAAAAGTATTTCTTGTATTTATTTAAATAAAATTTTTTATATCTCCTCTAAAAAAATAAATTTCTTTTGCATTACTTTTGTATTAATTTATATTTTCTTTCATAATTTTTTATAAAGTTTCTCTCTTACTTTTCTATTTTTCTAATTTTATTTTCAATTATTTTTTTCATAAAATATTTTTTGAGTTCGAGAAAAAAATACAAAACAAAATTTTAAAATTCATTTTTGAAATTTTGTAAAAAAGAGCATAAGGAGAAAATGCTATAACTTTCAGTTATAGGCTGGGCAAAACCCAGTTATTCTCTCAAAGTTGTTATAAAAAAAGTGATAGCATAAAAATACCTCTATACACACCTTTCGAACACCATTCCCCACACTCTTCCACACCTCTAGCCACCTTTTGAGCACCTACTTTTTTTAATTAATTTAAAGAAAAAAATATAAATTTTACTAAAAATAATTCTACGTTTTCTTTAAACCAATTAATTTTTTGCATTACATTTTTATATTTTTTGAATTAACTTTCAGTAACTTTTAAGAGCAGAAAAAATAAAAAGCCAAGATAAAATTTTAATTTTTCATATCAGCTTTTTATAAAAATTCTATTTATTTTCTTCAATAATTTTTTAATTTTTATCTAATTTTTTTGTTCAAGTTTGATTTAGATTTTAAAAAATTTTCTTATAAGATTAAATAAAAAATACATAAAAATTATCAATCTTTTTTGTTTTTTTTATTAACTCTATCTAAATTTCTTTCAATATTTTTATAAAATCAAATAGCAAAAATAAAATTTTTTAGTCAAACTTTTAAAGAAAAATAATAAAAATTTTTTCATAAATTTCATTAAAAACTTTTATGTATTTAAATTTTGATTAAAGCATTTCAGAATAACTTTTCAATAAATTTTATAACCTTTTTGTTTTAATTCTAGTAAAAAATATTGTCTTATTTTTAATTAAATACTTTACATAGTTCTCATTTTTTTATATACTTTGTGTATATAAACAGAACGTAAATTAACGTCTTGATGTATAATTTTATGTTCTTTTTTTCATAATAAAAATAAAAAAGTCCTAAACATAATCCCACTCATGTTTAAGACTTTTGTAGAAATAAATCTTAAAATAGACCTTCTAATAGCATTTCTTTTTCGATGCTATCTAATTGGCTTAATATCTTAGATTTCCTTTTTTGAATTGAGAAATCCAAACTTAAATCGGAGCTTGTGCAACCAAGTTCCTTTTTTATATCTGAAAGTTCTATTCTTGATTTAATTAAGTTTACATCTATTCTTTTTTTAGTTGTCGCGGAAGTAGGAATTATATTTCTATAAAAAAGAGTTTCTACTTGTGCGACACTTTGAGATATTTTTACTCTTTCTATTTTATAAATTTGATTAAGTATTTCACCCATTTTTTTAAAATTAAAAGCCCAGTTATCACCAAATGTTATTCTAAATGATTCAGCTAATATTTCTAAATGTTCTTGGGTATAACTTACTCCTTCTTTAAATTCATTGGTAATCCATTCATACATTCTTACTTCAATTGTATTATCATTTTTAAATATATTAGGATGTTCTTCTTTTAGCTCTTTATAAATTAGAGTATTTATTTTTGCAAAGATACTTCCTCTTTTACGATTTCCCATAAAAGCAATATTCCAAGCCATGTCAGTACTAAAATAATCTTCTAAAACATATTTGCTATATAATTTAATCTTTGATTTTAAAGAGTTATTAAATATTAGGTCATGTATTCCGAGTTTTAAATAATCTTTTTGAACTTGCTCCATTGATAGGTTATTTACATCTAGATATTCCATTAGATTGTAACTTCGCCTATTCTTTTTGATTTCATCATAACCTACAAGTATATCTTTATGATTTTCTAATTGTTCAATTGCTTCTTCTTGTAATTCTTTTAACTCTTTCTTATATGAATTTTTATCTTCTTTTATCTCTTCATTAATTTTCAAATCATATATTAACTCTATGTTATTAAAATATTCTTCTAGTAAAACTTTGAAATTTTCAAATGTTCTTGAACTGTAATAGTGTTTATATGTTTGACTTTTTACATATATAGTATCTGCCTTATAAGTACTTTCTTGTTTATTATAATAGACGTTAGTATCTATATTTAGAGGACTAAGATTTATTCCAAATGGTGAGAATGGTATATTCTTTTTACTTTCTTTATTGTAGTAATCAGCTAAACCAATAGCACTTATCATATGTTGATTTGATAGCCATTCAATATCATATATTTCGCAATCTTCGTTATAGTTGTTAAATATATGAACATTTATCTTTTTAAGGTTTCTAAATCTTGCTACATATTGTTTAATAGTTCCTATATCTTTTATCCCTACAACTATGATGTCCGTTATCTTTGGATTGTTTATATTAACTCCAGCAACAAGAGTTGTTGTGTTTAATATTACTTTATATCCAGTCATTTTACTATAATTCATTATCTTGTCATAAAGCTTGCTATGTTCCTTAGTATCAGCAGTTATAACGTCGCTCTTTTTATTTAACATACTAGAGATATATTTAAGCTCTTTAGTATCATTCATAAGTAAAGCTCCATTATTTGATTTATT
>NZ_JBCIUO010000030.1:0-10968 GCF_039031195.1 Romboutsia sp. MSSM.1001216sp_RTP31141st1_G3_RTP31141_220114 | reverse complement strand
TATAGACACTAAGGCTATTATAGATATTCTTAATAAATCAAATAATGGAGCTTTACTTATGAATGATACTAAAGAGCATAGTAAACTTTATAATATTCTAATGAATACTAGTAAAATGACTGGATTTGAAGCAATGTTAAACACAATAACTCTTGTTGCTGGACTTAATATATACAATCCAAATATAACAGATATAATAGTTGCTGGTATAAAAGATATAGGAACTATTAAACAATATGTAGCAAGATTTAGAAACCTTAAAAAGGTAAATGTTCATATATTTAATAACTATAAAGAAGATTGTAATATATACGAAACTGAATGGCTAATATCAAAAAGTACAAAAAAAGCTAATATCTTAAAAACCGCTTATAATGAAGCATGTGAAGAGGATATTGAATTTACGACTGTAGGTGTTAATCCTAATCCAATAAATATAGATACTAATGTTTACTTCAATAAGAAAACTAATAGCTATGAAGTTGATACCGTATATATAAGAAGTCAAGTATATAAGACTTATTATAATTCAAGAACATTTGAAAGTTTTAAGGTTTTACTAGAAGAGTATTTCAACAACATAGAATTAATATATGATTTAAAAATTAATGAAGAAATAAAAAAAGATAAAAATTCATATAAAAAAGAGTTAAAAGAATTACAAAAAGAAGCAATTGAACAATTAAAAAAACATAAAGATATACTTGTAGGTTATGATGAAATTAAAAAGAACAGGCGAAGTTACAACCTAATGGAATATCAAGAAGTAAATAACCTATCAATGGAGCAAGTTCAAAAAGATTATTTAAAACTTGGAGTACATGACCTAATATTTAATAACTCTTTAAAATCAAAAATTAACTTATATAGTAAATATGTTTTAGAAGATTATTTTAGTACTGATATGGCTTGGAATATTACTTTTATGCATAATAGAACTAGAGGAAAAATATTTGCAAAAATAAATACTTTAATTTATAGAGAACTAAAAAAAGAACACCCTAATATATTTAAAAATGATAATACAATTGAAGTAAGAATGTATGAATGGCTTACTAATGAATTTAAAGAGGGAATAAGTTATACCCAAGAACATTTAGAAATATTAGCAGAATCATTTAGAATAGCTTTTGGTGATAATTGGGCTTTTACTCCAAAAAAATTAGGGGAATTGCTTAATCAAATTTATGTAATAGAAAATAAACAATATAAAAAAGGGGCAAAGGTACCACCAATAGAAACTCTTTTTTATAGAAATATAATTCCTATTGCTGGTACCTTTTCTAAAAAAACTAATATTTATACAATTAAATCAAAAGTAAGTATTTTAGATATAAAAAAGGAACTTGATAGCACAAGCTCCGATTTAAGTTTAGATTTAGCTATAGAAAAAAGAAAATCTAAATTGATAGACCAACTAGATATGATGGAAAAACAAATTCTTCTAGAAGGTATTTGTTGATTTAATTTATACGAAAGTCTTAAACATGAGTGGAGTTATGTTTAAGGCTTTTTTTATTTTTATTATGAAAAAAAGAACATAAAATTATACATCAAGACGTTAATTTACGTTCTGTTTATATACACAAAGTATATAAAAAAATGAGAGATATGTAAAGTATTTAATTAAAAAGAAGGCAACATTTTTTACAAGAATTAAAACAAAAAAGTTATTAAAAATTTTTGCTGAAATACTTTAAATTTATCTTAATTACATAAAAGTTTTTAATAAAATTTTATCTTGTTTTTTTATTTAAATTAATTAAAAAAAGTAGGTGTTCAAAAGGTGGCTAGAGGTGTGGAAGAGTGTGGGGAATGGTGTTCAAAAGGTGTGTATAGGGGTATTTTTTTGCTATCCCTTTTTTTATAATAACTTTGAGAGAATAACTGGGCTTTGCCCAGCCTATGACTGAAAGTTATAGCATTTTCTCCTTATGCTCTTTTTTACAAAATTTCAAAAATGAATTTTAAAATTCTGTTTTGTATTTTTTTGCGAACTCAAAAAATATTTTATGAAAAAAATAAGTGAAAATAAAATTAGAAAAATAGAAAAGTAAGAGAGAAACTTTATAAAAGTTATTAAGAAAAAAGTAATAAATAATACAAAATAAATGCAAAAGTATTTTATTTTTTGAAGGAGTTAAATTATATTTTATGAAATAAATACAAGAAATACTTTTGTATTAGGGGGATAGTTTTTTATGAAAAAAGATAAATTTAATGAGTTAGATATAAAAGAGCAGATAGAATATATAAATCAAAAATTAGATAAAGAAACTCTAACTAAGATATGTAAAGAAATAAAAATATCAAGGTCAACAATCAGAGAAAGATTTTTAAAACAAGGATATATATTTGATAAAGAGCAAAGTAAATATATTAACGTAAAAGAAAAAGAAAAGCCACAAGAAGAGAATAAATTCAAAAATAATACAAATGCATTAGAAAGTAAAATAAAGGCCTTAGAATTGAAAATAAAAGACATAGAAGATAGATTAAATAATAATTCATTAAATCAAATAAATATAAAAAAGCTTGAAGGAAAAACTGTATCAAGATGTTATAGACTTTATGAAGATGTTCAAAAAGATTTTAGTAAGTTTTGTAAAGCAAATTCAAATTATAAAGTACAAGATATATTATCTATGGCATTATATGAGTATATGGAAAATAACAAGAAGGGTAATATTTAATTGTATGGGGGGTGAAGTTTGTTTGGTTTTTGGATATTAATATTGAGTCCTATAATTATCGTTGTACTTGGTTCGTTATTAATAAATTTTTTGAAAAAAAAGACAGGAGCAAAGGAAGAAGATTTAGATTTATTAGTTGAAGATAAATCTAAAAAAATAATTAAATTTCTTTATTTTGTTCTATATATTTTTTCTATTAAATTTGATAATGGTATAAAAAGTACAATGATTATAATAGCTGTAATAATACTTTCAACAATTGATTTTTTTATTTCAATGAGATTATTAAAAAAATATAATTTTGACAGCAAAACAAGGAAATATATAATAGCTGAAAGTATTGTTATGCCTTTATGGGTAATAGTATTAGTTGTAATAATATTATTACTTTAAATTTAATCAGTAAATTTAAAGTAATATATTTTAACAGTAGTCAATTGTTCTTGTGTTTCTCAAAGGGTAATACAAAAATGCAAAGGATATATTACTTGGAAGATGCCAATTGAAAAATAATGGTACTAATTATATAATTGTTATATAGAAAAAACATCAAAGTATTATTAAGCAGTTAATAAATATTCCGTCTGATTAACTGTTTAATAAATATTATAACTAACAAAATAGCTATGATTAATTTCACAGCTATTTTTATGTATACTTATTTTATAATTTAAATTATAAATAGAAATAAAAAAGAACTAGTTGAAATATTTAACTAGTTCTTTTTTATTTGGGATGGAAGTAGGTATAACTAATCTATTTTATTAACTTCAAGTATCCGCTTGGATGGAAGTAGTATACTTTATGATTATTTTTATTTACAAAGTATCCTATATCACCAGGGACATCAGGAAGGAAAACATACCCTTTTAGTTTTTTAGCTCTTAAAGCTTTAAATGCTTTTTCATTACCTTGATAGATATATTTAACTTTATTATTTTTCTTTACTAGTATTTTTAAGGCTTCTTTTTGGTTAAGAACTCTAACTTTTTGAACAGCCTTATATTGTTTTACATTATGAGCGTATACTTCGCTGTTTATATTTCCTCCTATTAAAAATGCTCCACATAATATAGCTATAACGACTGCTCTCTTCTTCATGGTTCTAACCTCCTTTTAAAATGATTTAAATAATTTATTTTATATTTTTATAATAATATAAAAACGTTTTCTAAAAAAGACTATATTTTTACAAAATTTTCTGATAATATATTGATTATACGGTGAATATTTCTTAAAAAGGATGTGTTGAGAAATGAAAAAAATATTAATGCCTATTGATGGAACAGAAAGAAGTTTGCAATCTTTAGATTTTGTAAAAAATATATTCCCTAAGGATTCAGTTGAGATAACTTTAATGAACGTTAAGGAGTTAGTATTTACAGGAAGGGTTGTAGCATTTGATGAAATGAAATATTTTGAGAATACATGTAATGAAATGCTAGAAAAAATAAAAGAAAGATTAAAAGAGTATAAAGTTGATACATATTTTTCATTTGGATACCCAGGTAAAGAGATAATAGAAAAGTCTATAGAGGGAAAATATGATGTAATAGTTATGACTAAGTCAACAAAGAATAATTTTATAGATTCAATTGGATCAGTTACGGCCCATGTAGTAAAAAAGGCTAAATGCACAGTCATAATAGTTCCAGAATATAATAAAAAATACAATTAATAAATTAAAGGAAAACACAGAATAAATACAAATAATTCAAATATAAATAAGTTCAATGGAAAATAAAAAGATGAGTTCTTAATAGGCTCATCTTTTTATTTATACAGAGATCATTTCTTATTAAAATTTATATTATATTAAATATTTTTATTCTATAACATAGACATTATAATACACAAGATAAACTATCTATGGCATTATAAGGATATAAATAAAAAAATTTACATCAGAGTATTAAAGTAATAGAGGTGGGAGTATGTTATGTACTGTATAAAATTTAATAAAGAATTGAATTCTTCAAAAGAGTGTGGTTTTTATTCACAAGAAAAAAATAGAGAGTTCTTTAAAGATTTTTTTGATATAGATGATAATTTGATTTTTAAAATGTATGTATGCCCTAAATGTAATTATTATGACATATGCAAGAAGAGTTGATTTAACTGGTGTGAAAATAAAAAGTTGTAAATAAATAATTGTTATAAACTTCATAATTTCTAGTAGAGGTAAAAAGATGAGTATTTTAAAATTTGCATATTTGATTATAAGCGAAGCATCATTTGTTTCAATGGTTTTATGTAGAGGGATAACTATTCGAATATTACTTTTTTTAATCTCAATAATCACATATTATAAATACGATAAAATGCCACCAAATGGATACAAATTTTCGTTAAAAAAAATTATGAAAAAGTAATATTTAAAGATTTATATAATTAAAGAAAAATGCAGAAGAAATACAAGTAATACAAATATAAGTAAAGTAAAAGTAGTATAATAATTAATAAATTAAATAATGGCCAAGATTTAATAAATAAAGTTTCATGGAAAACTAAAAAAATGGAAAAGAGTGTATTTACTGAAATGTAGGAATTTCAATAGATACACTCTTTTATATGTATAACTAGTCCCTAAATCTAAATTTAAGTGATAGTTATTATTTATAGAATGATAAGTCTATATTTTGATATAATTAATTCATAAAAATACAGGAGGAAAAGTAGCATGGTTGATTTTGTTTTTGGAATATTTCTTATTGTAATAGGTGCATTTTTTATTTATTCAGCATTAAAGTTACAAAAAACTCGAGATATAAGATTAATTAAAAATAATATGGTCAATATAGAGAAAATTAAGGATAAAGATAGTTATATTAATTTTAATTTTAAAATAAATATAACTGCAGGATTTATAGTTATTATACAAGGATTAGTTTGTATATTATCTATGTACTTCTCAATAATAGAAAGTATATCATGGATTATAAATATAATTGCAATATTAACTATATTCGTGTACGTGTATAAGCTTATTTTCAAAGCTCCTAAATTTTAATATTATATGAATAATATTAGGTATGATTTTATGAAGAATATTTTATTATATTTATGTTTAATAATTTTAAATGCTTTTATTTATCTTTGCTGGGGAGAAAACATTCTATTTATTACAGTGATTGTATCAATAGTATTAATTATTTATATAGATATAAAGATACATAAATATATTTGTGCTGAATGCAAACAAAAATTTAGCATTAAATATCATCAAATTTTATCTTTGCATGCAGGTGAATATAGAAAATTAAAGTGTCCAATATGTGGAGCTACAACTTTAGCAAAAATTATAAAAAAATAAGAATACTTTAAAAACTTGTTTAAAGATACTTAGTAAAAAGCCCTTAGAATTCGTTTGTTTCGATTCTAAGGGCTTTAACTTTATTCTAAATATGTGTGAGTCTTAAAAGTTGAATTTTAAGATTAAAAATCAAATATTCTATTTTAGAGGTTCCGCATACATATCTTTTAAATAGTTAAGTCTATTAAGCATTTTATTTAGATTTGATTCAGCATTTTTTTGATTTTTCCTTCCTTCATAACCTAATTCTTTATTTACATCAAATTCAGCATCTACTGCATCAGCATTAACTTTAATTGTTGCAGACATAACTTTCCATTTTCCATTTATTTGAGAAAGATATACTACATAATCATTTCCTGCCATGGCTTCATTTATTTTTCCAGTATTTTCATCTTTAAAAGAATAATCTTCATCCATATAGACATTTACTTTTACACAGTTTACAGATCTCACAAAGTTTTCATAATCAAATTTAAAATTTTGAGAAAGTACTTTTTTATAATTTGTTTTATGATTAGTAGCTTTTACAGTATTTCTTGCTAATAGATATTTCTTCAAGTGTTCATTTCCAACTGTTGAGAAATCATTCTTTCCCCCATTATAATTGTAATCATCTTTGATAAATGTTTCTAATACTTCTTTTATGGAATTTATTTCAAAAATAGCATGTTTATATACATATACACTAGAAATAAGAATAATTAATAACCCTAGCAAAAGAATAAACAATTTATTTTTCGCTTTTATCATATAATAACCTCCAAATATATACTATCTAAAGTAAAGTTTAGATAGTAGGTAAAATTATTTAAAATATATATTTATTATGTTATACTCCTCTACAGTAATAAAAACGTTTTAGGGGAAGTTTTTATGAGAAAGTGTTTATCACTTATCATTGTTATTTTTATAACATTGATATCAATAATATTATTAAAATTTATATTTGACAACAAAGAACCTAGTAATAGTTCAATAAAAAATACATTAGAAAAATTTATTGAAACTGATTTTAGATATAACGGAGGGGATAATAATTTTAGTACCTTAGAATCTAAGGAATTTAAAGAATATCTAAAAGCTCGAAATGATTTAAAGAATTATGACAATGAAATACAAAATTACAAATATTTTAATGATCAATTTATATTTGATTATAATAAAATATTAAAAGAAGGTGATAAAGCAGTTGTTGAGGTTTTTGTAAAATATAAATTCTCTTATTATTTAAATGATGAAAGAACAGATGATGCTTCAGCATCAGATCTATATATTATATATCTAACAAAAATTGACGGTTTATGGAAAGTATCGTCTGCTACTATAAAAACAGATGTTGACCTTATAGATAATAAGTTTGATGTCAATAAAGAATTAAATTCTGATAGTAAAACCTTTCTCAAAGAAAAAAACAAAAAAAAAGTGAAAATCTTAATAAAATGTTGGAATCTATAAAAAGAATTAGAGAAAATTTAAATAAAAACAATAATTAGATAATTATACAAAAAAATTTAAATTATAAAGTGCAAGATATATTATCTAGAGCATTATATTAGTATATGAAAAAGTAATAAGGTGAAATATTTTTATGATTAGATAGGAATATAAAATAAGACAAAAGTACCAAAATTAAAAAAAATTTTTGTATTATATAATGTATATAACTAATAAAGGAGTGAGTGATATGATAAAAGGGAAAAAAACTGTAGGATTTTTATTAGCAGCTATGATGACATTCTCAGGAAGTATAAATATATTTGCTAATACACAAACAATAAGTCAAGAAAAATTAATAGGAAGCGACAGATATGAAACTGCTGTTGAAGTAAGTAAACAAGGGTGGACACAATCAAAAACAGCAATAATAGTAAATGGAAACGATATGCAAAGTGCACTTTGTGCAACTCCATTTGCAAAATTGAAAAATTCACCAATACTTTTAGTAAATAACAATAGTATAGAAGAATCTACTAAAAATGAATTAAAAAGATTAGGTGTTGAAAATGTATATATAGTAGATAGTGGAAATAGTATATCAAAAAAGGTTGAAGATGAAATAAAAAGTCTTAATATAAACATAAGTAAAATAGCTGGAAATTCAATATATGAAATGTCAACTAATGTAGCAAAAGAAATGAACAAGATAAAATCTTTTGATAAAGTTGCTGTAGTAAATGGTGAAAAAGGACTTGCAGATGCAGTTAGTATAGCATCTCCATCAGCTATGAATAATATGCCAATAATATTTGTTTCAAATGACAATAGCAATCAAGAAAGTTTAAATTTCTTAAAAAGTAAGAATATAAATAAAACATACATAGTAGGTGGTGATCTTACAGTTTCAGAGAATATAGTTAAAAATTACCCAAATAAAGAAAGAATAAGTGGAAATGATAGAAATGCAACTAATGCAAAAGCTCTTCAAAAGTTCTATTCAAATAAAGATATAGAAAATATATTTGTTGCTAAAGACGGTATGGGAAATGAAAGCATGTTAATAGATACTTTATCTATAGGTGTATTAGCAGCAAAAGAAAATTCACCAGTTTTAATATCTAATGGAAACTTAGATCAAGGTCAAAAAGATTTTGTTAAAAGTAAAAATGTTCAAGAGGTAACTCAAGTTGGTGGAGGTAAAAATCAAAAAGCATTTGAAGAGATATTAGTATCAAAAGGTGGAAGTATAAGAAACAGCACTAAGAAAATAAATTTAATACAAGCAAAAGAAATATTAAGAAAAGTAGTTCCTGGTGGAAAAGTATTAGTTTGCTATTACGATAGAGATGACAATGAATACGATGGAAAAATTATAAAAGATAATTATGTATATGAAATAGAAATAGATGCTTTTAATGGAAGTATACTAGATATAGATAAAGAGTATATCGATATGAATAATTCAAATACAAGCAATATAACTTTAGAAAAAGCAAAACAAATAATGTTAAATGCAGTACCAGGTTCTCAGTTAATGTATTGTCAATACGATAAAGAAGATAATGAATATGAAGGAAAAGTTAAGAAAGATAATAAAATATATGAAATAGAAGTTAGTGGATTCGATGGAAGAGTTATAGATATAGAATTTGACAATGATTTTGGCAATGATAATGCAGTAGGAAGTGCAACTATAAGTGTTGAAAAAGCAAAACAAATAATGCTAAACAAGGTGCCTGGTGCATTATTTGTATCATTTAAGTACGATAAAGAAGATAATGAATATGAAGGTGAATTAAGAAAAGGAAACACAGAGTATGACATTACTGTTAGTGCAGTAGATGGTAGAATAACTGACTATGATGTTGACTATGATAACTAAAACAATACTTTAATTTAGGTTTTTAGGTATATTTATTTAGTAAGTTAAAAACAAAACTGTACAACATTATTGTTATTAAAAATATATATGTTTTTAGTTAGAAGGATTGTGAGCAAATCACAGTCCTTTTCTATAGTAATAAAAATAAATAGAAAAAGTTATTTATAATAACCCTAGAATATAATGATAAATACGAGTAATAAATCAAATAAAATACAGAAAAAATGCAAGTAAAGTAAAAGTAGTATAATAATTAATAAATTAAATGATGGCCAAGAGTTAATAAATAAAGTTTCATGGAAAACAAAAAAATAAAAAAGAGTATACTTACTGAAATGCAGTAATTTCAATAGATACACTCTTTTTTTGTTTCAACTATATTTTTACAAAAATTTTATTGACCAAATACTTTATTGAATAAGTTATATTTGCACATTTTAAATTTTGAAATATCATGATTTTTAGAATAGATTCCAATTATCATTAGTCCAATTCCTGCCCCAATAAATAATCCTTTAATGAAATCTGGTACTGAATTAAATCTATTAATATAAGGGAAAGTTGAACTCAGTAAAATTCCTAATAAAATATAAATATTGCATTTTTTCAATATGATCATCTCCTTTAATAATATATTTAAAATAATATCATAGCTCAAAAGACTTTAGAATACTAAAGCAATTAACCTTTAAAATGAAAATTCAAGAGTAGTAGCAAAAAAGCTCTTAAAATCCATTCATTTGGATTATAAGAGCTTTAACTGTAGGTCTATAAATTAGCTATACTTTAAAGTGAAATTTAAGTGGTAGTTGTATTTTTATAGAATTTTAAATTGATTGATGATCATTATTCTTGATATTCAAATAATTCTTCAACTGAAGTATTAAATACCTTTGCTATATCAATTGCTAGTTTAAGTGAGGGATTGTATTTACCATTTTCAAGATGACCTATAGTTTCTCGTCTTACACCTACTTGTTTAGCTAGATCACTTTGTTTCATGTTATTTTTTTCTCTGTATTCTTTTATATTTGTTTTTAATTTTGACACTTAAATACCTTTTGAATCAATGATGCAAAAACTAATTGCTCTAATAATTGTAAGAAGCAAAATAGTTCCGACAACTAAATATCCTATTATAAACCATGATAATTCAAATATAACTGAAACAAAAGATATTAATATTAATAACGTATAGCAAATCTTTAAACATAAAGAATCAGTTTTATACAAAATCCCTTTTGTAAATTCATCAATAATTTCAATTTTTTTCCGTAAAAAAATTGAAAAGCAAAAAATATACCAGTTAATCCAGCAAGACTATTTTGAATTACTTCATATAATGAACTGTAATCGGTCCTAGTAAACATCCAATAATATGAAAAAAGCAGTATTGCTGGAAAAATTTTAATAATCATCCATGTTCTCAAACTATTTTTTTATTTATAACATTTAGTATTTAAGTATATCTTCAAGTGAAATTTAAGCAATAATTACTTTTTGTAGATTATTAAAGTTAACTTTTGATATAATCTTCAATTAATAAAAATATTTCATATAAGGAGGGTAATATGGGTGAAGAATTTAACAAAAATCAGATTCTAGTAAATTATAAAAATATAAAAGAAGAATTATTAAAG
>NZ_JBCIUO010000029.1:0-11086 GCF_039031195.1 Romboutsia sp. MSSM.1001216sp_RTP31141st1_G3_RTP31141_220114 | reverse complement strand
TAAAAAATATATGATTGTACTTTTTAAGTATAAATAAGCATATTAGATACCAAGAACAACCTGATCTAGCTATAGATAGAATGACAAAATTCAACATCTTCGCTAGTTACTTTTCATTGAAAAATAACTTATAACACAAAATATAGTAGAGAATAATAATGCAGTAAGTAAACTACATTTAATACCGTCTATAGACCATTCTAATATTCCTATTAATACTGTATTAATAGATATATCTATTAAGCAATAAATTATAGTATATTGAGTTTCTCCTAAGTTTGTTAGGCTTTTTATTGCTTTCAAAGAGCATTCAATTATAAAATCTAAAGGTGTACCTATAATCATATAGATAGCAAAGAATTTAGCAAGTGACCATAAACTGTCATATTTAAAACCTAAAATAGATAGAATAGTCCCTCCAAAAAAGAATACTAGTCCAAATATTATTGCTATTAATATTCCTACAACTATACTCATTCCAATAATATCTTTTATTTTATTTCTATTTTTCATTAGATCGGTTGTCAACCTCCTATAGAATATATTTTAATAATTCTTATTTCTCTTTTAGAATATTTATTGTTTTTGTTTTTTATCATAGATTTTAACTATAAGACAAATTACTTGAAACATTATATAAATTAAAAATATCTTTATTGTAAAAGCAACTAAAAGTAATTCTATGAAGTCTCTATTCATTAAAAAAGCTCCTCTCTGATTTTATATGTATAATAATACATTTTTAAAAATTATAGTATCTTTTTTACAGATTACTTTGAATATTTTTATTTCTAAACTAATCCTCAAGATAATTTATAAAAGTTTATATTTATGTTAAATATAGATTTACTAAATGAAGAACTACCAAAGACAAATAAGACGACAATAGTTTCAACTATATCATATGAAAATAAAAATAATATTAACATATACGATTTTATGAAGAAAGAAAATAAAGTAAAAAAAGAACAGGTTGGTATAACTTTAAATAAAGATATATTTAAGAAGCTAAAGACCGTTGAAATAGATTTGAATATAAATATGAGCAAGTTATATGAGATATTACTTACCCCATTATTGGAAGATGTAGTTATTAATGATAAAAATAAAGCCAAAGGGAAAAGAGCTAATAAATAATATAGCTATAACTAAGTTATTTGTTAGTTATAACTATATTAAATGTAAGAAGATTACACTAAATGTATTTTAAATAAAGGGGGATGTGCAGTTAGTGAGGAATATAGGCTTAAGAGAAAAATATATTAATAAATATTTATCTGATATAGAAATAAAAGAAATAATCTCATCAAAAAGATATAAAAATAAGAGAGGAAGGATTAGAAATCTAGATATTCTTTTTAAAATTTTAATGATGCTATCCCTAGAATAATTAATGAAAAATATTAGTATTTTCAAGGATTACAACAACCAATTGTTAATAAATTATATACCAATTGTTAACAATTGGTATGTAATTTATTAACAATTGGTTGTTGTGAATGGTAGACTTACATATAACAATACAAGTATTAAATTGCTTAGTTAATAAATTAGTAGAAATTTTAATTTTATTATTATCACCAATATTTATTGACAGAAAAGTTATACTTTTATGCTTTTTAACTTCTTTAACTCTAAGTATGATAAGTCATTTTTGCACAAAAAATTAACTGTAGATACAACATCATCTAAATATTAATTAATTTATTATTCATTTTTATATTCATATAATTAGCTCCAATCTTTATATTTTGAAAATAAAAAAGAGATATAGATTAAATCTATATCTCAAAAATTAAGTTTAAAACTCAATGGATTGTGTTATAATATAAATATAAAAGGAACTGAAATCTATTTCGCAGTAGAGTGATGTTTCCGTTAAATTATTTCAACGTTTTCTTAGATTTAAAATTAAGCTCAAAAAATTTAAGTTTAATTTTAATCTCTAAGCCACTCTCTCGCATAGAGTGGCTTTTTAATTTGTCAGATATGTAATTGGTTATTAAGCCAAGACATATAGTACCAATGGCACTTATAAGACCGACAATTATCTTTTGTTCCATACTTCCTCACCTCCTTCCTGTAAAGAAGTAGGTAAGTTTTGTTGCATGGAAACACCACTCTATAGATTTCAATTCCAGCATATATTATAGCATAAAAAGTATTATATTTATGAATTGTATCTCTTTATTTATCAAAATAGTTCAATTTTTTTCACATGAAAATATGATATTATTCAGTAAGAAATCTAAATAAAATATTAAGGAGAATGATAAATGATACAGAGTACAGTTTCTAGTATATTTTTAAGTTTATATAAGTCGGAATTAATTGTTTTGTTAGTTACATTTTTAATCTTGTTATCACAAAGAATAATTAAAAATTAATACTAGTTTTTAATTATTTATAACAATATTTTTTTCTCTATAATAGAAAACATATATTGTTTCACCATCTTAACACTCTTTGTTCCAAACTTTAGCACCTTGTTCACCAACATAAATTTCAATAGGTTCATGAGTAAATATATCTTTTATTACAATATAATTATGCTCTACATAGTCTACATAGGCCTTATCTTTATCACTTGTTATAAAACATTCACACATATATTAAAATCCTCATAAGTTAATATTTAGTTTAAAAGTTTTGCATGAACTACCATTCTTGCATTTTTAAAATCATAACTACAAGTAGATAGAGTTAGTATTTTATCATTAGTAGTTAGATTTATATTAGATTTAAAAATAGATTTATCAGTTATCTTTTTTAGAAAACTTTTATAGTCAAAATCATTTTCAAAACTTGTCTTTATATAGTTATCGTTTTTATCAGTAACATATACAGAAAATATCTCATAATTTAATACTTCTCCATTTGGAGTAGAAATAGATATTATTTTATTTTTATCAAAAAAATCTTTCTTTTTATAATTTTTTAATTGCCCAAACATAGTATTATTTCTCATATAATGTCCATAAATAACCGTATTTTTATCCTCAAATCCATTATTTCTATAGTCTAAAAATATAGATCCTGAAGGTAAATAATTTTTATTTATATCCTTATTAAGATAATATGAATTATTTTTACTTTGTACAATAGGGTAATCTATATTTGTATTATTTATAGCGATCCATCCTTTATAATCTTTATTTATATTAGATAAATCTATAATCTCTTTTTTATCTTCTTTCACATTTACTTTTATATTTCTAACCTCTTCATAGACTTTATCTGCTTTAATATAATCATTTATTTTCGTTATCACCTTATAAGAAGATATAACCAATATTATAATAAAAACTAAATTAATAAACTTTCTCATTTTTTACCTACCTAGCTCAATTTCTCTTTGCAATTTTTCATACATATTTTGATTTTTAATATTATCTAATTCATCACTAAGGTCTTTAGATATTTATTAATATTTCTTTTAGTAATAGAATTTTTCTTAGTAAAGTTATTATTTTTTGACAAAGAATTATTAGTATTATTAATTCTTTGTCTATTATTTTCTTTACCCATATATATATCTTTTATCTCATTTAAAGTTTTATTACTCATACGAATATATAATTCTTTTATTTTCTTTATATTTATAATTTATTATATAATAGTCTGCCAACCTATCAAGATGAACTCTAGCATCACTAATAGCATTATAACTGTAATGCTATTATTTTTTATCAGATGGAAGATTTTTAACTACTTCATTAAGTATTTTTTCATTTCAATATCTTTCATTAAAAGAGATTTTTTATTTGAATAAGCCAAACTATCTCTTAATAAAGTATTAATTTCTTCATATTATCTAAAGCTCTTTGAGCTCTTTGAGCTCTTTTCCTCTTTGACTAGTTGGAGTAGACTCATAAATAGTAATATTTATATTATTAGTATTATAATGAATACTTCTACTACAGATAGCACTATCTTTTATATTAGTTTTATCTAAAGAATACTCTATAGATTTTCTAATTGCTTCTTTAATTCTTTCTTCATCTAATGTTTTAGTTAAGGGGTCGTACAAATCTTGTTTTTTAAACCCTGTATTATCAAAACTTTATACATCTTGCCACATTACACTCTTATTTCTTTAATCTTTGGCAAAGTTTTCTTTTAAGGTTTCTTTTTCCTTTTCAGTTAAAAAACTACTGGAACTTGTGAAAATTCCAGTAGTTTTTTGAGTATTTCCCACATAGTCATTATATAAAGGTTATCTATTGAAATCATTATTTCTAACTGCTTCATCTCTATTAATGAAAGCTATATAAGAATTAAATTTATCGGAAGAAGAAATAACAAATCTTGATTTAAAAATAATAGCAGTCATTATAATAACAGCTCACTTTTCTTAGCCTTTTCTCTTAAAATTCTGTTTTCAACTTCCTCTTTTGCAACTTCTAGAGTACTTGTTGAGAACTTAGAAGTAGTTATATCTTTAAAGTCAGCAGAAGTCGTATTAAAGATAAAAGCATTCATAATTTCAATTAAAACTTGTGAATTTTTATCCGCAGATCTTGAAGAATGAATCATACTATTAAGTTCTGATTTAATATGTTCAGAAAGTTTTTTAGATATGACATCATAAACATAATCTGATGTTAAATTTGAATTTGTTTTATGTTCTAATATAATACTTTCAAGAGCTTTGCTTCTATTAGCTATATTATTTTTCGCCTTATATTCTTCTATATAATTATCTGTATTAGTTGAAATATAAAAATTTTTTCTCATAATTTTTTCTCCTTTTATTATTAATTTTAAAGTAATGTATCTATATCAATTAAATTTTCTTCACAGAAAGAATTTAAAACTTTTGTATTTAAATCTAGTACACCAATATTCTTTTTTATTAACTCATTAAATTTTGAATCTAATTCTAGAACTCCATCTGATACAACTAATTTTTCTAGTGCTTTTTTTAAAAATTTATTTCTACTTAATCTATTTTCCTTAGCCATAAAATCAATTTTATTTAATGTATTTTCAGATAAATTATTTATTCTTACATAAGAATTTTCTATTTTATTATCATCCATTATTTTTAACACTCCTTTTTATAAATTTAACTTATTTAAAACTTTAGTATTATTTTTTAATGAGGTTTCTAATCTGTTTAATAAGTATTCATACTTACTAAATACATTAAATAATTCTTCTTGTGATGCAATATTTTCTATATAAATTTTTAAAAACTCACTTCTTTTTAAACCTTTTTTATTAGCAAGTTTATCTATTTTATCTATAGTTTCTTTGTTTAAATTTTTAATATCAATTCTATGTTTTTTAATTTTTCTTTTCATAAATTTAATTAATCCCTTCAGTTTTTTATTTCAATTCCTCAATAAAAAATGAGATGAATTTGAAGTTTTTTTATTTCGTTTCTCACAAAAAAAAGAGCATAAGGAGAATTTGTACCCATCTTCGATTGGTAGCTAGGCAAGACCTAGCAATTCTCTAAAGATAGAATATAAAATCATGGGTACAAAAAAATACTCTTAGCCACACTTTTTAGTACACAAAACAGTACACAAAAGGTACACAAAACCACACCTTTTAGTACACAGTTTTTTTTAATAATCAGCTTTTTTCTATTAAACGTTTCATAATATATCCCATAATAAAAAATATTATTTTTATTATTAAAATTTAATTTTAAATTTACATAACCTTCATTTAAACTCATAATTACAGTCGCACCATATGTGCTTGAATTATCTTTCTTTTTCAATATTTTTACATTTACTTTGCCTTTTAATAGTAAAGATTTAACTATTATTTTAGGAATGTTCTTTCCTTTATACGTAAATAATTTATTATTTTCAATTATTGAAAAAGTACATTTAGGCTCGTATTTAAATCATTCACAATAGAATGATTTTTCACTTTCATATACATTTTTACCATAATTAGGACACTTACCTATAATATCCTTTTTTACCTTCAGTCTTTTTATTTTTCAACTTCAATTTGTTTTGCATGGTTTATCATTCATATTGGATAAATCCACACTAAAAAGCTCTAAGGCTTTTTCCTTAGAGAGTTTATTTTTATATACTTGTTTTAATATCTTTTAAAGTTCAACAGTATTTTCTTTAAATAAACCTATATTCAATTTATTTAAAGTATCTATTAATTTAATTTCTAAAATATCTATATAAAAAGTTACTTTATTTACTCTTATATATCCAAGTTTTATAGCTTTTTCTATTATACTTGATCTTGTAGAAACTGTACCCATCTCACATCTACTTCGCATTAAGTTATCTTCTTCGTCTTTTGTCATATATGATCTTTTAAATGGATTTTTAAGGTTGTTGTTTAATTACTCTAAGGTAATATGTTTAGGTGGTTGAGTTTCTTTGTCAGAAAATATTATATTAGGTTCTAAAGTTTCTCCAATAAAAAAATTAGATATAAAATTTTCTTTTAAATCATTTTCATATTTTAAATACCTGAAAGACTTTATAAAACTTCCTAGTTGAAAAAGCGCTTTTACTTAATTTAATATAGTATATTCAATTAAAATATTTGAAATGAATCTATTTTTTATTGTTATATATACTACAAGTTCATTTTGACTTATATCCATAGATATTTTTGTAGTTGGTGTTATAGCCAAATGACTTTCTACCTTATAATGTATCTAATATAGATTTTTTATCTTTCATTTCTAAAATATTATCTTTATTTATTGCACTAATTATTTTTTGTACCTTATCTTTTTCTGCCTCTGCAAGATATTCTGTATTAGTTCTAAGATAAGTAACATATCCTTTTTCATATAAATTCTGAATAATTTTTAGACTATCATTAGCACTTGATTTTAATTCTTTAGATAATTTATTTTAAAGTTTATCAAGGAAAAATAACTTCTTAGGTTGTTTTTTAACTTCTTTAATTTGGCTATCTTTTACTAGAATTTTTTCATTTAGTAATGGATCAATTGCTCTTATGCATTTTTCTTTTGTATCAAATATTAAATCATCAATATTAAACTTTACAGTTTCATTCTCTTTTGTTATTATGAATTCGCCTTGATAATATTTTTTAGGGATAAAGTTATTAATATCAAAATCTATCTTATATATAACTTCTACCATAGGAATAAGTACTCTACCAACTGGTAAGGTTCTTTAAACTTTGCAAGTTAATAGTCTAGTTAAATTTATTCCATGTATCCAATCTACACAAGTTTTAACAAACCCTTCATCATATAAAAGTTCATATTCATTATTGTTTCTAATATTCTTTAATTCATTTCTTATAGTTTCATTGGTTTGTTCTGGAAGCATATCCTTCTTATTTTCTAGGAAACTTTCTATAGTTATCCTAATAATTACCTCGCCTTCTCTGTCAGCATCTCCACAATTAACTATAATATCTACATTATTTATATTAATAAGTTTCTTTATTGTTTCAAATTGCTTCTTTACTCCTGTATCATCAATTAGTTTGAATTTATATTCATTAGGTATAAATGGAAGTTCATCCATATTCCATTTACTTTTTTCTCTATTAAAATAGTCTTCTATAGAAGACTATTTTAATAGATTACCAAAACCAAATGTTACTATGTAATTTTTGGTTTCAAAATATCCATCATTTTTATTAAAATTTCCTCCTATGGCTTTTACAATAGTAACTGCTAAAGAAGTTTTTCATCAATTATAACTTTTTTCATATGTATCATATCTTTTTGATACTCCTTTTTATAAAATTTTGATATACTTAATGCATAAAATCAATTTATTGTATATTTATTTTCTCAAGAGTATTTATAAAAATAAATACTCTTGGCCCTAATTAACATTTAGAGAGTATTTATTTTTGTAAGTACTCTCTCTTTTTTATTTTTATATCAATTTTCTATATAATATATTTTTCAAACTGTTATTGTTTTGCTTCAACTATTCTTATTGCATTTCCATTAAATACCTTGCTCCATAATTACTCTACATTTGGAGCATATACAAAATATCTTATATGAACTATTTTTATTATTTCACCATTATTAGTTATGTCTTCTGTTAAGCCTTGTAATTATTGATATGTACTTTCTGATTGTATTTTACCAACCTTACTTCTATCCTCATAGTATCTGTTTTCTTGCTCTACTAAAGACTTTTCTAGTTGCTTTAATATCTTTTGTTTATTGGAGGGTTTAATATCAATCGTAGTTATTACATCATTCATAGTTAATAACCTTTCTAACCAAAAATGCTTTACTTGTTATGGATAATCATATACATGAATACATGTTTCAAACCCATCACCTTTTTGTATTATTCTTTCATCAAATTCAATCCCACATTGTGGTTGAATTTGAGTTATTAAACATGGATCATATTCATTTTTATTTATTTTTTTACTTGACTTCATTTTGTTACCTCCAGAATATTAATTTTATATATAATATAGTTGTATAGAGTTTATATTTTATAAGCTCTATACTTAATATAGATTAGGCCTATATTTTAGATATTTACTAAAATATAGGCCCTTTTTTATTTACGTGAAAGGATTTTTAATTTAAAATGTTTTTAAACCGTATATTTTGTATTTTATTTTTTGCATTGCAAAAAAAGACCAGGCTTTATACCTAGTCCTTTTTTATAACTTTAACTAAAAATCTAGCTTTTTTATTTACGAAAAAGTTTTTTTTAGTTAAAATATATTTAGTTTGTGAGTAAGGCACATATTTCTATGGTCGTTTTTCTTTGATAAAATTTTTTAGTTTATAGTTAAAAAAACTAGGTTTAAAACCTAGTTTTTTTATTTACGATTTTTCTATTTTATATTAAAATAAATATGTAGAGTTTAATCTTGCTTACTACTCCATTTGGTGAAGTTTCTAACTATAGTTAAGACTAAATAAAAAGCTATATACATATTAATATGTATATAGCTTTTTATTTTATTTATCAAATAATAAGTACTTTTTTATTTTCTAAAATATATTTTTAATATAAGATATGTTTAAATTATAAATATAACTTTTTATATTTTTCACTATTTTCAAAAAAAGACTAGGTATAAAACCTAGTCTTTTTTTGAAAGCTAAAATCCCTCTATAATATAGGTAGTTTTTATTTACTTATTTATCATTTTATACTAATATAATCATGTGAAACTTATTATGTAGTAATTTACAAACATTTTAATTTTTTGTTACTTTTTTGTTAATATTATTGCTGCATAGTTATTTTTTAAGCTATATACATTAGTATATAGCTTTTTTATTTACTTAATAATTATTTCGTATTAAAATAAATATATATCATTAAACCTCTTTAACATTTCTGCGTTTATAAAGTTTTTATAAAAGTTGGTGTATATGAAACACAAAGAAAGCTATATACATTGGTATATAGCTTTCTTTGTATATATTTATATTTTAGAGTTCCAATTATTTAATTTAAATATTATCTTTATCTTTTTATATAATCTAAAACACTTAGATTTATAGCAGAACTTGTTAGTCTTAATAACTGTATTTCCCTTTCTCTTTTTATTTTTTCATCCTCATAAAATACCATTAAATAAAATTCTTTATTCTTTCTTTTTTCTTCAATGGCTATTTATTGCTCGAGCCTTTTATTTAGGAAATTTATATAAATTTTATTATAAGTCATTTCCATCTTTTTAAGTATATCTTCTTGTTGAACTTGTGTATTTACTGGGAATGTCATTGATATTATTTTAATATCATCAATATAATTTCTTAAAAATTTTGAGAAATCCATTATATGCTTATATGCATCATCATTATTTAAAAAATTTAAATCCTTTGTTCCTATTTTGAATATATATATACCCATTTTTAGTTTTAAATATTTCATCTTCTGCCATTTCTAAAAATGGAAATAAGTCAAAAGTATCTTTATCAATTTTTTTATATTCTTATCTTAATGATTTTTTTCTTGTTTAGCTCTTATCTTTTCATATTTCTTAATTCTCCTTTTTTCTTTTCTTGATAACTTCTTAGGTTTCCTTTTTTTCTTAGAATTTTTCTTATTCAATAATAATATTATTATTTGTATACTGATCTTAATTATATGAATTTATATTTTGATTAGTAGGTGTGTTATTTAAATTAACAACATTGTCTGCGCCAATTATAATCTATTTATTATTTGTTTTTACAGTTGTATTGATAATATTTTACACTCTAAATGTATTGGTTCTGTCATTTACTTTAACTATTACTTAATAATTTCTTGCTTTAGTGGTATTTAGGTTGTTTTTAGATATAATTATATTTTTTCTACTAGGTTATTATCTTCACTATATATTACTATATAATCAAATATCTTTATATATTCTCTAACTTTTATAGTCATATCTTAACATTCTATTCTAGATACTCTATTAAATAATATTGTACTTCCGTTTACACTTTTCACATTATTTCTTCTAAACATCACATACGTAGCTCTATAATTTCTTGTACCAGGATTAGTTCTACTCTTACTTAACAAGAAAAAAGTCACTATTATAGAAAATATATAATATATCATGCTTAACTTTGAACTTATAAGTTATGATGTTGATACTTTAAAAACTAAAGATACTATTATGAAAAATAAATCAAATAAATATATTGACCTTAATACTTTAGTTTCTGAGTTTATCTCTTTTGATATTTTGTACAAATCCTTCGACCACCTTTTAAAACTTTACTTTAATTAAATAAAAAGTACCTAAATTAAATCTCTTAATCTAGATACTTCTTATATCTATTTTATTTTTGAATTTTCTTCTCCCGTAGCACCTCTTGCTCTATCATATGTTTTTCTTAACTTAATTCCTGCATTTTGACCTAATTGATAATGCTTATTTGTAATATTTACTGTATTTAAATTTATCTCTTGTATATTCACCATATGTTCTTATTTCTATCGCTTTACTATCTTTTGAGGTATTACCTTTTGTATCTTTATTAATATTTTTATCATCATTAGATAAATTATGGTTATTATCTTGTTGTATATTATTATTGTCTTTATTAATACTGCTATTATTAGACTTGTCATCAAACATATTAGGTTTATTAGATTTATCCTCTATTGTTGAATCGTAA
>NZ_JBCIUO010000028.1:0-11628 GCF_039031195.1 Romboutsia sp. MSSM.1001216sp_RTP31141st1_G3_RTP31141_220114 | reverse complement strand
AAATCTTAAATTCTATGATTTTGGAAATTCAATTAAGACATTAGATGTTTGGCCATATTTATTAATATCTATAATAATGGTTCCAATATTTATATATATAGAAAAAAGAGCAGAAGACCCTGTCTTAAACTTAAGTTTCTTTACTAATAAGCAAATAGCATTAACTTTATTTATAAGTCTTATAGTGGGATGTGGACTTATGAGTACTGTATTTTTACCACAATTTGCTGAAAATGTATTAAAATTAAAAAGAGGTAGTGGTGGTTATATAGTAACTTTATTTGCTGTATTTACTGGTATATCAGCTCCACTTGGTGGTAAGTTTATAGATAAATTTGGTGTTAAGAGATTATTATTACTAGGATTTTTAGCTAATATATTCGGTGTATTATATCAGGCAGTTATAACTGCAAATCATCCCAATTTCACAAACTTAACTATAGGATTAGTATTTATGGGCATAGGTATGGGATTTACCATGGGAACACCTGTAAATTATTTAATGATGAGTTTAGTTAAACCAGAAGAAATATCAATGGGGCAATCAACAGTTTCATTACTTCGCTCTATAGGTGTAGCTATATCACCTAACTTACTGATAAACTTCGTATCAGATGCAGGCAGAAATGTACCAGGTGCAATAGAAAAAGTAATGCCACATATACAAGGGATAACAGGAGGTGCATTAGGAAGTAGTACAGCATCAGCAGATATGATGAATAAATTACAAAATGCAGATGTTACTAATATATTTGAAACAGTTAAATCTTTTATGATGTCTATGCTCAATGGTATACAACATGCTATGTCAGTAAATCCTAATATGGATTTTGCAGCATTAAAAAGTAATTACTTAACAAGTTTAGATAAAGCTAAACCAGCCATAGAAAATGCGTATCAATACACTATGAATCAAGGTTATGCTCACTTATTTATAGGCGTAGCTGTTATATCATTACTTGGTTTAATTGCATCTTTATTTATAAAAAGCAAAAAGAAATCTAAATAGTAATTATAAAAAATTCTATAATAAAATGATCAGAATTAACTATAAATAATACTAAAATAGGAGAAAAATATTATAATATTTTTCTCCTATTTATATCTTTCCCATCTTAAATCATTACCAACAAACTTTATAAGCCTAAACTTATCTAATATTCTAGATAAAGTTCTTTGAGTATAAGTTTTTCCTATTTGATTAGGTGATAAGTTTGTAGAGATTATTATCTTTTTACCAGATACCAATCGAGTATTAACTATATTAAAAATTTCACCACTTGTAAATGAATTATTTAGTTCAGTTCCAAGATCATCTATTATCAATAAATCACAATCGAATAGATTTTTATAATTTTCATTAGCCATTTTATTATTAGGATCTCTTCTAAACTTATAGTCTTCAATAATTTCTAGGATTTTAAAAGATGTTTGATATATAACTACATATCCTCTATCTAATAAATCTTTGGCAATACAGTTAGACATATAAGTTTTTCCCAATCCAGTAGAACCATAGAAAAGTAAATTTTCACCATTATCTTTATCGAAATCTAATACGAATTTTTCACAAATAGAGAATATATCAAGCATGTTTTCTCTAGGTGATATACCAGCACCTTCAGGTCTTACAGGTGAAAATATATCAAAATTGAAATTGGCAAAATTCTCTTTACTTAAAACTCTATCTAAATTAGACATTTTGTAAGCTTCATTGATTATTTCCTGCTTAAAACAACTACATTTTTCACCATTTGGTGTAAAACCAGTATCTTTACAGTAATTACAATCATACTTCATCTCTAAATAATTTTCAGGTATACCATGAGTTTTTAAAAGAAGAGATTTTCTAGCTTTTAGAGTATCCATTTGTTCTTTAGATTCCTTTACTATTTTTTCTCTTGAATTAGGGTCAAGTAAAACAGCCTTAGCTAGTTTAAGTCCAATTTTACTAATCTCATCTTCTATATGCTGAATTTCTGGTATTCGAGTATAAAGTTCTTTTTTTCTCTTTTCTAAGTCAAGTTCATCTGCATCTCTTTTTTGCTCGTACTTTAGCAGGATCTCTCTTATTTTACTTTCGTTCATCTAATCACCTACCTAAATTTTTCCTTCTGACTTTTTTCGATAATTCTATCTAATTCCTCTGGACTATACTGAGTGAATGTCTCATTAAAGTTATGGAACTTAGTCTTTTTATAATTTTCGGAAGTCTTATTAGAGGAAAATTTACCAACATTTTCTTTTAATTTTCTTGATTCTTCTTGTATCTTTAAATCTTGAAGATTTTTTATGCTTTTATTATTCCAACTTTTAATAACACCATCAATGTATGTTATAGAAGGATTAGAAATATTTTTGGACTTAGAACAAGCTTCAAGAATTAATTCAATATCCATATTAAATTGATCTAACCATATATCCATAGTTTCTTTTTCAGACCTAGAAGGCTGTCTAAAGAATCCTAATTCATTAAATATAGTTTTGTATATCGTATATCTTTCACTTCTAGCATTAAAACTAACCTTAACATCATCAGGAGTATATAAGTTGCTATCATACCAGTTTCTAATTATACTCTCAATATATTTAACAGGCTTGGAAGAACCAGTTCTTTCTTTTACATTTTCATAAGCATAAACAATCATATCTGGATTCATATTGTATTTATTCATTATATCTAAAATACTAATTTTTTCACCTGGGTCAAGATGTCTGCCTACAATTTGATTTATAGAGTTAAACATCTTTCTAATGCTTGGGTTTTCAGCAACAGAAACGATAGAGTCTGTATTTGATTTAATAGATTTAGTATTAACAGTGGTATTTTCTATATACTGTTTCTTTAAATCTAAAAACTCAACAGAATAATCAAATTCATCAAGGCCTTCGTTTTTGTGCATTTTAATTATATTTTTGCTTTCCCAAAACTTCCATGCTGATAACACATCTGAAAGAGGGATATTTAAGTCTTTTGCAATAGAATTATTGTTAAACTTAGGATTAGAACTTGGGTCACAAGCATTTTTATATCCAAGGAGATAAACTTTAACGTATAACCCGTCCGCCATAGGCATAAATATATCTATAAAGATATTTGGAATGGATGTATCACCTAAGTCAACCTCATTAGGTTCTTTAAAAAACATTTTATCACCTCGCTTTAAATTATATCATAAAAATGTGATATTAAATGTAGCCTACATAATTATCAAGAAGAATTATATCATAAAAAGCTATATAAATTTATCTTGCAAAAAAACTTTTAAATTATTCATGTAAAACAGGGGGGAGAAGATTTGATAATAAACTTTACTAAAAGAGTAAGAAAGCTATTATCAGTAGGAATAATAGCATTAGTTTTAGTAGCCAGTGGAGGAGTATATTTTTACAATGATAAAAAAGGAATACCTTCAGCTAACCTAGCAAATGAAAAAGAGATTAATAGATATACAATAGATGTAGTCTTCGATGATGAAAGTAAACGTTTAATGTGTAACCAAAATATAGAGTATGTAAATAATACAAAAAGCACTTTAGACAAATTATATTTTCATATATATCCAAATGCCTTTTCAAAGAGTGAATTTGCACCTTTTGAAAAATCTGAAATGAAACAAGCATATCCAAATGGATTTAATGAAGGATATATAGATTTAAAAAACATACTAAATAATGGTAAAAAATTGGCCTATAAGGTAAGTGGTGATAAGAATGATATACTAGAGGTTGAATTAAAAAATCCAATTAAGCCAGGAAATAAAGTATCTATAGATATGAAATACAATGTTAAAATACCTAATTCACAAGGTAGATTTGGGTATGGAGAAAACACAGTAAATGTAGCCAATTGGTTTCCAATAGCTAGTGTCAATGATGCCAACGGATGGAATTTAAATAGTTATGAAACAGTAGGTGATCCATTTTATAGTGATACAAGCGACTTCTATTTAAAGATACTTTTGCCTAAAAAGTATAAAATGGGATGCACAGGGAAGGTAGTAAAGGAGACATCTGATAGTGATAAGACTCTTTATGAAGTAGAAGCAAGACAAGTTAGAGATTTCGCTTTTATTTTAAGTGATAAGTTTCATGTTGATAGTGATAAATATAATGAAGTGAATATTAATACATATAATTTAAATGAAGAATTATCTAAAGATGCTACATATATCGCAAAGAGTTCTATGGAGATATTTAGTGAATTATTTGGGAAATATCCATATGATACATACTCTGTAATAGCAAGCGACTTTTTTATAGGAGGTATGGAATACCCAACTTTAATAATGATAGATCAAAGCTTGTATAATAAGAGAGATAAGTTTTTATTAGAATATGTAATTGCACACGAGACAGCGCACCAATGGTGGTATTCAGTGGTTGGAAATAATGAAATAAGTGAACCTTGGATAGATGAAGCACTAACAGAGTATTCTACAATATTATACTTTGAAAAAAAATATGGAGATAAACTAGCTAAAAAATTAATAGACAATATGGAGTTACAGGCTAGAAGCTATCGTAGTGAAGATATATTTAAACCAGTAACAGGGTATTCAAACTCAATTGAATATAGTTTAAATGTGTATACTAAAGGGGCTTTAGCTTTCCATGAAGTAAGAAAAGAAGTGGGAGATAAGGTATTTTTTGATACTTTAAAGGAATATTACTCTACATATATGCACAAAAATGTAAGTAGTGCAGAGTTTGTAAAGTTATGGAATGATAAAGGTGTAGATATAGATAAAATTATAAAAGAATACAAGTAAATTTTAACTCAAGCATTAAATAATTATTTAATGCTTGAGTTTTTTGGTATAATATAATCTATGACAATGAGAAGACGAGGTGAATAAATGCTAAAATACTGTTCAATAGGAAGTGGAAGTAGCGGAAATTGCCATTATATAGAGTATAAAGATACAGGAATATTAGTAGATGCAGGTCTTAGTGGAAAGAGAATAACAACAGGACTTGATGATATAGGAATAAACATGGAAAAAATAAAAGGAATATTCATAACTCATGAACATTCAGACCATATAAAAGGTGCAGGGATAATGTCTAGAAAATATAATATACCTATATTTGCAAATGTAAAAACATGGTGTGCTATGAAAGATAAATTAGGAAATATAGAAAGTAACAATATGAAGGTATTTGAAAATGATAAAACTTACTCTTTAGGAGATGTGGTAATAAGACCATTTTCAATACCACACGATGCATCGGACGCAGTAGGATACAACTTCTACACAGGGAATGATAAGATGTCTATAGCTACAGATATAGGATATATAGATGACAATATAAGAAGACATTTATATAAATCAAAATTAGTAATATTAGAATCAAATTATGACCCTAATATGCTTATGATGGGGTCTTACCCATACTCATTAAAAAAGAGGGTGATGTCAGAGGAAGGGCATTTATCAAATGAAGATGCAGCTAAATTCTGTGTTGAGCTTATAAATAACGGAACGGAAAGAATATTATTAGCTCATTTAAGTAAAGAAAATAACTTCCCAGAACTAGCATATGAGACATCTAAGAGTATACTTACTCAAAATGATATAATAGTTGGACAAGATGTTAATTTAGATGTTTTATTAAGGGAAGAAGTTTCAGATATATACAAAGTTAAATAAATATTACTTACAAAGACATAAATAAAGAGAATAAAGGAGAATTCTTATGAATATAACGGTTATTAGCGTAGGTAAATTAAAAGAAAAGTATTTAAAATTAGGAATAGAAGAATTTTCAAAAAGATTATCTAAGTATTGTAAACTAGATCTAATAGAATTAGATGATGAAAAATGTCCAGAAAACTTAAGCCCAAAGGACATGTTAATAGTTAAAGAAAAGGAAGGTAAAAAAATTCTAGGAAAAATAAAGAGTAATAGTTATGTTATAGCACTTGCTATTGATGGAAAGAATTTATCTTCTGAAGAATTAGCAGATACTATGAGCAAGTTAGCTGTTAGAGGTAATAGTCATATAACTTTTGTTATAGGAGGTTCTTTAGGGCTTTGTGAAGAAGCATTGAAGAGAGCTGATTATAAATTATCTTTTTCTAAGATGACTTTCCCTCATCAGTTAATGAAACTTATACTTTTAGAGCAAGTTTATAGAGCGTTTAGAATAAATAATAATGAACCGTATCACAAGTAACGGAGCACGATTTTGAAATTGTAATATAAAAATTAAGGATAAATAATAATTGAGAATTTAGTGTCCTTAAAATATAAAATCAAGGAGATTAAATTATGACAAGGGTATTTAATGACAATATAAACTTTATAGATTTATTTGCGGGTATGGGAGGTTTTCACATCGCTTTAACTAAGTATAATGCGAACTGTGTATTTGTTAGTGAAATAGATAAATACGCTAGAGAAACATATATCCATAATCATATTCAGAATATAGAAAATACGGATATATTGTATGGTGATATAACTAAAATTCCAGAGGAGGATATACCTCAACATGATATTTTGTGTGCAGGTTTTCCATGTCAACCATTTAGTATAAGTGGAAATCAACTGGGGTTTGATGATGCTAGAGGAACCATGTTTTTTGAAATAATAAGAATAATAAATTTACATCAACCGAGTATTGTATTTTTGGAAAATGTATCAAATTTAAGAGGACATGCAAATGGAAATACATTAGAAACCATGAGTCAAATGTTAGAACAATCAGGATATAAAGTGTTTTATGAAATATTAAATGCTAGTGACTTTGGAGTACCACAAGCTCGTAAAAGAATATATTTTGTAGCTTTTCACAACAGATTAAATGTTAGAACATTTGAATTCCCGAGAGGTATTAGGGAAGAAACTCACTTAGCAGATATTCTTGAAGATGAAAGTTTAGTAGATGAATCTTACCATATAAATAGAAATGATATCGTATTTAAGACAGAAGAAGAGATAACAAAATTAGAAAGTACAGTAAAAAACCAACCTATAAGAATTGGGACTATAAATAGGGGTGGTCAGGGTGATAGAATATATAGTATAAAAGGTCATGCAATAACATTGTCAGCACAAGGAGGAGGTTCAGGATCTAGAACTGGTGCATATTTAGTTAATGGTCATGTAAGAAAATTAACTCCAAGAGAATGTTTAAGGGTACAAGGATATCCAGAAGAATTTGAGTTTCCAAATAGCATAACAAAATCACAAGTGTATAAACAGTTAGGAAATACTGTTGCAATTCCAGTTTTAGAGGGTATACTTAGAAAAATTTGTAGTTTGGAAGAGTTAAGAGATATGACTATAGATAGTAATACGGATCGAAGAGATACAATAGTTTACGAAAATAACACCAATGAGATTAATACATTTGAACAAATAGCATTTGATTTGATGAGATAATAAAGGATGTAGAAATAACTTCACATCCTTTACTTTTTATATATAAGGATTACTTAAACTCACTTTTAAATTTATTTAAGTCATCAACAAACTGATTTGCAATAAGCTCTATTGAGAAAATAACATTTGCATTTCTTGTATTAGACAACTTACGAATTTCATATTTTTTAGGTGAAATCTTATTTAGTTGGTACCTACGATTATTCTTATTACAGAAAATTTTAGATTTGTCAGGAATATCTGTATCAATTATACAATAAGCTTTCTTACCATCGAAAGTAATTTCATTATCACAATATTTATCCTTAATTAAATTTGAGAAAACTTCTTGGTCAGATTTAGGCATATTACTAGAGCCACTACCTTTAATTCTAAAGTTTGCTTTAATATTAAAATATTCACCATACTTGTCTAATGGGAATATGATATAATTACTATCATTGTTAGTAATTATATACTTAACTTCTTTATTTAAATAGTGATTTTTTATCCAAGACTCAAATATTTTTTGTGGAAGAGCAATCTCTAAAGCATTAGTAGACACATCTCTATATGTACTATAATTTTTATTCATATATTCAAGAATTAATCTAGAAAATTCATTTATATCAGATTTATTCTTTGGACTATAAATAAATTGATTTCCATTATCTAAAAGTACAAACTGTCCACTTTGTGCAGATTTCTTTTTTACCTCTATAGAAAATTTAAAATTACCATCTATATAGGTTTTAATATCTGCTACAGTAGAATCATGAGAGCCCTGAAGTTGGAATGAAATTCTATCATTTCCAAATGTAGAATTTAAATAAGATGTGGATTCTTTTTCGAATAATTCCCAATTCATCAATATCATCTCCTTAAATATTTTAATTCAATAATATTATAAAAAAATATATTGTACAAGCTAAATAGAATATTATAGAAAATATACAGTATCAAAAACTAATTTTAAATATATATTATAACTATGATAAAAGCTAGATGAGGAAAAATACTTCATCTAGCTTATTTTGTTTTCAAAATAAGGAGGAAGATACAATGGTAATAAACATTTGTGAAAATAAGATGTAGGAGTAGTAATGAGTTATAAGTTGTTTTATAAATGAAAACTGAAACGAAATAAATAATAAATATATATAATAATAATGAAATACGTAGTGAGGTATATGTGGCAATGTAAGCTACATATACCTCATTTTGTGTACAAAAATATAAGGAGGAAATAAGATGGCAATTTATATTTGGAAAGAGGAAGACTTAGAGTTAGTCAAAGAACTACCACAACAAGTAAAGGAAGTGATAAATGATAATCTAATAATATTAGAAAGACATTATGGAAAAGAAAGAACAGAAGATGATTTAGGAGGTTATGTAGTATTTTTAGATGAAGATAATATAGAACTTTTTAAAGAAGAAAAGTTAAAAGGACTTACAGCAGAATTTATAGATGATATAAAAGGAGCTGAATACATTTTAGCTTTATTTTTGTTGAGTTGTGATTTTTCAATAATAGTAGTTTGTCATAAAAAACTAAGACATATAATTGAAGGATAGAGAGGGAATAGGTTATGTTTTCAAAACAAAGATACTTAACAAGAGAAGTAGCAGAGAAGGTTCCAGTAGAGATACAACTACTAATGTGGAATATGATTGAAGAACTAAAGGTAAAGAAAGACTACTTACAAGTGTTTCAGCTAAAAGAACAAGGTCAACAAATGTTGGGAATAAAACATAAACAAGAAATCCCCGAATTCACGCAGACTATTCTAATAAAAAACATTGGGATAAAAAAAGAAATGAAGATATATGTAATTGATAGTGGGGATTATAGTACTATGATGTTCAGTCATGAATACTAAAGAGCAAGGAGAAAGCCATGATGATAAATAAAAATTCAGATATATTAAATGAATTATTTTTTAGAGAATTAAAGGTTTTAATAGAAAAATATAATGGTATAGATGAAGATACAAAAACTAAAATAGAAATAATAATGGAGACTCTAAAAGATGAGGAATTAAAAGAATACCTAATTGATAATCAAAATAAGCTAAAAGAGCTAATTGAGGAAAAAAACGAAAAGGAACTAGATAAAGACATAGTAATATTTTTTGCTTGGCATAATCTAAAAATAGGAGAAATAGATGTAAAAAAAGTAAAAGAATATATAGAAGAACTTAAAATAAATAGTTATGTAGAATTAGAGGAATATATAATTTACAGAATGGAAGAGGGCTTAAAAGATTATGCTAAGGAAACACTAGAAGAAAGACTTGAACAGGAATATTATGTGGATAAGTTATTTGACAAAGAAACTATAATTGAAATGTGGATAAATAAAGCTACTAAAGAGGAAATAATACAAGAAATTGTTGATAATGTGAATATAGAGGAAGCTTTAGAATTATGTCCACAATATTCTTTTACATTGGGTAATGGAACAATGTATAAATATTCAAATAAAGATATATAAGACGTGATTTCGTAAAAATACGGAGTCACGTCTATTTTTGTATATTTTAAAAAAGATTTTACAAGAGAAAATCAGAATGAAATTAAAAAAAATAATGGTTATTATTTAAAAAGGTGCTAAAAGGAGGTGGAATATGAAAGAGGATAAAAAATACTACAAGGGAATATATGCTGATATGGTAGACATATTAGGAGAAGAAATAGTAAGACGACTACATAAGTATTACAAAGGACAACAAGTAACATTTCCTATGAAACTATATTCCAGCGAGTACATAGAAAAATACATACAAGAAAATCAAGGTAAAAAAACTTTAAAGGAGATGTGTCGAGAACTTGGGTACACAGAAGGATGGATAAAAATATTAATGAATAAATATGAGTTGAAAACAATAGAAAATAAGGATTAAGATTATGAGTAAGTTTAATTATATAAGTATGTATTCAAAAGATTCATTATTTGAAAAAATAAAAGATGTATTTTCAAAAGCTGGAATATCAGTAATATATGGAGTATTGTTATTGTTTTATGCACTACAAGACCCAAATATACCATTAAAGGCTAAAGCAACTATATTAGGAGCATTAGGTTATTTCATAGCACCTATCGATTTAGTTTCAGACCCTATCCCAGTTGTTGGATATGGAGATGATTTAACTGCAATAACAGTAGCATTAGGAGCAATTGCAATATATATAACAGAAGATACAAAAAAGAAAGCAATAAGAAAAACAAAAGAACTATTTAAAATTACGAATGAAGAAGATTTAAAGTTAATAGAAGAATGTATAAAAAACTAAAAATAAATAATAAGGAGAAACTTAAATATGATAGGGATAATAGATTTTTTACTACAATGTTTAGTATTAGTACTAGCCATAGGACTATTCATAGGAATAAATAAAATATTTAATATATATTATTATGGATGTTTACCTATAGGATTTACATTCCTGCTATGCTATTGTGCAGTATATGCATTATTTGAGTTCATTATTGGAGGAGCAGGCAAAATAGTAGTATTATTATTGAAAATAGGATTCTATGGTTTAATAATAATAGGAGCAATTTATATAATATATTGGATATTGCTTAAGTTAGGTAAGATAGACCCAATTGAAAAGTAAATAAGTAATTTAAACAACGTGATTTTACAGTAAATAAAACTCTAAAATCACGTTATTTTTATATATAAGGAGTAAGAAAATGAGTAAATCACAAGTAATAGAAACAAAGTATTGTAAGATATTAAAACAAGCTAAGATAAGAGAAAATAGTGAGGTATACAGTATTGAAAAAATATTTATAAAGGGATTAAATCAAGAAGAAATAAGATTAGCTTATTATAAAGACATAACAAGAAGGGGAGTATTTCAAGAAGAAGCTTTTATACCTAGACCTGTTGATTTAACTGAGGATAAGTTACTTGAACTAGTATCTAAAGGTGTATCTCAAAATGTGTTCTCTAAAGTATTTGTAAGCAAATTAAAATCTATTTTAGTTTAGATATATAGAATTAGCAATTAATAATAAATATAAATAGTTATTATTAATTGCTATTATTTATATTTTTTTTATAAAATAAAATATAGATAAATGGAAGGAGGTTACACGTGAAAGAGGGAAGACATAATAAGAAAAGGAAATTAGCTAAAAAGAAAAAAACTTTGAAAGAGATAACTAAGTATATAACTGGTGATAATGATGAAAGTTTATTTTTCGAGGCAAATTATCAAGAAATAAAGCGAATAAGAGAACTAC
>NZ_JBCIUO010000027.1:0-11819 GCF_039031195.1 Romboutsia sp. MSSM.1001216sp_RTP31141st1_G3_RTP31141_220114 | reverse complement strand
GCTTTAACTTCTGAAGAAGGACAAGAAGATGATTGTAAAGTATGTTCTGTCCTTAGACAAAATGTTGAAGCTGAGCATATAGATGCTTGTGTATCATTCTGGAAAGAGTATACAAAAACAAACTCAGATGTTAAAGGATCTGAAAATGGATGGGCAGCTGCTGTTGAATACCACATAAAGAAAAATGCTGGAGAAAGTATAACACAAGCTCAAATATCTAAGAAGTATGAAATAAGCCCTAGTACATTAGGAAAAAGATATAAAGATCTTAAAGTATCTTAATAAAAAGCATAAACTAAAATTTTAGGAATTATATTTAAATATAATTCCTAAAATTTTATTCAAAAATATAAATATATCTGTATAAATTTTATATTTTTTATTAAAAAAGGTTTTAATATGTTCAAATAATGTATAAAATAAAGATATAAAATATACAGAAAGAGGTACATGTATGAGTCTTAAGTTAGGAAGCGCAATTGCCGTATCAACAAATTACATAAAATCTAATCCAGCAGTTCCTGTGTATAATGGAGAAGAAAATCCAAATAACCTTTATGCGGTTATTTATCATATAGAAATAGGATATAATGAATCTAGTGTTCAAAAAACTAAACAATATATAATAATAGATTATAAGGAATTTGACTTATCTCAAGATAAGAAAAATGAATTAATAGAAATAGGAAAAGAATACTGTAAAAATAAAGGGATATCTGAAAATGATGAATTACAAATAGCTCTTTTAGATGATAATGAAGAAGCTGAAATATTCTTAGAGAAAATATTCAACAATATGAAGGTTATAAGAGGACTTATAACTAAAAAGGACTAACAATATGAATTTAGCAGGTATAGAAGAAATAACACCTTTTGAAGGTGTAGCAGAATTTAAAATTTATAAATACGACGATAGAATAGACTTAAGTGATAAAGAACAATTTATATGTGATCTAAAATTAGTTAGTATTAAAGTTAATCCTATTTATGTAGAGAGAATAGGTAAATCAATGGATATGTTAGCTTTAGTAAAAAATTTAAACCCAAAATTAGAAAAATCAAGTATAAAAGAAGATATAAAAGAGTTTATATTAGATGAAATTTGGGAAGAAGGTCTAGAAAAAGAGAATATAGATGTAATATTTATAGAAAGCTAGGTATATACCCTAGCTTTTATAATGTTTTTAATGTATTTTTAGATATAAAGTAAAAATACAAACTATTAAGATGTAAATAGGAGGAAAACTATGTTAAGAATATCTAATTTAAAAATAAGCATAAATGAAGATATATCAGTATTAAAGAAACTTATATTAAAAAAATTGAAAATAAAAGAAAAAGACCTTATAAAGTATACTATATATAAAGAATCTATAGATGCAAGAAGAGGAAAGATTGATTTTGTATACACTGTAGATGTAGACGTTAAAAATGAAGAAAAATTAATAAAAGCTAATATAAAAGATGTAATAAAATTAAAAGAGACAAGATATATAGGTGTTCAAACAGGAGAAGCAAAATTAAAGAATAGACCTGTAATAATAGGTAGTGGTCCAGCTGGATTATTTGCAGCACTTTTATTAGCACAAAGAGGATATAATCCACTTCTTTTAGAAAGAGGGCTAGACGTAGACCAAAGAACTAAAGATATATATAATTTTTGGACTAACAGAAAGTTTAAAAATAATTCAAATGTACAATTTGGGGAAGGGGGAGCAGGAACTTTCTCAGATGGTAAGCTTACTACAAGGATAAAGGATATAAGATGTAGAAAAGTTCTAGAAGAGCTTGTTAATTTTGGTTCTCCAAATGAAATATTATACTCTCATAAGCCACATGTAGGAACAGATATATTAAAAGGCGTAGTTAAGAATATAAGAAATGAAATAATAAGACTTGGCGGGGAAGTTAAGTTTGATGCTAAGGTTACAGATATTGAAATTGAAAATGGAGAAATAAAATCAGTAGTAATAAATGATGTAGAAAAAATAGAGTCAGAAGTCATAATACTTGCAATAGGCCATAGTGCAAGGGATACTTATAAAATGTTAAATAAAAGAGGTGTAAAAATAATTCAAAAACCTTTTGCTATAGGGGCAAGAATTGAGCATCCTCAAGAATTAATAAACAAGTCTCAGTACAAAGAATATTATAATCATCCTAGATTAGGTGCAGCAGACTATAGACTGATAGATCACGCATCAAATGGTAGAACTGCATATACATTCTGTATGTGCCCAGGAGGGACTGTAATAGCCTCAGCATCTAATGAATTTGAAGTAGTGACAAATGGTATGAGTGAACATGCAAGAGACCAAGTAAATGCCAATAGTGCTTTCTTAGTAAATGTACTTCCAGAAGACTTTGGAAGCGATGATCCATTAGCAGGAGTATATTTCCAAGAAAAATATGAAAGGTTAGCTTATGAATTAGGTGGAAAAAATTATAATGCTCCAGCTCAACTTGTAGGAGATTTTATAAATGATAAAGTATCTACATCATTAGGCAGTGTAGAACCATCATATAAGCCAGGAATAGAATTTGTAGATTTAAGAGAATGTCTTCCGGAGTTTGTAACTACGACTATGAAAGAATCATTAATTTCTTTAGATAAAAGATTAAATGGATTTGCTATGCATGATGCAGTTTTAACAGGTGTAGAAACTAGATCATCAGCTCCTATAAGAATAGTTAGAGATGAGGAAACTTTAGAGTCTGTAAATGTTAAAAATCTATATCCATGTGGAGAAGGTGCAGGATATGCAGGTGGTATAGTTACAGCTGCAGTAGATGGAATAAAGTGTGCAGAAAAAATTATAATGAAATATTCGAATATATAAGTAAAAATACTATGAACTAGAATTTAATTAGTTCATAGTATTTTTTTATAGATAAATAGAATTTATTATAAATTATGGTTAAAATTTTAACGATTGATAATTATTAAACTGTAAAATTATTAAAAAAATACATAAATATAATAGTATAAATAATGAATAAATAGAAATTATACTAAGATTGTAAAATATGATTATAATATGTATATGAATAAATAATTTACTTGTTATTTTTTTATTAATGTAATCTATATTTTATGTTATAATTTCATTATACTAAAAAAAGAAGAGAGGTACGTTTATGGGAACTATAAAGTTTGATTATAGTAAGGCATTAGGTTTTTTTAAACAACATGAAATCGATTGTATGCAAACGTATGTAGATGCAGCACACCGTATGATACATGAAAAAACTGGTTTAGGAAATGATTTTTTAGGATGGGTAGAACTTCCAAATAATTATGATAAAGAAGAGTTTTCTAGAATAAAAAAAGCAGCCGACAAGATAACGTCAGATTCAGATGTATTGCTAGTTATAGGTATAGGGGGTTCTTACCTTGGAGCTAGAGCAGCAATTGAAATGGTAAGTCATTCTTTTAGAAACAATTTAGAAAGAGAAGATAGAAAATCTCCTCAAATATATTATGTAGGGAATAATATAAGTTCAACATATATGATGGACTTATTAGATGTTATAAAAGATAAAGAGGTATCTATAAATGTAATATCTAAATCAGGTACAACAACAGAGCCTGCTATTGCATTTAGAATATTTAAAGATTTCTTAGAAAAGAAATATGGAAAAGAAGAAGCAAGTAAAAGAATATATGCAACAACAGATGCTAAAAAAGGTGCTTTAAGACAATTAGCAAATGAAGAAGGATACGAGACATTTATAATACCTGATGATGTGGGTGGTCGTTTCTCTGTATTAACACCAGTAGGATTATTACCTATAGCTTGTGCAGGTCTTGATATAGATGCAATGATGAAGGGTGCTCAAGATGCATCACAAGAGTTTAAAGCATCAGATTTAAAAACTAACTACAGTTATCAGTATGCAGTTGTCAGAAATATTTTACATAGAAAAGGCAAAGATGTAGAAATGCTAGTTAACTATGAGCCACAATTACATTATGTAGCTGAGTGGTGGAAGCAATTATATGGAGAAAGTGAAGGAAAAGATAACAAAGGAATATTCCCAGCATCAGTAGACTTTTCAACAGATTTACACTCAATGGGTCAATATATTCAAGAAGGAAAAAGAATATTATTTGAAACTGTTCTTAATGTAGAAAAGTCAAAGAGAAATATAACTATAGAAGAAGCTGATGTAGATTTAGATGGATTAAATTATCTGGCAGGTAAAACAGTGGACTTCGTTAATAAAAAAGCGTTTGAAGGTACAATGCTTGCTCATACAGATGGACAAGTTCCTAACTTAATAATAAATATACCTCAATTAGATGAATATAACTTTGGATATCTTGTTTACTTCTTTGAAAAGGCATGTGCATTAAGTGGATACTTATTAGGGGTAAATCCATTTAATCAACCAGGAGTTGAAGCATATAAGAAAAATATGTTTGCTCTTTTAGGCAAGCCAGGATTTGAAAAAGAAAAAGAAGAATTAGAAAAAAGACTTTAATCAGTTAAGGTTAAGTTAAGAATATAGTAATATAATAAAATCATCAGTAAATAGTTATCTATCTACTGATGATTTCTTTTTATCTATTGAATCGAAAGTATATAGGTATTAAGAATATTATAGAGTTAAAAGTATAAACAATATAAAGTAAGTAAAAACTAAATATTATGATTAATATATGGGAGGTATTTATATGTCAAATAAGAAAGGCATAGGATTGATAGTAATAGTTTGTATAATAACTGGGGTATTAAGTAGTTTATTCACAGTAGTATTGATGAAAAATAACTTAGTAAGTTCAACAAAAGAAAATTCTACACAAATAGTTGTGAATAATAAGGGGAAAAGTCAAAATGTGTATCATGCCGTAACTGATAAAGCAATGCCATCAGTAGTAGGAATTACAACAACAACGATAGATAATAATAATATTTTTGCTATACCTACACAAAGCCAAGGGGTTGGTACAGGTGTAATAGTTGATGCAAATGGATACATATTAACAAATTCGCATGTTGTTTCAGATGGTAAAGCATCAGATGTTAATGTACTTTTCAATGATGGATCTACATCACAAGGAAAAGTATTATGGAATGACTCTAATTTAGATTTAGCAATGGTTAAGGTAGATAAAAAAGGGTTAACTCCAGCAGAATTAGGAAATAGTGATGATGTTAGAACTGGAGATATATCAATAGCTATAGGTAATCCATTAGGTCTTGAGTTCCAAAAGAGTGTTACACAAGGTATAATAAGTGGATTAGATAGAACTATCAAAACAGAAAAATCTAACATGACAGGGCTTATGCAAACAGATGCTAGTATAAATCCAGGAAATAGTGGAGGACCATTATTAAATGAAAAAGGTCAAGTAATAGGTATAAACACAGCTAAGGCATCACAGGCAGAAGGTTTAGGATTTGCAATACCTATAAATACAGCAAAACCAATAGTAGAACAAATAATAAAAAATGGTAACTTTGAAAAAGTTACTTTAGGAATAAGTGGAGCAGACTTACAAATGTTTGAAGCATCAACAGGAACTGATTTAGCAGCAGAAGATGGCGTATATGTAGTAGAAGTTATGGACAACAGTGCAGCTAAAAAGGCAGGTATACAAGCAGGAGATGTTATTGTTAAAGTTGGAAATGATAAAGTAAGTACAATGTCAGATTTAAATAAAGCTTTATATCAATATTCTTTAGGGGATAAATCTGAAATTACAGTAAATAGAGGTGGAAAAGAAGTAAAATTACAAGTTAATTTTTAATAAATAAAGGGTGAATCTAAGATTCACCCTTTATATTTTTATACTAAATTATATTTAATTTCTATTTAGCTTTACTTTTAACTTGTGATGGACAAGATCCGCTACTAGCGCATCCAGAGCATCCACTACAACCAGAAGATACATTTTTAGAAGTAAACTTTCTAAATATGAATATAACTGATATAGCTATTATTAATCCACCAACTGCAAGTTCCGCAATTGAGCTACCAGATTCTACTGCAAATAAAGTTCCTCCGATTATTCTAACTATAAATGCACCAATCCATGCAATTACAAATTGATATATAAATGATATCCACATCATTTTGCTTCCGTACTCTTTTTTCATTGTAGCAAGAGCTGCAATACAAGGAGTATATAATGATGTAAACACTAAGAATCCATATGCACTAAGGGCAGTGAATACTGTTGGTAAAACAACCTTTAAATCACCATAAAGTACACCCATAGTATTAACAACTATTTCTTTAGCTCCAAGACCTGTAAGTATAGATACAGCAGCTTTCCAATCACCAAATCCTAATGGTGCAAATATAGGAGCTATTAAATGTCCTGCATAAGCTAAGAAACTGTTATTTAAATCTGGTGTATATCCACTGAAGTTAAATGATGATAAAACCCAAATTACAACTGACATTGCAAACATAACAGTAATTACTTTAGTTAAGAATCCTTTTGATTTACTCCAAGCATTTTTAAATAAAGAACCTATAGTAGGTAATTTATACTCAGGAAGTTCTAGTATAAAAGGTTCAACTTCTGCATTAAAAGCAGTTTTATTTAATATAAAAGCTATTATTATAGCTACTACAATTCCTAATAAATAAAGAGATAAAGTAACTAATGCAGCATTTTTAGGGAAGAATATACCAACAAATAATGCATATATAGGTAATCTAGCACTACAAGTCATAAGTGGAGCTATAAGCGCTGTTACTTTTCTATCTTTTTCGCTTTCTAATGTTCTAGTTGCCATTATAGCAGGAGAAGAACATCCAAATCCCATAACCATAGGTATAAATGCTTTACCAGATAGGCCAACTTTTCTCATTATGTTATCCATTAAGAAAGCTGTTCTTGACATATAACCACTATCTTCTAAGAATGACATACCAAAGAATAAAGCAAATACTAGAGGGAAGAAAGGTAAAGTACCTCCAACACCACCAATTATACCGTCTATAATTAATGATCTAAACCAAGGACTAGCATTAGCTAATAAAACATCAGCAGGGCCTGCTACATATGTTTCTATTAAACCACCTAATCCTTCTTGTAAAGGACCTCCAACCCAATCAAATGTAAATTTGAATAATAACATTAGTGCGGCTATAAATATAGGGTAAGCTAAAACAGGATTTAATACAAACTTATCTATTTTATCAGTGATAGTTTTTTTATTGTTATGAGGTAGATTACAACATCTACTTAATATATCTTCTATTTCTTTATAAGTTTCACTTTCAGATCCGAAATTAGTCTTAAAATTAGGTTTATTGTTAGCGACTTTTCTTATAGCAGGAGCTATTTTATCAGTTCCTTCTTTCTTTTTAGCTATTATAGGAATTACTGTCATATTAAGTTCTCTAGATAGTTTATCCACATCTATATGAATTCCTTTAGCCTCAGCTACATCCACCATATTAAGAAGAAGTATTATAGGCTTTTTAAATTCCATAAGTTGAGTTGTTAAGTAAAGGTTTCTAGATAAACTAGATGCATCAACTACATTTACTATAACATCTACATTTCCTTCTTCTAAAAATCTCTTTGATACTTTTTCTTCATTAGAGAAAGTATCCATAGCATAAATACCAGGTAAGTCTACTATATTAATATCTTTTTCTAAAATACCTTCTTTTTTATCTATAGTAACTCCAGGCCAGTTACCAACGTGTTGGTTAGCACCTGTAAGCAGATTGAAAACCGTAGTTTTACCAACGTTAGGGTTTCCAAGTAACGCAACGTTAATCATTTTATCACTTCCTTATTTTAATGTAATGTTTTTAGCGTCAGACTTTCTTATAGCAAGATCTAATCCTCTAAATCTAACTACTATAGGGTCTCCTAAAGGAGCAACTTTTTTTACTTCTATTTCCGTATTATTTATACATCCTAAAGCTAATAATCTCTTAGCTAATTTTTCGTTTCCATTTATATTATTAATAGTACCTCTTTGACCTACTTTTAAATCGTAAACAGTCATTTTTATACCTCCTAATGAAATTCATTATCACTTAAATTGTATCAATAATGATTTTGATTGTCAACTAATAACTAATATTTAAGAATAAATATTTTCGTACAGTAAGAAAACTGATGAAATAAAATTAAATTGGTTAAAAAATAACGTTTTACCGCTATAATATTGACAAATAATGGTTTTATTTGTTATTATATAATTGAAATTATATAAATTTGTAATAGTGGTGATGATATGGCTAATGGTGAGTTAGAAGCATTAAAAAAAGAAATAGAAGCACTAAGAGATGAGATTAATACTTATATAGAATATCCAGAGATATTTAAAGAAGAGATAGTCGATACGAGTAATAAGATAGATATATTAATAAATAAGTATATGAATTTGAGTAATAAGTAACCCACATTAAAGTGGGTTTTTTTATACTCAAAAATCATATGTTCATCCTTAATATTGTATATGTTTAGTACAAAGTGAGAATATTAAATAATTATATGATTTAATAACAAAATTAATTTGTAAGGATGATATTTATTATGATAGGTAGTTTTTTAAGATCAATAGCAATTATAGCAGCATCATATTCAATATTGAAACTTATACAATATAGTCTTAACAAGATATGTAAAATAACTAAATTTGATGTAAGATACGAAAATACCCTTTGTAGCGTATTATCATCAATTTCTTATTACATCATATTCTTGACAAGTACAGTTCTCATATTAAGGGAATTTCAAATAGTGGATATAACTAAATTTGGGACATTAGTTACTGGTGCTAGTATAGTAGGTATACTAGCAGGGGTTGCATCTCAAAGTATATTAAAAGATATATTTAATGGATTTTTTGTATTATTTGAAAAGCAAATGCAAGTAGGAGATTTTGTAATAATAAATGAAACTTTTAGAGGAACTATAGAAGAAATAGGAGTTAGAAGCACTAGTTTAAGGGATTGGGATTTAAAAAGAATTACTATTCCAAATGGTAGTATAAGTAGCATAAGAAATTTTAGCAAGGAGAGAATGAGGGTTGTAGTACATGTAAGGGTACCTTATGAAGAGGATCCAATGAAGGTGCTAGAATCTTTAGAAGAAGTATGCAATATAATGAATGAACAATATAAAAATTATCTATTTAAATTACCATCAGGTAAACCTAAAGGTCCTTTTAATGTATATGGAGTAACAGATATAGAAGATAGTCCAGTGGGAGCAAAATATACAATAACAGGTATAGTATATTCTTATAAGTATTTTAATGCACTTAGAGATACTAAATTACAGATACTTATTGTATTTAGAAATAACAAAGTACGAATAGCTTACCCGACACATATAAATATATTACACAACGATAATGAATATAGAGGAGATTTTTAGAGTATAAATATTTCTTATATATTGTTTATATGAAATAGGGGGGGATTTGAGTGGCAGACCATAAAGAAGTGATTCTGAGGTTACTTATAGCGTTAGTTATAGGGGGGCTAACAGGGCTTGAAAGAGAAAAGTCACATCAATTTGCAGGATTTAGAACACACATCTTAGTATCTGTTGGCTCATGTATAACAGCAATAACATCTTTGTATTTATTTTTTGATTATAGAGAATATGCTAATGTTGATCCTGCAAGATTAACTGCACAGGTATTATCAGGAATTGGTTTTTTAGGTGCAGGTGCTATACTAAAAACCTCAAATGGAATAAGAGGATTAACGACTGCCGCAGGTATATGGGCAACTGCATGTATTGGTATAACAATAGGGTATGGATATTATGTCTTAAGTATAAGTGCTTGGCTATTTGTTATGATAACACTATACATATTGAAGAATATAGACAAAATACTTTTTAGAAAAAAATATACTATTTTTAATGTTGTTATAGATAACATGGGAAGTATATCTATGCTATATTCAATCTTTAAAAAATCTCAAATAGAAGTTAAAAGTATTGATATAGAAGCTGAGGGAGAATCCCTTTGGAAATTGAGCTTTTTTCTAGTTCATGATAGAAGAATAATAGTAGATGAGTTAGTAAAAGAATTGAATATGTTAAAAAATATAATAAGTGTAGATTATTTACACTAAAATAATATAGAATAAGTATAATTAAAAATTTAGGTTGAGGTGTATAAATTGACAAAAAAAATAAGAATAATAACAGATGGATCATGCGATTTTCCACAGGAAGTATTAGATAGAGCAAGACCAGATGTAGTAGGAATAAATGTAGCTTTTGGAGAAGATAGTTATATAGGGGGAATTGATATAGATTCTGAAACTTTCTATAAAAAAATGAAAGAAAGTAAAGAATTACCTAAAACTTCAAGTCCATCTCCAGATAGATTTTTAGAGCTTTATAAAGGTGATGATGAAGAGCTTTTAGTATTTACATTAACTTCTAAGCTATCTAGCACTTATAATAATGCTGTTTTAGCTAAAGAAATGTACTTAGAAGAAAATCCATATAAAAGAATTGAAGTTATAGATAGTGCAAGTGGGTCTATTGGGGTTGCATCAATGATATTAAAATGCAGCGAACTTATAGATGCTGGTAAAAATATGGATGAAATACTAGAGCACATAGAAAGATACAAAGAAGAAATTGTATTCTTTGGAGCTTTAGAAACATTAGAAAATGCAATAAAAGGTGGTAGAATAAACAAAGTTGCTGGAAAGATAATAAATGCATTAAACTTTAAAGTTATAATAAAAATAGAAGATGGTCTTGTTAAACCTATAGACAAAGCAAGAGGCGGAAGTAATAGTATAAAAAAAGCCTTAGAGTATGTAGAAAACAATGTAGGACACCAAGATGAAAAAACAGTTATAATAGGTCATGCTAATTGTATAGATAAAGCAGAAAAAATAAAGAGCATAGTAGAAGGAAATCTAAACTTCAAAGAAGTATTAATAGCAGAGATAGGTCCTATAATGGGAACGTTCACATCTGAAGGTGCTATATTAGTATCTGTTTTATAGTATATATTAGGTAATATTTACTCAAAATATTAGTATAAAAATTTTTACATTAATAGTGTAATAAGAATATTAGATTTAAGAACCATAAACTCTAGATAAAAATTAATATATTAAAGGAGAAAATCTATGGGATTAGATAGAAGTAAAATAGAAGATAAATTCAAATGGAATTTAGAGCAGATGTATAAGAATAAAGATGCAGTAGAAAAAGACATAAGTAAGGTTAAAGAACTTATACAAAAGGCTAAAGAATACAAAGGAAAGCTAGCAGAGAGTTTTGAGAATTTATATAACGCACTAAATATATCAGAACAAGCATCAAGACTTTTACAAAACTTATATGTATATACTCATATGAAGCAACATGAGGATACAAGAATAAATGAAAATCAAGGTTTAGCTACAAAAACAGATATGTTAGCTACTGAATTATCTACAGCTACATCTTATATGGTACCTGAAATAATAGCCATAGAAGAGGAGAAGTTAAAAGAATTTATGAAGGATGAAAAATTATCTTTCTATGAAAAACATATAAAAGAAATTTTAAGAGAAAAGCCACATACATTAAGTGAATCAGAAGAAGAAATATTAGCTGCAGCATCTGACATAACTAAAGTATCAGAAGATGTATATGATATGTTTTCTTTTGCAGACTTAGAATTTCCAGAAATAGAAGATGAAGAAGGTAATAAGGTTAAACTTACACACTCTAATTACTCTGTATTTTTAAAGAGTAAGAATCCTAGAGTTAGAAAAGATGCTTTTGAAGCTATGTACTTAGTATATGGTAAATATAAAAATACATTTGCATCAACGTTATATGGAGGCATAAAGTCAGAAATATTCTACTC
>NZ_JBCIUO010000026.1:0-12159 GCF_039031195.1 Romboutsia sp. MSSM.1001216sp_RTP31141st1_G3_RTP31141_220114 | reverse complement strand
AAATAATACTACATAGTTGGTAACAATAGATTACAAAAAAGTTACAAGTTTTACAAAAATTATTAAATCTTGTGTATTAGTATTTTATCCGTATAAGTTTCACGTAAAAAGTAACCATAAATTATGGTCAGTTTTTGGAGGAGAAATATTATGAAAAGGAAAATATTAGTACCAATGTTTGCATCAGTTGTAGCATTATCAATGAACTCAGTTGCCAATGCAGATGAAAAAGCAAACGTAGAGCAAAAAGAAGATAAACAAAATACTTTAAAATTAGATGAATTTAAAGATGTTTCATATAAAGTTGCAACTGTTAAAGATGGAGTAGCTGTAAAGATAAGAAAACAAGGTGAAGTTAAAAAAGTAGCTTACACTGGAGAGGAATTTAAAGTTTTAGGTATTCAAGGTGAGTGGGTAAAAATATCTGACAATGGTGAAGAGGGTTGGTTACCAAAAAGATTTGTAGATATAAAAGAAGCTCATGGGTACACTACTGAAAACAAGGTAAACTTTAGAAAAGAAGCAAATACAGACTCTGATATAATAGATGAGTTAGATTTAGGAAGTTCACTTAAAGTTTTAGAGGACAAGGGTGAATGGGTAAAAGTTAAAAAAGGTGAAGATGAAGGGTATGTTAAGGCATCTTATATTTCTGATCAAGCCCCAGTTATAGAAGAACAAGTTGCTCAAGATAAGCAAAATTTAAACGGTGCAGCTGTTGATACTAACTTAAGCAATAACGATACAGATAATAATGATGTAAACAATAATACAAATAATTCTTCAAGCACTAGTATGAATACTAACTCGAATAGCAACAAAAATAATTCTTTAAACACTGATAAGAATGCTAACTCAAACAGTAGCACAGATAGTGAATTAAATACAATAAAAAAACCTAGTTCAAATGAAAACAATATACAAGCTGACAAGATAACTCAAGAAAAAAATGATTCTTACAATCCACCAGCAAGTAATACATCAGCTGCTCAAGCTGTAGTTAATTTAGCTTATGCTAAGTTAGGGTCACCATATGTTTGGGGTGCAGAAGGTCCAAATAGCTTTGACTGTTCAGGTCTTACATCTTATGTATATAGAAATGCAGCAGGAGTATCATTACCAAGATCGTCAAGTGCTCAAGCTGGATACGGACAAACTGTAAGTAGATCTAATCTTAAACCAGGTGATTTAGTATTCTTCTCAACTAATGGGACTGGAAATGTAAGTCATGTTGGAATATATGTAGGTGGAGGAACAATGATTCACTCGCCTAAGCCAGGTAAAAGTGTTGAAACAGCGAATATAAACTCATCTTACTATTCATCAACATTTGTTACAGCAAAAAGAGTTTTATAAATAGATTTTGATAAAAAATATTACTGGAATTAATAATTCCAGTAATATTTTTTTACTTAGATTTTAAGCATTAGTAGGAGGTGTGAAAACTCTAGTTGATAGCTCTTCATCTAGCATATATAAAGCAGCTGTATTTCCTTCACATCTTCTAACTTTTTTAAGAAGAGAATTAAAGGTATTTTCTTCTTCAACTTGTTCATCTATAAACCACTTAAGGAAACTTATAGTAGCATGTTCTCTTTCTTCGTTAGCAGTATCTGCAAGTTCATAGAATCTACTAGTTACAACTTGCTCATGGTTGTATCCTCTTTGGAAGGCATCTAATATATTCTCATAATCATTTTCTGGTTTAGCTATTTCTTCTAATTTAACCATACCGTTTTTTTGGAATATGTAATCATATAGCTTCATTGCGTGGAATAACTCTTCTTGAGCCTGAACTCTAAAGAAGTTAGCAAAACCACTTAGGTCAATAGATTCTGCATATGCTGCCATACCTAAGTAAGTATAAGAAGAGTAGAATTCAAAATTAACTTGTTCATTAAGTTGAGAAAATAATTTTTCGCTTATCATATAAAATCTCCTTTCTAATTTATATCTAATTAAAAGTTTAGCATAACGATTGATTTATATAAACAAAATTTTCCATATACTTAAATACATCTGTTGAAGTCTAACTAATAAATATCTTTATTAAGAAATCTAATACCAATTTATTTTAAGTAAAATAAACTAAAAATATAACATAGGAAAAATTAATTAAATTATACTTTAGGAACTGATCAGTTTAATTTATTTTTAAAGTAATCATCATTACAATTACTTTAAAAATAAATTAATACTTAAAACTAGGAAATAGTGTCATTATATTTGTTGAAACAATAATTATGGAACATATTGACATAAATATTAAAAGGTGCTAGAATTCAATCAGAAATAAAAATGCTTTTAAATTCAGTCCAGAGAGGCTGACAAGGAGGAAAAATAAAATGTTATTAAAAGGAAGAAATTTAGTCCAACCAGAAGACTTTTCAATACAAGAAATAGACGAGATACTATCTTTATCTCGAAATATAATAAACAATCCAGCAAAATATTCCCGTGTATGTGAGGGAAAATTACTCGCAACTTTATTTTATGAACCATCAACAAGAACAAGATTAAGCTTTGAATCTGCCATGCATAGACTAGGCGGAAGTGTAGTAGGTTTTTCAGAGCCAAATTCATCATCTGTATCAAAAGGAGAATCTCTAGGAGATACAATAAGGACAGTATCATGTTATGCAGATGTGATAGCTATGAGACATCCAATAGCAGGTTCAGCTAATGAGGCAGTAAAGTATGCGGAAGTACCATTTATAAATGCTGGAGATGGGGGAAATCAACATCCAACTCAAACACTTACAGATCTATTAACAATAAAATCTCTTAAAGGAAGTTTAGAAAATCACACTATAGGATTATGTGGAGACTTAAAAAATGGAAGAACAGTACACTCTTTAGTAAAAGCAATGGCTAGATACAAGGGAACTAAGTTTGTATTCATTTCTCCAGATGAATTAAAGATGCCACAATATATAAAAGAAGAAATACAAAATCAAGGTCATGCTTACTATGAAACTAATAACTTAGATGAAGTTATTGGAGGATTAGATATACTTTATATGACAAGAGTTCAAAGGGAAAGATTTGAAAATCAAGAAGAGTATGAAAAGCTAAAAGACTACTATATACTAAATAAAGCTAAAATGGTGAATGCATCAAAGGATATGCTAGTAATGCATCCATTACCAAGAGTAAATGAAATAAATATTAATGTAGATGATGATGAAAGAGCTGTATATTTTAAACAAGCAAAGTACGGAATGTTTGTAAGAATGGCTCTAATAATGAAATTACTAGGGATAAAAAATAATGTAGATGTATTAGAAAGAGAATTAGAGTTAGTACAAAATCTTTAATTAGCATATGACAAATGAGGGGAGAATCACATGTATAAAGTTATTGAAAATAGATATGTAGGCGAAGGAATGTACCTTATGAAGGTAGAAGGCAAATTTGAAGGTAAAATGGGGCAGTTTTATATGTTAAGGGCATGGGATAAATACCCATTACTTTCAAGACCTATAAGCATTCATGATATAGATGAAGAAGGAATAACATTCTTATACAAAGTTGTAGGGGAAGGAACGGAAATATTAAGCAAATTAGAAGTAAATGATACTATAAAGCTAGAAGGGCCATACGGAAAAGGATATGAAAAAGTAGAAGGTAGAATAGCTTTAGTAGGTGGAGGGATTGGAGTAGCACCATTATACTTAGTAGCTAAGAACCTAGATAACTGCGATGCATATTTAGGATTTAGAAATGAAGCTATACTAAAAGAGAAGTATGAAGAAGTTTGTAATGATGTTTATATAGCAACAGGAAATACATTTGTAACAGATATACTAGATGTAAATAAATACGATTACATATTAACTTGTGGTCCAACACCGATGATGGAAAAACTAGTTAAAATGACAGAAGGTACGAGTACTAAAATAATGGTATCATTAGAAAATCATATGGCTTGTGGGGTTGGTGCATGTTTAGTATGTACTTGTAAAACTCAATTTGGAAATAAAAAAACATGTAAAGATGGGCCAGTATTCTGGGGAGAGGACGTGATATTTAATGGCTAATCTAAGAGTGAAATTCGGTAAAATTGATTTTAAAAATCCTGTTGTAATGGCATCTGGAACATTTGGGTTCGGAAAAGAGTATAACGAAATTTATGATATACAAAAGCTTGGAGGAGTAAGTAGTAAAGGACTTACTTTAGAAAAGAGAGATGGCAACACTGGTATGAGAGTATGGGAAACACCATCTGGAATGATGAATAGCGTTGGATTAGAAAATCCAGGAGTTCAAGGATTTATAGATAATGAAATACAGTTCTTTAAAGAATTAGATTTAGTAAGAATAGCTAATGTTGGTGGTGGAACATTAGAAGATTATATAAAAGGTGTTGAATTATTAAATAATCAACCAATAGATATGATAGAGCTAAATATATCTTGTCCAAATGTTAAAGCTGGAGGAATGGCTTTTGGAATAAAAAACGAAGTGGCAAGAGAAGTTGTAAGAGAAGTAAGAAGTATAACTGACTTACCTTTAGTAATAAAATTATCACCAAATGCAGAAGACATAGTAGGAATGGCAAAGGTATGTGAAGAAGAAGGTGCTGATGGAGTATCTTTAGTAAATACATTCAAAGCATTAGCAATAGATATACACAAAAGAAAGCCCGTATTTGACAATGTATATGCAGGATTATCAGGACCAGCAATAAAGCCAATAGCACTAAGAATGGTTCATGAGGTAAGCAAAAATGTCGATATTCCGGTAATGGGAATGGGAGGAATAACAAGCGCTAAAGATGCCATAGAATTTATAATGGCAGGCTCTACATGTATACAAGTTGGAACAGCAAACTTTATAAATCCTAAAATAGGGCTTGAGATAATAGATGGCATAGAAAAGTTTATGAAAGCTGAAGGAATAAAGATCTTAGATGAAATAAGAGGAATATTATAAAGGTACAATTAAATTAAAAGGGAATTATTAAATAAACATAAATTTTGGAGGGCATAAATATGAGTAAAGTAGATGTAGTAGAAATATTAAAGAAAAGTGAAGCATTATTAGAAGGACATTTTTTATTATCATCAGGAAAGCATAGCAATAGATACGTTCAGTGTGCAAAAGTATTAAGATATCCACAATATGCTGAAGCGGTATTAAGTACAGTTGTTGAGCAAATAAAAGATTTAGATATAGATTTAGTAGTTGGGCCTGCTATGGGTGGAGTAATAGTTTCTTATGAATTAGGAAGACAATTAAATAAAGAAACAGTATTCACTGAAAGAAAAGACGGAGTAATGGAATTAAGAAGAGGATTTGAAGTTAAGCCAGGGGCCAAAATAATAATAGCTGAAGATGTTGTAACAACTGGTAAGTCTACAATTGAAACTAAAGAAGCTTTAGAAAAGTTAGGTGGGGAAGTTATAGGTGTTGCTTGTATAGCAAACAGAACTAGCCACGATATAGGAATGCCAATATATAGCGCTATAAAATTAGATATACAAGTTCATGATGCAGATGAGTGTCCTTTATGTAAAGAAGGAAATATAGAACTAGTTAAGCCAGGAAGTAGAGAATTTAAAGAAATAGGAATGTAATATAAACAAGAAGACTAGAGATTAATCTCTAGTCTTTTTATAAAATATTGATATAAGAGTTATTTCAACCAACAAAATCATAAACATAATATAATTTCTAAGCATAATATAAGATTTATTATCTTCAAATAATTGATATTGCCAATTACTTCTTAAAAATTCATCTATAAAATATAACAAAAATATAGATGTGAAAAATGAAACGATTATAGAAAATATAACTATGCCTATAACTATGAATATTTTATTTGAATTTTTGAATCTATCCACAATTTGACCACCATTAAAAAATTTTAATCAATAGTAGTATACTATGGACCACTTGTAGTAATTTGTCATTTAATGATGTATTTAAATTTTTTTTAGATATAATATTATGTTTAAAACTACTAAATATACTATTTATTTATATTAGATACATACTCTTTCAACTCATCAATAAATACTTGAGTTACGTTAGACGTAGTTATATTTCTTGGTAAAATTAAAGAAAAACATCTATAGTAAGATTCATCTATATCTATTACTGATATTTCATTATTTTTAACAGCAGGGCTTGTAACAAGGTCAGATATAATAGTTATTCCTATACCATTTCTAACAGCTTCTTTTACTGCATAGTTACTACCAAAAGTAATTATATTTTTAGGAATGATTTTATTATTATTTAAAAACATGTCCATAAATTCTCTAGTACCAGAACCCTCTTCACGAGCAATCCAGCTTTGATCTTTTAGCTTATCAAAAGAAAAATTACTAGAATTAAGTTCATATTCAAAAGGTGTAGCTAAAACCATTTTATCTTTTAGGAAATAATCTTGATTAAAATCAGGATATATAGAAGTACCTTCGATTAAGCCTATATCAAAATTAAGATCTTTTAGATGATTGCATATAACAGTAGTATTTTCTATGAATACTTCAACTATTACATCAGGGTATTTCTTTGAAAAACTAGCTAAAAATTGAGGAAGAAGATATTCTCCTATAGTTAAACTAGCACCAATTTTTATATGTCCTTTAAAGGAATTTGAAGTATCTCGAACATCCATATATGTAAGGTCTACCAAATTTAAAATTTCCTTAGCTCTTTTATACAATATATATCCACTTTCAGTTATAAAAATATGTTTTTGTTTTATAGATCTATTTATAAGAACTACACCAAAGTAACTTTCTAAATTTTTTATATGAGTGCTTACACTAGGTTGGGATAAATTTAGGTATTCACCAGCTTTAGTAAAGTTTTTTAATTCTACGACTGAAATAAAAGTCTTTAATTCTTCTAGCAATTTAAATCCTCCAATTCTAAAAAATGTATAGTTTAACTTCATTTGTCTTAATAATTATTATATCATAAATAGCTATTAATAAAATTAATGATTATTATTTTTATTATTTATTTTACTTATGAATAGGATAGATGTATACTAAAAACATAGACGAGGACGAAAAGAAAGAAGGTATTATAAATGGATATTTCAAAAGGAGCAGTAAAGAATAATAAAAAATTTCAATATATAAAAGAAGTAAAAGAAATATTACCAGGTTTAGTTGTATCAGTATTAATAGGTTTAGCAAGTATGTTAATTGCTAAGGCAGTTCCAAAAATTGGAGCAGCAACTATATCTATATTTTTAGGTATGTTAGTAGGTAACTTATTCTTAAATCAAAAAGTATTTCATAAAGGATATAAATTCTCAGAAACTGATTTACTATCGTATTCTATAGTATTATTAGGAGCAACTTTAAGTATATCAACTCTAATGGAATTAGGATTCAATGGTATATTATTTATAGTAATTCAAATGGCTATAACTATAATAGGAGCTTTATATATAGGAAAAAAATTAGGATTTGGAGAAAATTTTAGATATCTAATGGCAGCAGGTAATGCGGTATGTGGATCATCTGCTATAGCAGCTACAGCTCCAGTCATTGAAGCTGATGATAAGGATAAAGGTATAGCTATAACAATAGTAAATGTCACAGGAATATTTTTAATGTTTTTACTTCCATTAATATCAGATTGGTTATACAATCTTGAACTTGTAAAAACATCAGCTATAATAGGTGGTACATTACAATCAGTAGGGCAAGTTGTTGCAAGTGGTGCTATGGTAAGTGAGCATGTAAAAGATTTAGCTACTATATTTAAAATAGTAAGAGTTATACTTTTAGTAGTTGTAGTATTCACTTTTGGTCATTTAAAAAATAAATCAAATACTGAAATAGTAGAAGAAGAGATACAAGATACTAAAAAGGGCAAAATAAAGGTTCCTTGGTATGTATTAGGATTCTTTATAACATGTGCTTTATTTTCTACAAGCATTATATCTCCAGAGGTATCTCATATTTGTAAACTGTTAAGCAATAAATTAGAAATAATAGCATTAGCAGCTATTGGATTAAGAGTAAATATAAAAGATTTAGTAAAACAAGGTAAGGCAGTATCTTTATATGGATTATTCGTAGGTACTTTACAAGTAATTACTGCAGTTATTTTAATAGGAATATTATTATAAAAGGGTGTTCATATGAACACTCTTTTATAATGTGAACATCAATTGTTTATTAAGTAAAGCAAGTTTAGTCACTCAAATAATACTATAAGTTAGGAGATTTATTATTAGAAGTATATTCCAATAAGTCGAGTTTTTTAGCTAGAAGCTTAGTTGTACTACCTTGAACTATTAAAGTAACTAGGATAGCCATAAATGTGATAGAAGAGATTATTTCGTAACCAGGGATTTTCATAGTAGAAATTATACCGCAAAGTGCAGCAGGTATAACTCCGGTTTCTCTCACCCACATCATAAATAACAATTCTTTTTTTGTCCACATTGCTTTTCTGTCTGGGAGAGCACATATTAGAATACAGATTGGTCTTATTATAAAAATAAATGCTAAAACAACCAATAATGATGGTAGGAAATATTTTGATAATACAACTAATTCAACTTGACTACCTAAAATAATGAATATAGCCATACGACATAAAGTTCCGAGGGTTTCAGCAACATAAAAATCGGCATCGTATGATTTTTGAGATAGCCAAATTTTGAAATTTTTTTTATTACCCGTAATTATTCCAACTATAAAGCAAGCCATATATCCACTTCCCCCAAATTTAGTTGCAATTTCATAAGCTATAATAACTGAAAGGATAGATATTATTGGAGCAAAGTCCTTAAAAACACCATAAGGTTTATCATTGACTAGTTTTAAAAGTACAATACCAGTAATACAACCAACTAAAGAACCTACAATAATCATTATGGATAAATCCCATATATTTTGTGTCAAAGAAAACTTACCAGAAAGTAAAATGGTAACAATTGCAGAAGTCAAAATAGCCCCTGTAGCATCATTAAATGCCGATTCACTTATAACTGTTTGTGACACCTTATCTTTAACTTTAATTTTATTAAAAATAGGTACTAATGTAGCAGGGTCAGTAGATGAAATTATTGAACCTATGAGTAGAGCCGTAATAAAAGGAATTTGAAAGTTAAATTTTACAAATTGACTTACTAAAATAGATGAAATAATAACACCTAATGTAGAAAGTAAAAAAACAGTTATTTTTACATTTTTTAATATTTTTAAATTAATCTCTTTTCCACCTAAATAAAGTATGAAGGCAGAACCGAAAGTAAGGATAAGTTGCTTTTCTAGTTCAAAATAACTAAGATCTATCATTTCAAGAAAATAAGGTCCTAGTAAAATACCTGCTAGTAAAAATAAAACAACATCAGGGATTTTTAATGATTCACTTAATTTACTGCAGACAATACCGGTCATAGCAATAATTGAAAAAGTTATAAGTAAGTTATTACTTGCTATAATTTGAATAGAATCTTCCATTTAAAACACCTCACCTTTTAAAATATTAATACTATAAAAATAATATTATTTTTTATAGTATTAATATTTTTGAAAAATGTAACTGTCTAATATTATTAAAATATTATCAAATAGTTTACTTTAAATATATACTGCACTAAAGATCGTCCATATAAAAAAGGAATGCAGTTTATACTACATTCCTAAAATTCTCTTTATTTCATGGCATAACATGTCTACATGCTCTGGATTATTTACTAAATCTACTTTATCTATATTTACATACAGCACAGGCGATTGGTCATATTCAGCTATCCATTTTTCGTATCTGTTGTGAAGATTTTTCCAATATTCTATATCAACGGCTTTTTCCATTTCACGACCTCTAAGCCCGATTCTATGAACTATAGTATCTATAGAACCATCTAAGTATATCATTAAGTCAGGTCTTCTAAGATGAGGAACCATGTCATTAAATAAATCCCTATAAGTTATATAATCTCTTTTAGTCATTTTCCCATTATCATATAAATTTCTAGCGAATATTTCTACATCTTCATATATACTTCTGTCTTGTATATTGTTTAATCCATTGCAGTCTATTTCCTTTTGTTGTTTAAATCTTTGTGCTAAGAAATATAACTGAAGGTGGAATCCCCATTTTTTTTGGTCTTTATAGAAATCCTCTAAGTATGGATTTCCATCAACCTTTTCAAAATGAGTTTCAAAATTTAATTTTTCACCAATTATCTTTGTTAAAGTTGACTTTCCTGCACCAACATTTCCTGCTACTGTTATGAACAAGTCCCTATTTAGAGGCTTATTACATTGATTTACTAAATTAAACATGCTGTTTCTCCTTCTAATGCCTTTATTGCATTTTCTACTTTATCTATTATAAATTGTCTATCTTCTTCTTTATTTAAGAAATCTAGGTTTGAATTATCTATTTCAATTATCAATGGCTCTTTACCTACAAAGTTATGCTTTATAGATAAAGGGTTAAAATAATATTTATATTCTGTGCTTAGCTCATGTATATAATTTCTATCCATTTGTCTTTCAAAGCTTCTATCTCTCATAGCTATCCTTTTCATTAAGACATCTGTATTAGAGTTTAAGTAGATAACTATATCTGGTTGAGGCAAATCATTTACAAATATATTGTACATTTGCTTATATCTATGGAATTGATTATTATCAAGTGTTATACCAGCAAATATAAGATTTTTTATTATATGGTAATCACTAACAACTCCATGAGACTTATTTAATTGATTTTTTTCTATATCTTCTAATTGTTTTACCCTATTAAATAGAAAAAATGCTTCTGTTTGTAAAGCATATTCTTTAATATCAGTATAAAATTTTGATAAAAAAGGATTCTCTTCTACAATTTCTCTAAGAAGAGTATAACCGAAATGTTCATTAAGTATAGTTGCTAAAGTAGTTTTCCCAACACCGATAGGCCCCTCTATAGCAATAAATATTCCTCTATTTTTCATATGAAATCACCTTCTAAAAATAATATCTTTTGTATTTTATCAGAAAAAAAATTTAAATTCTACTCTAGAATTTTTAGGAAAAATTTGATAGATAGAGTATAAGAAGATTTAATTTATATAAAATATGGGTAAATTAGTATTATTAAGAATAATCATAAAAAAGGAGTATATATAAATGAAGGTTTATGAAGAAAATAATACAGTAATATTAGAAGGTGTAGCAGATTTTAATCCTAAGCATATATTTGAGTGTGGGCAATGCTTTAGATGGCATAAAGAAGCAGATAACTCATATACTGGAGTTGCAAAAGGTAGAGTGATAAATGTATCTCAAAAAGACAATAAAATATACTTAGATAATACAAATTTAAAGGATTTTGAAGAGATTTGGTATAATTACTTTGATTTAGGAACAAATTACACAGATATAAAAAATACTTTAAAAAACATGGATGAACATTTAAATAAGGCATCTGAGTTTGGTTATGGTATAAGGATATTAAAACAAGATGGATGGGAAATGTTAATTTCATTTATAATATCTTCTAATAATAGGATCCCAATGATACAAAAAGCAATAGAAAATCTATCAAGAAATTATGGAACTTATATTGGAAATTATAGAGGTAAGGATTATTATGCTTTTCCAACACCAGAAGAATTAAACAAAGCTTCGCAAGAAGAAATAAGAGCATGTCAGACTGGGTTTAGAGATAAATACATAAAAAGTACAACTGAGAGTGTAATAAAAGATAATGAAAATATATCTGGATATACAAGTTTAAGTACTGATGATTGCATAAAAGAATTAAAAAAATTTAATGGAGTGGGCCCAAAGGTAGCTGACTGTATAGCTTTATTTGGAATGCAAAAGTATGATACTTTCCCTGTTGATGTATGGGTAAAAAGAGTTATGCAAGAATTTTATGTAAGTGAAGATATAAGCTTACCTAAAATGAGAACTTATGCTATTGATAAGTTTGGTAATTTGGCTGGGTTTGCACAACAATATTTATTCTATTATGCAAGGGAGCTTGGTATAGGCAGATAAAGATGAGGTAGAAATTATGAGTATTGGAGTTTTTTTGTTTTTAAGCTACTTAACCATATCGTATATTGTTGGGGCGATTATTTCTATGTCAATAATACTTGAGAATAGAGATCCTGCTAGAACTGTTACATGGTTACTCATTTTTATATTACTTCCAGGAATAGGTTTAGTTATATAT
>NZ_JBCIUO010000025.1:0-13263 GCF_039031195.1 Romboutsia sp. MSSM.1001216sp_RTP31141st1_G3_RTP31141_220114 | reverse complement strand
GTTCTACAGTTATAAATATACCTGATCAAAATTTAAAAAAAGCATTAAATGAAAAGTTAAGTCAAGACAAAGATAATCCCATAACAAAAGGGCAATTGGAAAGTATTACAGGAGTACTTAATTTATCTAATAAAAATATAACAACTATTGAGGGGATTCAATATTGCTCTAACTTACAAAAGTTAATATTAGAAAATAATAAAATAAGTGATATTACTCCATTAGCTCATATGAATGCACCTACGCTAGATGCTTTAAGATTACATAATAATAAAATAAGTAATATTGCTCCATTAGCTAACTTAAATGCTCCGAAGTTAAAATGGCTATTTTTAAACAATAATAAAATAAGTGATATTGCTCCACTATTAAATGTTCATTTCACTAATTTATTCCAACTGTACTTAGACGGTAATAAGATAAGTGATATTAACCAATTAATCAATTTAAATTTTCCGAAATTAAATACTCTATCACTAAGTTCTACTGGTATTAATGATTTAACTATATTACCTAATTTAAATTTACCTAATTTAGAATCATTGTTTTTAGAAGGTAACGAAATAAGTGATATTAGCCCATTAAGTAATTTAAATAACAGTAAATTAGCAAGAATTTGGCTAGGTAGCAATAAAATAAGTGATATTAGCCCATTAAATAACTTAAATGCTCCGAAGTTAGAAGCCATACGTTTGAATAATAATAGAATAAGTGATATTAGTCCACTAAAAAACTTAAACTCTGCAACATTGAAGAGATTAGAATTAGATGACCAAAATTTTACAAATGATAAAAAGTGGAGTAAGGGTAAATTTTTCCAAATAAAAAATTCTCTTAAAGATATGGATGGAAATATAATAATTCCGACTTTAAATGATGATGGAACATATATTACTGATAATCCAGATTATCCAACAGGACTAATGAAATGGAATAATATAAATAAATTAGCTAACAATGAAGAAGGTAAAATAGTTGAATTAACGTATACTTTTAATAAAAATTTTACAGCAGGAGCTAATAACACAGAAGTAACATTTAATGGTACTGTACATCAACCAGTAGAATATTACAAAGGATTTAAACCAGTTATAAATGCACCGGATGTTATTATAAAAAAAGGAACTGCTTTTAATCCTATGGAAGGTGTAACAGCTACGGATAAAGTGGGCGAATTAGATGATAAGGGTAATTTAATTGACCCTAATGAAAAAGCTAAAGATATAACTAAAGATGTTAAAGTAATACAAAATAATGTCAATCCATACAAAGTTGGAACATATATTGTAAAATATGAAGTAACTGATAGTTGGGGCAATACTGTAACTAAAGATAGAAAAGTTATAGTTGCAGATACTTTAATGGTTGAAGAAATAGTTGGTTCAGATAGATATAATACTGCAAATAAAATAAGTGATAAATGGACTAGAGCTGATAATGTTGTAATAGCAAATTCAGATTCTATTGTAGATGCTATGACTGCATCACCTTTTGCACATGCTAAAAATGCACCAGTATTATTAAGTAGTAAGAGTAGCTTAACACCTGAAACAAAAGCATCTATAGCTAGATTACAAGCTAAAACGGTATATTTAATAGGTGGAGAAAACTCGTTAGATAAGAATCTAGAAAAAGAAATAAGAGACATGGGAGTTAATGTAGTAAGAATAGCAGGTAAAGATAGATTTGAAACTAGTTTAAAGATAGCAAAGGAAGTAGATAACTTATCAGATGTATCTCAAGTAGCTATAGTAAATGGACAAAAAGGATTACCAGATGCAATAAGTATAAGTTCACCAGCAGCGATGAATAATATGCCAATTATATTATCTAATAATGCAGGAGATATACCTCAAGGTAAAGATTTTATTAAGACAGAAGATTTATCGAAAGCATATGTAATTGGTGGAAATGGTACAGTTTCTGAAAAATTAAAGACTGAGGTATCTGATTTAATAAAGAATAAACCAGTTGATAGACTTGGAGGAAAAGATAGACTAGAAACAAATACAATAATATTAAATGAATTCTATAAGTCTGGAGCTTTAAATAATCTATTTGTTGTCAAAGATGGAGCTAAAAGAGATATAGATTTAATAGATTCATTATCAGTTAGTAGTTTAGCAGCAAAAGAGAAATCTCCTATAATGATAGTAGGTGACAATTTAACACCTGAACAAACTACATTTGTAAAGAAAAAGACTTTTGATAAGTTGACAAGAGTTGGTGGAAATGGAAATGAAAATGCGTTCAATAAGATTGTAGACTTAGTTAAGAAGTAGATAGATTAAAATAAATAAAATAACCTAGCTTATTCAGATAATATGCTAGGTTATTTTACCTTTACATACATATTAATATTGTACTTAATACTAAATAAAGAGATAGTAAAAGATTAGAATAAAATATAAAAAATTTATCTTATGCTGATAAAGAATAAAAATAGAAAATAAGATTTAAATTTAAAAATATAGACTTATAGTTAGGGAATATGAAAATATACAATAATTGAGAACTAAGAAGGACTAGATTAATTTCTAGTATTTTTTAGTTTACTTCAAAAGAACATAAAAAAATTTTTTATTTTTGTTCTTTTGAAGTATCATCAACTATTTTTTCGATTTTATATCTATTTTTAAAGTTAAACTTTTTGCTATAATAAATACTTACATATTTAGGTTTTATACCTGTTTTAATTTCTAAATCTTCCCTTGATGTAAATATATATTTTTTTTTAGTATATATATCCATCACATGGATTATTTCATTTTTACTGTTTATATTATTAATTTTTTTATCTCTAGGTATTTCAAAGATTGCTAAAGCTCTATTATAAGATAGTTTTGGATTTATAATGCATGCATATAAAGCTAAATAATTTCTCATAGTTAGATCATCATTGAATATATTATGTGCAAAAGTTCTAGACATGATTAAAGTTTACACTCTCCTGTACTTAAATTTTTATATTTATTATATCTTAAAATAAAAAAATGTATAGTAAAAAGTAGTGTTATAAAAGTTTAAATTTAGTACATATATATCTGCTGAAATAGTTATATTTTATTAATCTTAAATCACACTTATTCCAGTTACTATGTCAGTACATTAAAACTATTAACAGAAAAATAAGTATTTTATATTTCGATTAAAAAAGAAGTGAATATTTTATTTAGAATAACCTATTTCAATTGAACACTATTATTTAAATAAGAAAGTTAAATTTATAATTAAAAAAGCCTTAAACTTATCATGAATAAAAAATATAATGAATAGCTTTAATGCTTCAAAAAAATATTTTAAAAGGACTAGGTAATTTACCTAGCCACAAAGAGAAATTTAGGAATATACATATCCTTGGGAAGGATCAATCTGTATATTGAAATTTATTTTACATAAAAAAATTTTGAAATGCAACTAAAACAACACATTTAAAAGAAAAAATGAGCAATGGTTGGAGCATGTTTATTTTTATTAAGTACCCAAGGATTATTTAACTTCAAATAATTAATGTATATATATTAAACATATATTTTTAATAAAAAAGAGAGTATTATAATATAAATTATTTCTTATTTTATTCATTATATTTTGAAGAATGCAATTTATAATTCATGTGAAAAATTACCATACTTCTAAAAAAAATTAAAAAAATCGAGCTTTAAGATACTGTACTTTAAAATAATTTGATAGAATAACGATTGTGAGAGATACTGGAAGAATATGTAGATGTTATTAATATAATATTCGGAGGTAAAAATATTGAAAAAGAAAAGTTTAGGAATTATGATGGCAGGGGTTACAGTAGCAACTTCTATTGCACCTGCATTTGCAGACACTCAAGAGTTGAAAGTACAAGAGTACAACAAAATCTACACAGGGGATAGTAAAAATATAGACTCTCTTCTAGATGGAGTTACTAATTTATTAGGTAAAAAATACACTCAAAATGAGCAATTATTCCCAACAGAAGGAAGAGAACCAGGGAATGTTTATAGCATATATTCTGGTGCTACATTAGATGATATAAACCAGCAAATACTACATATGCAAGGAAGTATGCAAAAAAATGATCATGGAGTGTCAGAAGTTGTACCAGCATCTACACTTGGGACTGAAAAAGTAACTTCAGTATCAATAAAAAATCAAATAGATGCATTAAATGAAGGAGACACTCTTAATGTTGTTGTTCTTGATAAAGGTCATAAAACTGTAGATGGAAAAACAGTTGACTATAAATATGAGCAATTTAAAACTGCTGCTGAAATAAAAGAACTTGCAGAGGCAAATGGTAAAATAGCTAAAGTTGTTTCAAATAATGATGTTGAAGTCAGAACTAATCCTGGTGATAAACCAGTTGTTATAAGTACAGGAGATTACATAGTAGACTTCACAAAACCAGTTATAAATGAATTTAACGAAGTTATTGGATATAAGAAAAAACCTTTTGATATAAAATCAGTTGTAACTAATGTAATAACTATAGAAAAAACAAGTGCAACTAGAAGTGAATTAAAAGCATCTGATTTATTTGATGGATTAAGATTAACTGAAAAAGGTACAAGTTTAACTGCTAAGCTTACTAATGCAAAAGAAAATGACAAAGAAATAGAATTTAAAAATGCAAATTTCTTAGTTACAAATCCAAGTTTTGCTGAAAAGCCTTCTTTTGAAATACAAATAAAAAATAAGCTTACTGGCAAAATAGAGGAAATAATAAAAATATCAGATGAAGATGCTTCTTTAGTTAGAAATTTATATCAAGTTATCTCAGGAACAGATTTAGGATATTTACAAGTTTCTAATATATCAGGAGATGATAGATTTAAAACAGCTATAGAAGTAAGTAAGAATACATTTAAAGCTCAAAATCCAAAAAATGCAGATGAGTTTGCAAACGCAGTTGTATTAGTTGGAAAGGATTCAGTTGTAGATGGATTAGCTGCATCACCTTTAGCATTTTCAAAGAAAGCACCAATTTTATTAACTGATAAAAATGGCTTAAATAAAGAGACAGAAAAAGAGTTATTAAGAGTATTATCAAATGACTTAAAGAATAAAACTATATATATAATAGGTGGAGAAAATCAATTCTCTAAAGAGGCTGAGAATGGGTTAAGCCGCTTAGGAGTAAAAAATATAAAAAGAATATCAGGAAATGATAGATATGAAACATCTCTTGCTATATCAAGAGAATTAAATTCTTCATCTAATAAAGCATTTGTTGTTGGAGGATATGGAGAAGCAGATGCTATGAGTATAGCAGCATATGCATCAAGCCAAGAATCTCCAATAATAGTTACTGATAAGAATAATTTATCTAAAGAAGCAATTAAACAATTAAATGGTAAAGAAATAGAAATAGTTGGTGGTCAAAATTCAGTATCTAATGAAGTTCAAACTTTATTATCTAAGTTAGATTCTGATAAGAATGCTACAAGAATATCAGGAAGAGATAGACAAGAAACAAATGCTCAAGTTATAAATAAATACTATAGAACATCAAAGAAAGTTTATATGGCTAAAGATGGATACAGAAAACAAAGTGATTTAATAGATGCATTATCAGTAGCACCTTTAGCAGCCAAAGAAGATTCTCCTATAGTATTAGCAACTTCGGATATATCAAGTGCTCAAAAAGATAGTATAGTATTAAGATTAAGAAAAACTATAAAATCAATTGTTCAAGTTGGGCATGGAATGGCAGATAAGGCTATCACGAACTTAATAGATGGAATAAAATACCCTAATCTTTAGATGAAATAAAAACAGGAATTTTAAATGATAAAATTCCTGTTTTTTAACTCCTCAATTAGAAAGTTTTTGTTTAATATAGTTTATTAATTTAAGAAATTGAAACTTTGTAATCTACTTTATCTAGAGATTTTAGTACCCGTATTCATATCCTATTTTTTGTAAGTCTTTTATAGTAGCATCTGTTCTTCTTATCAAATATTTTTTTTGAACTTTTCTACCCTTTTTTCCTGCTTCCCTTATTCTTTCTTTTTTTATACCTAATTTATTTTCAGCATAAATAGCTTTTGAATATATATATCTATTTCCTGTTTTTAGATCTTCAATAAATATCATTTTTTTTCTATTTTTTTCAATGACATTTAATACATAATTTTCTAATTCAAAATAATGATCATCATCTTTTATATCAATAATTCCTATAGCGCTTGTTCTAATATACCATTCAAGCTCTTTTCCCCACAAAATACCTTGATCTAATAATATTCTTGCTATATCATCTAAAAAATTTATATCTTTTTCTGTAAACATATACATTCCACCTTTATCCGTTTTTTAATTTTATATTTAAATAATAAGAGAATATATATACAAAAAAGTTCAAATTTCTACAAAATTTTAGCTTAAAATCTTTATTTTTATGTTTTGATATATATAATGTGTCCTTCCCTAAGTAGGCTTTAAAAAAATTGGTGCTCTGTTTTTTTATATGATTTTACGTTTTTTATTTTCAGATCTAGGGGTAAATATATGTAATAATATAGATATTTATGTAATAAGTTTCATATTTTTATTATAAACAATATTAGGAAGTACCAACTTGATTTGAACTAAATAAAAATAAATATAAAATATTTGAACTTTTTATAAGTAAGAAGAATCTTAAGTGTGAAAGTTGAAAAATAAATAGGCTTTATACATTGACATTTTTTTATAATATTGGTTAAAAGATAAAAGATTTACCGATAAATATGGTTTATTTATCAATAAAATGAATGGAGAGAATAATAAGATTTCAAAATAAATTTTAGAAGTAACGTATACTTTTTTTTGTGTATGTAGTATTAATATTTTTTAGTTAATGTATAGTATTAATTAATAGAAAAAATAAGAAAATCTAATAAAACAAATGAAAACTATTCAATTTATAAATTATACAGTTTTCATTTCAAGGAGTATTTTATGAATTATGAAAAAATAGAGGAATTAGTTACTAAAGCTCAATCAGGAGATGAAGACTCATTTGCTGAAATATATTATTTAATGTATCAGAAATTATATTTTTTTTCTCTTGGTATATTGAAAGATGTAGATTTAGCTGAAGATGTTGTTCAAGATGTTTTCATAATAGTAAAAGATAAATTGGATACATTAAAAAATCCAAGATTATTTGTAGCATGGATAAATAAAATTACATACAATCAATGCATGAGAGAGATAAAAAAACAGAAAAGTAGAATATTTGTTGACTATGATGAAAAATTAATGAATACAAAAAGTTTACATGATTGTCATAATCCTGAGAGAACCTTTGAAAAAAAGGAAGAAAGAGACTCCATATTAAAATTGATAGACCAATTGTCAGATACTCATAAGAGTTTGATTTTATTAAAGTATTATAATGGATTAAAAAATGATGAGATAGCATCTATAATGGAAATCCCAGTAGGAACTGTAAAGAGTGGATTATATTATGCTAAATTAAATTTAAGAAAACTAGCGATTAAAAATAAAATGTATGGAATTTTATTTATTCCAAATTTATCACATAGGCTAAATATAGCATCAAGAAACAGTATATCAAAAATTAAGTATAGTAATAGTCATAATGGTATAAAAGAAAAGAAGATTAATATATTTAAAAATAAAAGAAATATATTGTTAATGACTGGACTACTTACTATTACTAGTGGAGCAATCTATTCATTCCTTAGAATAGATTTAAAACCATCGATTACAAGTATCAAATGCAATCCCAAAGGATTTACAAAAAACTCTATCGATATGGAAGTATTCGTAGAAAATAAAAAATACATTAATAAAATTTATATTATAAATAGTGATAAAGATAGAATAAATGGAAAATATAGCAATAACAATTCTTATTTGTTTAAAATAGATGAAAATGGAGAATATACAATATGTATAGAAACAAAATCAAATAATAAAATATATAAAAATATAGATATAAATTCTATTGATAGAGAAAAACCTAAAATAGTAGATTATGAATATGATGAAAATAAGTTAAATATAAAAATAGAAGATAATTTATCAAAAATTGACTATGATAAAACTTATATTGATGATATTGATAAAAATAATATTAGTATAGATAAAGCAAATAATGAAATTAGTATAGATATACCAAAAACAGACAGTAAATATTTAATCTTATTTCTATTTGATAAAGCGGGGAATCAGTCAAAATATAGGATATCAATAAAATACAAATAAGGAGAATATAAAATGATTTATAAATTTAAAGTAAAAAATCTTATAGGAGATAATTGGATTTATAACAAAATTCCTAAAAACACAATTATAAAAGGAAACACATTTAGTTTAAGTAGTGATTTTACAGATATAAATAGCAATAGATTATTTGAAGGAGATTTAGTGAAGTCTACATATAAAGATTTATATAAAAATGAAAAATATTCATACTTTAAAATAGCGTATATAAATAGTAAATTCATAGCTATCAATATAGATAATAATAAAAATGTTGAATTAAAAGAGCTAATTTATTATTCCAATGTAGAAAAAATTAAAAATAGATTATGAATTATATAGTTATTTTTATATGATTAAAAGTTAAAAGATGAAGCAATAAATTAAATAATTTAGATATGTAAATACAAACAGATAAATAATAGATGGCTTATACTAATAATTTTTTTATAATAAAATATTTAGAGTCAAAAATATCTAGGCAAAACAAATTAAGCTAAGGGGTCGATATTACTAAATTAAATATAGTTTCATTAAAAATGTGAAAATAGTGTAATTACTGAAGGTGTAAATTTCAAGGATTACACTATTTCTCATATAAACTTAAGTTGTAATTTGAAAAATGTTATAATTGATAATATAAAAGATGTTTAAAATAAATTTTAAGTAAAAAAATATATATATTTTTGATAAAAATAAAAAAATTTGAACTTTTTATTCATTAAAAAGTCTTTATTATATAAAAATAATTTATTTAATGGAGGAATTTTAATGAAGAAGAAAGTATTATCAGGAATTGTCACGACGGCACTACTATGCCAAATAGTTCCTATGAGCATATTTGCAGATGAAATTAAAGACATAGGGGAAAGAGAAAAAATAAAAATAGAACAAAAAGAAAATAATATAATAGAGCACAGAATAAATTCTATAGTGACTATACCTGATCCAAATTTAAAGAAAGCACTGAATGAAAATTTACATCGTGATCCAAATACAGACATAACATATTCAGATCTATCTTCTTTACAATATATTAATTTACAAGGTAAAGAAATATCAAATATAGAGGGACTTCAATATTGTACTAATGCCATACAAATATGGCTTCAAGATAATAATATATCAGATATATCACCATTAGGAGAAATGAATGGCAATGATAGAGCGCATGGATTGGAAATGTTGTATTTAAATAATAACCAAATAGAGGATATTGCTCCTTTAGGTAAACTTGAAGCACCGAAATTATCTGAACTAGGACTAGCAAATAACAAAATAAATAATTTAGAACCTTTAAAAACAGCACCAATACAAAAGCTTAACACATTGGCGTTAACAGGAAATAAAATAACTGATATAAGTCCTTTAACTGAAATAAGTTCACCAACAATTGAAACATTATATTTGGATGGAAATGAAATAAGTAATATATGGCCTTTGGGTGAATTAAGACTTGATAACTTAAAAAAAATATCATTAGCAAATAATAAAATAACTGATATAAGATGCTTAGAAAGACTTGATAATAGTCCTCTCTTAGAAACAATAGATTTATCTAACAATAAGATAGCAGATATATCAGTATTAGAAAAAATTAAATCACCTAATTTAGAAGGTATCTGGTTAAATAATAATCAAATTGAAGACATAAGTAAACTAGGAAATATAACAGCACCAAAATTAAGAACAATATACTTAAATAATAATAAAATACAGGATATAAGTCCTCTTAAAAAGCTTGAATCTGCAGTATTAACAACATTAGAATTAAAGAATCAAAAAATAGTTGATCCAGTTCAAAAAAGTAAAGGTATATACTTTAGTTTACCTAATCCAATTAAAGATATGGATGGAAATCCTATAGTTCCAACGCTTAAAAATGGTGGTATGTATGTTAATGATAATCCTGAAAAATATCCAAATGGTCTTTTAAAATGGAACATAGTTGGTAAATTAGCAAATAATATAGAAGGTACAGTTGTAGATTTAGATTATAACTTTACAAAAAGCTTTACCTTAACAAGTGGAACAAAAGTTGATTTTAGTGGGATAAGAATACAACCTGTAGAATATTATAAAGGCATTTTACCAACGATAAACACAGATACTATGACCATAAGAAAAGGATCTTCCTTTAACCCGATGAATGGAGTTTCAGCTAAAGACCAAGATGATATAGGAGATCCAATAAAAGATATAACTTCAAAAGTTAGAGTAATACAAAATAATGTTAATCCATACAAGGTTGGAACATATATTGTAAAATATGAAGTAACTGATAGTTGGGGCAACACTGTAACTAAAGAAAGAAAAGTTATAGTTGCAGATACTTTAATGGTTGAAGAAATAGTTGGTTCAGATAGATATAATACTGCAAATAAAATAAGTGATAAATGGACTAGAGCTGATAATGTTGTAATAGCTAATTCAGATTCTATTGTAGATGCTATGACTGCATCACCTTTTGCATATGCTAAAAATGCACCAGTATTATTAAGTAGTAAGAGTAGCTTAACACCTGAAACAAAAGCATCTATAGCTAGATTACAAGCTAAAACGGTGTATATAATAGGTGGAGAAAACTCGTTAGATAAGAATCTAGAAAAAGAAATAAGAGACATGGGAGTTAATGTAGTAAGAATAGCAGGTAAAGATAGATTTGAAACTAGTTTAAAGATAGCAAAAGAAGTAGATAATATATCAGATGTATCTCAAGTAGCAGTAGTAAATGGACAAAAAGGATTACCAGATGCAATAAGTATAAGTTCACCATCTGCAATAAATAATATGCCAATCATATTATCTAACAATGCAGGTGATATACCTCAAGGTAAAGACTTTATAAAGTCAGAGGATTTATCAAAAGCATATGTAATTGGTGGAAATGGTACAGTTTCTGAAAAATTAAAGAATGAAGTATCTGATTTAATAAATAATAAACCAGTTACAAGACTTGGAGGAAAAGATAGAACTGAAACAAATACAATAGTATTAAATGAATTCTATAAGTCTGGAGCTTTAAATAATTTATTTGTTGTAAAAGATGGAGCTAAAAGAGAGATAGATTTAATAGATTCCTTATCAGTTAGTAGTTTAGCAGCAAAAGAGAAATCACCTATAATGATAGTAGGTGACAACTTAACACCTGAACAAACTACATTTGTAAAGAAAAAGACTTTTGATAAGTTGACAAGAGTTGGTGGAAATGGAAATGAAAATGCGTTCAATAAGATTGTAGATTTAGTTAAGAAGTAGATAGATTAAAATAAATAAAATAACCTAGCTTATTCAGATAATATGCTAGGTTATTTTACCTTTACATACATATTAATATTGTACTTAATACTAAATAAAGAGATAGTAAAAGATTAGAATAAAATATAAAAAATTTATTTTATTCTGATAAAGAATAAAAATAGAAAATGAAATTAAGAAATATAATTTATAAAAGATCAAAAACATATTTTAAATTCTTTTCCAAAATATATTCATAATTTTAATTTATTTCAGAAAAGAATAATTATATAGAATATTCAATAAAAAATAAAGCATGTCAAAAAGTGTACTTTTTGACATGCTTTATTTTTTACAGAGATTTTATTGCAAAAATACTAGAAAAAATATATGAAATGTTGCATAATAGTTTGTATACTTAGTGGTATAGAATTGTGTAGGGAGTTTGATATGAGAAAGTTTTTTTATGCAAGAGTTAGTTCAAAAGATCAAAATTTAGATCGACAAATAGAAGAAGCAAAGAAAATAGGAATTGAAGAAGAGTATATATTAATTGATAAAGCAAGTGGTAAAGATTTTAAAAGACCAGAGTACCAGTTTTTAAAAAGGCTACTTAGAGAAGGTGATATTTTATATATTAAATCATTAGACCGATTAGGTAGAAATAAGCAAATGATTTTAGAAGAATGGAATGAGATTGTTAAAGTAAAAAAAGTAGATATGGTAATTTTAGATATGCCATTACTTGATACTACTAAATATAAAGATATGAATGGATTAGAAAGTTTGATATCAGATATAATATTACAATTATTGAGCTATATGGCAGAAGATGAAAGAAAGAGGATAAAAGAAAGACAGAGAGAAGGAATAGAGATAGCCAAAAAGAAAGGCATAAAGTTTGGAAGAAAAAAAATAGAGCTAAGTCAAGAATTCGAATCTGTTTATAAAGAATGGAAATCAGGAAGTATAACTGCTGTTAAAGCCATGAATAAATTGAATTTAAAAAGTAATACTTTTTATAGAAGAGTTAAGGAATATGAAATAAAAAATAGTAGTACATAAATGTTACTACTATTTTTTATTTTGAAGGAATAAATTAAAACGTATAATTAAACATACTAAAAAATAAATAAAAATAATACATTTATTTTATTAAGATATTCAAAAATACAATAATAAATATTATAAGATAAAATTTTGTAGAAAAATGAACTTTTTTTAGCATATATAGTATCTTAGTATTTAGATGTAAAACTTATAAAAATATGAAGGTGGAGTATATATGCTTACAGAAAAGGATATAAATCTTTTAGATGATATAGCCAGAGTATTATTGAATCAAGGTATTTTATGGGGAAAATATCTTGAATGGTGTATTAGAACAAGCGCAATAGGAATTATTGATATAAGAGATGATGAGCATTATTTTAAATTAGAAAATTAGGTATTAAATGTCACTGAAAAAATAAGAAAAAAATGATATTTATTGAAGATCTAGAAACAGGCTTTAGATATATATATTCAAAAGCTATTAATGCTGAGAATAAATTAGGTATAAAAAAAGAAAGAATAAGGTAAGCAGGAAAATATGGTAGAAAAGTACAAAAAATATTTAGTAAGAAGAACAGATGCTACTATAAATGATTTAAAGAAAATAGGTTATGAATAGGAATACTAAAATATTTATTATATATAAATGAAAGAAGGGGTATATATGAATAATATATATATAAGTGAAATACTATATCAAGCAAAAGTAAATCTAGCAAATATGAAAATATGTGGTTTTGAAGCATTAGTTAGATTTTCTAATGG
>NZ_JBCIUO010000024.1:0-14607 GCF_039031195.1 Romboutsia sp. MSSM.1001216sp_RTP31141st1_G3_RTP31141_220114 | reverse complement strand
AGATAATAGTAATCAATTAAAAATAAATAAGAGATAATAGATAAGGAGAACTTTATGAATGAGCTATTAGATAAGTGCATAAAAGAAACAAAATATATTCATGAAGGTGAAATTTTCATGGTAAAAGATTTATTCAAAGGCTATGAATGGAATAGATTGAGTTTAGGTGAAAAAAGAAATATCATTTTTCTTTTTAGAAATTATATTTATATAAATAGTTGCTTAAATATAATAAATGTAGATGAAGGAGCTAATAAGAAAAAAGAAAAATTGAAATTTAAAAAAGTAAATTTTCGTTAGCAAAAAATATTTGAAAGATTATTTATAAACAATATAATTATATAAAATAAAGATGAGTTCTTAATTAAACTCATCTTTGCTAAATGTATGTATTATGAATTAAAAAAAACTTCAATAACAAGTACATTATAGCATTTTATTTTTATTATTTGTATAAAAATTCTTCCTATTTTATATAACATTTTTACTAAAAAAAGAATGAGCCTAATAACAGCTCATCCTTTTTTAGTACGACAATACTATTTTGTTTAATGTGATAAAAACATAATTAAAGATAAAATACAAAAAGTTATAATTATATAATTTGACTTTATTTAAGAGTATAAAAAAGCTATATAACTATTTTTTAGTTATTATATTGCTTAATTATAACACTTTATTTTTATATTAATAATAAAAATAAAGTGTTATAATTTTATTAGATGAGGGTTTTCTGATTCATTAGTGCATATGTAAATAAAAAGATGAGTTTCTAATAGGACTCATCTTTTTATTTATACAGAGCTAATTTCTTATTAAAATTTATATTTATTGGTTTTAGTAGATGGATAATTATTCTAATATTAGTTTTTTAATCTCAATAATCACATATTATAAATACGATAAAATGCCACCAAATGGATACAAATTTTCGTTAAAAAAAATTATGAAAAAGTAATATTTAAAGATTTACACAATTAAAGTAAAAGGTAGAATAAATACAAGTAATACAAATATAAGTAAAGTAAAAGTAGTATAATAATTAACAAATTAAATAATGGCTAAGATTTAATAAATAAAGTTTCATGGAAAACTAAAAAAATGGAAAAGAGTGTATTTACTGAAATGTAGCAATTTCAATAGATACACTCTTTTATATGTATAACTAGTCCCTAAATCTGAATTTAAGTAATAGTTAGTTGTTATAGAGTGTAAAAGTCAATTTTTTATTATAAAAAATAAAGAATTAATTAATACCAGTTTCTTATTTTTTTCTATTTATACATTATATTTCTAAGCCATTTTATAGATATCAATTCCAATATATATTATTAATCTTTACGATAATATATATTTTATATGTTCAAACACTTTATTTGATTTTTATGTAAAATAATGTAAAATATTGTTAGATATTCAAAGAAATTGAAATTATAATTATTTGGAGGATAAATAATGAAAAAGAACATTATAGCAGGAGTTGTAACTACAGCATTACTTTGTCAGATAGCTCCGTTGAGTATATTTGCAGGTGAAATTAAAAGTTTAGGGGAAAAGCAAAGTATAGAACAAGTAAAAGACAATGAAACAAATAAAAATGAAAAAAATAGTAATAAGAATAATATCGAAGAAAAAGACAAATCTACTTTAAAAAACAATAATGAAAATATGAAAAGTTCTACAGTTATAAATATACCTGATCAAAATTTAAAAAAAGCATTAAATGAAAAGTTAAGTCAAGACAAAGATAATTCCATAACAAAAGGGCAATTGGAAAGTATTACAGGAGTACTTGATTTATCTAATAAAAATATAACAAATATTGAGGGGATTCAATATTGCTCTAACTTACAAAAATTAATATTGAATAATAATAATATAGTTGATATTACTCCATTAGATCATTTAAATGCTCCTAATCTAAAGGCTTTAAGATTAGAGAATAATAATATAGTTGATATTACTCCATTGTCTAACTTAAATGCACCAAAGCTATGGTATTTATATTTAAACGATAATAAAATAAATGATATTAGCCCATTAGCTAATGCTAACTTACCTGTTTTATTAGAACTGTATTTAGACAGGAATAAAATAAGTGATTTTAACCAATTAATTAATTTGAATTTTCCTAAATTAAAGGCTTTATCACTAAGTTCTACTGGTATGAATGATTTAAATATATTACCTAATTTAAATTTTCCTAATTTAGTCTCACTATGGTTAGAAGATAACAAAATAAATGATATTAGCCCATTAAGCAAGTTAAATTTACCTAATTTAACAAGACTTTGGCTGGCTAGCAATAATATAAGTGATATTAGCCCATTAAATAATTTAGTAGCTCCGAAGTTAGAAGCTATACGTTTGAATAATAATAGAATAAGTGATATTACGCCACTAAAAAACTTAAACATTGCAACATTGAAGAGATTAGAATTAGATAATCAAAATTTCACATATGATACAAAAGTGAGTAAAGGTAAATTTTTCTATATAGCAAATCCTCTTAAGGATGTAGATGGAAATGTATTAGTTCCAACTCTTGATAATGATGGGACATATGTTACTGATAATCCAGATTATCCAACAGGACTAATGAAATGGAATAACATAAACAAATTAGCTAAAGAACAAAATAAAAAAGAATATACTGCTAATGATTGTCCTATTGATTTAAAGAATTCTGATTCTGTTGATGTAACATATAAATTTAATAAAGAGTTTACAGCTGGAGCTTATAATACAAACGTAACATTTAATGGAACAGTACATCAACCAGTAACATATTATACTGGATTTAAACCTGAAATAAATGCTTCAGATATTATTATAAGAAAAGGAACACTTTTTAAAGATATGGATGGAGTGACAGCTACAGATAAAGTTGGAGAATTAGATGATAAAGGAAATTTAATTGATCCAAATGAAAAGCCTAAAGATATAACTGAAGATGTTAAAGTAATACAAAATGATGTTAATCCATATGAAGTAGGAACATATATAGTAAAATATGAAGTAACAGATGGTTGGGGTAATACTGTAACAAAGGAAAGAAAAGTTTCTGTTGCTGATACATTAAAAGTAGAAGAAATAGTTGGATCAGATAGATATAATACCGCAAATAAAATAAGTGATAAATGGACTAGAGCTGATAATGTTGTAATATCAAATTCAGATTCTATAGTAGATGCAATGACTGCGTCACCTTTTGCACATGCTAAAAATGCACCAGTATTATTAAGTAGTAAGAGTAGTTTAACTCCTGAAACAAAGGCATCTATAGCTAGATTACAAGCTAAAACAGTATATTTAATAGGTGGAGAAAACTCTTTAGATAAGAACTTAGAAAAAGAAATAAAAGATATGGGTGTTGATGTTGTAAGAATAGCAGGTAAAGATAGATTTGAAACTAGTCTAAATATAGCAAAAGAAGTAGATAATTTATCGGATGTATCTCAAGTAGCAGTAGTAAATGGACAAAAAGGATTACCAGATGCAATAAGCATAAGTTCTCCAGCAGCGATAAATAATATGCCAATTATATTATCTAATAATGAAGGTGATATACCTCAAGGTAAAGATTTTATAAAGTCAGAGAATTTATCAAAAGCATATGTAATTGGTGGAAATGGTACAGTTTCTGAAATGTTAAAGAATGAAGTATCTGATTTAATAAAGAATAAACCAGTTACAAGACTTGGAGGAAATGATAGAATAGAAACAAATCTATCAGTATTAAATGAATTCTATAAGTCTGGAGCTTTAGATAACTTATTTGTTGTAAAAGATGGAGCGAAAAGAGAAATAGATTTAGTAGATTCATTATCAGTTAGTAGCTTGGCAGCCAAGGAAAAATCACCTGTAATGATAGTAGGAGAGAATTTAACAACTGAACAAAGTGAATTTATAAAGAAAAAAGAATTTAATAAGCTAACAAGAGTTGGAGGTAATGGAAATGAAAATGCCTTCAATAAAATAGTTAAATTAGTTAAAAATTAAAATATGATAAAATAAAAAAATAAGGCTTATGCTAAGCCTTATTTTTTTATTTATCATACGATTTTTAAATATTATTAACTTTATTCTAAATATGGAACTAATCTTTAAACGTAAATTTTAGGGATAGTTAATTTTTGTAGATTATTAAAGTTAGATTTTGATATAATTATGATTCAAATTAATGTAAGTTTAGATATAGAAAGGTTGTATAAAATGAAAAATTCATCAATTATAATCAATAAAGAAAAATATGAGTCTTATTTTGATAAAAGAGTAAAGGATTATATTTTTTTACATGTAAAAATGATACTTTTAGGAATCGTAACTTTAGGATTAGCTTATCCATGGATAATTTGTATAAAGCAAAAAGCTACATGTAAACATACGGTTATTTGTGGAAAAAGACTTAAATTTATAGGAGATCCCAAAGAGTTGATAGGTCATTGGATTTTATGGTGGATATTAATAATAATAACATTTGGATTATATAGTTTAATTGTAAAAGTTAGATTTGAACAATGGATTATAGCAAATACAATATTTGAATATGTATAATATTAATAAATTTTATTTTAATATGTAGTAGTAAAAAAGCTATTAAAAAACATTTATTTGAATTTTAAGGGCTCTTTTACTACTATTATTTATTTTTCACATATCAAATTCTTCACAGAATCTTATAAAATAACTCATTATCTTAGAAATATGCTTATCCATATGAATAACCATATTTAAACTTCTTTCAATTTTTTTATCTACAAATTTATGTATTTTAATTTCTTCTAATTTTTCTTTTTGCTTTACAGCTATATAAGGAACACAACCTACTCCCATATTTAATTTAACATAATTTATAATAGCTTCTGTATTACTTAATTCTATAAAATTTTTATAAATTATTTCTTCATTATTTACAAATAAATCAAATGTCTGCCTTGCTCCACTTGATTTTTCTTTAATAATTAATTTAGTATTTTCTAATTCTTCTTTAGTTATGTATTTTTTATTTTTCCATTTATAATTATTACCACTTATAAATACCAATTCATCTTTCCATATTTCTTTTACAAAAAGTTCGTCTGATATTATATTTCCTTCTATAAGAGCTATATCTACTTTATTATGTAAAACTAAATATTCTATAGTATTCATATTATCTATTACTATTTCGACCTCTATATTTTCTGCAATTTCGTTAAACTTTTTAATTATATAAGGCATAACATATGTTCCTATAGTTGATGTTGCCCCTACCACTATTTTCCCGATATTATCTTTAGAAAAAGAATTAATTTCAATAATAGCTTCATCATAAAGATTTAATATTCTTCGTACATACTGAAAAAATATTTCACCTTCATGGGTCAAATAAAGCCTCTTACCTATTCTATCAAAAAGTTTTATATTAACTTCAGCCTCAAGCTCTGAAATATTTTTACTTATATTGGGTTGGCTTATATGGAGTTCTTTTGCCACTTTACTCATATTTAAACACTTTGCAGTCTCATAAAATATATTAAGCTTTCTTATATTCATATAATAATCTCTCCCTGTATAAAATAATAAAAGAGTTTAATCTAATATAGATTAAACTCTTTTATTATTTTATACAGATTTATTTCTTTTTGTAAATTACCTTTCCTTCTTTTATTGTTTCTAATATTTTTATATCTTTTAATTCATCTTTATTAACTTCTAATGGATTTCTATCTAAGATTACAAAGTCTGCAACCTTTCCTTCTTCAATAGAACCTTTAGTATCTTCTTCGAAGTATTGATAAGCACCATTTATTGTAACAGCTTTTATAGCATCCATTACAGAAATTCTTAAATTTTCTCCTAAGACTCTACCACCTAAAGTTCTTCTATTTACTGCATTATGTATTGCTAACATTTGATTTGGCATCTTTACTGGTGAATCTTGATGTAATGTAAAATTCATTCCTCTATCTAAAGCTGATTTAGCTGGACTAATTCTTTCAGCTCTTTCAGGTCCTAAAACAGATTCATAGTGATAATCTCCCCAAAAATAAATATGATCTAAGAAGAATGTTGGAAGTATTCCAAGTTCTTTCATTTCATCTAACTGATCTTCTCTTACTGTTTGGCAGTGTACCATCACTGGTCTTAAGTCAGTAGTATTTTCTGATACCGCTAACGCTTTTCTATAGCATCTTATAAATTGATCTGATGCAGCATCACCATTACAATGAACATTCACTTGTATATTGTTATCAATTAAAGACTTAAAGTAATCTATAACTACATCATCTTCTTGAGTTCCATATCCACAGTAATCTGAATTTTTTCCTTCTGGTACTTCATAGTATGGTTTTGTTAACCAAGCAGTTTTTCCTTGTGGAGAACCATCTAACCAAGTTTTTCCTCCTAATAATTTATAATGATTTATGTAATTTCTCTTAGGAGTACCTTCATTTTTTAATAACTTCATTGTAGTATGTTGAACTGCAAAACCAACAATATCAAGCATTAATACACCTGATTGTGCAGCACCTTGTAGTAATTTATTTATTCCTTCATCAACACTTGCATCTTGACATGTAGTTATACCAAATGAAGCATATATTTCTTGTGCTTTTTTAATACAATTCATAAGAGTTTCAAAAGATGGTGCTGGAATGCATTTTTTCTTTTCTGGGTCTAAGCAAGCATTTTCTTCTAAAATACCATTTGGTTCGTTGCTTCCTTCAATAGTTCTAACTATACCACCTTCTGGTACTTCATAATTTTCCCCAAAATATCCAAAAGCTTCTAAAGCCTTTGAGTTAACTACTGCTAAATGCCCTGATGCATGGCTTATAAATATCGGAGTAGTAGTACTTATTTTATCTAAATCGAATTTAGTAGGATGTTCTTCATTTTCATATTTAGTGTTATCATAACCAAATCCAATTAACCATTCTCCTTCTTTTGGAGGATTTTCAGTTATCTTCTTTTTTAATATATCAATAAATTCTTCCTTAGAGTTTGCTCCACTTAAATCATTTATTATTAAAGTTTGAGCTACTGCAACAATATGTCCATGTGGATCGATAAATCCTGGTAACATAGTTTTTCCTTCTAAATCTACTAGTTGTGTATTATCATCTTTTAATGATAATATTTCATCTTTAGTTCCAACTTTTTTAACTTGTCGATTTTCTACTATAACAGCTTCGGCTATAGGCATTTTATCATTTACAGTTAAAATTGTCCCATTATAATATATTATTTTTTTCATCCTATTTACCTCCAATAGTTACCTTTTTCTACAAGTAATACTTTTCAGTTGTTGCTAAAATATAATCAAAATATTATTATAAGTAATAAATTAAATGCAATTTAATTTATTTTGTATTACTAAACATTTGCTTAGATTTTATAATCGCATATCCATTTAAAGCGTATCCTACTAATCCTACAAATAAGAACATTAAAGATGCAGTTGATACTCCTAAGTTAGTAGATGTTACTGTAAATAATAATGGAGATATAGCACTACCTAAAGCATAGAACATACCTACTTTAGCAAATTTTTGAGTACCATCCTTATGTCCAAATACATCAGCAGGCATATATGCTGGACCTGATGTTAATGTAAAGATTGTTAATCCTGAGAAAACAGGTACTAAGTATCCTATTGAACTACCTTGAGGCATAAAAATCATTATTAATAATCCTAGCGTTACACCTGCACATGATATTATCATTGGCTTAAATGAACCTAATTTATCAAATAGTTTTCCTCCACCAACATTACCAACTAAACAAGCAATTCCATATGCAGATCCAGCCATTGCTACTCTTGAAGCTGAGAATCCTTTAGTAGTTAAAACTGGAATAGCTTGTGTTGCTAAAGTAACAGCTGCAAAACATATAAATAATGCACCTACGCAGAACATCCAGAAATATTTATTTTTCATATTTTCTTTATCTGATAGTCCTTCATAAGTTATTCTTTTAGTATTTGAATTAGAAGAAGGCTCTTCTATTACAATTTCATTTTCTTTAGGATATCTTATAAATAATATTGCTAAAGGAATACCTACGATAATAAGCATTGCACCTAAAATCATATAAGTTTTTTGCCAACCATAATTTCCAAGTAAGTTAACTACAACTTGTTGTAAAAATACGTTACCGATTGATCCTCCTGCTAAAGCTATACCTAATGCAGTACCTCTTCCTCCGCATGGGAACCAACGACTCATCATAATAGGTAGTGATAATCCAGTAAATAATAATGTACCAACTTGAGTGAAAAATGCACTTATATTAAACATTAATGCATTTTTTGCAAGTCCGTAAGAAGCAAAAGATATACCAGCAATAACTAAACCTGCTACATAAATATATTTAATTTTAAACTTATCATATAGTTTTGCTAATATAGGGTTAAATAAAACTGGTATTGTTCCCGAAAAGTATAACATTGTAAATGCTACTTCAGAAATAATCCCTGATTTTGATACTGGAACTTGCATTTGAGCTTGCAAGTTTTGCGATATACAATAGGGTACAGCTTGAATTAAAAAGCAAATAAATACTATAAAATATCTTTTATTATTTAAGTTTCTTTTGTTTTGTTCCATCTTTATCATTCCTAACCTTTCAAACTATTTCTTGTCATAACATATATGGATATTATAAATACTCTTAATTAATGAATAGCATTCATCTTATAATTGTGTTATTTTATAATATTCTACTTATAAGTAAAATTTTCATTTATTGCGCATTAGTAATTATACAGACTTTAAACTAATTCGTTAAATACTTTTTTTTCATATTATATATAAGTAAATATATATATATAAGCAAATATATATATATTTAATGAAAAAAGGGCTGTCTCACTAAATAGTTATTAAATAGCCCTTTTTTTAATTTACAATATGAGGTAATAGTTTTAAAAAGGCTAATCCAAAGCATTTTAAAAATCAAAAAAAGATTAGCTAAATTACATCAACTCATAAAATAAAATTTAAAGTTAAAAGATTGAAAATTTATGTAGTAAAATAATATAATATATAATAAAAAGTATTAACTAAAATATGGTTAATGCTTTTTTACTTTTATACATTGAAAATTTAATAAGAAAGGAAATACAGTAAATGGAACAAAAACTAGATAGACTGCTTCTTTCAATGAATGAAGAAATAAATCATTCTAGGTATGAAGCAAACGAAATCATTGAAGTTCAGAAGTATATATCTGAAAAAAACAGTGGTGTTTTAAATGCTATTGCTGGAGCAAAGTACGGTGAAACTCGTTTACTAATAGCTCCTACGGGTAGTGGAAAGAGTTGCTCCATTATAAATGCTTTAAAGACATTTAAATTAAAGTCTTTATTTGTTCTTCCTAATAGTGCTAATGTCCAACAAGCTATGAATGAATATGATATTCATGGAGCATATGATAATCTTTGCCCTAAAAATGCCCTTAAAAATGGAGATGTAGTTGTTATGACTTGGGACAAGGTCTCTCAACTAAAAGAAGAGGATTTATCGGAGCATATAATAGTTCTTGATGAGATACATCAAACATACACTGATACATACCGTAATAAGGCGATAAAAGGCTTGTACGACGTTTCTACTAGATGCAAAGGTAGAATAGATATAACGGCTACGCCTAACAAGTTAGACTTTGAAATATACGATTATATAACAGAGTATCATCAGAAAGAACAAACTGAATACAATGTAAAAATGTATGACTGTATAGACACTAAGGCTATTATAGATATTCTTAATAAATCAAATAATGGAGCTTTACTTATGAATGATACTAAAGAGCTTAAATATATCTCTAGTATGTTAAATAAAAAAAGTGACGTTATAACTGCTGACACTAAGGAACATAGCAAACTTTATGACAAGATAATGAGTTGTAGTAAAATGACTGGATATAAAGTAATATTGAACACAACAACTCTTGTTGCTGGAGTTAATATAAACAATCCAAAGATAACGGACATCATAGTTGTAGGTATAAAAGATATAGGAACTATTAAACAATATGTAGCAAGATTTAGAAACCTTAAAAAGGTAAATGTCCATATATTTAACAACTACAAAGAAGACTGCGAAATATATGATATTGAATGGCTATCAAATCAACATATGATAAGTGCTATTAATTTAGCTGATTCTTACAATAAAGAAAGTAAAAAAAATATACCATTCTCACCATTTGGAGTGAATTTTAGTCCTTTAAATATAGATACTAATGTATATTATAATAAACAAGAAAGTACTTATAAGGCAGATACTATATATGTAAAAAGTCAAACATATAAGCATTATTATAATTCAAGAACATTTGAAAGTTTCAAAGTTTTACTAGAAGAGTATTTCTATAACATAGAGTTGATATATGATTTAAAAATTGATGAAGAAATTAAAGAAGATAAAAATTCATATAAGAAAGAGTTAAAAGAATTACAAGAAGAAACAATTGAACAATTAGAGAAACATAAAGATATTCTTGTAGGTTATGATGAAATCAAAAAGAATAAGCGAAGTTACAATCTAATGGAATATCAAGAAGTAAATAACCTATCAATGGAGCAAGTTCAAAAAGATTATTTAAAACTTGGAATACATGACCTAATATTTAATAACTCTTTAAAATCAAAGATTAAATTATATAGTAAATATGTTTTAGAAGATTATTTTAGTACTGACATGGCTTGGAATATTGCTTTTATGGGAAATCGTAAAAGAGGAGGTATCTTTGCAAAAATAAATACTCTAATTTATAGAGAACTAAAAGAAGAACATCCTAATATATTTAAAAATGATAATACAATTGAAGTGAGAATGTATGAATGGCTTACCAACGAATTTAAAGAAGGAGTAAGTTATACTCAAGAACATTTAGAAATATTAGCTGAATCATTTAGAATAACATTTGGTGATAACTGGGCTTTTACATCTAAAAAACTTAGTGAAATACTTAATCAAATATATGTTGTAAGCTCCTCACAAATAAAAACAGTCAACCCAGTAGAAACTCTTTTTTATAGAAATATAATTCCTACTGCATTGACTAATAATAAAAAAACAAAAATAAATACTATCAAATCCAAAATAAAACTTTCTGACATAAAAAAGGAACTTGGTTGCACAAGCTCCAATTTAAGTTTAGATTTATCTATTAAAAAAAGAAAATCTAAATTACTAAACCAACTAGATGATGTTGAAAAAAAAATATTACTAGAAGGTATTTTCTAATTATTTAAATCTATAAAATTTTTTTATAAGTCTTAAACATAGGTGGAATTATGTTTAAGACTTTTTTATTTTTATTATTAAAAAAAGAACATAAAACTATACGTAAATACGTTAAGAAACTAATTTCTGTTCTTATATACACAAAGTATATATAAAAAAAATAAAAAAGTAAAGCATTCTATATATAGAATAACTTATTTTTTTTATTTTTTTTTAGACTAATTACTTATATTGTAAAAAAAAATTATTTCGTAAAACTCTTTAAAATCGTTCAAAGGTGTATATATTCATTTGAAACGACATTTTATATATTTGCTTTAGTTTTATTTTTTTCATAATGTTTTTTATTGTTCTTTAAAATTTTTTATGTTACATTTTTATAAAAAAAGTAAAAGATTTTATAGTAAAATTTTATTCCTTAATAATAAAATATAAAAAGGAGAATTTAATGAAAAAATATATAATACCAGGGGTTTTAATAGTATTTTCTGGAGTACTGATTTATCAAATATATAGCTTAACTATTATAAAAGAAGAATTAAAAAGTATAAAAAATATGAATACATCTCTACAAACAGAGGTAAATTCATTGAGTAGTAATCTAAGTGGGCAAATTCAATCTACATTATATGAAGAATTTGGAAAATCATATTTGACTAAAGATGTTATTTTTAAATTAAACAAAAACACAGATAAAGGATATTATTTAACACTTAGAGCTGAGTTAAGTGAAATAAAAGAAAATAATTCAAAAGTTTTATTTATGTATAAACCCATAAAGGCTAAGAAGTGGAATGAATTAGAATTAGAAAATATAGGAGAACTATCTTATGTAGGAGATTTTAATTTATCTTATGATGATAATTATGAATATAAAATTGTAATAAAAGGTAATAAAACTGAAAGTAGTGATGTTCAAGAGCTATCTAAATCTTTATTTGCACCTGAATTACCTGAAATGAGTTGGCAATATGATGATGATGGTATATATTTTAATGCTATTCCTAATTCTGATGAGGAACTATCAAGTGAAAATAAAATTAAAACTATTGAAGTTATAGTTAATGGTGAGAAAAAAACATACAAGTGTAAATATAGAGAAGAGCCTACATATGATTCTAATAATGAGATTATAGATAAATACAAATATTATGAAGTTAATATTCCGAAAGAAGATTATAATAAAAATATAAATTCTATAAAAGCAAAAATTACTTATGAAGATGGAACATTTATTATTGAGGATGTAACTAATAAAAAAAATCAACAATAAAAAAATCTAACAATATATATTGTTAGATTTTTTTATTGTTGATTTTTGATGTACTATCAAAATATAAATTATTTTTTATTTTGATTTCTTAATATTTTTAAGCTCCATGCAATGGCATATGACTTTACTGTTCAAGTAAAGTATAGTATGTTACACTTTTTATATAATACCACATATTTTGGTACAAACTTTGTGTAAAAATTGCACATAAATTTTTCATATATGAAAAGGGGGAAAAAAGATGAGCTATGCAATTTTTAGAACTGACAAAATGAAGTCGACTGTTCTTGATAAGTGCCAAAGGCACAATCAAAGAGAAAATAAATCTTATTCTAATAAAGATATAGATTTATTTAAAAGCAAATTCAATTATGAATTACATAATTCTCAAAATATAAATTATAGAGAAGAGATTGATAAAAAAATAAAAGAAAGATATAAAGGCAAAAAAGCTATTAGAAAAGATGCTATTTTAAATATTGAGTGCCTTGTAACATCTGATACAGATTTTTTTAATCGTATCGGAGAGTATGACACAGAAAGATATTTTAAAGAAGCTTATGAGTTTGCAAAAAAAGAATTTGGAGAAGAAAATATAAATTATGCAACTGTTCATATGGATGAAACAACTCCACACATGCACTTAGGAGTTACTCCATTAACCAAAGATGGACGTTTAAGTGCTAAGAACTGGCTAGATGGTAAAAAGAAACTTACAGAAATGCAAAATAGATTTCATAAGCATATAACAAGCAAAGGATTTGAATTGGAAAGAGGTATTTCTTCTGATGAAACTAACGCTAAGAATAAGAGAATAAAAGAGTTAAAAAAGGATTCTCAAAGAGAACTTGATATTTTAAAAGAACAAATTGAAGAAGCTAAAAGAGAGTTAGATACCATGTCTAACATATTTTTTAAAGACACATTATCTAGTTATGAAGTAGATAATATTAGTTATGAAAATGTATCTACTTTACTTGGAGGTATTGATTATAACTATGTTAAAATTAAGAAATCAGATTTTAATAACTTAAAGAAAATGGCTTCTAACGTATATGAAAAGTATGAGTTATATAAATCATCTATTGCTAGAGTTGAATTGCTAGAAAATAGCAATAAAGAGCTTAGACAAGCAAATGAAGAGTTGACTAAAGAAAAAGATTTTTATAAAAAGAGTCGTACTTCTTCAAGAAAAAGATATAATAAACTCCTAGAAGAGCTTAAAGAAAATCATAAGATTGATACTTTGAGAAAAGATTTATTAATTAAGGATATGACCCAATTTTTAAAAATGAATGAAATGTATATGGATTTTGAAATTTTTAAAGAAGATAAATTTAATAAAAGAATAGAATCAACTAAGCAAAAAAATATTAATAAAGGCAGAAGTCAAAAGGAGCTTAAAGAATTTGAAAGTGTTATAAAGTCTCTTAATAAAGATAATGAATTATCATTATAATATTGATGTTTCCATATGACACAAGGCTTATTATTAAGGAGGATATATGGCTTTTTTCAAGAAAATAATTGATTATGAAAAACTTTATATAGATGAATTAGATAAAAATAAAGACTTAGAAAATGAATGTTTTAAATTACAGGATACAGTTAATAAATTAAGTATTGAACTCTTAGAATTGCAATCAGAATTAAACAAATATAAATTTCACTGTAATGAATTAGAAAATAAATTGAAAAACAATACATTCATTACTAAAAAAGTTACTCCTAATATTAAGAATAAAGTTAAGCATATGGTTGCTTCTGGAATGACTTATAGAAATATAGCAAAGCAAATGGATATAAGCATAAAAACTATTTCAAGGATTATGAACGGCTATTATGATAAATAAGAAATACTCCTAGTAAAATTTTACTAGGAGTATTTCTTATTTATCATAATTATTTTTACCATTTTTATTTATTATCAATCCTATGTATTTATTGAATTAAAAATATAAAATTTTTATAATAAAATTTGGTTTATTTTATTTTTTCCTAAAGAATTATTTAATAAAGATAATAGTAATCAATTAAAAATAAATAAGAGATAATAGATAAGGAGAACTTTATGAATGAGCTATTAGATAAGTG
>NZ_JBCIUO010000023.1:0-15240 GCF_039031195.1 Romboutsia sp. MSSM.1001216sp_RTP31141st1_G3_RTP31141_220114 | reverse complement strand
AGGGTAATATGGGTGAAGAATTTAACAAAAATCAGATTCTAGTAAATTATAAAAATATAAAAGAAGAATTATTAAAGTGTGGATATCATGAAGAAATTTCATATATATCGATTTTAAAGGCAAATATATTAGCATTTTTAACAGCTGGCCCATTTGGTTTATTAATTATATTTTTATATTTAATAATTTGGAAGACTTTGAGTTTTGAAATAAAGTCAATATTTCAGAGTATTCTATTATTGGTGATATTTATTGGATCAATATTAGTGCATGAGTTTCTACATGGTTTTACATGGAAATTTTTTTGTAATAATAAATGGAAAAGTATAAAAATTGGTGTTATATGGGATAAATTAACTCCGTATTGTCATTGTAAAGAGCCTTTAAGTAGTAAACAGTATATGATTGGATTATTAGCTCCATTTTTTATTTTAGGAATATGTATGGGATTTGTAGCAATAATATTAAGAAACCCATTAATATTATTTATTTCGGTATTAAATATACTTGCTTCTGGAGGAGATACAACTATTGCAATTAAAATACTTAAATATATTAACAATAAAGAGGTTTTAATTTTAGACCATCCAACAGAATTAGGGTTTGTTTCATTTGAAAAATAAAGGGTGAAATAAAATGGTGGAATTGATAAGAACTAATAAAATTGAATCTATAATTAGTCTTAATTTAATTAAAAATAAAAATAATAAGATTAACTAATTCTCTCAAAACTATTTAAATAGTAGTGGTAAAATTAAAGCCCTTAGAATCCATTTATTTGGATTCTAAGGGCTTTAATTTTATTACAAATAGAATAGTACCTAAAGTAAAATTTAAGATGGAGTTATAAATCGAGATTAAAAATATTGAACATTTTTGAAAAATAAATCTCTTATATATTAATATATTAAATTTTAAGATACATTGGATAGTTTTTTTATTAAGTTGACGAATAGGAACAAGGGGGACGGCTTTATGAAAATAAAAGAAAAAATTGAATTATTAAAAACTCAATTAAATTTGATTTGTGAAGAACATAATCTATTGAGTGAAGAAGTTATACTTATTAGCAAAAAGTTAGATATATTAATAGCAATAGAACAAAGGGAAAAACTAAATAAATTATTTAATGATAGAAGATTATAAATAACTAGTCATTAAAGTAAAATTTCAAGACTAGTTACTTTTTGTAGATTATTAAAGTTAAATTTTGATATAATTATTTAGTTTTAAAATATAAAGTGGAGGAAAAATATAATGAAAAAAATAAGATTTTATTTAATTTTAGCATTAGTAAGCTTTATAGCAGTAGGATGTTCTACATCTGAAAAAAAGTCAGATGCTTCTAAGAATGAAAATACAACAGAGAAAAGTATTGAATCAACAGATACTAAAAACAGTTCAGAAACTGAAAAAAACACAAGTGAAAAAAATGAAACAAAAGATGAGAACAAATCATCAGATGTATCAAAAGATTTATCTGATAAATGGTATGATAATCAAATTCAAATTAATGGGAAAGTATTGACAATGCCTATAAGTCTATCTGATTTTAATAAATTAGGTTTTAAATTAGACTATTCTAAAGAGTATGTATTAAACCCAGGTGATTCTGTTGCTGGAACACATTTAACAAATGATAAAGGAAATTCTATATCTGGTTCATATTCTAACTTATCAGATAAAGTTATAGATATTAAAGAATCAAGTTTAACTTCAATTAATATTACTAATAGAACAAATAAAGATCTTGATGTTATCTTCCCTGGAGGTATTAAGTTTGGAAATAGTGTAGAAGATGTTAAACGTATATATGGAGAACCAGAGGATACATATGATGGAGGGAATGGTTTTTATACGTTAACTTACAAAAAAGAGAGAACTCATTATACAATATTAACATTTACAGAAGGCAAACTTAGTGGGTATGAATTATACATATAGTAAAAAATAATTACAATATAAATAATGAACTAAGTTATGTAAAATAGAAAGTTTAAATAATAAATAATAAGAAAAAACAAGATTATTATAAATAAATACTTATATAAATCTCCTCTTAGGAATGAACTAAAAATATTCTAAGAGGAGTAATTTTACTAGAATAGTGACAATTAATCTTTAAAGTGAAACTTAAGTGATAGTTGAAACTTGCATTCTTAATTTTAATTATTTTTGTTATTTAGAAAATGTTTATAAAACAATGAACTAAATCCTCCTATTAAAGAAAATACTGTTCCTATTGTCCTAATATTTACTGTTACAGATTCGATAATCCACTCATATTTAGATGTATCCATTGCCCCACCGTTTAATTTAATAGCACACTCTCCCAATATATAGCCGAACAAAGGAGATACTAATATCAATATCAATCCTATTATAAATAGAATCGTGTTAATATTTTTATTTTCCACACAAATATCCTCCTAAATTTATTTTAACTATTATAGATCATTATATATTAAAAGTAATAAACCTATAATAATAAACTACTAGTTTCTAAAGCAAAATTTTAAGACTTGTGTTTTTAATATCAAAACTATATATAAAACAGCATTTTTTATGTATAGTTTTGATATTAAATTAAATATTTTTATATGTATTGTAGATCAAGGAAATATGCTCATTAAATTATATGTTTTTTTGAACACTAAAAAAGAGCATTGGATGTTAATGCTCTAGTAATTGACCTAAAAAATTAGAATCCATAAATTAAATTTTCCAATAAACCCCATTTGGTAATTTACATAAATATCCGTCAAATTTCTCTTTTATTTTTCCTGTATTGAAATCTCGTACTATTACTCTTTCATGATACTCCGGGTTCTCATACCATTCGGAAAAATACAAATCTTCTCCATTACGAAATAGTAGTCCCTCTGTTAGTCCAATCTCTATTTTTTTGTTTTCTGGCCAAATAATCTCATATACACCATTATTTGAATCCCTGCAAAGCATGGGCGGTGAAGTTTTCAACATAAGATTATAGCAATTTTCAACTGTATCTAATGGCAATTTTTTTATCATTTCAAGTCTTCGTTCACTTGGGAAATAGCAATTTATCTGAATTGTTTGTTCACAGAAATCAACACTCAAAAAGAATATCTTATCATTATCCCAAATAGGACTCTCTATATATAAATTTTCTCTAAGTTTAAATGGGCTATGAACAGTACCTTCTGGAAAATGAATCAAATGACAATTTATACCAGAAAAATTTTGTCCAGATTTAACTAATTCTTCTGACTCATACAAATCACAAAAGCTATTTTTGCTCTCCTTGCAATAATACCACTCTGTCGTGCCTTCCATCTGTTCAGGATAGCATTTCGATACACCATCTATTTTTATTATATTCACCTAATTCCTCCTATTTACATATTCTGATTCCTTAACTATTTAAATTTATTTACAAATACCTATTTATCTATATTATATAACAAGCATTAACCTTATTATAAATATGTAACAATAGTTCTTAAAGTAAAACTTAAGGAATAGTTGTATTTGTGGACTACAATATCTAATATTTGGTATTATAAACCAAATAAAAGCTAAAGAGAGGGAATTAACATGAGTATATTTATAGCATTTGTAATTGGAGGGGCAATAATGGGTCTTTCAGGAGGTATATATGGATTAAAAATTGTACCAATATTTATAGTTCAATTTTTAATATATGTAATTATCCATGAGCTAGCACATGGATTAGTAGCACATAAAAATGGACTTAAGTTTTCTGTTTTATATTTAGGGCCTATAGTATTTATATTAGATAATTTAAAAATAAAGAAAATAAAAATAAACAAATTACAACAATTCTATTTAGGCAGAGCTCAGATAGATAATAATGAGATTATAGATAATAATGATTTCGAAAATCATATAAATATGTGGAAAAAAGCTTTGATAGCAGGACCTATAAGTGATTTAATATTATCAATTACTTTTATTGTAATATCAATAATATCAAAGAATTATATTTTTATTTTTACAACATTATCAATAATGTTTATTATAAGTATACCTAGCTATTTAATGGGAGATGGAAAACATGTTAAGCTACTAAAAAAAGATATTTTATTTTCTGAGTTAGTGATGTATACATATAGCATTATAGGAAATACAGATGTATCAAATAAATCTAGAAAATACTTAGTATCAAGACTATTTAAAAGCTTAGAAACATGTACTTTAAATAAAGAGAATATTATAAATATTTCTGCTATTTTAGGTATTTTATATCAAGTTTATTTTATAGATGAAATAAATAGCTTACCTAGAAATAACGAAGAAATAATAGATAAAGTAATTGAATATAAAGAAATTATATTAAAAGAAAAAATAGAGCAAACATATTTTAAGTCATTGATATCAAGTTGTATAATATATAATGTAATATACTTAGAAAATATTGATAAATCTTTAAATTTATATAATCAAGTAAAAGATTTAAAGTTTAATCTACCTGGTGAAAAATTAGACTTATTCAGGGTAGAACATATATTAAAAATTGAAAATAGAAAAAATGAATTAGAAAATGATAAGTATATGAATCCACTATTTATTGAATGTAAAGGCGTTTATGAAATGGAAACTAAAATAAATAAAAAAATAATTGATTTTATAGAAGAAAATAAGGCTTGTAACTAAGCCTTATTTCCATCTATACTTTAAATTGAAATTTTTAGAACTCATTACTTTTTTTATGATTATTTTGAGTACTATGAACTGACATAGTCAAACTTCCGATTGATACAGTTGACATAAAGAAGATATAAAATCCTTACTTTCAAAAATGTAACTTCCTATAGTTGATATAAGAGAAATTAGAAAACATATATAAAGCATAAACATACAGTACTTTTGTAATTACATATATTTCCTCCTCTAAATTAATAATTCTATTATATTGTATATAACTAAATATAGTAACCATCATTAAAAACAATTTATTATGAGAGCAAAATTCAAAGTATATGTTACACTAGAAAAAATATGGAAGATTGATAGTATGGTTAAATTTATATTTGGAATATTTTTTATCATGATGGGTGTAGTTTTTATTAATTTAGTCTGAAAACTGAGAAAAACTCAAGATATAGGATTAATTAAAAATAATAAGATTAATATAAATAAAATTAAGGATAAATATAGTTATGTGAAATTTTATTTAAGAATATACTTTAGCATGGGGGTTTTATGTATTATCCAAGGTTTAATTTGTGTATTAGCTATATATTTTCCAATAGTATATGATATATAGTGGATTACAAATATGATTTTTATGTTAACTATTTTTGTATATTCACACAAGCTTGTTTTCAAAGCTCCTAAATTTTAATAGAAGATAAAGATATTATTATCAAAAATACATACTTTAAGATATATGTAAAGTTAAAACCATTAGAATTCATTTATTTAGATTCTAATGGCTTAACTTTATTCTAAATACCTAATTATCTTCTGAAGTAAAATTTTAAGCTAATTATTTTTGATTTCTAAAATTACATTTGATAATAGTTTACCTGAAACAATTACCAGAGTTATAGCTGTAAACATAGTAACTGTTAAAGATACATTTTTGAACATTAATAAGTTAAGTATTAGAATTGGAATTAATGATGCCAATATCATAGATGTTTTATTTTTCATTGCATTAATCCTCCATATATTAAAATATATAAATTATGTATTTAATTTTATCATAGATTATTATATATTAAAAATAATAAACCATTATTTTCTAAAGTAAAATTTAATTAATAGCTGCTTTTTATAGATTATTAAAGTTAAACTTTGATATAATTAAATTTAATTATATCAAAGGGGTGCTAATTGTATGGAAAATAGAGATATCTATGAAGAATTTTCAAAAATTAAAAAACTACAAATTATTATTCCTATTATAGGGGTTGTTATTATACTTGCTATGGTTATTGCTGGATTAGGAAAATTATCTGGGTTTGTTGTTTTAGGCGTATTATTTTTCACATGGTATAATTGGAAGTGCCCGAGTTGTTGTAAAAATTTAGGAAAAGATAGAACTTCTAAATGTTGTCCGAACTGTGGAGCAAAACTATCAAATGATAAACTGAAAAATGAATAGAATAGTAAAGGCTTATAAATAGATTTATACAAAGTTAAAGCTCTTAGAACTTAAATGAATAGATTCTAAGGGCTTTAACTTTATTTCAAGTACATAACCTAGCTCTTAAAGTGAAATTTTAGGACTTGTATATATATATTTATTTATATATTTTTTACAATAAAAATTAACTAAATCAGACGGAGGTAAAATATGGATTATACAGAAAAAGAATTATTTGAATTTAATAAAATAGATGCAGAGAAAAAATTATTTGAAGCAGTAGATCATATTTATGGAGATAACAATAGAGAAAAGAACTTTGAAAAATTTATATCATTATGCAAGATGTCTGCATTTCAAGGGGAAATGAGGGCTCAATATATATTAGGATTATTTTATGAATATGGAATGGAAGGGTTAAAAGAATATTTTAAAATTGATATACAAGCTGAAGAAAAATGGTATGAAGTGATTAATTATGAAAAAGCATTAGATTGGTATGAAAAATCAGCTGTTCAAGGTAATAATTTAGCACAGTATAAAGTTGGATATATGTACAATGAGGGAATAGGGGTAAAAGTAGATTATAAAGAGGCAATAAAATGGTATTTAAAAGCTGCAGATCTAGGAAATTCAGATGCTATGTTTAATTTAGGATATATATATTATAAAGGAATAGGAGTAGAAGTAGATTATAAAGAGGCAATGAAGTGGTATTTAAAAGCTACAGATCTAGGTAATTCATATGCTATGTCTAATTTAGGAAGTATATATTATAAAGGAATAGGAGTAGAAGTAGATTATAAAGAAGCGATGAAATGGTATAAAAAAGCCTCAGATCTAGAAAATTCAGATGCTATGTTTAATTTAGGATATATGTATGATGAGGGAATAGGAGTAGAAGTAGATTATGAAAAAGCTAAGGAATGGTATTTAAAAGCCGCAGATCTAGGAAATTCGGATGCTATGCTGAAGATAGGATATATGCATCATGAAAGATTAGGAATAGAAGTAGATTATAAAGAGGCAATGAAGTGGTATTTAAAAGCCGCAGATCTAGGAAATTCAGATGCTATGTTTAATTTAGGATATATTTATCATGAAGGAATAGGAATAGAAGTAGATTATAAAGAGGCAATGAAATGGTATTTAAAAGCAATAAAATACAATAGCAATGAAGCATATTCAAATCTTGGATTTATGTATAGATTTGGACAAGGTGTAGAGATTAATTATAAAAAATCAATGGAATATCAATTAAAAGCAGCAAAACTAGGAAATATTATAGCGATATGTCAAATTGGATATATGTATCATGAAGGATTAGGAGTAGAAGTAGACTATGAAGAGGCAATAAAATGGTATACAACAGCAGCTGAAAATGGGTGTCCAGAGGCTTCATGCAACTTAGGACACATATATTCTTCTGGAAAGGGAGTAGAACAAGATTACGAAAAAGCTATGAGATGGACTTTGAAAGCAATTGAACAAGGTTGTATATTAGCTAAAATAAATGCAGGAGAATTATATAGAGATGGACAAGGCATTGAGAGCGATTATGAAACAGCAATGAAGTACTTTGAAGAAGGATTACAAGAATCTATAGAAGAAAATGAATATGATACAAAAGAGATAGCATTGTTTAATATTGCAACAATGTATGAAAAAGGCTTAGGGGTAGAAGTAGACTATGAAAGAGCGTTGGAAACATATAAACAATTAGCAAGTAGTGGTTTAGAAGTGGCTATAGAAAAACTAAAAGAGTTAAAACAATAAAAAATAACTTTAAGTATTAATTTTTATTATATTTTTTTAGCATATGTAAAAATGTTTAGTAAAAATCACCTTAAAATCCATTTATTTTAAGGTGATTAAATTTACTTTAAATACTTCTATAATTCTTTAAACGGAAATTTAAGTAATAGTTACTATTTATATCTAAATATTTATGGAATTTCTATTTAAGGCATATTTTTTTTAGATTCAAAAAGGTAAGTGATTTTATTTGAAAATAAACTATTTTCAATATACTCATTTAAGTGTATATCAATACTTTTTGTATTCAAAGGAATAGAATACACTAGGTTAAAAGTAGAAGTTCTCCCTAATGGTAGAAACTGGTCATAGCAAGATGATAAAGTATCTAATATATTGTTTACAGGGTTTAAAACTCCTATAAATTGAGCTTGCTTATAGTTATTAGTATTAATATCAATTTTTTTTAAATTTACTTTATCACTATAAAAATCTGTATTTTTTATTTTACATTCTATATTAATAAGTATTTTATCTTTAGATAAATTATATTTAAAATTATTTTGGTCAAGCTTTTTTATAGATTTAAATACATATTCTGAATCAGTCATTTTAATAGTTTGATTTAAATTATATGTATTTTCAAAAGTCTTATAAGAAGAATCTAGTATTTTATTACCAATAACGAATATTAAATTAAAAGCTATTAAGATTTTAATGGTAAAAAATAATGTATTATATAAAAATATTAATATAGACTTTTTAATATTTTTTTTTACATTAGATTTATGGTTATCATTGCCAACAGGTTTATAATTATCAATATCAATAGTATTTATCTTATTAATATTATTGTATGTATTACAATTGGGGCAGATAAAATTATACTTTTCAAGATTAAATTTTTTATTGCAGTTGGTACATTTAATTACTTTTTTCATATATTTCACCTATTAAGTTAATTTTATTTGAATAGTTCTAGTTATAGATTTAATTGAAAAAACTTTAGTTCTAATCTCAGATATAGAAAATGATAAATTTTCACTGTATTTATCGACTAAAAACAAAAAAGTTCCTGTCTGAGAACTTTTAAATTTATTATTAAAAGTATACTTATTGAATATATTATAACCAGAATCCACTAATGATCTTTCTAAGTCAAAATCATTAATAACATCATAGAATCTACCATTATTTTCATCAACAAGATAAGGTGTAGTATATTCTACATTCTTTGTAGTATTAGATGAATCTAAGAAAATATTAATCGCAATTAGTTTTTTATCTTCTAATGAAGTGGATGTATTTAGGTTTTTTATTTTAGAAAAATCTACAATATCTTTAGATAAGACTTTAAATTTAAGGCTTCCTAAAGATATTTGGTCTTCTTTTGAATAATTAATTAAATTTAAGTCAGTTGAGATTTGACTAGTTTTAAATTCTTCAAATTTTAAAGGAATATTAAAATATACAAATATAAATAAACCAGCTATAAGAACAAACAATGGTATATATCTATTAATTTTAATCAATACTAATTCTCCTTTCATTTTTTATATTTATATATATTAAAATATTTTTATATTATAATATATTTATATAAATTATAATATAAATATATTTTGATAAGGAGAAAATGATGATTAAAATTATAATAATACTATCAATAATACTTATATTTTTAAAAATTAAGATAAATAATGAAGAAAGAGAAGATGTGAGCATAGACATTGGAGATTTTCAAAAATTTTTATTTGCTACAACATATACATTTTCATGTATACATAAGGTTATGGATGAAAAAAATACTTTAAATTCTAATTTCCTTAATAATAGTAAATCTGTAAAATATGCAAAAAAATTACTAATTGATGGATATGGAATAAGTAATAAATTAGATGCTATAGAAGGATTAGAGTGGTTGGTAAATAGTGGGCATAGGGATTCATACGAGTACCAAAAAGATATTTTTATTGAAAATAAATATCTAGAAGTAGAAAAAAGGAATGTATTAATCGAGATAAATAAAAAGTATAAAGACATTGGGATATTAGGTTGGGATCTAGTTAGAGTTAATCATGTAGCTTTATATTCATATATGTGTGGATATATAAATAAAGATGAACTTTCACATTATTGTAAATTATCTTGTAATACAATATATACAACATTTAATGGATGGGTGGATTTTATAGAAAATGTTGCATTAGGACATAAATTTTTTACTATTAATGTAATGGAACAAAGTGAGCAACTAGGCAAAATGTTATATGAAAAGCACATGAATATATTAGCTGATAATTTAAATAAAAATGGCATTTATGATGCTGTAAAATGGGAATTAAATCTGTAAATAAAAAATTGCGCTAATACGATAAAAATATTTAATATATTAATATAAGAAAAGTCCTTATAATCCATTTATTTAGATTCTAAGGGCTTTTCTTATACTCTAAATAGAACTATACTCTAAAGCAAAATTTTAAGGCCAGTTTGTTTTAGCTATTAAAAAATTTTATAAATATAAAAGCAACCAACAATTAATGATGTTAATGCTAATATCTCAGCTAAAGTTCTAAAAAAAGTTGAAATTGCGCAAATAAAATAAACTAACTCCATAAAAATACAAACATAGTTATAAGTTTTATTTTTACCTAATATATTTGATTATTAAATAATTTCCTAAAGCTAAAATAAATCAATTAATAATATTTTTTTTAACTCTTTTATTAATATACTTTCGATTCTATCGAATTCATTTAAAATCTTACAATCATCAATATCTGTACAGTTTAAATCTCTTTCACATAAAACCGTTATAGATATAGGTTTATCTATTATACAAAAGATATCGTAGAGCGATAAATTTATTATATTTTTAGATACACTATAACCTCCATGTTTACCTCTTTTAATTTCTATTATTCTTGAATTTGATAACTTCCTTAAAATAGGGTATAAAAAATTAATTGGAATTTGTTCATTCTTTGAAATACTTTCAGCCGTTAAAAGATCATCTGTTTTGTATAAAGATTTCAAAGCCTTTATTGCATAACTTACTTCTTTTTTTATTTTCACTATTAATCTCCTTATTAAAATAAATTTATTAATTAAGACAAATTTTGACATAAAAAGTTCAAAATTTGGGTTAAAATTTCAAAATTTTTCATGACTGATATGATTGACATAAAATAACAAAACTATGATAATTAAATAAAGTATTTTTATTAAAAATGCTTTATTTATTAAAAATATGAGGCAATTTGTTGAGTGTCCAACTACAAGTAAATCCATAGTGGTAAAACTGAAAAATAAATCAAAAGACATTTTTGTATAAAAAGTTTAATATTTAGACAAAAATAAAAAAAAATAGTTAAAATTTAAATAAATTGGTAAAATATAATAATATATTTGAACTTTCATCTCTATAAAAAGTCTTAATTATGAATTTATTTTAAAAAGGAGGAGTATATGAGCAGGAAAAAACTGAACAAGTTTTATTCACTTTTACTTTCATTTAGCATTATTTTAAATACTTTAGGTTATTCATTTGCGAATGAGCCTGTAGATAGTAATAAATTAAATGTAAATACATTAAAAAATAATGTTATAAATAATGAGATTAATTCAAATGTAGAAAAAATAGATAGTACATCAACTGAAAAGAATGATTCAAATCGGGGGGGTGAAGAGGCAAAAAAGGATAACTCAATTTCAGATATCAAAAATATAGGTAATCAATCTGAGTCTAAAAAAAATAATGAGGATAAGAAAGCTATAGAACAAATTTTAGATGTAACGGTTAAGCCAAATAAAACAAAAGTAAATATAAATGATAGTTTTATATACACTATCTCATATAATATACAGAACTATGATAATGATACTTGTGATTTAATTATAGATATACCTGATAATTTAACAATTTTGAATCAGAAATCCATAGAAAATGCACAAATTCATTCAAATAGAATTTCTATTAAAATAGATACATCTGATAAAAATTTAATTTCTAAATCTATAGATATAGAAGTTAAATTTAAACAAGGTTCAAATATAGGTGATATAGCAAAAGCAAAGGTTACTTTAGGATCAAATCCAGAGGTAATAAGCGAAGGAACTGTTTTAGAAAACACTATTTTAAGCAGTATTTCAAGTAAAATGAGTGCAACACAAGTTGCTGGCAAAGAAGAATTTACATATAATTTATCATATGATGTAGAAAATTCTAGTCAGGATTTAAAGTTAGTTATAAATGTACCAAAAGAAATAATAGATATTTTAGAAATTACTGAAACAAATAGTAGTGTAAATAAAGTAGTAAGTGAGGATTGTATAACTTACACAATTAAGCCTGGAAACAATTTATCTAATAAAATCAGTATAAGAATGAAATTCAAAGATAAAGCTCCAAATGGAAGTTATGCACAAATAACATCAAAGTTGTTAACTATGAATGATATTGATGTAGATTCAAATACAAGTTCAAAAGTTGAACTTATAAAACCACTTGTAGATTTTAATATACAATCTAGCAAGAATATAGTTAAGCCAGGTGAAGAGTTCAAGTATACTATAAATTATGAGATGATTTCAGCTAATCAAGATGAAGCAACTATAGTAGTCGATGTTCCCAAAGAGCTAGATGTAATATCATTTGAAAATATTGATAAAAATATAGTTGAACAAACATATAATGCTGGAAAAATAATATATAAAATAAAAACAAAAGATATAGAACGTATAAAGGGAAATTTAGAAGTTAGGGTAAAATTTAAGAAAAATGTAGATGATGGAACCAAAGCTTCACTTAGCGCGAGTGTAAATTATCCAACGGAGTATACTATATATAGTACCCCTGTTATATTAAATGACTTTTCAGTTGCAGATGTATCAATTACACCAACAGAGAAAAAGGTCTTAAAAGATGGAGAGTATTCATATGTTGTAAACTTTACATCTCAGGGAAATAAGGATCCATTAAAGCTAACTATACAATTATCAGATACATTAGATATATTGGCGGCAAATGACCTAGTTGGTATACAGCCGATAATTGATAAGAATAATAATACTGTAATATTTGAGGTACCTCCATCAAAGACACCAATATCTGCACAACTAGAAATAAGAGTAAAGTTTAAATCTGATGAGCAAAATGGTGCAATAGGAAATGCTATAGCTACTATAAATAAAGAAGATGTAGCAGTAAGAGAGGTAGAAAGTTCAAATACAATATTAGAAATTAATCCAAAATTAGAGATAATAAAGAACTTGATTACGTCTGATTCAATTACTCCAAATTCTACTGCAAAATATCGAATCACTATAAAAAATAAGGAAAATATAAATTTAAAAGAATTTAAATTAAAAGATATTCTTCCTAAAGAAGCGATATTTGTAGATGCAACATTAAAGGATTCTAATTTAATCGAAATACCAAACACTTTAATAGATAATAAAAATGGTGAAGTTATAGCGACAGTACCAATAGATTATAATAGTACAAACTTATATTTAGAAGTGACTGTTGAGTATAAAAATCTTGTAATTGGGAGTAAAATCACTAATAATGCTGAAATATATGATAATACAAATAACTATATAAATAAGGCATCTATATCAAATTTAGTACAAGAAAAACAAGGAGAAGGAGTTCTTTCAAAATTATCTACAAATAGAGTAAATTCATCAGGTGGTAGTCAAGGATGGAATTTATATGTTAAAAACTATGGTAATGTTGCTTTTGATAAGTTTATATTAAAGGACAAAATTCCATATGAGAATAATATATATATTATAAATTCAGGAAAGTATGAATCCTATGATAAAGATACTACTATGAATATAAACATAAAGACGAATAAAAGAGAGATGTTTAATGTTGCGAAATTAACTGGAGATGAATTAAGCATAGGTAAACAAGTAAATCTGAACAATATTCTTTCTAAAGGAGAATATATGACAGACTATGAGGTTGTAATAGAAAATATTCCAGTTGGATTTACTTATAATGGATGGTCTTGTATGAGGCTTGATGGAAATGTAAGAAATAAACATGAAGATGGAACTTTTATACAGAATAACGAAACTATAACAAATACAGCAACGTTAGAATATATAAGTAAAGACATAAAAGGAACTGTAAAAGATAGTGATTCATTCTTATTTAAAACTGCATATACGGCTTGTGTTGAAAAACAAATAATAGCTAGATCTACAGGTGTAAACACTATAGCAGAATATGAATTAGTTACAAGATCACCGAAAAGAAACTTACCTAAGCCTATAGTTTTTGATATAATTCCAGATGGTATGGAATATGTAGATTATGAAATTAATGTTAAAGATAATAATGGAAATATAATAAGTAGCCCATTAACTAAAAATTTTAAATTCGAAAAAGTTCAAGAAAAAGATAAAGAAATTGTACGATGGATATTTAATGAAAATTTACCACAAAATTATACGATTTCTATAAAACTTAAACTTAAGCAAATTAAGAACAAAACATTCATAAATAATGAAATGGGAGTATCAACTCAAAATATTAATGGGGAAATTAGAGGTGTATATGGAATACAAGGCAATGAAATGGATACTCCAATAGATAAACTAAAACCAGATTCAGTAGAGCCAATAGGTTACGATTATGATGGAAATGGAAATAAAGGTGGAGATATTTATGCAAAAGCTACAGCAGAATATAATATAGGTAATAAAACAGGACTGACTGTTGAGAAGTATATAAAAAATGAAGAAGATAAAGAATACAGTACTGAGGTAACATCTAAGAAAGGAAGTACAATTAACTATAAATTAGATATAATTAATACAACGGAAAAAGATGTTATTAAAGACTTATCTATAGTAGACATATTACCATCTAAAGGAGATAAGAATTTATTATCAACTTCTGAAAGAGGATCATTATTCTCACCTACTTTAGTTAAGAAATTTAAAATTATATATAATGGAAAACAACTAAGTGATTCAGACTACAAGATAAGTTACTCAAACTCAAATAATCCAGAAAGAAATGCTATAAATGGAACATTAGGATCTGGTAAATGGATAGATGATATTACTAATGTAGATGATATTAAATCTGTTAAGTTTGATATCAATAATGTTGAGCTTAAACCAAAAGATAAGTTAGAGATATATTTTGATATGATTATACCAAATAATGTAGAGGATAATTTATATGCTATAAATTCATTCCAAGCATCATTTAAAGATATACGTGGAAGTTTATTATATCCAGTTGAATCAAATAAAGTAATTGCAAAAACGCCATCAGTAGTATCACCAGAAAAACCACCAGTGATATCACCTGAAAAACCACCAGTGATATCACCTGAAAAACCGCCAGTGATATCACCTGAAAA
>NZ_JBCIUO010000022.1:0-16682 GCF_039031195.1 Romboutsia sp. MSSM.1001216sp_RTP31141st1_G3_RTP31141_220114 | reverse complement strand
ACATCAGACTCAGACTCAACAGCAGATGCAGATGCAACATCTGACTCAACATCAACATCAGACTCAGATGCAACAGCGGATGCAGACTCAACAGCAGATGCAACATCTGACTCAACATCAACATCAGATTCAGATGCAACAGCGGATGCAGATGCGACATCTGATTCAACATCAGACTCAGATGCAACAGCAGATGCAACATCTGATTCAACATCAGACTCAGATGCAACAGCAGATGCGGACTCAACAGCAGATGCGGACTCAACATCTGATTCAACATCAGACTCAGATGCAACAGCAGATGCAACATCTGATTCAACATCAGACTCAGATGCAACAGCAGATGCGGACTCAACAGCAGATGCGGACTCAACATCTGATTCAACATCAGACTCAGATGCAACAGCAGATGCGGACTCAACAGCGGATGCAGATGCGACATCTGATTCAACATCAGACTCAGATGCAACAGCAGATGCAGACTCAACAGCGGATGCAGATGCAACATCTGATTCAACATCAGACTCAGATGCAACAGCAGATGCGGACTCAACAGCGGATGCAGATGCAACATCTGACTCAACATCAACATCAGATTCAGATGCAACAGCGGATGCAGATGCGACATCTGATTCAACATCAGACTCAGACTCAACAGCAGATGCAAGTGCAGATGTAGATTCAACATCAGAATCTAGTGCAAACAATCAATCAAATGCAAACAACAATATAGGACCAATAACTGTTCACACACCTATAAATATATATGTTACTTGTGGATGTTGTGGAAAAAAACATAAATTTGAACATGATGAAATAAATTGCAATAATAACAATTGCGATGATGATAATAACAATAACAATTGTTGTTAGGACTAGCAAGAAAATAGGAAAATATAATTATTAAAAAATAAGGAGTATATGGGATATGAATTTTAGAAAAAAAATGCAGAGTAGTAAAAGCTCGCATGATAGCAAACATGATAGCAAACATGATAGCAAACACGATAGCCAGCATGATAGCAAACATGATAGCCAGCATGACAACAAACACGATAGCAAACATGATAGTAAGAGTGAACCAATAAAAAATAGTAAAAAAGTGAGCGATTCTAAAACGGTTAAAAAAAGTGGAGACGATGAATAAAAAGTAGATATATATAAATAGAGGAGAGGCTAAAATAACCTCTCCCTTTTAATTTATATGTATTACGTCGCCGCTATTTATATCTAGTAAGTTAAATTCCATATTAACTTCATCATCACTTTGATTTATATCTATAATAGCGACTGAATGAGTGCCATCTTTAGGAATTGATGTACTTCCAGGATTTAATACTATTAAATTTTCATCTATATAAAGTTCTTTAACATGAGTATGACCAAGAATAAGTATATCTCCACCCATATTTTTAGCATCTTGTATAGTATCTTCTTTAGACTTAGTATATCCATGAGTCATTATTATTCTAGTTTCACCAAATTGATTCATAACATACGGACTTTGGATAGGATGCTTTATAACCATTTGATCAACGTCAGCGTCACAATTTCCCCTAGCGATAATTATATTATTAAGTTCATTAATTTTGGCTATTACTCCTTTTGGATTATAACCTTCTGGAATATCATTTCTAGGTCCATGGTACAGAACATCACCACCATGTAAAATTACATCACACTCAGATAATGCATCTAGTGCCTTTTCAAAATAAAGTAAACTTCCATGAGTATCGCTCATTACACCTATTTTCATTTCATTTCCTCCTAAGTTAAGATTACAAGAATTTTTCAGAAACCCTACTCCAAAATTCATAGTTTGACATTCTGAGTAATTTTATTTTAACATCAGACATAAAAGTTTTAATGCTAGAAATACGATTAAATTTATGCTCGACTCCATCTATTACTATTATAATTGAGTTTTCAAATCTATATTCAGGAGTAATATTTATTACAGAATCATTAGAACATATAATACTAGAAGTAAAACTTCTATAAGCATTTGTATTTATAGGATAAAGTGGAGTAAGCTGCATTAAGCTTATACTTGGATCAACAATACTACCTCCTGCTGCATAATTGTAGGCTGTTGAACCTGTAGGAGTTGATATAATCATTCCATCTCCACTAAATTTTTGTATATGTCTATCATTTATATTTACGTCAATGTGTATAATCCTAGATTTATCTCCTTTTACAACGACTTCATTTATAGCAAATATATCATTACAATGTTTATCAGTACAGATACTAGCACCAAGAAGAGGTATATCTTGTATCAAATAATCTTCATTTATGTATGATGTTATAAATCTATCAATATCATCTGGAGAAATATCTGGGAAAAAGCCAAGGTGCCCTGTGTTTATCCCGACTACTGGAACATCAGGAAAATTAAAATCGTGAACAGTCTTTAAAAAAGATCCATCTCCACCAATTGATATAACAAGTTCTGTATCTGGATGGAAATAATCGATTACCTCAAATCCAGCAGAAATCAGTTTGTTAGTTAATAAGTTTTTCGTTGCAATAGATTTTTTAAGTTCATTTGATTTTACAGTTATAATTTTTCTCATTTTTCCACCCCTCTATACTTTGTATTATAGCATAACTTAATAGGTTAAATTATAGTTAATTAAAAGTAGACAAATAAACTCTTTATACTCAAATAGTTGATTATAGAGGTACATATATAAGATAATACATAAAGAAAGAATTTATGTATACTAAAAATAAGTAAAATTTAAAGTTTATAAACAAATATAAGTAAGATATTAATAATAAAAGGTCTTATCTATTAATCTAAAATAGTATAAAATATATAATGTTATAAGAAAAGAAGGTAGGTGCAGATTTGTTTAAAAAGGAAGAACAAAGGTATAATATCATATCTTATACGAGTGAAGAAAATTCAACGTTAAAAGAGATACTATTAGATAAATTAAATTTCTCTGTAAGATCATTATCAAAGATGAAAAGAGAACAAAGTATGTTAGTAAACGGTGAATTTAAAAAGCCTAGTACTAAAGTTAAAAAAGGTGATTTAATAGAAGTAAAAATAGAAGAAGATATGGCGAATTTTACACCACAAGATTTAAATTTAGACATATTGTATGATGACTTTGATATAATAATGGTTAACAAACCACCGTTTATGGTGGTACATCCGACTAAAAGCCATAGTGAAAGCACAATAGCAAATGGGATAACTGACTATATAATCAAGAAAAATGAAAAAGTTAAAGTAAGGTTTGTAAATAGATTAGATATGAATACATCTGGTTTAGTTATAGTTGCCAAAAATGCTTATGCACATCATACTTTATCATTAGATATGAGCAAAGATAAAGTTGAAAAAACTTATATAACTGTTGTAAAAGGAATAGTAAAAGAAGATTTTGGAACTATAAATCAACCAATATATAGACCCACGGAAGATAGTATAAAAAGAGTTGTGGATGAAAGAGGGCAGGAATCTGTAACTCATTATAAAGTATTAGAAAGATTAAATGATGCTACAGTACTAGAAGTAAAGCTTGAAACAGGGAGAACACATCAAATAAGAGTCCATATGAACTATATAGGGCATGGTATAATAGGTGATGAGCTTTATGGATATGTAGATGAAAATCTCATAAATAGACAAGCATTACATGCATATAGCTTAAAATTTAATCAGCCTAGAACGAAAGAAGAGTTAGAGTTTAAGGCTAATTTACCAAAAGATATAGAAGACTTAATAAATAAGCTAAAATAACAAATATAATTAGAGGTGAGATTATGATAATTCATAAGTTTATAATACATGTATTAGATAAAAATAGTGATGTTCCAATACTAAATGACTATGAGGGAAAAATAAATCCTGAGGTAGATAAGTTTTTCCAAAAAATAATAAAAAGAGTAACTAAAGATGATGATTTAAGAAAAGGAATATTTAAGGATTATAACAATAATATAATAAAAAATTGCTGTGAGCAGATAATATATGATGAAAGTACTTTCTTAGAAAATTCTAAGGAAATAGCAGCATATTTATTTGATATAATGAAGATCAATTCGGAAATAGATTCATGTGATTTAGCAATATGTTTATATACAGTTAAGGATGAAAAATATGTAGCTATACTTAAGCTAGATTATAAAAAACTTTACACTCATTCTATAGAATTTATAGATGATAAGTTTAATATACAAATGGTTGCAAATGAAATAGGTATACCAGAAACAGGAAGACAAAAGCAATGTGCAATTATAGGAGTAAGTGGAATAAATGATGAGTTTCATTTAAGATTGTTAGATAAAGATGCAGAGAAGGAAGAAAGTGAATCAAAGTTCATTAAGGAATTCTTAAATGCAGAAAGAATTGATGATGACAAATATAAGACGAAGGTATTTAAAAAGTCAGCGGAAAATTGGATAACAAATGCATTAACAGAAAATATAAAACAAGCAGAAGATATGAGAAGTGTACTTAATTATACATTAAAAGAAAAGCATGAAATAGATGTGAATGATTTTATAGAAAATAATATAAAAGATGAAAATCTAAAAGAAAGCTTCAAAGAACATATGGAAGATAAGGGATTAGATGAAGGTTTCAATATAGATAAAACATGGGTTGAAAAAAAGCTTAAGAAAAGAAGTATAAAAACGGATAATGGATTTGATTTAAAAGGAAATTTAGAAGATTTTGAAGACCCAATGAAATACAGTGTAAAGCAAAACCCAGATGGAAGTATAGATATAACATTAAAAAATATTAGATTTTACGAAGAGAAGTAGCAAAAAGCACCAAAGACTTATAAAGCTTTGGTGCTTTTTGTATACAAATATTCTGTATTAAACTTTCTGTATTAAACTTAAAATATATGTTTAATTTTTAGAGTAAAGTAATTTCAAGAAATCTGCGCATGTTAAAAATAATATTTTAATTATTAGGAGTAAATTTAATTTTTTAGTGTACATGCAATATATATTATTGAAAGCCATATAAATATAATAGGACTAAAATTGTTACATATTAAGGGGGGAAATATGGAACAACTAAAAGATATGTTAAGAGGGTTTGATTTTGTAGATGATAATCCAATGATATTTTTTTTGATAATAGGATTGGTTGTACTTCTTTTAATTAATTCAAATGGAAACTTAGATTGTTTTTTCGACCAAAATAATTCATTAGTTTGGATTATACTTTTAGTATTTTTAGTATTTATGCTTGGGAGAAATGATGGTTGCCATGATGATTTTTGCTGTTAATAAGTTAAAACCGAGCTTCATATGCTCGGCTTTATTTCTTTAGATTATTGGTTATCTTCTATATATTTACAGATATCACCTATAGTTTTGAAGTTTTCAGCTTCCTCATCTGGAATTTCTATTCCAAATTCATCTTCAAGAGCCATTATAACTTCAACAGCATCTAAAGAGTCAGCTTCTAAATCTTCTATTAAAGAAGTATCTTTAGTCATTACATTTGTGTTATCTATTCCTAATTGTTCAGCTATTATTGATTTTATTTTTTCAAACATGGTTTAACCCTCCTAGACACGGTTTATAAATTTACTTGTAGTTTAATATAATATTAAAAATTTTTCAATAGAGTTTTTAAGAAAATGTAATAAACTTTTTTAATGAGAATATAAATTAATATATAAATTTTATACATAGGAGGAATTGTTATGAAGTATATAAGTTTACTAATATCTTCAATTGGAGTATTTTTAGTAATATTAGGAAATTTTTATTATAATTCAGTAACATTAGATATGCAAAAGATTAAAGATTATGTGGCAGAAACAAATATTATACTAGAAGATATAATAGATAAGGAATATTATGTATTAGAAAATAAACAAGACTATATAAAAAGACTTAATAGTCTTAAAGAAGGATTAAATAATACTGATACAACATTTTTAATAGATAATTATAAAAACTATAAGGTAAAGTCCATAGATAGTTTAGTAAAAAGCTTAAAAGAGACAGAAGGTAAAAAGATATATTTAGGAGAAGTAGAAAAGTACAATAAATTATGTGATAGAGAGATTGATAGGTTAATAATCAATAAAAACTTAGTATAGTAATCTTATATACATTTAATAAAGACATCATGAATTAAAAGGGGGGGTTTAATGGCAAAATTAGAAGATACCCTAACTCGTTTGTTTGGAGGGAATAATAATATTTTAAACAATAGAATGCTAATAGTTATAGTATTAGTATTTATTGTTATATTTACAGATTTATTAGATGACTTTCTAGAAAACGATAATGCTTGGATGTGGATTATATTAGTACTACTTTTATTATTTAATTTTGATGAAAGTCTTTGTTAATAAGCTTTTTTAAAGAAATCATTTGATTTCTTTTTTTGTGTAAAAAAATTTAGTAATAGACAAATATATTATGATTTAATTTAATAAAAGGGTAACAATTTTACACATTATTACATAATATTTATTAAATAGTTAGTAATATACTATTATTCATAAAATTAAAGGTGGGATATTAATGTCAACAGATCAAGGATTATCAAGATTCTTTGGAGGAGGATTATTTGGCAACACTGGTCTAATAGTATTGATAGTAATAGGTGTAATACTTTTACTAGGAGATGATCTTCTTGAATGGATATTATGTGATGATATGGGTATTATTTGGATAGTTCTTATAATACTTTTATTGACTAATTTTGATTTTGATTGTGGATGTGGATGTTGTTAATAAAGAACTCTATTTAGAGTTCTTTATTAACAAAAAATTTTATAAATTATAAAAAAATAATAACACTTTTTGAAAAATTACATACTATGTATTAAGTGGGCAAAAGCCCTAACGAGACATAAATATACTTCACTAAAGAATTATTCTTATGTAGGGGGGATTTTTGTGAGTAGCAAATTAAGTAGAGTTTTTGATTGTATGGGAGGAGGAGGATGGTGGATAATAATACTATTCTTCTTGTTCTTAGTTTTCCAAGAATGTTGGAGCGATATATGCATAACTGACTGGATTCCATTCCTAATATTATTATTAATAGTGTGTTCATGTGTAGGAGTTAATGATGGAGATTTTGGATGCTGTGAGGCTAACTTCGACTGTGGATGCTAAATAAGAAAACAAAAGAGTGCTTTGCATTCTTTTGTTTTTTTATTTTAAATTATAAAAATAAAAATTATACAAACTAATATCACAAATTTAATTTCTTGCATATTATATGTTAAGAGTGAAAACTCAAATTATAATAACAACAGGAGGTAGCAAAATGTTAGATAGATTATTTGGTGGTTGTGATGGTTTCTTTGGAGGTGCTTGGTGGATAATAATATTATTCTTCTTATTCTTAGTATTTGGAGAACAATGGTGTGAAATAGAAATAGTTGAATGGATACCATTCTTAATATTACTATTAATAGTTTGTAGTTGTGGAGAAATTGGAGGAGATTGTTAGTAAAATTAAAAAATAAAAAACATTATGAGTAACAAAAATTTAAAAGATTCATATTATATACTATACAAAATTTTAGATTATGTATAGACATCTAAAAGTTAATTCATTAAAAAATTTATCAAAGGGAGGAATTTGTTATGCTAGATAGATTTTTTGGAGATTGTGGATTTTTCGCAGGTGGAGCTTGGTGGATAATAGTATTATTCTTCTTATTCTTAGCTTTCCAAGAATGTTGGAGTGAGATTTGTATAACTGATTGGATACCATTCTTAATATTATTATTAATAACATGTTCTTGTGGAGGTCTTTTCGAAGACGGAGATTGCTGTTAATATTTACTAAAAAAGCAACGGTGTTAAATACCGTTGCTTTTTTTTTAATTTAGAGATAAAATATTTACTTATGAAGGTAAATTAATACGCTGTTTTTGGGTATAAAAATTATATTACATAATAAAACTAATAAATAATCGTCTTAAAATATTTATAAAATTTATAATATATGGTAAAATTAAAATTTAAGAAAGTAGACGGATTAAACTTTAAAATACATAAAATATGTATAAGGAGGAACTAAAATGAAAAGCAACATAACTATAAAAGATGTGGCAAAAAGAGCTGGAGTTTCTATATCTACGGTATCTAGAGTTATAAATGATTCAAAACCAGTTACTGATGAAGTAAAGCAAAAAGTTTTAGATGTTATAAAGGAAACAGGTTATATACCAAACCCTCTAGCTCGAAGTTTAGTTACTAAAAAAAGTCAGCTAATAGGAGTTATAGTACCAGAAGTATCGGATTCTTTTGTAAATGAAATATTAAATGGTATAGAGGAAGTAGCTAAAATGTATGATTATGAGATATTATTAGCTAATACTTACTCAAATAAAGAACAAGAATTAAAAAGTATAAATTTACTAAGAGCAAAACAAGTTGAAGGTATCGTTATGATATCTTGGAAAGTAGAAGAAGATCATATAAACTATATACAAAACTGTGGAATACCAGCAACTTATATAAGTAAAACAGCAAGAAATTATGATATATATACAGTAAGTACAAGTAATAAAGAAGCTACTTATGATATGACTAAATATCTTTTAGATAAAGGGCATGAAAAAATAGCATTTGTGATGACTAGTAAAGATGATACAGTACTTGAAATGGAAAGATTATCGGGATATGAAGAAGCCTTAAATGAAAGAAATATACAATTAGATAAGAGCTTAGTTAAATATGGTGGAACTACTTATGAAGCTGGATATGAAAGTATGAAAGAACTACTTGATGAAGGAATAATACCTCATGCAGCATTTGTAACGGGAGATGAAGCTGCAATAGGAGCCATAAATGCAATATGCGATGCTGGATATAAAGTACCGGAAGATATATCAGTTGCAGGATTTAATGATGTAAAAATAGCTAATATGTATAGACCAAAATTAACTACAGTACATCAACCATTATATGATATGGGAGCTGTAGCTATAAGAATGGTAATCAAAATGATAAATAAAGAACAGTTAGACGAAAAGAAAATAGAATTACCATACAGAATAGTTGAAAGAGAAAGTGTAATAGAAAGATAATAAAAAAGTGTCTTAAAATAATACTAGCATTATTTTAAGACACTTTTTTATTATAGCTATATCATATAATTTTAATTATTATTAAGGAGGATTGCATAAAAAAGTATAGAAGTCTTTTAAATAGAATATATTTTTACATTGGGGAGGTTACGCTGTGGGGATAATTACACTAAATGGAAATGATTTAACCATAGAAGATGTTGTAAAAGTAGCAAGGAATGATTATAAGGTAAAGCTTAGTAAGGAAGCTATAGATAATATTCAAAAATCTAGAGCTTTAGTAGATAAATTCGTGAAAGAAGATAAAGTATCTTATGGAATAACTACAGGCTTTGGAAGATTTTCAGATATAGTTATATCTAAAGATGACGCAAAAGAATTACAAAGAAATTTAATTATAAGTCATTCTTGTGGAGTGGGAAATCCACTAGACGAAGAAATAGTAAGAGCTATTATGCTACTTAGAATAAATGCTTTGTCAAAGGGATATTCAGGGATAAGATTACAAACATTAGAAGTATTAATAAGTATGGTAAATGAAGGAGTACATCCTATAATACCAGAGAAAGGTTCACTTGGTGCATCTGGAGATTTAGCGCCACTATCTCATATGGTTTTAACTATGATAGGAGAAGGTGAAGCTATATATAAAGGTGAAAGATTACCTTCAAAAGAAGCAATGAAAAAAGCAAACATAGATATATTAGAAGACTTATCTTATAAAGAAGGTTTAGCTCTTATAAATGGAACACAAGTTATGACGGCAATAGGTCTATTAACACTATATGACTCCATAAATCTATTAAAGCATGCAGATATAGCATTAGCTTTAACTATGGAAGGTTTAAATGGAATATCTTGTGCAATGGACGAGAAGGTTCATAGAGTAAGACCACATAAAGGTCAAATAAATACAGCTAAAAATATATTAAATATAGTTAAAGATAGTGAAATGACAACAAAACAAGGAGAAATAAGAGTACAAGATGCATATTCATTAAGATGTTCTCCTCAAATACATGGTGCTAGCAAAGATGCTATAGAATATGTTAAAAATAAAGTAAATATAGAGATCAACTCAGTAACAGACAACCCAATAATATTTCCAAATCAAGAAGAAGTTATATCAGGTGGAAACTTCCACGGACAACCAATGGCATTAGCTTTTGATTTTTTATCAATAGCATTAGCAGAGATAGCTAATATATCAGAAAGAAGATTAGAAAAATTAGTAAACCCAGCAATAAATCATAATTTGCCAGCATTTTTAGTAAATAAAGGTGGATTAAACTCAGGATTTATGATTGTGCAGTATAGTGCAGCATCTCTAGTATCTGAAAACAAAGTTTTAGCACATCCAGCAAGTGTAGATTCAATACCATCATCAGCAAATCAAGAAGATCATGTTTCTATGGGAACTATAGCAGCTAGAAAAGCAAGAGAAATAATGAAAAATACTAGAAAAGTATTATCAATGGAAATATTAGGAGCAGTCCAAGCCATAGATTTAAGAGAAAATAATAATTTAGGAGTAGGAAGTAAGGCTGCCTATAAAGTTGTGAGAGATAATATACCATTTGTTGATAAAGATAGGATAATGTATAAAGATATTGATAAATGCGAAGATATAATAATTTCAAATTTAATAATTGATAAAGTAGAAGAAGCTATAGAAGAAGATATTTTAGTAAATGAAGAAATTCCAGAAGTAAGTTTTATATAAAGCACTATAAGGAGGATGCTAATGGAGAAAACATTAAATATTTTAAATCAAGAAATATTTGAAGGAATGTCTATAAAAATTAATGAAATACCTAAAGATAATTGTGAATTTATTAAAGGAATAAGAAGAGCGCCAAAAAGAGAGGCAAAACTATCTAAAGAGGATATAAAGTTAGCGCTTAAAAATGCATTAAGATATATACCTGAAAATTATCATGAAGAATTAGCACCAGAGTTTTTAAAAGAACTAATGACAATGGGAAGAATATATGGATATAGATTTAGACCAAAAGGAAATATAAAAGGAAAATCTATAGAAGAGTATGAAGGAAAATGTATAGAAGGTAAAGCCTTTCAGGTTATGATAGATAATAACCTAGATTTTGATATAGCTCTTTATCCATATGAGCTTGTAACTTATGGAGAAACAGGGCAAGTGTTTCAAAATTGGATGCAATATGTACTGGTTAAAGAGTATCTAAAAGTTTTAACTGAAGATCAAACATTAGTTATACAATCTGGCCATCCATTAGGTCTTTTTAAGTCAAAACCAGATGCCCCAAGAGTAATACTTACAAATGGTCTTATGATAGGAATGTTTGATAACCAAGAAGAATGGAAAAGAGCAGCTGCTATAGGTGTTTCAAATTATGGACAGATGACAGCTGGAGGATGGATGTATATAGGTCCGCAAGGAATCGTTCATGGAACTTATTCAACACTTTTAAATGCAGGAAGATTAGTACTAGGTTTAGGGAAGGAAGAAGATTTAAAAGGCAAACTATTTGTAACTTCGGGCCTTGGAGGAATGAGTGGTGCTCAAGGTAAGGCTATAGAAATTGCTGGTGGAGTAGGTATAATAGCTGAAGTTGATTATTCAAGAATAGAAACAAGATATAATCAAGGTTGGGTTAGTAAAATTGCTAATACCTGTGAAGAAGCATTTAATTTAGCGAAGGAGTATATGGACAAAAGAAAAGAATGTGCCATTGCATATCATGGAAATATAGTAGATTTATTAGAATATGCTGTTAATAATAACATATTTATAGACTTACTTTCTGACCAAACATCTTGTCATGCTGTTTATGATGGAGGATACTGCCCACAAGGTATTACATTTGAAGAAAGAACAGAGCTTTTAGATAAGAATAAAACTAGATTTATAGAACTTGTAAATAAAACTCTAGTAAATCATTTTAATTTGATAAAAGAACTTAATAAAAGAGGAACATATTTCTTTGATTATGGTAACAGTTTTATGAAAGCTATATATGATGCAGGGTGTAAGGAAATATCAAAAAATAAAGTAGATGAAAAAGATGGATTTATATTCCCATCATATGTTGAAGATATACTAGGGCCTCAATTGTTTGACTATGGATATGGTCCATTTAGATGGGTATGCCTATCAGGAAAAGAAGAAGACTTAGAAAAAACAGATAAAGCAGCGATGGAGATAATAGATCCAGACAGAAGATATCAAGATAGAGATAACTGGATATGGATAAGAGATGCAAAGAAAAACGCTTTGGTTGTAGGTACTCAAGCTAGAATATTATATCAAGATGCTATGGGAAGAACTAACATTGCACTTAAATTTAATGACATGATAAGAAAAGGTGAAATAGGACCAGTAATGTTAGGTAGAGATCACCATGATGTGTCAGGTACAGATTCTCCATTTAGAGAGACATCAAATATAAAAGATGGAAGTAATATAATGGCTGATATGGCAACTCATTGTTTTGCAGGTAATTGTGCAAGAGGAATGAGTTTGGTAGCTCTTCACAATGGAGGAGGAGTTGGTATAGGTAAATCTATAAATGGCGGGTTTGGAATGGTATTAGATGGATCTTTAAGAGTTGACGATATATTAAGAAGTTCTATGCCTTGGGATGTTATGAGTGGTGTTGCAAGAAGAGCATGGGCTAGAAATGAAAATTCTATAAGTACAGTTATTGAATATAATAAAATGTGTAAAGGCAAAGATCATATAACATTACCATATTTGGTAGAAGAAGAAGTTATAGATGAGATTATAGAGAATTTAAATTTTTAGCAAATTATTATAGAAAATATTAACCACATAATAAATTTTAAATTCTATATAAAACATATAAAGTTATAGGGGGGGGAAGTATATGGCCGTAGTTCAATGCGTACCAAATTTTAGTGAAGGAAGAGATTTAGAAAAAATAGAGAAAATAGTAGAACCACTAAGAAAAAAAGAAGGTGTAAAGCTATTAAACTATGAAGCTGATAAAAATTACAATAGACTGGTTGTAACAGTTATAGGAGAACCACAACAAGTTAAAAAGGCAGTGTTTGAGTCTATAGAAGTTGCTAAAAATATAATAGATATGAATAATCATAAGGGGCAACATTCAAGATTTGGTGCAACTGATGTTTGTCCATTTATACCTATAAAAGATATGACTATGGAGGATGCTGTCAATTTAGCTAAAGAACTTGGAAGAGAAGTTTCAGATAAATTAAGTATACCAGTATTTTTATATGAAGATGCAGCGACAAAACCTGATAGACAAAATCTTGCCAACGTAAGAAAAGGAGAATTTGAAGGTTTAGATGAAAAGCTAAAAGATAGCAATTGGATACCTGATTTTGGAGAAGCTAAAAAGCATGAAAGCGCAGGTGCAATAGCTATAGGTGCTAGGAGACCTCTTATTGCATATAATATAAACCTTGATACTGATAACATAGAAATTGCAAATAAAATAGCTAAAACTATTAGACACTCAAGCGGAGGTTATAGGTATATAAAAGCGGGACCTGTTGAAATACCAGAAAGAAAAATCACTCAAGTAACGATGAATCTAACTGATTACACAAAAACTAGTATGTATAGGGCTTTTGAAGCTGTAAAAATGGAAGCTAGAAGGTTTGGAGTAAATGTTACTGGAAGTGAAGTAGTAGGACTTTGCCCTATGGAGGCACTTATAGATGTTGCTTCTTATTATTTAGGATTAGAAAACTTTGATTTAGAAAAAGTATTAGAAACTAGTTTGATGGAGTAATGGTATGATAGCAGATTTGATTATAAAAAACATTGGTAAATTAGCTACTTGTAAAAGTGATGAAACTAAAAGTAAAAAAGATATGAGCAATATAGAAATGATAGAAGATGCATATATATCAATAAAAGATGGTAAATTCATTTCAATAGGAAGTAAAGATGATTATCATAGCATGATAGATGAAAAAACAGAGGTAGTAGATGCAAATGGTTTATTAGTAACACCAGGGCTTATAGATTCACATACTCATTTAGTGCATGGCGGATCAAGAGAAAATGAATTTTATAAGAAACTTTTGGGTGTTTCTTATATAGATATATTAAAACAAGGTGGAGGAATTTTAAGCACGGTTAATGCTACTAAAATATCTACTAAAGAAGAATTATACGATAAAGCTAAAAAAAGCTTAGATAGAATGTTAGAGTTTGGAGTAACAACAGTAGAAGCTAAGAGTGGTTATGGATTAGAATTAGATACAGAAATAAAACAACTTGAAGTTGCAAAAGAGTTAGATAATGATCATCCTATAGATTTAGTACATACATATTTAGGAGCACATGCTATACCGTTAGAATATAGAGAAAATCATGATGAGTTTATATTTAAAATATTAGAAGACATGAAGAAGATAAAGGAATTAGATTTAGCTGAATTTTGCGATGTATTTTGTGAAGATAGTGTATTTTCAATAGAAGAAAGTGAATTAATACTTAAAAAGGCAAAGGAATGTGGATATAAACTAAAAATTCATGCTGATGAGATTGTATCACTAGGAGGAGCAGAGCTTTCTGCAAAATTAGGCTGTATATCAGCCGACCATTTAATGGCAGCTAGTGAAGATGGTATTAAAATGATGGCAAAAGAAAATGTAGTAGCTAATATTCTTCCAGCAACATCATTTAATTTAAATAAATCATATGCAAATGCAAGAAAAATGATAGATTTAGGTGTTAGAGTAGCTATATCTAGTGATTATAATCCAGGGAGTTGTCCAAGTGAAAATCTTCAATTTGCAATGCAATTAGGATGTTTAGGATTGAAAATGACTCCAAATGAAGTTTTAAATGCAGTAACTATTAATGCATCGTATTGTATTGATAGGCAATATGAAATAGGATCAATAGAAGTCGGTAAAAGAGCAGATTTTGTTATATTTGATTCTCCTAATATAGAATACTTAATGTATCACTTTGGAATAAACCATGTAGATAGAGTTTATAAAGATGGAAAACTAGTAGTAAAAGATAAGCGTGTATGTTATAACAATTAAAGGATGGGGAAAGTATGAAATTAATAGATATGAGTTTAAATGAATTTTCTGATGAAGTAGATTCTAGCTCACCAGCTCCTGGTGGAGGTTCAGTAGCTGCTTTAGCTAGTAATATAGGGGTAGGACTTTGCAAAATGATGGCTCATTTAAGTTTTGGAAAGAAAAAATATGAAAATTTAGATGAAGCTATAAGAATAGAATTTGTAAATATATTTAATCAACTATCAGATATAAGGCAAGAACTAGTAAACTTAGTTGATAAAGATACAGAAGCATTTAATGAAGTTATGAAGGCTTTAAAAATGCCTAAAAATAGTGAGGAAGAAATAAAAAATAGAAATAGTGCAATTCAAGATGCAACTTTATTTTCAATAGAAGTTCCGTATAAGACAGCAGAATTATCACTAGAAGCATTAAAATTAGTAGATTATATAGCTACTTATGGAAATCAAAATGCCATAACAGATATAGGTGTAGGGACATTAATGATTTATACAGGGTTAGAAGGTGCTATACTTAATGTAAAGGTAAATTTATCTAGTATTAAGGATGATAATACAAAAAATCACTATACTAAATGTTGTGGTGAAATATTAGAGCTAGGAAATAAGATTAAAGATAAGGTAATAGAGGATATACATTCTAAAATAAGTTAAAAAAAGCTATCCTAATTTTAGGATAGCTTTTTTTATTTATGGTCTTTTAGTTTTTTTGACTTTTTTAACTACTTTTTTTGGATGTGCTGGGGAAGATGACTCACTAGGAGAAGATATTTTGTTTTTGCTAGGCTTAGACTTTTTACTAGATTTAGAATTTTTAGATTCACTAGTAGAAGCTCCAGATCCTTTTTTAGTTTTAGATTTCTTAGCATTAATTTTATTTTCAATTTCAGCATCAGATATTTTTTTCATTATAACATCTAGTTTATTTCGCTGTTCTTCATCTAGGAAAGTCTTAAATTTAGAGACAACTTCATCTCTTCCCTTTAGAGTTTGACCTATTTTGATTAGTTCATCCATTAACTCACCTTCAGACTTACCTTTATAGCTGTCAGCAATTTGTTCTATTTTATCTTTATCTATATTTTTTTCTTTAGCCATTTTCTCTAGAGCTTCTGCATTTATCTTTTTCATAAAAATGCCCCTTTCTATAATATATATTGAATTTTTCTCATACTATTTATATATAGAAAAAATTATAAAATGTGAAGAGATTCTATCTTAGATAAAAATTTCTATAGATAATATATATGCACACGAAATAAAAAAAAGTAACACTAATAACAAATAAAACATAAATATATATGAGGGAGAAGTATATTTTAAGGGGTGACGATTATTGAATAATCTACTTTTAATACTTGGAATGATTGCACTTAGTAACGGGAATATATCATTAGGAGATTTATCCTTATTTGATAATAAAAATAAAGCTAAATCAAAGGGGGTTAAGGAAAATATTGATATGACTCAAAAAAATGATAGAAATAGTAGAGATAAAACAAAAAAAGTAAGAGTTAATAAAAAAAGAAGAAAAAAGAGTAGTGATAATTCAAATAATAATTCTATTGCATTTAGTATAAATGATATAAATAAAGGTTTAAAA
>NZ_JBCIUO010000021.1:0-19553 GCF_039031195.1 Romboutsia sp. MSSM.1001216sp_RTP31141st1_G3_RTP31141_220114 | reverse complement strand
CCTTTCTTATTAAATTTTCAATGTATAAAAGTAAAAAAGCATTAACCATATTTTAGTTAATACTTTTTATTATATATAATATTATTTTACTACATCATTTTTCAACTTTATACCTTTTATTTGATGCTTTTATTTTTTATACTAAAAAATAGTAAGTTGATATTTTTGGTATGTATAGTTACAACTTATTAAAATTCTTATTTAAATGTAAACTTAGAATTGTATTTCCTAAAAATTATTTTATTTATAATATTTGTATAATTATTTTTTATAATACTATCTTCTTAATATTTTTAATCAGATGATAGTATTATAAATTAGTTTCCTAAAAGATATATTATTCTTTGAAAAATTACATATAAATGAGTTAATCCATATCTACTTATAATAAAAAATAATATTAAGAAAATGATTAACATTAAAGAAATTATTAAAGTTCTTTTTTTACTAATTTTCATGTTTTCATCCTTTTTCTATATTTGATAAAAATATATTTAATATACTATACTATAAGTTAATTCATTTGCATTTTTTTAAATTTATAACTCTATCTGCTGAATCTGAAACATTTTTGTCATGAGTAACGCAAATTATTGTTTTTCCAGATTTTTTTATTTCTTTAAAAATTTCAATAACTTCTCTTTTATTTTTATCATCTAAATTTCCAGTAGGTTCATCAGCTAAAACCAATTCATATGGTTTTAACATCATCCTCGCAATAGCAACTTTTTGTTGTTCCCCTCCACTTAAATAACATACTTTTTTATTTAAGTAGCTACTATCAAGTCTTACCTTTTCCATAACTTCATATATGTCCTTATTAGTAATTTCTCTATTATACTGTTTAGATATTTTAATGTTTTCTTCAACTGTTTCATCTTGCATTAACAAAAAATCTTGAAATATATATCCAAAGAAATTTCTTCTAAATTCCAATATATCTTTTCTTGAAAAATTGTTTTTTCCACATAAATTTATTTCTCCACTATCAGGCTTATCTAACAATCCTATAATATTTAATAATGTAGTTTTACCTACACCACTTTCTCCAGTTATACAAACAAATTCATTCTCCTTTATAGATAATGATATATCTGATAAAACTAGTCTTTTATCAAAACTTTTATTAATATTTGTTAACCTTATCATTTTAATTCCCCTTTAATCAACTTAATTTCACCTTTTCGGATTAAAGTCATATTTACAATTTTTGTTGTAACAAAATCTACCAATAACATAAAAATGGTAATTATAACCATAAAAATGTCTATTTTTTTATATATAATAAACATAATTAAAAATGCTAATAAATATATATACAGATTTGCTAAAAGTAAATCTTTGTATATATTTATAAAATTACATCCATATAAAGATTTTACAACTACTTTTAATATGTAAGATTTATAATAAACATATGTTATAACTATAATTAACATAATTAATGCTAAAGATATAACTATAATATTTAATATTAATCTATCTATTTTATCTTCTATATCACTAATTTGTTGTCCTTTTTTATCATAAACCGATGAAATTTCATTTAATTCAGTCATATTATATTTTTGTGTAATATTTTTGATTTCTTTTAATGCACTGTATTCATTATCTGATTCTAGAAACATAAATACTCCTAGTGTTGATGCCAAAACCGAGTTATCTACATTTTCAGTATATACGGTAACCAAAGGATCTGTAATTTTATTAAGGTAATCTCCACTATAACTATCATATGTAAAGTAAGATTGGTTATCTTCTATATAAATTAAATTTATTTTTAAATCATCAATTTTCTTTTTGCTTAATGGTTGTTTTCTAGCTTCTTTATACATATTGTATACCTGGACTTTTTGAAAATAAAACCATTCTCTATATAATTCTTTTATAGATTTATCATATTTTTTAAATTTTTGTGGAACTAATACATTTAAAACATCACCATTATTATCTATTTTATCCATAACATTTTTTTTGTCAGGATAACTTTTTATTAAATTTCTTTTTAGATAATTTTTATCTACCATTATATTTTTACCATAAGGGGAGTATAATTCTGATTCATTTTTTATATTCATTCTATAATTATAATTCAAGTTTTCATTTTTAGTATTTATAATTGGTTGACGTTCAAAATTAAGTGATTCAATTATAAATACCTTTCCTAATTTACTTAATTCTTGATAAACTTTTAATGTCTTTTCATTGAGTTCATCATCTCGTACTAATCCATCACGTTCAGGTGAATACGTTCCTGATATAATATAAAGATTTTCAGTATCTTTCCATAAATTTAAGCTTTCTTTATTCTTATTAAGTGTAGATATTTCATAAAATAAATTTTTAAATGATAAAATTATTAACAAGAATAAACAAATTTTTGATAAACTTGCAATAACCCGTATTTTTAAAAGTCTCTTTTTTTCATTTCTATTATTTAAATTAATAAAAGACAACGAAAATAAAATAATAGAAAACAAGAATATAAATAATATTACAACTAAATTCAATATAATTATTATAGGAATAAATTCTGTTAATACACTTGTTAAATTACATAAATATATAGCCCCAATCATAATTATATTACATAAGAATATAGTTATAAGTAATATTTTATAAAAAGTTTTATTTAAAAAATAATATATTTTTATCTTCGAATATCCCCATAAATCATAAATTAAATATTTCTTTTTATTATTTAAGTAGTAAAAAAGAAGTATTAAGGTAAAAATAAAAATAAATAATGGAATCATAGATAAAAAATCAGCATCTATATATTTAATTAGCATTTTTAAAGAAAAACTACTTCCTTCATATTCAGACTCTAAATCATCATCAATTTGCCCATATTCATTAAACTCTCTTGAAAATTCCTGGATAATATTTTTATCTTTAGTATTAAAATAAAATAAATTTTTAAATCCAACATTATAAATTTCATCAAAATTATGTACTTTTATATCTGTGTTAAAGATAAGGTTAGGTATAAGTGATATTTTTTTGTATTCATCTTTTTTTGTAGAATATATATCTATTTTGTTATGACTTAAAAAGCTATATTGTGCTATTTCAACATCTTTATTTTGAGAAAATGCTATAATTTTATTTAAAAAATTTTGATCTAAAACACTTTTCTCATTAAAATTAAACGTAACTCTAGTTTTATCAAATAATAAATTATTAATTAAATTTTTATTAATATGAATAAAAGAAAATATATTCATCAATATAGTCAAAATAATGATTAATACAACTGATTTCTTTTTCAAATACCTAACCTCCTTTACAATATAATTAAATTTTTAATTATATTTATTTAGTATTTCCAAAAATTCTATTCCCATATGCAGTTTGGTAATCCCAAGGAGAAGTAGCTGTTCTTCCTTTAGAAGTCCAGCTACCTCTTACAGGTCTACCATTAGCATTCTGAGCTGTACACATATGCATTTTACTACTATGGTCATAATTAGCTCTAAAATCACGACCATCTCTCCATGTTGTCCAAAGTTTTCCTCCTAAAACACTAACTTTTTTTCCTTGTGTAGTAGATCTAGTATTTTTATTTTGCATAATAATATCAGTTACATTTATCCCAACACCTTCTTTAGAAGTAATTATTGATGAATCTGCAAAAGATGACATAGGTGCAACTAATAAAGCTGTTGCTAAACTCAAAAATACAAATTTTTTAATTCTTTTCATAGAATAAAACCTCCTAAAATATTTTATATAATTTTTCATTTCAAAATAATTCTATGATAAAGCGTTTTTCAAATTAAGACTTTTTTTTACATTTTTTTCATGCTATACTTTTCGTATGTGATTTAATTAACAATGTAAAGTGACAAGTCTCAAAATTCTACTTTAAGGACTAGTTATATATTTCTAGTATTTCTATGGGAGATCATTATAAATATGTTTAATTTTATTATAGATATTGTTGATGCTATATTAGATATATGGGCAACTTGGAGAGAAAAAGATGAAAAGATATTAATTAAATTAATTTGCACTATTATAACTTTAGGATTTCTTATTGTAAGTGCAAAAACTTGGCTATAAGCATAGTTTAAAAAAAAACTATGCTTTGGTATAATTGATAAAAAACTTTTACTTTAGATATTTTATCAGGTACTAAAATAAGATTTGATAGGAGATGAGATAATAACTATTTCCTCTATTATTGGTGGATTTCTAGGTGTTTATTTTTATAAAAAATATAAACACTCAGTTAGTCAATAAAAGAACTTAGACTAATAAATTATTAAAAATACTAGATATTTAATTCTGACAGAAGTTCTAAAATATCATATTTTAATACAATATATTTTAGAACTTCTCTATTGTAAAAACATACTATCCCTTAAATTCCACTTTAGGGACTTGTTGCATACTTAAGACAAAATAAAAACCCTTATAATCCAAACAAACGGATTCTAAAGGCTTTTTTCTACAATTATTGAGTTAAGTTTTTTAGATCAAGTTTATCTAATTTTAAGTTTCTATATTATTTTATAATTTATTTATAAATATTATATTAATAATAATAAAACATACTACCTAATAATATTATCAATATAAAGTATAAAATAATGCCTAATATAGCTAATATAAAACTTGTGATTCCTGCTTTATTCCATGTTTTTTGTACTTTTAAAAATGTTTCTACATCTGTATAATTTCCTTTTTTCCAAGCCCATTCATTACCTTTAGCTCCACATATAAACACCCATATTATATTTACAAACGGTATTAAACATATTAATGGCAAATAAGTATTATTTCCTATTCCCCAAAATATATTAAACATAAAAGCTCCCCAGTTCCAACTTTTAATTTCATTTGGTACATACTGTACATTTTCCTGCATTATATTTCCTCCTCTTAATTTTTAATATTGTATTTAAACTCCTAATGTATAATAACTAAATGATTATATCAAAATTCAACTTTAATAATCTACAAAAAGTAAGTATACTTAAAATTTTAGTTTAGAGACTTTTATGTACTTTACATAAAGTTAACGCCCTTAGAATCCAAATAAATGGATTTTAAGGGCTTATTTGCTAGTTATCTGGTAAATAAGTTTTTAATCATAAGTTCATACAAATTCTGTTACAATTAACTTATATAAATTTGTATTAATTAATGCTAAAATAAAAATTTGAAATGGAGATAAAAATGCAAATAAGACCTAATTTTTTTGATATATACTCTTATAGTGAATTTATTAAATATTATTGGTATCGTGATGAATTATCAAAAATTTGTAAGCAATTAGGAATAGATCATACTGGAACTAAACAAGAATTGATTCATAATTTAAAAGAATATTTTAATGGAAATATTATTAAGCCTAAAAAAAGAAGTTTTTCTAAAAAATCATTTAAAGAAGTTAGCTTAAACTGCCCATTACTTGAATGCAACTTTTCATTTAACTCAATTTTTAGAGAATATTTTTCAAAAGAAACAGGCGTTGAAAACTTTAAATTTACAGCAGACATGGCAACTGCATGGCGTAAAGTAAAAAAAGAAAATGATACTTCTTTTACAATTCAAGATATGTTAGATATATACTATCAAAAATCCAATTATGCAAAATATGATAATTCTTCATGTGAATGGAATCAATTTTTAAAAGATTTTTGTGCAGATACTAAAAATAGTATTTTCGATAATAAGTTAAAGGTAGCCTCTATACTTTGGGCAATTGTAAAAAATTCATCAAAGCCTAAAGTATATTCACATACATTAGTACAAAATAATTTTGAATTAATTCAGATATATTGTAAGGAGTAATATAAATTGTTAATGTATAAAAAATAATAGAAAAATCCACTTATAATTTAAATAAAAATATTATAAGTGGATTTTTCTATTATTTTTTTAATGCAATATATAAATAACAGTGAGCTTTGCCATCTTTTGTATATTCACTTGGAACAGTGCTTTCAAAATCAGATGTAAAGGCTCTATGTATATTTCCTGATTTTTGTTCAGACCAGACTTTTTCCCATGCCTTTTTTGTACAAATGCTGATGTCCCCATTCTCATCTTGCTCGTCATATTTTTTATAAAACCCTTTACTTACTTCTGTATCCATCTTTTGAAAAAAGTCAGCTGTTACACCCATTATTGTTAGATCATAATCTCCATTTTCATCACTAGAGTAATTACTATATTTCGAAACGGGTGAAATACCATGTTGAAATGTATGTTCACTATCAAAAAGAATAGGTATTTTTCCATTTACAACATCTTTCCATACTTCTTCAATTTTTTTCATCCCATTTTTAGAGTTATCAGTTCTAATAGTAATTCCTTTTAATGTGTATGCCATCGTTACTCCTCCTAATTAAAATATAATAAAAATTATATCAAAGTTTAACTTTACTAATCTACAAAAAGTAATTAGTTCTAAAATTTTACTTTAGAGGATAGTAAGATATTTAAAGCAAATAAATGGATTCTAAGGGCTTTTTATTCTTTTAACTAAATCCTATACTTATTTCTATATATCTTTTATATAAATTTATATTTTTTGCTTATGTTAAACACTTTATTAATTTAGAAAATAGATTTTCTTCTCAAATTAAAAATATCTATTTGCATTTCTTCAAACTTTGATTCTAATGCATCATATCCATTGTTTAAAGCATATTTCATTTCCTCATCTGATATCGGAACAATTAGTAGCCATACTATTTTCTTATTTTCAACTTCAAGAGTACTTAATCCTTCCCATAAAAAGGCGTTCATTAAATAAACATGTTTCATATCAATATCTACAATATACTGTGATATTATATCAGAAATAATGTATCCATATTCACAATTGCCTGATTCTATTATTTCGAAAGCAGTAGTAGATACTATATTGGCAAATAATTCTTCTTTCATATCACATGCCCCTACTAACTCTAATCTTAAACTTTTATTGTTACTAATCATCCCTATATCATAAGATGATAATCCAATAGTTCCGTACGAAACTACCCCTATATATGGTCTATTTACACAAGATAAAATATCTATGCTTTTTTTATTTTCCTCATCCCAATAACGATAAACCTGTGGTTTCCCTCCTATTGCTTCTAATTCTTTTCTTGCTATTATTTTATTAATATCCATATTGATTTACCCTCACAAATCTATAAAATAACTATCTGAAAATCTTCATATTCATATATTAATTTATATTTTGTTATGCCACGTTTAAATTTTTTTATTTTATAAAAAATTATATCAAAGTTTAGATTTAACTATCTATTTTTATAACTCTCCCTTAAATTTCACTTTAAATACTTGTTACTTTAATCTCATAAATCATGATATCATTAAATAAAATATTTCATGGAGGTATGTATGATTTTATATTCTGATTTCGAGAAATGGTTAGATAGTATATTTACATCTAAATTAGATCCTACTGTTATTGCTTTAAATTTTAATATATATGAAACAACTAATTCTTATGATATTGAACTTATTGGTTCTGATGAATTTGATGAAGAAGATGAAGATTGGGCATGTAATACTGTATTTTCAAGTAATACCATGTTTGAAATTGAAAACAACACTTTTTCAAATTGGGAATTTGCTCTAGAATTTATGTCTAGATTAATAAAAGAATACTTAAACAAAGGAAATAATTCTAATTATATAAAATCATTTAATGGTATAGGTGTTGGATTTATAGATGGAGATATTGATATATTATATACACATCCTTAAATTCTACTTTAAAGACTAGTTTTATGTATTTCAAATAAATAAAAAGCCCTTAAAATCTATTTATTTAGATTCTAAGGGCTTTTTAATATTATTGTATCAATTTTTATTTTTTACTAAGTTATTATATAATTAAAACATTATTAGTCTTCTTAAGATATGTACAATACTTTATAATTAGGAGTTTTAAATTGAAAAAAATTATTTATTTTAGAAATGCTTTAAAAAACTTTACTAAGATTTTACTTACAAAAGGTTTTATAATTATTTTTATTTTTTCTTTAATTTTATATTTTTTACTTTATCCAAATTTTAAAGGATTTGAAGGTTTTTTTACATTATCAATATACTCTTCCTGTTTAATCCTCTTACCTATTGCCTTTTTATTTACTTTTGTCAATTTACTAATAGATTTAATTATTATTTGTAAATACGGTAAGAAGGTTAAGGCTAAAGTTGTAAATATAAAATACAGATTTAGTTCTAAAGGATTATCTAATTATACACTTTCTTTAGAGTTTGAACATGAATCAAATACTTTAATTAAACCTTTATTTAAATCATCGTTTTTATTAAGTTATTCAAAGTTTACACAAAAATATTTTGGTAAAAAATATTTTGTATATTATACAGACAAACTTCCTGATAGAGTTTTTAAATATCCTTTAATAAAAGAGTTTTTTATCTTATTTATAGCATTTGTTATTGCTATATTCTTTATTTTTATTTCTATACATGAGATAGCTATCTATTTTATGATATTTAACATTATATAAATACTAATTTTTACTTAAATTTCCGTTTAAATGATATAGTTGTATATTAAAATCAAATAAAAAGCCCTTAGAATCCAAATAAATTGATTTTAAGGGCTTTTTTACTACTCTTGAAATATAAATTTCTGTATAATACTAATAAATATATGAAGAAAGGAATTTTTTATGAAAAAATATTTATGCATTACTAGCATCATTTTAGGATTATTTGCAGATATAATTCTACTGTATGGATTATATAACTTTAAATCAGCTCCAATTATAGGTCTTTCAGGTTTTAGTTTGATGCGAGAAAAATTACTTAATTTGATAATGAGTAGTTCACCTAATTTTTTTATGACATTTATAGGTACTATTGGTTTTAGTTTCGCTATTATGGATTTAACTAAATATAAAACATCCAATAAAAAGTTTCTTAGTATTATAGGTCTTATACTTAACTTTATACCCGCATTTTTATTTTTACTTTTACTTTTTACTATATTTATACCACTAGTTTTAATGCCTATTTTTATGATTATATAGCATTAGTTTTAATAATCTACAAAATATCTAGCCTTAAAATTTACTTTAGAGACTAGTTATATATTTAGAACAAAATTAAAGCCCTTAAATCCAAATAAATGGTTTTTAAGGGCTTTCTAAGCATTATTTATTCTACCTTTTTTTGATATTTTATTTTTCTTTTTTGGTACTTTTCAACGACATTAAACCAGCGAATTATGTTATTTCCCCATATAAAAAAAAACGTTAAAAAAGGGAGAAATCCACCTAATAATAACATAAATCTATCTTTACCTTCACTTAATTCACCATTCAAATACATGTTATATGCTATAGGTATAAATATAATACCCATAAATACACAAAGAATAGTTATTGCCCATGCAAAAATTTTCTTTCTAAATGTAACTTTTTTATCTCCAAAGTTAGTCCAAATATTATTGCTTATAATAGCTTGTCTAAATTCTATTCTGTCTGCAGGTTCTGCGTATTTTACATTTTTATACAAAGCACGGTCACATATAATAGTTAGAAATAAAAATTCTAAAAGCCATAGCATTACTAAAAAAAATATAGTTTTATTAGTATGACTACTAATAAAATTAGGTATTAGCTTACCAATTAAAGAAATTGTAAATATCAAAGGGAGAATATATTTTAATTGTTGTCCTGCTTTTTCTGTATTTAATAACTTACTTTTTTCAGCTTTTAGAGGTGTATTATTTTCTGTATCAAAATATATTGTATATCCTCCTGCTTCCCCAATAAATATAATTTTTCTTAAAAGTTTAATTTCTATTCATCTCCTTTCTAAAGTTAAAAATCATCATCATTCTATTATTGATTTATCATTTTATATTAAATAAATTTCATAAAATAAGCACCATTTAAGGCACTACTTCTTATGTTATTTAATAAACCTATATCTACTACTTTATTCTCTACAAATAGAGAATAAAATTTAAGAATTAACTTTTTATAATAACCAAACGATTATATCAAAACTTAACTTTAATAATCTACAAAAAGTAACTATAACTTAAATTCTACTTTGAGGACTAGTTATGTATCTGAGATAAAGTTAAAGCCATTAAAATTCATTTATTTGAACTATAAAAACTTTTTTAATATTTATAAATGTAATATAATTGAGTTATTAATTTATAGGAGGAAATATATGAAATTCAAAAAATACTACAAAGCTATTATGTATATATGTTTTATAAGTTCTCTTATATTAACTATAGTAAGTTATATTTTTTCACGTAAGGATTTTATAACTTGTTTATGTACAACAATATCAATTTTTGGGTTAACTCTAGCAGTTCACCGTAATCTAAATAATCATAAGAAAAGCAATTAGTTCTAAAATTCCAGTTTAGAGACTTGTTACTTTTGTATTCTAAATCCTTCTAATCTATGATATTATTTTGGTTTATTAGTTTTAATATAAGTAGGATTAAAATAATGAAAAAATAAAACATATATAATATTAGCATCATTAATTTCAATTTATAGATAAATAAGCATTTGAAAGGATTAATTTATGAAAGATAAAAATATAAGCTATTTGACATTAGGATTTGGATTTGGCGTTACATTCGGTATAATATTTAATAACTTAACTAATGGCTTAATTATTGGTTTACTTATTGGTTCAGTAGTAGATAGTATTAAAAATGAAAACTAATAATTTATATTATAAAAATAACTAGTTCTTAAATTTCAATTTAAGAACTTACATATTCAGTTTAGGTGGGGGTATTTTATGATTGATATTCTACTAGAGCTTTCAGATAAAATTATAGATTTAATCCTTACAATTTTTGAAAAATGTATAAAAAAGTAACTATAACTTAAATTGTTATTTTAGGACTAGTTGAACATATAAAAGAGTGTATATTTTGAAATATAGTAATTTCAAAATGTACACTCTTTTTTTAGTTTTCCATGAAACTTTATTTATTAAACCTTAACCATTATTTAATTTTTTATTTTATATAGTCAACAATAATATCTTCTACTTTTTTTATAAAATGTTTTCCAGCTCCATAGTCTAAAAATAATAATCCTTGACTAGATCCCGTTGAAATGATTTTAACTAAAGTTTCTCCCGTTGTATTTTCACAAACAATTACTAATCCTACAACACCATTGGTTCTAGTATAATACCTTTCATAAATGGTAATAAATACATACTTCCCATCACCTAAATTATATTCATCAGAAAAAACTATCTCCTCACTTTTTTAAGAAGTAATATATTGACCGTATAATCAATATATTATCAGAAAATTTCGTAAAAATATAGTCTTTATCTAAAAACGTTTTTATATTATTGTAAAAATATAAAATAAATTATTTAAATCATTTTAAAAGGAGGTTAGACTCATGAAAAGAACAGTCGTTATAGCTATGTTATGTGGAGCATTTTTAATAGGAGGAAATATAAACAGCGAAGTATACGCTCACAATATAAAACAATATAAGGCTGTTCAAAAAGTTAGAGTTCTTAACCAAAAAGAAGCCTTAAAAATACTAGTAAAGAAAAACAATAAAGTTAAATATATCTATCAAGGTAATGAAAAAGCATTTAAAGCCTTAAGATCTAAAAAACTAAAAGGATATGTTTTCCTTCCTAATGTCCCTAGTGATATAGGATACTTTGTAAATAAAAATAATCATAAAGTGTACTACTTCCATCCAAGCGGATACTTGGAGTTAATAGAATAAATTATGTTATATCTCTTTACATCCAAAATAAAAAAGAACTAGTTGAATATTTCAACTAGTTCTTTTTTTCTCTATTTAGACTATCAAATTTTCATATTCACAAAACTCTCTCTTAAAAAACTTCTTCTTTTAAAGAATATATTTTTTTATATAGGTTTATATTAAATATTCCTGTATAAACAGTCATAAGTGTTAATATAACAAATGATAATAACATGCTAATTACATCTATCCATATATAACCATTTACATACATATTTGGAGAACATAATAAAATAGCTATTACCCCTAAAATACCAATTGCAACATTGTATATAAATATCTTCCATTTAAAACCTTTACTTAGTTTTCTTGTTTTTTCTAATATTTCTTTTGATGACATATTTGGATTTTTACATAATACATAATTTACAGGTGCATATTTTAATCCTATTATAATTCCAGGTATTACAAATAATATCGTTCCACCTATTATCTTCAATAATACTATAGCATTTACTTTTGTAACTAAACCTAATGGAGCTCTATTAAGTGAGCTAGTAAACAAATCATGATCCAAGTTATAATACAAATAATAATATGCTATATTTACTAGTAATGAGATTATAAAACCTATAATAAATAAAACTAATAGCACTAAAACTAGAATTAAAATCATTGATCCTAGCCCAAATGTAAACGAACCTGATTCAAATTCATTTTCATTAGAAATAATTTCTTGATCAATCATATCAGAGTTAGTAATGTCTTTACTATATTCTTCATTATATGTAATATCTGATAAAGAATTAAAATCATAGCTTTTTTGTAATATAAGACCGCCTGATAAAATTGTAATTATAATCCCTATAAACCATACTTTCTTACTTACTTTGAATAGATTAATAAAGCTTTCTTCAATTAAATTAAATAATTTCATATCAATGCCTCCTTTTCACAAGATTTTACATTATTTTTAATTTTACTTCTACATATTTTGACTATTTAATAATTATCTTAATAAATAAAAAAGGACTATGATTCTATCACAATCCTTATAATTAGAGGTTTTATATATTTATGAGGAAATTAAATTTATAGGTAAGAATAGCTATAAAGTTTTTGTTGATGACTTTGTTAAAAGATACCTTTCAAGATTAGTAGTTGTAAAAAATAATGATTTTTATATGCAAGAGAAAGTGCATACACCACTTATAGTTATATTTTTTTATTATATTTTTACAACAATTCATTAAACAAATGTTTTAACAAATTGTTATAAAAATTATTTTTAAAATCGTCAAATAAATTATTAAACAATTTATTATTCAACCTGTTTTATAATTTATTTAACAAATTGTCATACAATTCAACTTTTATATATTGATATTACTTACTTTTTCCTTTTTTTATCCTACTATTTTTATCATATTCTTTTGATAATTTTTCAATATTAAATTCTTCTGGCAAATTGCTTTTTGTTACAATTAATGGATCTTGTAATATAGACATAACTGTTTTATTTACCGTAGTATTTTTAAATTTAGATATTGCTTTTAATAATTTTAAATCTTCTTCTTCAAAATAAATGGACATAGGAACTTTCTTTTTTGGTCTGTCTTCTTTTTTCATATCTAATAAATTAAAGCTATTATTACTTGTATTATCTTCTTCAAATTTTGTTTTTAATTCCTTATTAACTTTACTTTTATAGTCTTTTTTAGTAGCAACTATTTCATCCTTATCATCTAAAAATTTATTGATTCCCACTATAACACTTCCTTTTCTATTAATTCATTTATTAGACCTTTAAATTCTTCTCTAACCTTATGGCTCTTTTTTATTTTCCTACAGTAATCATCTATATCTAATTTATTTAGTATTGCATTTTTTATAACTGTAGTTTCACTAATTTTAAAATCTGTTAAATCTTTTTTTATATTATCGAATTGATTTAGATAATTATTAAATATGTCTCCAGTAGATAAGTTTCTACTAGTATAAGAATTTATAACTACAGCTCTTTTTGCTTCATTTTCCATTTCCATATCTTCTAAATCTTGATTGAATTTCTGATAAAATAATTCACATCCTCTAATAGATGCAATATCTTGATATTCTAATGGTGTAATAATACTATCAGATATAATCATAAAATTACGAGCAATTAAATCATAAGATGGTGATAGGTCTATGAATATATAATCATATTCTTTTAAAGTTTCTATATTTGATTTAAACCATCGCCATACAGATTTCTCTCTATTAGTTTTTGTAGTTAAAAACTCTGATAAAACTGATAAACTTAAATCTGATGGTATTAGATCTATATTTGGGTATGTATCTAATGGAGCCTTTATTATAACTTCATCTGCATTAGTACCATCAGATAATGCCTCAAACATTGTTTTATCATTGTGAGATACCTTATATAAAAATTGTGTTAAATTTGCTTGAGTATCAGCATCAATTATTAATATCTTTTTACCACTTTTACTTAGATTAATTGCTGTTAAAGCTGTTAATGTAGTTTTGCCAACTCCACCTTTAACATTAAAAAAGCTTACTATTTTCAATCTATACACTCCTTTAATTTTACAAATCGAATAACAAATAGTTATACAATTTTATTTATAATTTTATAAACCATTTGTTTTTAAATTTGTTTATAAGTTTGTCATTCAAATGGTTATACTAATATAATAACAAACATTAACCCAAATAGCAACATGTTTTCCGACTGCATTCGGAAAACATGTTGCTATTTTTGTATCTTATCTCATATAATTATTTATTAAGATATAAAAGCAAAATATAAAACAAATTGTAAAGTAATTTGTTTTACATTTTGTTTTTTCACTTCAATACTTTACTATAAAAACTGTGTTAAGTTTACTTAAGCATCTGCATCAATTATTGATATGTTTTTGCCATTTTGCCAACTCCGCCTTTAAATTTGTTTATATTTAATTCATTTATTTTAACCTCTAACATCTTCTTAAATTCAGTTTTGATACACTCTCAATAGATAAATCTAGCGGAGAGTGTCAAACTATATAAATCTATATCATAAATACGTGTAAAGAATATATCTATAAAAGAAATATAAAAAAGAAGGAGAATATTCTAATATTCTCCTTCTTTTTTATTCATTTTTTGTCTTTTATAAAAGAAATATTTGTATTTTTGTAATTTTTATATTACAATAAACTTACAATTAAATATAAAAAAAGTCCACATTCACAAATTTTAAATAGGTTTGGCGACCTAATTAAAATTATAGGATTTAATATGATGCTGCATATTAAATTACCTCGTGCAAGTAGACTTCATTTTGCATAACTAACTTGTTAATATGTAATAATATTAACACAAAAAAGTGTGCTTTACAATATATCTAATTAAATTTATTTAATATATTGTACTAATTTAGTTCACTTTTAGTTATACACAAATTCGTATATCTAAAGGGGAGTAATTTATCCCCTTAGAGATGGACTTATGATGAAGTTTCCAAGCCTTGATATTTTAATATATCAAGGCTTTTTTTAATATATATCGAGATAAAATGTAAAATATCAGAAATTTTGGGAGGAAGTAATGACTAGATTAAAATTCAGAAGAAAAGAGAAAAAATACACAGAAGTTTACAATACAATAATATTCAAAAATAAAAATGTTGAACTTACGGGTTTATATACTATCATACAAGCTTGTATTGACTTAGAAATTAACACACAAGGTACTGATGATGAATTTATCATAACAAAACAAGGAATTAGATCCTTTACTGGCTATAGTGAAAAAAAATTTGACCGTATATGGCTAGAACTAAAAGAAGCAGGTTATCTAAAACAATATAAGTTTAGAAACTTAGATGTTAATGGTAAGTGGCTATATGAATATGAGCTATTAGATGAACCCGATTTAACTACATACCACTCTTTATTGATAAAAGATGATGGAAGCATTGTTCCAAATATACCTAAAAATAAACTTGAAAAAATGAAAAAAGATCAAGAAGAAATAACTAGTGAAAAAGTAGCCCCCCAAAATAGGGGGGTGGAAAGTAGCCCCCTATTTTTGAGGGGGTGGGAAAAGGAGGGCTTTAATAATAACTATTTAAATAAAGTATGTATGTATGTATGTAGAGCTACAAAAAATTTTGATTTATCTAATAAAAATAAAGAATTTATAAAGTCTATAAAAGATAAAATAGATTTTGATTTATTTGAACAAATTCTAGTAAATGCTTCTAATAAAAATAAAACTTTCTCTTATGTAGAAGGATCTATAAATAATTTAATTAAATGTGGTATATTAACTTATGATGATTATATAAAACAAAAAGAATTGTATAAAAAGAATTTCAATGAATCTAAAAAATTAAAAGATTCTAATTCTAGCAAAAAAATAAAAAAAGCTAGTGAAAATAGGTTTAAGAATTTTACTGAAACATTTACTGATTATTCAATTGGGGAATTTAATGAAATTATAGATAAAAGTCAGAAAAAAAAGTTTGAAGATATCAAAGTTAGTGTAGATATGGAAGGTTCAAATAATAACAATGATTTTTCTAGGATGATGTATGAAAGATGTGTTAAGTCAAATTGGAATTGTGTTGAAACTACTAAGAAATATGGTGTAGACTATGCTAAAGCTAATGGTTTAGACTACCCCAAAGATATATAATACATCAAAAAATATATATAAACTTATGCAAAGGGGCGAGATTATGAGTAAGTATAAAGCAAAAATGAGATATTGCAATAAGTGGATATATGGTAAATTAAAAGATGATAAGTTTTTAAAGTCATGCATTGATGATGAAGTAGAAGGCAAAAGAGCTATTGATCCGTCTACTTTGTGTGAAGATACAGAGTATTTAGACAAGAACAACTATAAAGTTTTTGTTAATGATTTCGTTAAAAAAGACCTTTCAATAGGGATAGTCGTAAGAAAAAATAATGATTTCTACATACGTTGGGGAAGGATTAAATTTGAAAAATTAAAATATTCTACTGATTTTGAAGTATGTGGAAATAAGTATTATAAATATTAAACATATTTTAGGGAGGATGAGTATATAATGGCTAAAACATTAACATATAATCCATTTGACGACGACTTAACTATGAGAAACTATCTAGCTTTGTATGCTTGTATTATTAACCCTAAGTTAACTTATAATAGAGCTTTAGCAATATTTCAAATATCTGGAAGGAATAAAAAAGGCTAGGGAAAAAATTAATAATATTGGGTATAAAGTTAATGCTATAGATATTTAGACGAACAAAAGCGTAAATAGAATAGGTGGGTTGACATGAGTATATTAGAAATGGCAGAACAATTAAGAGAAATAGCTGAAAGAAAGTCAAAAGAAACTGGGAAAAGTATAAGTGAAGTATGGGAAGAAGCAATAAAAGAGCTAGACAAATTGTATCAAGAAAATGAAGATAAATAACTACATTGGGAATTAGAGAATACTCCAAAAGGAGCTATTATTAATCTTCGAAAATAGCTCCCTTCAAGATATTCTTTACAACACCAATTATATGGCAAGGGACTTTGTTCGTATCATATTCTTGTATTTTATGTGCTGGGTTTGTACTATGAGGAGTTAGATAAATAATATCATCAATCTTCTCATATTCTTTAAGAGTACATTCATCAGTACCAATAAGAGCAACAACCATGTCTCCGTTATTCGCAACATTAGTTTTTTCAATTAGTAAAAGTTCATTAGGATGATAGATTTTATCCATACTATCTCCACTGACTTTAAGAACAAAGTAATCTTTACTTGGACATAAAAGAGAATTAGGAACTTTTACAAAACTATTTCTATCTTCACAAGCAAGGTTTGGACATCCAGCAGAAACTTGTCCTAAAAGATTTATTTTAGGAATAAATTCATTAATGAAATCATTACTTTCACAATCTATTAATTGCTTACTACGTTTAGATTTAAGTTTATCTAAAAAGTCTACTATGTTGCTATTGTTACTTAAACTAGATGAACTTAGTTTACTTTTAGGATTTATTTCATATGTTAATTCTTCAGCATATTCGATTAAGCCATTATCTTCTTCATATTCAAAGTAATCATTTATAGCAAAATTTAATTCATTTTTTAAAATATCAATTTTATTTTCAATAATTAATTTTAAGCTAATAGGATTTTTAGAAATAGAGTTTATATTCCCAAAAACTAATTCATCCAAGGAGCAGTCTAGCAATTTTGATAATTCAATTAGAGTATGGAAGTTAGGTTCTGTCAATCCTTTTTCATATTTTGAAATAGTTTGCTTAGATACATTTATTTTTGAGCCTAGCTCCTCTTGTGATAGCTTGTATAGTTGACGAATCCTCTTTAAATTTCGTGGAAAATTATTTTCTTTCATTTAATCACCTTCTTAATATTATATTACCTAATTGGAGTATAAGAATATATTTTTTTAAAAAAGTCAACTAAAGTATATTTTAAAAAGTTAACAAAGGTGTAATGTAAATGATATTCTATATTTAGAATATGAAAAATATTAAAAGGTGGACTTTGAGATTTTAGCAAAAATTGAATAAGATTAAAAAATGCAACATTTTTTTCACAAAAACACAAAATCTGCATAAGTGCGTCTATTTCTAAGTAGGGGTGAAATTGTATGAAGGAAACTATAAGAGAATTATACATAAATGGATATAACTCCAATGAGATAGGAAATATATTGGGAATGAATAGTAATACAATTAGGTCCTTCATTAACAGAAATCTAAAAGAATTAAAAAAAGTAAATGAAGAACAAAAAAAAATTAGAAATGATATTAAAAAGAATGATAAAATTGTTGATATAAAAAAATTATATTTAAAAGGCTATAATGCAAAAGAAATAGCAAAGATGATAGGGGATTCTCATAGTTTGGTTAGAAAATACATAAGTCAAAATTTATTAAGGAAATATGGATTAGAACACAGAAAAACAAGAGAACTAAATAAAAGTATAATTAGAGTAGTAGATAATATAAATAATTCATACATACCAAATAGACCTTTTCTAAATTGGAATAGACAAAGTTATGATTATAATAAAAATGGTAATTTGGTGTTTAATGAAAAAAGAGGTATTAGGCCTAAAGATGCCCCAAAAACTTTTTACAAAAAAAATTGCATGATAAATAATACAGAATAAAAAATCAACACCACAAGTAAGGCATTAAATTTATTGAAATAAAAAAAAAAGATAATATATAATGTTTTTAAAGATATAAATTTTTAACAAGAAGGAGAAGAGGGTATGGCCTCCAAGAAAAACGCAATTACTGGAATATTAGGATTATCAATCATAATTCCAACATCAGCACAAGTATATTATGGAGTAGAAGATAGTTATACTGTAGGTAAGAATAGATATGAGATCGCAAGTTTTATAGCTGACAAGCAAAAGTATACAGATGTAATTTTAGTAAATTCAGACAGTCCACTATCGGATGGGCTAAGTGCAACTGGATTATCAGGAACACTAAATTCTCCTATATTGTTAGTTTAAAAAGGTAGTATTCAAGCAGATACTATGAATAAACTAAGGGGAGTAGATAAAGTCTATATAATAGGTTGAGAAATAGCAATACCAAAGAATATTGAACCTCTATCAAAAAATAAAAAATGGTTATAGAGAGAACACGAGGAATAGCTGAATATAATGCTAAAAATAATGAATGAGGACATGATTTTGATCAAATATCTATATTATAAGATATAGGTAGAACTACAAAAGACTTTACAAAGTCATGGGAAGATTCACAAGGCAATAAAGGTAATATGATATATAA
>NZ_JBCIUO010000020.1:0-20450 GCF_039031195.1 Romboutsia sp. MSSM.1001216sp_RTP31141st1_G3_RTP31141_220114 | reverse complement strand
ATTAAAAGACTTTGGAAGAACTTTTTCTAATGATTTTAAAGAAAGACAATTAGACTTTTTAAGAAACACTTCATCTGCTTTTGATATAGAATTAGTTGAGGTTGATAATGTAGATTCTATGTCTAATTCAAAAGAATTAGTTGATAGAGCATATAGAAAAAAAGTTAAAAATACAAAAGAAGAATATAAAAAAGAAACTACTAAAGAAACTGTAGATGATATTATAAAAGCTACTAATGAAAAACTAAATAGTTATTTTGAAAGTCCAAAGCATATAAAAAAATATCTTTCATATATGGCTAAATTTTATAAATACTCTATTGGAAATTGTTCAATGATTGAAAAGCAATTTAAAGGAGCTATAGCTGTAGGCTCATTTAAATTTTGGAAAGATAATGGATTTACTGTTAATAAGGGGGAAAAGGGCATACAAATTTTAGTTCCAACACCAGTAAAGAACTTCTATGATGAAGAAACTCATAAAAGGTGATATAGTCATTGCAATGATAGATGATAGAGTATTAAGAATAAAAGAATATGTTGGAGATTATATATATGGATTTACAACAAAAGTTAAACAAAATACTCTAGAAAATCAAAAACAATTATTAAATAAATATATAAATGAAAAATAAAGTTTAATAAAAAGAGCAATAACTGACCTATTGCTCTCTTTTATTTTTGACAATAAATTAAAACAATAAAGAAAGGATTATATCATACTACCGAAAAAATTTTTAAAAATCAAATGATTATCATTATAATTGGAAAAAGTTTTTATTGATATTATTATATGTCAAAAAGTGTACTTTTTGACATAGTGAAGTTTTTTACACAATTTATATGTCAAAAATACTAGAAAAAATATATGAAATATTTCAAAATAATTTAAATACTTATTGGTATAGAATTGCTTAAAAAAATTGATACAAAAAAGTTTTTTATACAAAAGTTAGTTCAAAATATTTAAATTTAGATAGGAAAATATAAAAATTGAAGTAAGTCATAAATATTTTAGTAAAGAGTAAGGTTTTGTTGAAGGTTTAAGGGATATGCAATAAAAGTAAAATACTTAAAATTTAAAAGTATTTTACTTTTATTGCATATATATATCTAAAAAATATATATATTATATTTATAAAAATTATAATAAAATAAAAAAGAATATTGAAATTTCAATATTCAAGTAAAATACTTATAAAAAATAAGTATTTTACTTGAATAAGTATTTACAAACATAAAAAAATAAGTATATAATTAAAGTATAATAATAAACAAAGGAGAAATATAAATATGAATTTAAAATCATTATCAATAGACAATGGATATGGATATATAAAAGTACATCCATCAAATGTAAAATTTAAAAGTACTGTAAAGTTAGGTGTAGATAATTATAATGAAGATGTAATTCAAGTAGAGTATGATAATCAGAATTATATCGTAGGTGAGAATAATAATTCTTATAATAGTGACCAAGATAAATTAACAAGTAGATTTGGAAGAAATCATTTTATAGTATCAACACTTGTAAGTATTGGGTTATCATACAAAACTGAAAAAGACATTGAAATAGATTTATGTTTAGGTACACCATCAGAGTATTTTGAAAAACAAAAAGAAGGCATAGTTCAACTATTAAAAGGAAAAGAGTTTAAGATTAAAATAAATAAGGTAGGAATGGAGCAACATATAAAGATAAATAGAGTTATGGTTCTACCACAAGGGTTAGCTCCGATAATAACTAATAAAAGATATTCAGATAGTAGAGTAGTTGTAATAGATGTTGGAAGTGGAACCATAGATGCTTCAGAAATTATTAAAGGTAAACTTCAAACAACTTTGACTTTAGAAAAAGGGTGTATAAAACTTTACTCTAAAATAGCAAAACAAATGAATAAAGAATTTGGGACAAAGTTTAATTCAGATGATGTTGAAACTATGGTACAAGATAGAGTTTTCATTGTAAATGGAGAAACTAGATCGATAGATAAATATATAGAAGATATAAAATACTACCATACATTAGATTTTATAAATGATATAAAACAAGCTAATTTTGATTTACAAGGGAATGAAGTTGTTTTAATAGGTGGAGGTGCAATCTTATTAGAAACAGATATAAGAGATATAATACCACATGCAAAATTAGAACATAATTCACAAAATGCTAATGTTGAGGCTTATGATAAAATACTTAAAATGAAATTGAAATAAGGTGATTAAATGGAAAAATATTCAGTTAATGTAACACTTGATACAGACAATGATAGAGAATTAATAGATTTTTTCAAAAATTATAAAGGGAAAAAAGTAGATGCAATAAGATGTTTAGGAGAAGTATATTTTAAATCTAAGAAATCATTAAATAATGAACAAAAAGAAGAGGTTAAAGGAATTATTAGAGATATGTTATCTACAATATCTTTAAATATAAATGCAAATGAAATAAATATTAATGGTGAATATATAAATAAAAAAACAACAGATAAAGAACATAACATTTTAAAAGAATATGATGATGAATTAGAAAAAATGGTAGATAATTGTGGAATAGATATAGATTTTTAAAATAAAAAAAGACAACATTAATTTTAATGTTGTCTTTTCTATTATATGTGCAAATATTTTCTGTTCCTTATTATTAAGTATCTATTCTATTTTTTTCATTAATTATTCTTTCCAAATTGTATTCTGTTCTCACTTTCATTCTGGTTAAAATTAATTATTTATTATTTTACCATCACTTATTTTAATTATCTTGTTAGCTCTTTTAGCAATTTCATTGTTATGAGTAATCATAACGAGTGTTTGATTAAACTCTTTGACAGCTACATTTAAAATATCCATCACCTCTTCAGTAGATTTTGAATCTAGATTTCCAGTAGGTTCATCTGCAAATATTAATGATGGTTTGTTAGCTAAAGCTCGAGCAATTGCAACTCTTTGTTGTTGTCCTCCAGAAAGCTCATTTGGAAATTTATTTATTTGATTTTTTATTCCAAGTTTTTCAACGAGATCATTTATGTATTTTTTATCTTCTTTTTTTCCATCTAGTTTTACTGGTAAAATTATATTATCATAAACATTTATTACAGGTATTAGGTTATAGCTTTGAAATATAAACCCAAATTCTTGTCTTCTTGTCTTCTTGTCTTCTTGTCTGAGATAGTGTATCATCATTTAATTTATATAAGTCAATATCATCTAAATATACATTTCCTGACGATGGCTTATCCAATCCAGCCATACATTGAAGTAAAGTACTTTTTCCAGAACCACTAGGTCCGATTATTGCTGTAAATTTACATGGTTCTATTTCTAGACTAATATTATCAATAGCCGCAATTTTACTTTCGCCTTTCCCCTAAATTTTTTTTATATTTATTGCTTTTAGCTTTTTCATTTAAAAAAAATTCCTTTCTTATTTAAATGTTTGTTGATTAAACATAGCTTTTTATTAAACTTACTAATAAATTAATATTTGCTAACTCATATAAATAAATATTTTTATAGTCTATATTTATTTTAAATTTATTATTAACTTTAGTAAGAAAATCATATGCATTGTGTTTATTTATATTGGTTAATTCATTAAATATTGAATATTTCGCTATTGATGAAACTTCTACAGTTTTAGTAGTAAAATTATCATTTATAATATCCAAAATATTATACAATATATGTTTTTTATTAATGCTATCTATTAAATAGAAATCATCTAAACAATTCATGCTGATATCTATTTCTTCAGTACATAAACTTCTTTTTATAAGCTCAAAAGAATATTTTTATTTATTAAATTTAAATATTAGAATATATACATTAATCTTCATTCATTGAATCTATAAATTTCATATCTTTTGTTTTTTTGTATGCAAATAAAGACGATATTGTACAAATTAAAATTGATAGTATTACAAATATAAGAATATATTTATAAGGAAGGTCATACCATTTACCTGTATACTCAAATCCTTTTGCTATAGACCTTGCTTGTAAATGGCTTGTCCATCTAATATTATCCAAAAGTATCATTATAATCCCAATAATAGATCCTAATAAAGAATAAAATAATCCTTCTTTTATAATTATACTTCTTAAAACTCTCTTAGGCATACCAATAGCCCTCATTATAGAATAGTCTTTTTTTCTTATTATCACATTTGCGACAATAATAAAGAAAATATTTATCATAGTCAAAAGTCCTAATATATATGATGTACTCAATTTTTTAAGTTTCATTTGCCAAGATATTGCATTCATTTCTTTAAGTATTTTATCAAAGGTATCGTAATCAAAATATCTTTTACTTTCCATCATTTTAATAACTTTATTTATTGAATCATTTTTGTTTTCACTATTAAAACTAACTTTTATAGAAGTAAAAGTATTTAGATTTGCAATATTTTCATAATCTTCTAAACTCATAATCATATCTGGTACAAGACGTTCTGAATCATTTAAATCTAGCCAAGATTTTGAGAAAAATCCAGCTACCTTAACTTTTTGTTTTTTATAAATAACATTGTTGTTTTTATCTAACCCCTTAATGTTTACTTCTAAGATATCACCTTCATTTATATCATTTATAAAATTATTAACATTAGCGTCTCTATAGTCGTAGTATTTATTAAACAAAATAACTTCAGGAATATCGCTATTATTTTCTTTAATTGGATTACCTTGTTCCAAAAGATTTTCTTCTTTTATCATTTTATCTAAGCTTTCTTTATCTAAAGCTACTAAATTCATTCTAAAATCACTTATTTTCGAATCTTTTGATATCATATTCTGTTGTTTGTACTTTTCTGATATTCTAGACTTATCAATATCCAAGTAGCAATTATCAGTATTCGCTATTTTAATATCATCAACTTCAGTAATTTTTTTTATATTATTAACATCATGCATTGTATATCCATCAATTAGAGGTGATATATCGCCATTGTGTTTAAGTTCTATATCATAACCGTCTAAATTTTGTAATTCAGGACTTATATATATTTTATCAGCATCTGTTGAAATATAATTACACATATATAAATATCCTGAAATTCCAATAATTACGCTACTTAACACTACAGGAATAAAGTTTAGAAATATATTATTAATAGCCAAACTACTTGTAAGAGATTTAGTTTTTTCAGTAAAAATCCTATTAAGTGCCTTATTTAGCTTGCTATTTGTTGTCACATAATTGGAATATAATTGTATTGGAGATGTTTTTACTAACCTAAATATTGGTATCAAAGTTGATATAAATATTGTTATTGTCATAACTATAATAGGTCTCATATAATCAATAGATCTATAAATAATAGGTGCATTACGTGGATCTATAGACGCTGAAGTTAATACAAAATTTCTAGTAGCTATGTATGCAAGTATATGACCTAAAATTAATCCAGATACTATTCCACATATCAATATGACAAGGTTTTTCAATATAAGGAACATAGTAGTCTGTTTCTTTGACATACCAACAACTCTTAAAAGCCCTAACTCTTTAGTAATTTCTCTAATCATTAGAACAAATATATTAAATATTAACAATGCAGATGCTATTATTGTTATCTTATCAAAAATATCAAATTGTGAAGATAAACTATAACTTTCTTCCATAACTCTTTCAAAGGCTTCATTTAAAAGTATATAATCAGAACTTGAATCTAAAGAATAACTCACCATGTTTACTTCTTTTGCAATGTTATTGAATCCTGTTTTCAAGTTTATGTATCCATTGTATGTAATTGCTTCATCAGGAATACCATCTAATTTACTAGCCAATATATTATTAAACCCACCATATGTTTTCATTACATCTGGAGAGGTATAAATACCTACTATTTTAAAATCTTGTTTATCATTATATACTGTTCTAACATTATCATTTCCAACATATTCCTTTTGAATATTTAATATAATACTATCATTTAGATTTAGCTTTGTATCCTTTATAAAATCACTAGAAACTATTATTTCGTTTTTGATACTTGGATACGTACCATCTAATAAATTTAATCTATAAGAATCGAAATAATCTTTATCAAAAGATTCTATTGGATTTGTACTTAAATTTTTATAGCTTGCTTCACCATAATAATTTACAACCTTATAACTTTTCACATTATCTAAATCTTTTAACTCTCTTAATTTATTTTTTTCAAGATTAACTATCTCTGCTTGAAATACAGGAAAATTTTTATATATAACATCATTAACATACTTAGCCTGACTATTTTTTGAAACAGAGTTTGCAAATAAAACTCCCACTGTTAACATAACTGGCAATATCATTAAAATCATTTTAACTTTATTTTTCTTTATATACCCCACAAAAACGTTTATCATAATTACTCCAAGCCCCCCTTTCATAATGCAAAAAAGTAAGAAGACTGTTCTTATTTAGGAATTAAAAAACAGGAAATATGCTATGCTTGTATTTGCAGTAGGTCCTTTTCTACAATCATACATGCAATCATCACTTCTAAGTGTCCCATGTTTGTCGTAATTAATTTTACATGGATCAGACTCATATCTACCATTTATACTTAAATCCTTTAATTATATTTTTTTACCTCCTAATGTATTTATTACATTTAATATATTTAAAAATAACTAAATGTTTTAAGTGTACATGTTATTATTCAGTTATTTTTATTAGCTTAACTTTTTACTAGCAACTTTTCCATATTATTGATTCTAATGTTGACACACTTATTTATAATTAAACAGTACAACAGAATTGGTTACAAAGCCAAGCTACTTCGGACGGTGTCTTCCACTACTACCTTAAACGGTAGATATTTTTAAATTTAGTCTTTTTAAATAGACTACGGTGTATTTTTAGATAAACTCAAACGTATTAGCAGTGGTTGAATATTTTACGGTACTAACCTTTTCTAGTACCAACTCCATATATTCAGTTTTAATAAATTCAAATATTATTTTTAAAAACCTTTTTATATTTTTAGAATTGTCCAAATCCATCTCTCCATTATCATTTACTTTCTTGAATTTTTGCTATTTCAATAATTAATAGAGTTTGTTAATTTTCTTTATCTCCTACTATCTTTCCATCACTTATAGTTACTATTCTATCTGCAGTATTTGCGATCTCATCATTGTGAGTTATCATAACTAAGGTTTGATTGAACTCTTCTACGCACATCTTAAGCATATCCATTACTTCTTTTGTAGTCTTACTATCTAAGTTTCCTGTTGGCTCATCCGCAAAAATAACTGAAGGCTTGTTTGCTAAAGCTCTAGCTATAGCAACTCTTTGTTGCTGTCCGCCTGAAAGCTGATTTGGAAACTTTTTAATTTGTGAAGTTAGGCTAAGTTTATCTAGAAGATTATTTATATACTCTTTATCTGGTTGTTTTCCATCAAGTGATATAGGTAAAACTATATTATCATATACACTAATTACTGGAATCAAATTAAAACTTTGGAATATAAAACCAAATTCTTCTCTTCTTATTTTGGAAAGATTATCATCATTTAACTTATAAATATCTTTATTATCTAAAAAAACATTTCCTGATGTTGGCTTATCTAGGCCAGCCATGCAATGAAGTAATGTACTTTTCCCTGAGCCACTTTGCCCTACTATTACTGTGAATTTTTGTTGTTCTATTTCTATGTCAATACCTGCTAAAGCATATACTTCACTTTCACCTTTTCCATATATTTTTTTTAGCTTTTCTACTCTTAATTTCTTCATACTCTCCTCCGTGTTTATTACAAATTTTACTTATTATTTAATTGTTAAACTAAGTATTTAAGATATCTATTTTGTTTCTTCTAAGTTATTACTATTACTTAAATTTAAATATTTATATACTAAATCTTCTAATTCATATAGAAATCTCCCCTTATAATCTATGTCAATCTCAAATTCTCTATTTATCTCTGTAAGAAAATTAAAAGCATTATGATTTCCTATATTAGTAAAATTATTGAATGTAGAATAATTCTCTAAAAAGCTTAAATCTATCTCCCTTACATCAAATTTCCTTTTAATAATATTTAAAATTTTATCTTCTATCATCTTTAAATCATCTAAACTTAATTTATCTGTTTCTTTTATATGTAATCTGTACAGTAATACTCACAATGTAGGTTACACCTATTTGTGATGGATAATGTTATTTTAGGTACAAAACTATAATTTATTTTTTCTATAATTTCTTCACTTGTCACCCCTAAATTTTTCAAACTTTTCAGCACCTTTTTATAATACTCTTTGTCTTCATCTACAAATAAGTTTACCTTCTCTTCTAGAATGATTTTTTTATTTGTTGCATCCTTTATAACCTCATAGCATTCCTTTGGGATCTTAACCCAGTTACCAGTCATATTGTTGCTTACTAAAACTATATTTTCATTATTTGATATATCTGTGATTTTTTCGTAAAAATATATGCTCATTTACGTTTTTATTCTTGCCATTTATCTATATTTCTACCTATATTACATACACATATTGTAGATTTATTCATTACTTTTTGTGCCTTCTATAATACTTATTCTATTTATGTACTTCTTAGAGAAACTTGTAGTAACTATACATAAAGCTATAGCTATTAATGTAAAATCTATCCAAGGTATAATAGGTAATTTAAATTCTGCAAACATAGCTCCACCCATATCTTGGCGTGTTCCATTTACATAGTTTAAAAATGTAATTGACTTTATACACGCTAATATACCTGCTATTAATGAGCTAAATAAACCATACATCAAAGCTTCAAAGTATAGTATATTTCCAAGACTTTTTACCGACATCCCAATAGCTCTTAGTGTTGAAAATTCTTTCATCCTAACTAATAGATTTGTTCTTATTGTACAGAATATATTGATTGTTGAAATTAGTAATATAAGAACTATTTGTAGCGTTTTATATTTTACAAATTGATCTCTATCCATTTGATTTTGTTTTTTTACACCCAAAGTTCTTTTAATACTCGGGATACCTCTTTTACTAACAATTTTATTTATCTCATTAATTGTCTTTTCATCATTTTCATTCTGTAGTTTTACACTTATCACTGAGTAACTATCTGGATTTGATAAAACTCCTAAATTCTTATCAGATGTAATCATTTCAATATATCTTCCTGAAGCCTTAGCCTTCCATTTCTCCCCTAAAATTGCTCCAACTCTAACTTTTTTAGTTTTATAAATTGTACTTCCATTTTCATTAAATGGAATTTTTAGTGTTAAAATATCACCTATTTTTACCTCGTTATATACTTTCTTAAATGAGGAATCATTTATTATATCATAGTAATAATTTGACACTGCTACGTTTGGATATCCATCTATTTTTTTATATAAATTATCAATACTTCCCTCTGAAATAAAATCCTTCAATCCCTTTATATCAGTATCTGTAAATAACTTTAGATTAGCACCATTAACTATGGTTCCCGAACCTTTAAGTGCATTGTATTTTAGATATTCCTTATTCATTTTATTGCTATCTGAAACTATATTAACCTCAAAATCTTGTTTATAATTAACATCTTTTACGCCACTTAATTTTTTAATATCCTCAATATCTTCTTTAGTATAACCTACATTTACTTTATCTGTATTTATATCAGATCCAATAGTCAAATCATAAGAACTTATTTGCCCTTGATATTCACTATATCTATCAATGTCATCTACAATTGATGTATCAAATGTCCATATAAATAGATAACCTCCTAATGCAATTGATATTATAGATATAATTGTTCTTATTTTATTTCTAGATATATTTTTAAATGCCATTACACCTTCAAACCCAAATATTTTAAATAACAATTTATCCCCAATGCCAGAAGTAACTTGTCTCTTTGTTTTATCAGTTTTTCTTATAGACTCTATTGGTGATATTCTCCCAGATATCCATATTGGTATAATACTTGCAATTAATACAGAGCCAGCACCGATAAGTATTGATTTTATAAGATTGTGCAAACTTACATATACCTTAGGATCTTCTAATTCTATGTTTATAAAAGAATATTTAAGTATATTTATACCTATATAAGAAAATATAACACCGCCCAAAAGCCCTATAGAAACTCCAAGTATCATAACTATAATACTTTGATACAATAAAATAAGTCTGACTTTATTTTTTGATGCTCCAATAAGTCTCATCATTCCCATTTGATTTATTGTTTCATTTAAAGATATATTGAATATATTGTATACTAAAACTATGGATGCAACTGCTATAATGAATTTATCTTTGATCTCTTCAGATGGGTCATTGCTATCATTTATCTCCATCAGCAATTGACTCAATCTAACATTTTCTTCATAACTTCCTCTAGCTATATTATTTTTTTTTACTAATTTAGATAGCTCACCACCAATATTTACCTCTCCAGATTTAAGTTTTATAAGACTATCATATGTAACTAGATTTTGTGGTAAAATACCCATATTAGGTTTATTATCATATGTAAATGCATTTAATCTATAAAAATCCTCATAGTAAGACTTTGGTTTTTCAATGATACCTACGATTTTAAAGCTCTTCTTTACATTTGCTGTACTTTTATCGCCATTCTCTTCTTTATATGTTTTTTTAACTGTAAAATTTACCGTCGTATTTAATTTTTCAGGAACTTTCATCTTTTTAAGAGCTTCTTTTTCTAATACTATTTCATCTTGAGAATTTGGAAGTCTTCCTGCAGTTAATTTATATCCTTGTTGGTTGATAAAATCTTTATCTGCTGAATTCAATTTAACAGATATTCCTTGAGAATTAACTGCGTCCCCTAAATTTTGTACTGTCGTTATTTTTGAAATATTTTCATCAGTTTTAAACTTCTCTACGATATTTTTATCTAAATCTTTAAACATTGCATGATATCCACCGTAAAGTTTTCTTACAGTATCTAAATCATTTTTTTGTTGTGATTCTGTTATTATATCAACTCCAAATACTAGCATAACTCCAAGTGCTACCCCTAAAACTAACAATGTTGTTCTAAGTTTACTTTGCTTTAAGTATGATATAGCCATTTTAAAATATATATTCATATTAAATCCCCCAATAAATAAAATTTAGTTAATATTAAAAAATAAATTTTATTTACAGCACTTTATTTTTTAATATTAACTAAAGCTAGCTAATTCTAGCTATAATAATACTTTTTTATATAAATAATATGTATTTTCAATTTTAATAGCGTATTGAAAGATATGGTGAAGTAAATTCATAACAGTCTTTCTTACAATCAAATCTACCTCTTTTACCTTCTTCTGTCCAATATGCTTTACAATGATCTGATTGAACTTCTACGTCTTCTAATTTTATTTTTTCAGTTATTTTCATTAGCTAGTGTACATGGATAAATAGATTTATATTCTCTACTTTTACTACTTCCATATTTACCTCTATTTACTTGAACTTGTTTAATCTTTATAATTATAATTTATCTCACTAAACTTACTTTAAAGTGAATTATATATTACAAATTAGTCACCCTTCTATTTACTAATAAGTTTTTTATCTAATATGGATATATTATTTTTTGAGTTAATATTCTTATTACTAACTAGTTTTTCTAATTCTTTACTATAAGTATCCATGTGCGTTTTGTCCCAATTATCATAACTATCAATTACAGGAACAATATATTTAAATCCAAATCCCTCCATACTAACAATACTTTCATATAATTCATGTATGTTATTGGTATTAAATGTCATTCTACATCTAAGACTTATTCCACTATCAATGAGAGTGTTTGCATCTTTTATTACTAAATCATAAGATCCTCGTCCATCCTCAAAAACTCTATTTATATCATGAGATTCCTTTGTTCCATCAATACTTATAGATACATTATACTATTCATAATCTTTGTAACAACAATTATATGACAAGGTACTTCGTTTGTATCATATTCTTGTACTTTATGTACTGGGTTTGTACTATGAGGAGTTAGATAAATAGTATCGTTAAGTTTCTCATATACTTTAAGAGTACATTCGTCAGTACCAATAAGAGCAGTAATCATATCGTCATTATTAGCAGCATTAGTTTTATCAATAAGTAAAAGCTCATTAGGAGAATATATTTTATCCATACTATCTCCACTAACTTGAAGGAAAAAGTAATCTTTACTTGAACATAAAAGAGAATAAGGAACTTTTACAAAAGTATTGCTATTTTCTCAAGCAAGATTTGGACATCCAGCGTAAACTTGTTCTAAAAGTTTTATTTTAGGCATAGATTCATCAATGTAATCATCCCTTCACAATCTATCAGTTGTTCATTACATTTACTTTTTGACATACTTTAATATTAATAAAAATTATTTTATAAACATATGTATTTTTATTTGAAAAATTAAAAATAATATAATATTATTTTATTAAGGATATGTATTTAGACAATCTTAAAATCAATGAATAGTTTCTGTTTTATTATCAAAAGACTAGGTTTTTCAATATAATTCCTAGTCTTTTGATTTTGTTGTTTTTTGATGTATGTTTTTTTTATAAAAAACTTATAACTATAGGTAAAATCATCTGACTTCTAAATTCTTTTTTTGATAATATGAATTAAACCTTTCTAGGTATCTTTTAACCATCGTAAGTAAAAAAGGAGCAAAAGTATAACTATTGCTCCTTTTTTATTTTTATACAATAGGTAGTTTCATTTGGTTAAACATAAAGCAATATTTCTTCTTTTATTTTTTGTCATTATATAACCCCCTTTTATTTATGTTGTTATATCTATACTACTAAGAAAACGTTTTCATTTTAAGTCTTTATTTATAGTATTTTTTTGATATTATTTTTATAAGCGAAATATTTTATATTCAATTTTTTTAATAATGTAATATTTAACTATAAATATCAATGGCTCTTATTTATGAACTTTCTTTCATTTTTTCTAAAATAGTTTTATATATAATTCATTTTATTTGAATTCAAAATAAATTCATGTACTTTTTGCAATTTTTATGATATTATCTAAAAAACGTTTTTATTGTAAAATTTTGTCAAAGAGGTGTCGAAATATGCTCACAAAAAAAGATATGAATTTATTAAATGATATTTCAAGAGATTTATTGGAATATGGTTTACTAAATGGTGAAGAGTTGGAGTGGTATATTAAAGCGAATATTCTTGGATTTATAAATATACAGAGTGAAAATCACTATTTAGAAATTGAAGATTATGTTTTAAATTTTATTGATAAAAGACGAAAGAAAATGCTTTTTATTAAAGATATAAAAACGAATAAAGAATATATATTTCCTAAACCTTGTCATGCTGAAAAGGTTCTAGGCATATCAAAAAATAGATTTCTTGATATAAGTCCTAAAGGAAGATTGATTGCAAAAAGATATTTAGCAAAATATATAACTGCAAATATTAAAGAATTAAACGAATTAAAAAATTACAAAGAATGTGTTTAAATACAAAAAAGAAGGAGAATAACTTAATATTCCCCTTCTTTATTTCTCTTTTATTGTAATATAAAAAAGAAATATTTGTATTTTTGTAAATTTTATATTACAATAAACTTACAATTACATATTTTAAAAGTCCACTTTTCACGAATTATAAAAATGTTTGGCGACATCTTTATAATTATAGGATTTAATATTTTCTGCGAATATTAAATTACCTTGTGCGAATAGACTTCATTTTTGTACAATCGAATTGTTAATATGTAATAATATTAGCATAAATTGTTGTAGATTTCAATATATAGAATGAATTTTCTTATATATATTGCATTAATTTTACTAACTTTTAATTGTACATAAATCCGTGTATCTAAGGGGATAATCTATCCCTTTAGAGCTTGACATATTATGAAGTTTCCAAGCCTTGATATTTTAATATATCAAGGCTTTTTTTAATATATATCGATTTAATATAATAACATAATTTTAGGAGGGAATAAAAGTGAGTTATTTTACAGTTGAAGAAGATTTAAGATTATTACATATACAAATTCCAAAAGCTCTTTTATATGAAAAAAAGTACAACGGTGAAAAAAAATTAAGTAATGATGCAAAAATATTATATGGGTTCTTTTTAGATAGGGTTTCTTTATCTATAAAAAATGGATGGTTTGATAAACAAAATAGACTTTACATAAAATGTGACCAAATAACTATGTCTAAGATACTTGGATGTTCTGAAAAAAAGGCTAGAAAAATAAGAGATGAATTAGTTGAATTTGAATTGTTAGAAGAATTAAAAGTTGGACAAGGTAAATCAAATCTTTTATATCCTAAAAAGGTTCTTGTAACTGTTTCAGAGTTAGATAGTTATATAGATACATTTTCTAATGAAGTTGATGTAAAACGTAAAAAAGAACGTAATCGTATATCTAAGTATAGAGATAATCACGCTAATCACATTGAAAATTCTTTGAACGGACAAAATGACCGTACTAAAACGGTCGATAATACCGTACTAGAACAATCAAATTGCGTGTATAGTAATACTGATTTTAGTAATACTGATTTTAAAGTTGTTGTTGATGATGATAAGCAAACAAAACTTATAAACTTATATAAATCTTTTAAATTAGAGAAAAAACTTATGCCTCATACAATAAATTTGCTAAAATCAAATATTCATATATCATTAGATGTTTTTGAACAAATATTTATATCAGCATCTGAAGATAGTGTTGTAAAAAAATATTCTTATATAAAAGAAGTTATAGATAAATTGAATAAAAAAGGTATCACTACTTTAGAGCAATATAAAATAGACTATAAAAATTATAAAGAATCTAAAAATATTAATAATGGATTTAAATGTAATTCTAAAAAGAATTCAAATAAAAATAAGTTTGATAATATGGATGAAGAATATAAAACATTTACTAAGTATACGAATGATGAATTACAATTAATGTCTGATAAAAACAAAATAGATAAACAACAAAAACTACCTAGTGATAATGATTTTTCTAAGATGATGTATGAAAGATGTATTCAGTCTAATTGGAATTGTGTTGAAACTACTAAGAAATATGCTATAGATTATGCTAAAGCGAATGGATTAGATTATCCTAAAAATATATAATACATAAAAAACTTATGCAAAGGAGCTATATTATGAGAGAATATAAAGCTAAAATGAGATACTGCAATAAGTGGATATATGGTAAATTAATTGGTGATAAGTTTCTAAAGTTATGCATTGATGATGAATTAGAAGGTAAAAGAGCTATTGATCCGTCTACTTTATGTGAAAATACAGGTTATGTAGATAAAAATAAATATAAAGTTTTTGTTAATGATTATGTAAAAAAAGACTTTTCAAGAGGACAAGTTGTAAAAAAAAATAAGGACTTTTATATACGTTGGAGTGGTAATAGATTTGAAAAACTAAAGTATTCTACTGACTTTGAAGTATACGGAAATAAGTATTACAAATACTAAATATATTTTAGGGAGAGTGAATATATAATGGCTAAAGCATTAACATATAATCCATTTGAAGATGATTTGACTATGAGAAATTACTTAGCATTATATGCTTGTATTGTTAATCCTAAGCTAAGTTATAATAGAACTTTAGCAATATTTGAAATTAATAGTGAGGTTAAGTCGAAGAACTTACTAAGAAAAAGTCGTATGGGATATAAAGTTAAAATTACAGATATTCATACAAAAGAAATTTTAATATGTGAAGATTCGATTGAAATACAAGAGCTAATAGGTATAAATCAAAGAGCAGTCAGCATTTATATTAAACATGGGTATTTGTATAATAAGCGATATTGTCTTGAAAAAATAGAGTAGGTGATTTGATATGAGTATCTTAGAAAAAGCAGAGCAATTAAGAAAAATAGCTGAAAAAAAGTCAAAAGAAACTGGAAAAAGTGTATGTGAAGTATGGGAAGAATCAATAAATGAACTAGATAAATTATGCAAAGAAAGTGAAAATAAATAGTTACAAGGGGTGAATAAATATGAATTTAAAAGAATTTAAGAATTTTTTAGAAGAGAAATATACAGGAAGCAACAGAAAATGTTGTTAATTTAAACAACACACCTACTAATCAAAATATAAATTCATATAATGAAGGTCAATATACAAATATTGAAGATGAAAAGGTCGACCAAGAAGAAGAGATAAATGACTCGAAGGAAAAAAAGAAAAAATCAAAAGGTAAGAAGAAAAAGTCTAAGAAAAAGAAAGGTAAACCTAAGAAGTTATCAAGAAAAGAAAAAAGGAGAATTAAGAAAGAAGAAAAGATAAGAGCTAAACAAGAGAAAAAGGCATTAAAAGAAGAGTATAAAAAAATTGATAAAGATACTTTTGATTTACTTCCATTTTTAGAAATAGCAGAAGATGAAACATTTAAAACTAAAAATGGTTATATAGACATATTCCAAATAGGTACAAAAGATTTAAATTCTTTAAATAATGATGATGCACATAGGCATATAATGGATTTCTCAAACTTTTTAAGAAATTATATTGATGATATTAAAATAATATCAATGACATTCCCAGTAAATACACAAGTTCAACAAGAACATATACTTAAAAAGATGGAAATGACTGATAATAAAATATATATAAACTTCTTAAATAAAAGGCTCGACCAATTAATTGCTATTGAAGAAAAAAGAAAAAATAAAGAATTTTATTTAATGGTATTTTATGAGGATGAAAAAACAAAAAGAGAAAGAGAAATACAGTTATTAAGACTAACAAGTTCTGCTATAACTTTAAGTACTTTAGATTTAGATAAAAAGATAAAGATAATGTTTAAATTAAACAATCATAACTCTAAAATATAAAAATAAATAAAAATAAAGCTATATACCAATGTATATAGCTTTATTTGTGTTTCATCTACACATATTAAAAAACAGCAGAAATTTTAAAGAGGTTTAATGATATATATATTTATTTTAATATGAAATGATTATTAAGTAAATAAAAAAGCTATATACATTTAGTATATAGCTTTTGAGAAATATAACACTAAGAAATTTAACAAAAAAAGTAAGTTTGGCATATATTGCCACTTATTATGAATAATAAAATCATTTTAATATAAAAAAATGTTTAAGTAAATAAAAAAACTAGATATGAAATCTAGTTTTTTTACTCAGTGTTTAAAACTTAGTGATAGCTTTAAATTCATTAGCTAAAAATTTAAGTTTCAGTGTATAGCATATATTAAACTAATTAGTAGATTAAATATATTTTATACTGAAATTATTTATAAATCAACTAAAAAAGACTATTTATATAAATAGTCTTTTTTGGTTGATAAAATTAATCAATATAATTTAATAAGGAATAATTATGATTTTTTGTTCAAAAATATATTAACATATCTATAAAAAAAGTAAATAAAAAACCACCTATTTATGTATAAAATTATATAAAAAAAGACTAGGTATAAAACCTAGCCTTTTTTGTATAGTGAAAATATATAAAATTAAAAATATAAAAGATATATTTATAACCTAAATATATTTTACATCAAAAATATATTTTAGAAAATAAAAAAGTACCTATTATGAAAAATAGGTATACAAATAAGTAAATAGATTTTAAATTTATACTAAATAAAAAAACTAGGTATAAAACCTAGTTTTTTCGACTATGACTACAAACTAAAAGAAAAATTCAACCTAGAAAAAATCCTTACGAATTAAATATATTTTAACTTAAAATGATTAATATGTAAATAAAAAAGCTAGATATAAAATCCAGCTTTTTTTTGCATCTAATGTTACTCTTAAACATATTAGTGAAAACTTTCATTTAAGGACATAACACTGGCAAAAGTATTAGTAAATTATATATATATAATATAATAAAACTATATATAAAGTAAAGAAAAAATGACTACTATATAAGTAGTCATTTTTTTATAGAAAACTTAACACATTTTATATAATTTTTTAGTATATTTTAATATAAAAAAATATATATGTAAATAAAAAAACTAGGTTTAAAACCTAGTTTTTTTGACTCCAAACTAAAACATTTTATCAAAGAAAAACAATATTAGAAGTATATACATTACTCACAAACTAAATACATTTTAACTAAAAAAAATACTTAGGTAAATAAAAAAGCTCGATTTTTAGTTAAAAATATAAAAATTGGACTAGGTATAAATCCTAGTCCTTTGTAATGCAAAAAATGTAATACAAAATATACGGTCTAAAAATAAGTTTAAGACAAAAAAACTTTAAAGTAAATAAAAAGTGCCTATATTTTAGCAAATATCTAAAATATAGGCACTAATCTATATTAAGTATAGAGTTCATAAAATACAAACTCTATACAACTATATTATATATAAATTTAATATTTTGGAGGTAACAAAATGAAATCAAGTAAAAAAATAAATAAAAATGAATACGATCCATATTTAATAACTCAAATTCAGCCACAAGGTGGAATTAAATTTGATGAAAGAATAATACAAAAAGGTGATGGTTTTGAAACTTGTATTCATGTTTACGATTATCCATCACAAGTAAAGCCTTTTTGGTTAGAAAGGCTATTAACTATGAATGATGTAATAACTACGATTGATATTGGAACAGCTAATAAACAAAAGATATTAAAGCAACTAGAAAAGTCTTTAGTAGAGCAAGAAAACAGATACTATGAAGATAAAAGTAAGGTTGGTCAAATACAAGCAAAAAGCACATATCAATCATTACAAGGCTTAACAGAAGATATAACTAATAATGGTGAAATAATAAAAATGGTTCATATAAGATACTTTGTATCAGCTCCAAATGTAGAGGAATTATGGAGCAAGGTAAAGGAAATATTAGAAAAATTAGAATCAAGAGGTTATAGGGGGGCAGTTTTATTAAATGAACAAGAGTATGAGTGGAAATCTTTATTTAATGGATATTTAGAACAAGAGAAATTTATTAATAAAAGAAAGGGTAAGGCAATTCCTTCGGAAGCATTAGGAGCTGGTTATCCATTTCATTACACACATTTAGATGACCCAACAGGAATGTTTTTAGGCACAACATTTACTGGTGGAAATGTATTATTTGATTTATTTACTAAAACAAAAGATAGATTATCATACAATGCAGTTATAGTTGGAACTATGGGAAGTGGTAAATCTACTTTATTAAAGAAACTAGTACTAAATAATGCAATACAAGGACAAACAATAAGGATATTAGATATAGTAGGAGAGTTTAAGAGCTTAGTTCATGCTTTAGGTGGAAAAACAATATCACTTGATGGAAGTGATGGAATGATAAATCCTTTACAAGTTCTAGTAACAATAACAGATGAAAATACAAATAAAGTAGATAATGAAAAGTCTTTTATGACACACTTATCTAAAGTAAGTATGATGTATAAGTTTTTAAATCCCGATTGTACTTCTGATGAACACAGAGAGTTTGATTCATTAGTAAGTAATTTCTATAGATTTAAACATATAGATATTTCAAGATGTACAGAGTATGAGGTAAGAGATTACCCTACAATGAGCGAATTATTAATATATATACAAAATGAATTATATGAGGATGTTGAATCTAAAACACCAAAAAGTAATCTAAGTGAAAGTCATAGACAAAGACTTGAATCTATAATACTTAATATAGATTCGATTGTTAGAGATTATGGTATGTTATTTGATGGTCATTCAACAATAAAAGATATTAATAAAGAACAAATAATATCTTTTGAACTTAGAAATTTAAGTAACTTTGATGAAAGAATATTTAATGCACAGATATTTAGTATATTAACTTTACTTTGGAATAACTCATTAGTTCAAGGACGTAAAGAAATGGATGCTTTTAATAACGGTTTAAAGGCTTCCGAAGATTGTGTAAAGTACATGATATTAATAGATGAAGCACATAGAATAATAAACTCTAGTAGTGCAAAGGCAGTAGAGTATTTAATTACTTTTGAAAGAGAAGCAAGAAAGTATTTTGGTGGTCTTATATTTGCAACTCAAAGTATAAGAGATGTTGCTCCTGCTAATATAAACAATGAAGTTTTTGAAAAGATCAAAACATTATTTGAATTAACTCAATATAAATTTGTAATGAAACAAGATAATAATGTTGTATCTTTATTATCAGATATATTCTCTGGTCAAATTTCAGAAAATGAGTTACTAAAAATACCGTATTTGAAACAAGGAGAGTGTATTTTATCTATAAATGGATTTGATAATATAATGTTCCATGTAGAAGTAAATAAAGAAGAGCTAGACCTATTTAAAGGTGGTGCTTAGAATATAAAAATGATTAATTACTTAATACCAATAAATATTTTTAAGGATGGTGTTTAAAATGAATAGTAGAGCTAGTTTAGTAGTCTTATTATTAGTATTAATTGCTAGTGGATTTTATATAGCAATAGATTCTAGTAAAGATAAAGTTAAAAATAAAAGTGAAACTGATAATACAAATGTAATTCAG
>NZ_JBCIUO010000019.1:0-23437 GCF_039031195.1 Romboutsia sp. MSSM.1001216sp_RTP31141st1_G3_RTP31141_220114 | reverse complement strand
TCTTTATCTTATATAACAGATTTGTAAGAATTTAAATTTATTGTAAAAGTTTTGCCTGACAATATATATTATTCTACAAAAAAAAATAGATATTTAAAATCTATCCCTTTTTATTTTTAATAAACTTCTTAATACTATTGCTTTATATTACTAATAATGTTAAATATTCATACTATTTGTTAATAATATAAATTTTAAAGATAACGGATTTATAGTTAACAATCTTTATAATAATTCCTTACATAATTCTTGTAAATACTTTTCAAATCTTATATTATCTTCTTTCTTCCTTTTTGATGGACCCTTTACTCGAGCACCTGAGCTTCTTAGTTTTTTTGATATATGTCTTGTAAATAGTAATTGGTCTATATTTTCATTTGTATATACTCTTCCATTTTGATTTATTGGGTATCCTCCCTTTGAAAGTGCCATTGCAGCTAAACCGTAATCTTGAGTTACTATTATATCACCCTTATTTACTTTATTAACCAAAGAAAAATCTACGGAATCTCTTCCTTTTGATAAGACTATAGTTTCTACATTATACTTATCAAAGTTATGTGATGTATCACACATTATTAATACTTCTATATTAAATTTTTTAGCTACTTTTATTGTTATATCTACAACTGGGCATCCATCACCATCTATTAATATTTTCATAACTGTCCTCTTCTCTTTTATATCTAATACTACCCTATAGTATTTTACTCCATAACATTTATTATTTACAAAAAAATATGAACTAATTTTTAAATTAGTTCATATTTAAGCTAAAATATTTGTATGTACATCATAAATACTAAAAAAATTATTAATTATATTAAATTTATTATCTGTTTTTTATCTTCTATCTGATTTGAGTTAAATGTTGCTTTTATAATTAATGGATCCCCTCCTAGTATATATATTTTCCCCGTAAAATATAAGGCTTCATCTATATCATGTGTTACAAATAAAACTGTTCTAGTTTCTTCTCTCAAAACATTTTTGAAAGCCTTCATAATGTCATTTTTATTTTTTATATCTATCGATTTAAAAGGTTCATCCATTATTATAAGTTTTGATGGTTTAGCAAATGCTCTAGCGATATTTACCCTTTGTCTGATTCCACCGCTTAAACTTTGAGGATAATAGTTTTCAAAATCCTGTACTCCCACCAAGTTTAAGTATTTTTTGCAAATTTTGTCTAACTCACCTTTTTTATAGTCATTTTTTAATATTAACTTCAGATTTTCCTTTACTGTTAACCATTCTACAAGCCTATCCTCTTGAAATATGTAACTTATACTATTTGTATTTATACCTTCTATTTTTCCGCTATCTTTTTCTACTATATTGCTAATTATTTTTAGTAATGTAGTTTTTCCGCATCCTGATTTCCCTAATATAGTATTTACTCTATTTTCCTTAAATATAATATTAAAGTCTTTAAATATAACCTTATCATCATATTTCTTATATAAATTTTTTATCTTTATATCCATACTACACTCTCCATTTAAAGGACTTTTTAGTTATAAACTTATTAAGTATATCTAAAGCAAATGAAATCATTGCTATGATTATTATCCATGCAAATATAGCTTCTGTATTAAAATTCATTTTTTCATATTGAATTACTGTTCCTATTCCATACTTTGGTTGCCCGTGAACCTCTCCTGCTATAACCACTTTAAAAACCAATGAAAATGTAGACACTAATAAATTAGTAACTTGAAACTTTATTAATGGAAAGTAGATATATTTAAGTTTGTCTATTTTTTTTACCTTATAGATGTTTGTCATCTCTATTATGTTTTTATCAACTCCTAAAATAGAACTTAATACACCTTCATATAATATGGGGAAAACTATAAATATCCCAACTATAAAAGGTGCGTTGTCCTTATCAAACCATATAAGAGCCAATACTACTAAAACCATAGTTGGGATAGATGTTGATAAAGCATTTACGGGTTTTAGTATGTTTCTAAATAAACTACTTCCTGAAGAAACTATACCTAAAAATATTGAACTTATCAAAGCTAATAAAAAACTTACTATTGTCCTGTAAGCAGAGCTAAGCACATTTATAAAAAAATCTTCACTTTTAAATATAATTAGAATATTAGCTAGAACCACTTCTACTGTAGGTAAATATATCGGATTATCTATAAGTGTCGCTAATATTTCCCAAATTATAATTAATAATATACAAGATGCAAGTATCTGTAATCTATCTTTCCATAAAAATTCCTTCATCTGGTATATTTCCTCCTAGTGACTTTGGATTTGAGTCGAATAGCTTTTTATAATAGTTTTTGTATATATCCTTGCTATCTTCTATAGGTACGAATTTAAGATTTGCTCTTTCAATAGATTTTACAATTATAGGTTTCTCTGTTGAAACTTCTATTTCTTCACAGTATGTAGCAAGTTCTGATGGGTTATCATTTGCCCATTCTATCCCTTCTTTAACATTATCTAAAAATTTATTTGTAAAATCTTTATTTTCTTCTAAAAAACTATTCTTAACTATAATAGTTGCTTGAGGATATCCATATTCTGAATCTGCTATTTCTTTATATTCATCATTTAAGCCTTTAAATATTTTCACATTTTCTTTTTTAGTCATGAGGGCACTAAGAGCTGGTTCTGGTACTATTGCTGTATTTTCTTTACCAGACACTATCATTGGTACTAATTCACTTGGTGAATTTACATAGCTAAAATTAACATCACCTTCAGTATTTAATCCCTTTTCAGATATTATATATTGTGCTGTTATGTCTGGTGTTAAACCCTTACCTATGTTCATAATATTTTTTCCTTTTAAGTCTTCATAATTATTTATATCTTCTGTTGAAACTATGTAAGATGAACCAAACCCTGTTGTTCCTGCTATTTGGTAATTCTTTGTTTTGTTATAAACTATAGATGCCATATTAGATGGTACTATAGCTATATCTGGTTCTTCTTTCATAACTGTTGTTGAAAGGGTTTCTGATGTCTTTTCTATCGTATATTCAATTTCATAATTTGACTTTATTTCTGGTTTCTCTTTTATTAATTTAGCTATTGCTATTGTTGGTAATCCATCTGGAGATACCACTTTTACAACCTTCTTAAATGTTTCGTCTTTAATACTTTCTGATTTTTCTTTATCAATAGATGAACAACCTGACAATACCCCCATTGCAATTATTCCTGTTGATAAAATACTTATAAACTTTCTCATATCTAATCCCCCTTTTTTATAAATTCCCTATAACACTTATTTGTTCAAATAAATTCTGTCAACTTTATCAAATATTTAATTTTTCTATCCTTTATATTTTCTATATTTATAATTAATTTACCTTTTATCATATTCTTTAGCTTATTAATTATTCATCAAGTAATATAGCAACTATTCATTTTTATTCTATTATTCTTAAAATTACGAAAATATAAGATTTCTAATTATTTTGTTTAGATTAATTTTAAGTTGGTATTTATATTAAAGTATTTAAAATATAATTTATACTTAGGGAGATGAATTAAAGATGAAATCTTTAAAAGGAACTAAAACAGCACAAAATTTAATGAATGCATTTGCAGGAGAATCAATGGCTAAGAACAAATACCAATTCTATGCTAAAATAGCTAGAAAAGAAGGATTTGCTCAAATTGGAGATATATTTGATGAAACTGCTCAAAACGAAGAAATGCATGGAAAAATATTCTTTAGATACTTATTAAATGATTTCACTAAAGAGGATGTTCAAGTAACAGGTTCTTATGGGGTAGGTATGTCTAGTACTTTAGAAAACTTAAAAACAGCAGCAGCTGGTGAAAATGAAGAAGATACTCTTTACCTAAAATTCGCTGCAGATGCTAGAGAAGAAGGATTTGAAGAAATAGCTGCTTCTTTCACTCATATTCACACAATAGAAGCTCATCATAGAGATAGATTCTTAAGATTAGCTAAAAACATAGAAGAAAACAAAGTTTTCGAAAAACCTGAAGTTAAAGAATGGATATGTACAGTATGCGGATATGTTCATTCAGGAACAGAAGCTCCACAAGTTTGTCCAGCTTGCAAGCATCCACAAGGATATTATGAAATAAAAGCTGAGAACTTCTAAGGCTAAGTATATGAGGAGGGTTAAACACATATCATTTATCAATAATGTGTATTTAACCTTTTTTATATCTCATAAATGTTTACTTTTATACTACTTTATATCATTTATTCTAACGCAAAAAAAGACTAGGTATTTTACCTAGCTTTTTTGTGTTTAGAACCTATATACTATGCTTTTTTAACAACACTAGACTTTAATTTCATAGCTCCAAAACCATCTATTTTACACTCTATATCGTGTCCATCAGCTGCATCTGGAACTAAACGTATACTCTTTACCTTTGTTCCTATTTTTATAGAAGATGAACTTCCCTTAACTTTAAGGTCTTTAACTACTGTTACAGCATCTCCATCTTTTAATACGTTTCCATTTACGTCTTTTATTACAACTTCTTCTTCAACTGAATCAGTTGGATTCCATTCATATGCACACTCTGGGCAAACTAAAAGATTTCCATCTTCATATACATACTCTGAATTACATTTTGGGCAATTTGGTAAAGTTTCCATAATATTATTTCCTCCGTTCAATATAGTTAATTTTTTTGCTCATAGGCTATATAATATCATAGTCTTCTCATATTGACAAATCTTCATACCGACTAGGCTCAAAGTTAGTATTTATCCTTGCTAATATAATTATGTTTTGATCACTTAATACTGTCTATTTTAATATTTTCTGATAAGTATCAAATGATTAATACTTTAAATCTCAAACTAATATAATTAAACATAGAATTACTTAACTAATAGAAATAATTTTACTAATACAACTTAGCTTCACTAAGTATTCTATTATAATTTCTATTTATTAGAATTGTAATTTTCACATTAAAATAACAATGTGATTTTTAGATAAATAATTTGGAGGATATCAATATGAAAAATAAGATTTTTAGTGTTTTATATAATACAATATTTCGTAATCATAATAAAAACAATATAAAAATAAAGTCAATAGCATCAAGACAAATTCCTTATGAAATTGAAGTTATCGCTGAAAATTTATATGTACCTTGGGCTATAGATATAAGCAATGAAGGTAACATATATTTTACAGAAAGATCTGGTGCTGTTAGAATTATTGAAAATGGGAAACTTAATCCACAGCCACTCATCACATTTAGTTCTCCCTTTGTAAGTCAAGGAGAAGGAGGATTAATGGGTATTGCCCTAGATCCAAACTTTTCAAATAACCATTATATTTATGTTATGCATTCATATCTAGAAGCTAATCAAATCTATAATCGTATAGTTAGGTTAGTTGAAAACAATAATATAGCATCCATTGACCAGATTATACTGGATAAAATCCCTGGAGGAAGTATCCATAATGGAGGAAGAATAAAGATAGGACCAGACCAAAAATTATATATAACAACAGGAGATGCCGGAAATCCTGCATTAGCACAAGACCCTACAAGCACCGCTGGAAAGATACTTCGAATAGAATTAGACGGAAGTATTCCTAAAGATAATCCAATTATTAACTCTCCTATTTATAGCTTAGGTCATAGAAACCCTCAAGGCTTAGCATGGAATTCAAAAAATGTATTGTATGCATCAGAGCATGGGCAATCAGCGCACGACGAAATAAACATAATACAACCAGGAGCCAATTATGGGTGGCCTATCGTTCAAGGAGATGAAGAATCTACAGAAGTTATAACACAAAAACCTTTGATACATAGCGGTGAAGTTACATGGGCTCCATCTGGTATGACCTTCGTAAATCAAGGACCATGGGAAGGAGAATTACTCGTTGCTACTTTACGTGGACAACAGTTGCTTGGTGTTTCGCTAAATAGAAAGGGAACAGTAGTTAAGAATGTAGAATCATGGCTAAAAAATGAATATGGACGTTTGCGTGAAGTTGTCCAAGGAAAAGATGGTTCAATTTACCTTGCAACAAGTAATAAAGACGGTAGAGGGAATCCTGATATAAATGATGATAGAATTTTCCGCCTCACTCCAAAATAAAAACACAATTTCTAAATATACTTTCTTATGGCATAATCAAATTATTTTCTAAATAATTAAAGTAATTAAAATATAGGAGCTTACCTTTGATTTATGAAAAATATAGAATATATGTAAAGAGGTCTATAAAATATATTTTATAGACCCTATTAAACTTAATTCTCTTTTTTATGCAATTATATTTTTAATCACAGTAAATTTTTATCTATTTTTATAGAATTTATACTAAAGGTGCTTGAATTTGGGTAGTGAAAAGGAACATATGAAAATGGCCATCAACAACAGTAGTTTGTCCAGATACTAAATGAACATGTTTATTAGTTCCTGGTATTGGAATTGCTGGACCAGTTGTAACGCGTATTTGATGGAAATGATCTAAAAAGTCTGTATTGTCATTTCTGATTCTATGAACATGGTTTGTCCCACCATTTATTGGAATAGCTTCTCCTGTAACACCAGCAACTCTATGATTATGTCTGTCATCGCCTTCTTCAGCTAATTTAACACTTTCTGAGTATTCATGAACATGCGTCTGCATTTCGTCTTCTTCATGACAATTACAGCAATTACATTTATGCCAATTCATATGTTTACATTCATCTTCATTATGACATTTACAGCAATTATCTCTATGACAATTCATATGTCTACATTCATCTTCATTATGATATCTCATACATTTAAAGCTGTTACCTCTATTATCATTATCTCTTCTACATCTATTATTTTGAAAACTCATTCTTTCTCTCTCCTATTATATTATATTAAAAGACTCTTATAAGAAATCTCTTGATATAATATATATGAGCATTTGTCAATTTCGTTCCTATTTCTCGTTAATTTTACATAATTCTCTCCTTTACACACCACTGTAATTTTTCGTTTTTTAGTAAACAATTTTCCCTTCACTCTTGATACTTCTTACTTTTTTAGATTCCATTAATATGTATTAATAGTTAGATTATTATTAATCATAATACTCAAGTTAAAATAAAAGATTCTATTCAAAAAATATTATCCTCTTATATATTGAAACATCATCATTCCACTTTATTTCGTTAGAAAAATGCTTTGCGAATTAGTCTATATACTCTAATTTTTTTATAAGTTATTGGTTAAAATAACATAAGTATTAAATATTTTAGGCAAAGGAGATATTTTATATGAACTTTTTAAATGGTCAAGAAACACTTAGCACCATTGACTGGATACTTCGTGCTATTATTGCTTTTTTCTTTTTGCTAGCAATTGCAAAGTTATTAGGGCATCGTTCCATTTCTCAATTAAGACTAATTGATTTTGCTATTACTTTAGTAATCGGTAATATTATTGCTCATCCATTGTCTGATGAAAAGCTTGGACTAGAAGGCTCCATCATTACAACACTTGTATTAGTTGTTCTATATATTTTGGGAGTATTCATAGTTCTTAAATTTCCGTACCTTGGAAAAATTATTAATAATCCACCAATCACGCTTATTCAAAATGGTGAAATCCTTTATAACGGGCTAAAAAAAGCACGAATATCAATCGATATATTATTAGAAGAATTACGTGAAAAAAAGGTAGAAGATCTGAAGAAAGTAGCATTAGCAACATTAGAGCCTAATGGTAAAATTTCTATTTTTTTACATCCAGAATATGAGCCCATTACACCTTCACATTTGTCTATTAAAGTGGAACCTTTTGGTTTTCCAAGAACAATTATTAAAGATGGTAAAATTAACTTTGAACAGCTAAAAATGCTTAATAAAGATGAGAACTGGGTTGTTTCCAAATTAGAAAGTTTATATCAAGTCGATGTAAAAAATGTTTTACTTGCCACACTTGATAATAAAGATAATTTAAATGTTTTTTTATATAAATAATCCATTGAGGCATAAACATATCCATATACACAGATTAGTTTAAGCCTCTTTTATTCTAAGAATATCATTTATCTATAATGCTGTTATCAGAAACTTACTCTACGGATCTTATTTTTATTTAGTTTGTTATTTATCTCACTTACATACCTTTTTAAACCAATGAAAAATATCACCTTCTATATTTGTATTTATCTGTCTCTTAGCAACATAACTACGTATTAAATGCCTTATCTAACTACTTCAAAATATCTATAATTGCTCTTTCATCCAATTGAACTAAATTCAAAATTAATATATTAATTTTGAATTTTATCCTTAAAAATCTAATAGAATTTTTTTATTTACTAAGTTGACAAAATCCTATATTTTTTAATATTTATTATATATAAAAAACCGTATCACTTCGTTGTGATACGGGTTTTTGTAATAACCTTAAATAAAACTATTGGTTAAATTACTACTTTAGTATAATTTTTTAAATGTATTTTAAATTACATAGCTCTAGCAGGGAATATTGCATCTAAAACTCCAATAACTATAGCTGCAAGTATTGCGCCTATAATAGTTACACCCATATCAGGTACTAAAAATTGTGCTAAATATATTATTATAGCTGCAATTATAAACCCTTTTATTCCTTTTCCAAAAGGAGATGCGTCAACTCCCATAAGTAATTCTGCTAAATAATCTAATCCAGATATAACAACTGCAGCTATTAAAAATGACCATATTCCATTGATTGAAAATCCTGGAGTTACAAATGATGTTATCATTAGAATAACTGCGACTAATATAAATCTTCCTATCCATCTTAATAAACTATTATTATTTCCTTTTTTTTCATTATTATCATGTGCCATATAAGCCACTCCTTTAATAAAATTTTATAATTACTTTTTGTTATTAAATCTCTACAAATAAATCTTCAGTATTTATTAAATAGTTCATTTTTAATAATAAATATTTATTATTTTTACATTATAGTTATATATTTACCATTGTGTTAAATATTATTCCTTATAATATTGAAAAACCTTACAATTATAATTTTATTATTATCTAAAATCCTAATAATCCCTATTTTTAATTTTTGTAAGCTAGGTTCGAGTTTAATAGTTAAAGGAGTATATAACAATGAAAAAATTTAAAAAAATTCATTTTTATCATTATTTGTATTAATGCTTATTTTAATTAATTTGATTATCATAAAAACTTTTTATTAATACTCTAATATCTAATAAAATATTACAATACTAAAAAGCCTTCTACTATCAACTATTTTGCTATATAGAAGTATAACTTACCATATATAAATAACACTACCCTATGAATTAATAATATAATTATTATTATACTAAATTCCACTATATCTTACTTCTAATGCACTTCTCTGTACTTTACTCTACGAAACAAATTTTTCTTTATTTTCTCATTTATATTGTCACCTTTAAATTCATTAACTTCAATACAACTAAATGAAAATACAACATTCTTGTGGGATAAGCACCTTCTCTAAACATATATCATAAAATATTATAAAGTCTATGAAAGGAATGAGAAATATGTTTAATGTTTGTGAACCATATACCTATTCTTACTGGATTAATACACCAATGTATAATATTTATAGAGGATATACATACCCTTACTGGGTTAATGCTCCAATGTATCCATACCCCTTCTGGACTAACACACCAATATATAACTCATACTTTAAGAGACAAACTACTAAATTGAAGGATTATGGAGCAGAGCCATTTACAGTTAATATTGATGAAGCTACTAAGCAAAACAATACTTTTCGTACCGCTTTATGGACAGGAAACAATCTGCAAGTTACCTTAATGAGCATCGATGTTGGGGATGACATAGGTTTGGAAGTCCACCCAACAGGTGACCAATTCATACGTATTGAAGAAGGTCAAGGTCTTGTTAAAATGGGTGAGAATAAAGATAAATTGGACTTTGAAAGAGAAGTTCATGATGATTATGCCATCATGATACCTGCTGGTAAATGGCACAATGTAATCAATACGGGTGATAAACCACTTAAATTGTATGCTATCTATGCCCCACCTGAGCATCCACATGGTACTGTTCATAAAACTAAAGCAGATGCAGAAGCTGCTGAGCATAACTCCGAGCATTAATCAAAAGATACTGTAAAAATGGCTTTCTATGTTAAGATTAAATTCTCGTAGGAAGCTGTATTTTACAGCAAAACAAATTCTTCTATTTATACAATATAAGTATAAACTTTAATATAATTGTTTATAAAATCTAAATTCTATATTTCATTCAGAATATAAAGCATAACTATTCACTATAATTTATATACTTTTATTTAAGTAATCTAATGACTTCCCGTTTTTCATTAATAAATACCAAAAGACCGTATCAATTATTTGATACGATCTTTTTTATCTATCTTATAAAGTTTGTAAATATCTTATCTTCTTTTTCATTTTCTTTAACTTGAGATTTTCCAGCTTCAAGTACTTTCATCATCCAAGCCATATTTTTCCCAAGTACTCTCATTATTTGCATCCCTTCTTCATCTTGAGTCACTTCTCCAGGAGTAGTTCCATAAGCTACATTCCAATAATTAGATGTAGGCATTATCATTTCTGAATAATTAATATAGTTATTTAATTGGTCAAATACAGGTATTCCTCCTGATCTTCTTACTGCTACTACACTTGCTCCTATTTTATGTCTAAACATTCCTCCATTTGAAGAAGCTACATAAAAAGCACGATCTAAGAATGATTTCATAGTTCCTGCTATTGCTGAATAATGAACTGGAGATCCTAAAATTATTCCATCAGCTTCTTTCATTTTTTGAACCCATTCATTTACTCCATCAGTTTCTATGACACATCTTTCATTCTGATTTCTTGAACATCCCCCACAAGCTAGACATCCACGTACTAATTTATTTCCTACATGAACAATTTCTACTTCTATCCCTTCTTTTTCTAATTCCGCTGCTACAGTTTTTATAGCATTATAAGTATTTCCGTTCTTATTAGGACTTCCATTGAAAGCAACTACTTTCATAACTTTACCTCCAAACATTGATTTTGCCTATGTGATTATTATATTTGTCATCTAGAAGCCTTACAAGTACGCACTTTTTAGTAAGATTACTTACCTATAGGTAAGATTTTTGAAATAAATATATTTTGAAATAAATAAATTTTTATAAAACTAAAAATAATATATAATATATTCATAAGTAATTTATTATAGTATTACTTTATTAAGAATAATTAGCAGGTAGGTAAAATTAATGGTTTATTATAATGGCAAAGAATTTGTATGTTTATTAGACTTCGCAATGGAATTTATTAAAGGTAAATGGAAATCTATTTTATTATGTAATTTATATAGAGGACCTAAAAGATTTTTAGAACTTCAAAAATCCATTGGAAGTTTAAGTCAAAAAGTTTTAAACGAAAAACTTAAAGAGCTTGAGAATGATGGTTTAATAGAAAAAATAGTATATGCTGAAGTGCCACCTAAGGTAGAATATTTCTTAACTGATAAAGGAAAAGAGCTTTATGAAATTATATCCCCTCTTGAAAATTGGTCTAATAAATACTACCCTAACTTAGATAAGATTCATAAATAAATATTATATAAAAGCAACTATATATTACTTTTATATAATATTTATTTTTTGTTTTATAAGATACAATATCTAATATATATCTAGAAAATAATATACAAATAAAAACCGTATCACTTACTTGGGATACGGTTCTCCGTTACACTTCTAAAAGAGATAATTTTTAGGTTAAATATTTTCAAATCAAGTATTTTCTACAATTATCTTCTCTACTAATTTTACCTCTGATCTAAAACCCAACTTCTTAAGATGTATTACTAGTTCATTCCCATCTATTACCCTATAATGAGACTTTCTAGTAACTTCTACATTGCCAATTATTTTTGAAATTTGTAACGTCTTATATTTATTTTACATAATATTTTCACCTCAATCCAACTATATCTTAACCTATATAATAAGTATGGTGTTGTAATGGATAGTTAGACTTAACATCACTTATGATACTGTTATTTTTACATTATAGTTATATATTTATTAATATATTAAGTATTATATTTTATTCTTAGTATATCTCAAGCAAAATACAATATTTCAGTATCAACCTAAAGAATATTTTGCCTTAATATAGCTAAAACTACATTATACGTAAATTTTGCTATATCAAGGAGGGCATATTATTGAAAGCTATTGTATATGAAGGAATTAAAAATGTAAATGTACGTGATGTAGCCGATCCCAAACTAGAAAAAAGTGATGATATTATTATTAAAGTTACATCTACTGCTATATGCGGTTCAGATCTTCATTTAATTCATGGAATGATTCCAAATCTTAAAAAAAATTCAATCTTAGGTCACGAAACAATGGGAATAGTTGAAGAAGTAGGTAAAGATGTTACTAAATTAAAAAAAGGTGATAGAGTTGTTGTTCCTTTTCCTATATCTTGTGGACATTGTTTCTATTGTGAACATGAGTTATATAGTCAATGTGATAACTCTAATGAATATGGCTCATGTGGTGGTATATTTGGTTATAGTGATACTTTTGGTGGATATGATGGAGGGCAAGCAGAATATTTAAGGGTTCCATATGCTAATGTAGGTCCTATAAAAATTCCTGAAGAATTATCAGATGATCAGGTACTTTTCCTTACGGATGTTTTGCCAACTTCTTACTGGGGTGTTGATAATGCAGGTGTTAAAAAAGGTGATACAGTTGTTGTACTTGGTTGTGGACCTATAGGTCTTTCTGTTATCAAATGGCTTATATTAAAAAATGTAGGAAGAATTATTGCAGTGGATAGAGTTTCATACAGACTTAAGCATGCCGCCTCCTACAAAGGTATTGAGACAGTTAACTTTGAAGATCATGATGATACAGGTGAGTACATAAAAGAAATTACTCATGGTGGTGCGGATGTTATTATAGACTGTGTAGGAATGGATGGTGTAATGTCAAACTTTGAAAAAATTGAAACTCTCCTAAAACTTCAAGGAGGTTCAAAGTCAGCAATTGAAGTTTCATCTAGAGCTGTTAGAAAAGGGGGAACTGTTATGATGGTTGGTGTTTATGGTGCAAGATATAATCTGTTCCCATTAGGTGATTTCTTTTCTAGAAATATCACATTAAAGATGGGTCAATGCCCTGCTCAAGCTTATATGCCTAAAATTTTAGATATAATCAAAAAAGGTGAATATAATCCTACTGATATTATTACTCATAAGTTGTCATTATCTGAAGGTAAACATGCCTATGATATATTTGATAGTAAATTAGATAACTGTATAAAGGTAGTCTTAAAACCATAATTATAAAAACCGTATCACTTACTTGTGATACGGTTCTCCGTTACACCACCAAAGGATGTCGCTTTTTATTCTATTATATTAGTATATTTTTTAATTTCTCTATATCTGTATATGGAAAGAAACTCAAGAATAGATGAAATCACAAATATAATATTTTTTATCATAAGTTGTCTAGTAAGAGCAACTTACCTTGTTTTTAATTTAATCATTTTGGGTATCATAAGATAAGCTACTTTAAAATTTTAAATTGAAAGAGGACATTTTAATATGATAAGCATAATCGGATTAATTTTATCATTATCTTTGATAATATTCTTAGCCTACAAAGGGTATTCAACTATTATTACAGCTCCCTTAGTTGCCTTACTTACAGTATTTTTAATAGGTGGAGATACTAATACACAGTTAATGGTTCATTATACTGAAGTATATATGGGTGGGTTTGCAAATTTCGTAAAGAACTACTTCCCTATTTTCTTAACAGGTGCAATCTTTGCTAAATTAATGGAAGAAGCTCTTTATGCTAAATCCATAGCAAATTTCATTACTAAAAATTTAGGTAAAAATAAAACTATATTAGCAGTAGTACTTGCTGGTGCACTTCTTACATATGGAGGGGTTTCTTTATTTACAGTTGCCTTCGTATTATATCCTATTGCCAATGTTTTATTTAAGGAATCTGATATTCCAAAGAGATTAATTCCAGGAACTATTGCTCTAGGGTCATTTACCTTTACAATGACAGCTCTTCCAGGTACTCCTGAAATACAAAATGTTATTCCTATGAGGTACTTTGGTACAGATACTTTTGCTGCACCCCTTATAGGAATTATAGCTAGTGTATTAATGCTATTACTTGGTATGGCTTGGCTTACATATCGCGTTAGAAAAGCACATGAGAATCTAGAAGGATATGGAAATCATTATATTGAGGATAACTCTAATGAAGATAAGAATATTCCAAGTATATTTTTAGCAGTAACACCTATATTAATTATATTTTTAAGTAATTTATTCTTTTCAAAAATATTTTACCAATTAATCGATGGCTCTTATTTGAGTAAATATAACTTATCATTAGATAATGTGTCTGGCACATGGAGTGTAATTATCTCTATAGTTATATCCACATTATTTATAATAATAACTAACTTTAGGAAAATTTCTAACTTAAATAAAGTTCTTAATGAAGGTATATCAAATTCCTTTTTACCACTGCTTAGTTCTAGTGCTATTGTTGGGTATGGGAGTGTTATAAAATCATTGCCTGTATTTATTGCTTTGCAATCAATGATATTAAATGTATCCTCTAATCCAATAATTTCAGAAGCTTTATCAGTGAACATAATTTGTGGTATTACAGCATCTGCCTCTGGAGGACTTACTATAACACTAGATGCTCTATCATCTACCTTTATAGCAATGAGTCAATCCCTTAATATTTCTCCTGAAATAATGCATAGAATAGCTGCTTTAGCTTCTGGTGGACTTGATACCTTACCCCATAATGGAGCAGTAATAACAACACTTGCTATTTGTAGCCTTACTCATAAGGATTCCTATAAAGATATTTTTATTACCTCTGTTGTTATACCTATATTAGTAACCGCATTGGTCGTTATTACTACATCTATATTATATACTTAAGAGTAATGGTATAAAAATAACCACACTTTAGAATTTTCAATATATTAAATCCTTAGGTGTGGTTATATATTTAGCATGATCTATGGAAAAATTATCCATTGTGTAAATTCACGCATTCCTTCACGTCTTTTTTCTTATGGATACTAATATTATCACTAGAATCTTTTCAGTATATCACAAGAGAGTTATACTTTACTTGTGATACGGTTCTCCGTTACACCTCCAACGGAGCGTGTTTTTACGAAAATTTATTTAGTCTTTTTCTAATTTATAGTCGATGCAATCCTTGCACATCTCAATATCATCTTCCATAAAATTTATATATTTTTCTCCACATTCTGAACACTCACTAACTTCATCATCATTATATTCTACCCCGCAGTGAGTGCATTTCCATATTTCTGAACTCTCATCGTTTATAAATGAATTTCTTCCACAATCTGGACAATTATATTGAGGATATATTCCACCATCTTTTACTGTTCTATATTCATTTATACCTAATATTTTTTCTATATATTTCGTTGCTACTTTATCACTATCATCTGTATATCCACAAAATAAACATTGTGTTTCTCCATCAGTTACTAAAGACTCTTGAAAACAACTTGGACATTGTAGAATACTCCCCTGTTTTAAGTAGAAATCGACGTCATTTTTAATTTCAATCCATCTGTGATTCACAAATTCTTCAATTTCACCTATCTTTAACCTTATTGTATCTAATAGTTCTCTCTCATTAATACTAAAGTTATCATTTTCAAAATTATTCATTATAAATTCTACTATAAGATTTAAAACTTTCATTAGATAAGCTATCAATGACTCATACGAGTCTGCAATAGCAAAGTGCTCTAATTTATTTCTTTTTTCTCTAAGTTTTTTTAATAAATTTTCTTCTTCTTCACTAAAACATACATTACATACTTCTTTTAATCTATTTTGACATTCTTTTGAATCAATACTTTTAAAATTTCCCTCTGCAAAATTTTTTTTATCTGCTTTATCAACGTTTTTAAAAACTTGTTTCCAATCAGTTAACATCAGTTTATACTTAAAAATTAACTCTATACCTGATGACATATGTAATATGCTATATTTTATATTACGTTTATTATTATCTTTTTTATCTATATGCTGAGTTGAAGATAAAATAAAATCAAGACCATTCTCTAATAATGTAAATTCAATATCATTTTTTATATTATTCACTAAAATCCCCCATTCCATTATTTTATTTACATTATATTACAAATTTCAAGCAAGTACAATTAAGCCTAGAAACATGCAAAAGGAAGGATCTTAATCTTCTTCAGATGACCCTTCCTTCACTAAATACCTTATTACATCTTCATTTATCTGTAACTCTATAGTATCTATTGCTCTTGACTTATCTATTGTTACCTTTGACACAAGTAAGTTCAACAACTGCTTTCTTTGCTGTTTTATACTACTCTCCTTGAAAACTTGTCCAAACTTCTTCATTACTTGACTTACTGACTCAAAAGGTACTGGTTCTCCTTATGCTAACATTACATCCTGCTTTAATTCTGCTGCTCTTTCTGCACCGTAGTTTTTATCCAGTATTTTTATGGTATCTTCTATTTATAGTTCCTTTACTAAATTCAATTCTTATTTTTCCAAATATTTACTATCTTTGTATTTTATTCCTTATTTGAAAACAAAACAAGCTAGATGAAGTATCTTTACCTCATCTAGCTTTATCATAGTTATAATATGCATTTAAAATTAACTTTAATGTTCTATTAATCTTATAAAAATATATTATTTAAAACCATCTATTATATCTTCAATATCTTCATCTGTCATTAAATATTGTTCATATCCTATCACAGTATGTTTAGTTTTAAAATCAACTATCTCGAATAATTTTGAAATACTATTAGGAACATCTGTATCCTCTGTTTTAGTTCCTATTTCCCTTGCAAAATATAACTCCATAAAATATAAAGCAGCTAATGAGTTAAGTAAATTTCTTAAATTTCCACTTTCATACTTTTCTAATCTATTATGTTTTACTTCATTATATCCTTTCCACCAAAATAACTCCCCTGGTTCAGACTTATTCCACTCACTAAACGGTTTTATCCTTAAATCATTTGTATGTTTAACTATTATTTCTACAGACTGAATATTCTCTATTTTATCAAAAATATTGTTACAAATATGATTAATTCTTTTAGATTTATCCGAGACATTAAATCCACAAACTTCTTTAGATATATTTTCAAACTCTGAAGTAACTGATAAAAATTGTTTTATTATTTCATCTGAGCATGTTTTATAATTAGTTTCACAAATTCTTACACATCTTGTTAATTTAATAAAATCTTCTTCAAGAATATTGTAATATCTCCAATAATTAATTAAAAACTCTTCTCTATTCATAAAACTTATCCTTTCTAATTAAATATTTTTTATAAGCATTACATATTTATCTTTATTAAAATATATTCTTTTTATTAAAATATATTCTTTTTATTAAAAACCGTGCTCCGTTACTTGTGATACGGTTCTCCGTACCTTACTCTACGGAGCGTGTGTTTGTTAATATTTATTTCTTCTCTACTACCCAAAAACAAATATCCACATCTACTCCAAATGCATTTCCTGCATACATTATAATATTTTTTACGTTATACTTATCTCTTTCAAAAGCATTTCTTACTTTATTATCCATTTTATCAATTAATACTCTATTGTTATTTATTTTTTTCATGTACCTTTTTATTGAGTTATAGTACTTTACAAAATGCTTATATTTTTCATTTGGTATATCTCTAGGGTGTGTTCCTATTATTATAGTAAACTGGTTTGTAGTGTTACTTTTTAGACCACTATTTTTATTAAAATCTCTATTTACTGAATCTATGAACTTGCCTAGTCCATCTACTGCATCAAATGTATACATAGATTTTAGCTCGATTATATCTTTTATATAATCATTTTCTAATATTGCTAAATCAATTCTAGAGTTCATTCCTTTTACACTATATTCTCTTGCTACTATTGAATCTTTTAAATCTAAATGTAGTTTATATGCTATTCTATCTCGTATTACTAATTCATTTTTGCTAGTTAATGAAAGATATGCTAACTCATTTTCTCCAAATAAGTCCCTACTTTCCTGTATTACTCTTAATAAATCTTCTATTTTCAATTTTAACTTCCCCCTATTTAACTTATACGATTTATTATATTGCTATTTTTAAATTTATACAATTCATTCCAAGCAAATGCAAAAAGGATGGGTTACCTTGGTCTTTAGGTAACCCATCCTTCATTAAATATGTTATAACATCATTATTTATTTGTATTTCTATGCTATCTATTTCTCTTTCCTCATTTATTGTTATCTTTGAAACTAGCAAATGTATTAGTTGTTTCCTTTGTTGACTTGTACTCATTCCTAAGAATACTTCTTCGAATCTTTTCATTACTTCTTTTACTATTTCAAATGGTATTGGCTCTCCATCTGCTAATTGTAAATCTTGCTTTAATTCTTGTTCTCTATATTTTAGTTTCTCTATATCACCATTTATTATTTTTACTCTTGTTGATAATTCACTTTTATCTAGTATTCCATCTTCAAATAATTCTATGTTTTTATTCTTTTTATCTGTTAACTTTTCTATCTCTTTGTTTATTTGTTCTAGTTGTTCTAATGTTGGTTTCAATTTAGTAGACTTATTCTTATTTATATTATCAATTACCCTTCTTAATATATATTCATCATTAATTAGTTCCATTATCTTATCTAGTACATATTTATCTGCTACATCTACTCTTATTGAATTTGAATTACATACTGATGTTCCTTTATTCTTCCAGTTTCCACAAGAATAATATTCATTTACCCTTCTAGTTCCATCTTTTCTTTTACTTGTAGACCTACTTATAGTCATTCCTGCTCCACATGCAGGACACTTTAATATTCCTGTTAAAGGAAACTCACTATCATAGATTTTATTATGTTTCTTACTTCTTTCTTTTAGAATTACTTGCACTTTATTCCATGTTTTCTCATCTATTATTGATTCATGTATTCCCTCTGAAAGTATTGGATTTGCATTTATATTATTTCTTCTCTTCTTGCTCCAATCTTGCCTTACGTTATATCTTATCTTCCCAATGTATACTGGGTTTTGAAGTATTTCCTTTACTGTGCTTACTGCAAATTCTCCATTTCGTTTAGTTTTATGTCCCTCTTTGTTTATTCTATTTACTACTGCTTTGTATCCATATCCTTGAGTGTATAATTCAAATATTCTTCTTACTGTATTTGCTTCTTTTTCATTTATTTCTAACCTAGTATTCTTTCTCTTCTTGCCTTCATTAGGTATCTCTACTATATCATATCCTAGAACTACTCCTCCATTCCATCTTCCTTCTCTGGCTCTTGCTAATAACCCCATCTTTACATTTTCAGATATTGTAGCTCTTTCGAACTCTCCAACAGCTCCCATTATACTTAAATTTAGTCTTCCTGTACTTGTCTCTGTTTCAAAACTCTCTGTCAAAGATCGAAATGCAATTCTATGCTTATCTAACAATTCTACTATATTTAATAAATCTAGTAATTTTCTACTTATCCTATTCAATTTCCACACTACTACTAAATCAAATTTATTTTTAGTAGCATCTTCTAATAGTTGTTTCATTCCAGGTCTATTAGTTATATTTTTACCACTTATACCTCTATCCTCATATATTTGGTACACTTGATGACCATTTTTTTCACAGTATTCTTGTATCTTTATTTTTTGTTCATCTATACTATATCCTTCTTCTGCTTGTTCTATTGTTGATACTCTGCAATATATCCCTACTCTTTTACTCATTTTCTTCTACTCCGTTATTTTCTTTAGTTTTTAATATGTGCTTTTGTATTATGTTACTTAGTATATTTATTATTTCATCTGATTTTATTTTTTCCATTGATAATGTATCCATATCTACTCTCCTAATATTCAATTAAAATATAAGAAATCGGAATTTACCGATTTCCCGTTATTTTTGATATTATTGTATACTTGTCAAATTATCTATTATTCTATATAGATATTTTACAGTTTCTTCTGGTTTCCATTTTTCTACTATTAAGTTTACTTCTTTCATATTTATAAGATTAACAGTACCTGCAATTAGTTGTAATCTTTCTATATATTTATAAAATTCTTTTTCATATAAAATGCTTTCTTCTGATAAATCATCATATATGTTATTTTCAAATTCATTGTTTATATCGCTTTCAAATTCAAAATCATCATCTGCTCTATTATCTCCAAACATTAAATCTGAATAAATTAACTTATCTATACTCATTTTTATTTCCTCCAAATTATTTTATTTTTATAGTGAAAACGTGAATTTTTTATTCAATCATTTTAATAATATAATCTTGTAATTTTATTTAACTCACTTTATTCTTCTTATTACCTGTAGGTATTTTTATTACTATTAATGGTATCTTTATTCCAGCTTGTGTTTTTCTCTTTCTCGTGTACCTATCTTTTTCACACTCTAAATACCCCGATTTTTTTAGTTCTTTTAAAACTACTTTATCGTCTTCAAATCCACCCTCTTTAACTATTTCTTTAAACTTTTCTGGTAGTATTTCAAATTCTAAATACTTATCTTTTATCTTGATATTTCCCATATAATCTCTTACATTATCTATTTTTTTATCTTTAGAGAATCTAACTTTATTACTAGAAACATACTCCTTAAAATATTTAATAAATGATTTATCAAAATTTCTTTGCTTTATAGACTCTCTTTCAGCATCTATTATCAGTCGTAATATTTTATTTTTATCTATTGTTATAGTCATCATCTTTTCAAATAATTGCATTGTAAGAATTATTATTGATATCTTATTTATCCTCCTATCAATAAAATTATCTTTAATGTTATTTTTTTCAAATATAGATTTAAGTTTCAATTTAATTTTATAATATTCTTCATATATATGATCCTTACCTAAATCCATTAGGTACTCTGCAAATTCAAATCCTAGATGTCCATAGTTATCTAATATTACCGAATTTATTCTTTCTGAATGTTCTGAACTTTTAGTCCACATTATACTCTCAAATTCTAATACCCTTACATGGATACCTGCATTTTTATTAGCAGAACCAACTAATGATTTTTCTCCATTTGACATTATAGTCGTTAGCCATGGTTCTTTTTTTACTTGTTCTGAGTTTTTGTTTAACCTTGCCTTATCCACTCCATTTGAAATCTTATAAATCATATCTGTAAAATTCTTTGTCTTAGACATTGAAATTTCATCAAATGCAAAAGGAACACCCTTTATACCTTCAAGTTGTTTTATCAATGCATTTTCAGTTGCATTGTATGTTGAGAATAATCCACTCTTTTTTACATCTGGGTATCCAAATAGTGATATCGCTAGTTTAAGTGCTGTTGATTTACCTGTCGTTGAATTTCCATAAAGGTGCACAATTTGTGTATCTAATGACAATTCCTCTCCTACATATCCTAAAACTACTGCTGATAACCCTATTGATAATATTAGTTCTAGTTGAGGATATCCTAAGATGTCCTCCCTTATCATTTTTATATATGTTTCACGACTGCCTTTAGGCTTTATCTCTTTATCTCCTTCATAAGTTGAATCAATTCCTATGCATTTATATAGCTTGTATATTTCTGTATCTTCATATTTTCCAAACCCTAAAGTTTTATGAATATTTATTCGTTGTGCTCTCTCTTCCTCATTTCTAAAATGCTGGGATAATGAATTAACATTATCCCTCATCACATCTAATCCTATATTTTGTTTTGCAATCAAATTTGTAGGATTTAGATATTCACTTCTATCCATAGTAGTTTCTTTTTTTACTCCATTGTCAAAATAGTAAAGTAAAGACTCTTTGATATTAGACTCTATATCTGTTTTTATATAAGATAAACCCATTTTTTGAGTGGTTATTCTTCGTTCTTCTCCTTCAGATTTAAAATATATTCCATCACTCTTAGGGTATACACTAGGATATGGTATGTTGTTTACTTTATTTTGTTTATTCATTACTTTCTCCTCTCTTAATTAGAAATTTAATAAATCCTCTTCATCATCTTCTTCATATATATCATCATCATCAAAATCGTCATCACCAAAATCAAAATCGTCAATCTCATGTTCTTCTTCGTCAAATATCTCTTTTTCTAAATCATATGATTCTTCTTCCCTTCCATTCTCTTCTACTTCTTCAAACTCATCAATAGATCTTATGTCAGATATATTGTAAAAATCGCCTTTTCCTTTTTTTACATCTACTACTATTTCCTTACCAATGAATTCTCTAGTTTCAAATTCTTCTCTATCATCATCTTGACATATTATATTTATTATCTTTTCAATCAAATAGCTATCTTCAGCCACCCAAAACTCTCGCTTTGCTCTGTCATTCTTTTTCTTTACAGTTATTTTGAAAAATTTCTTGCCATTCTTACTAAGAGTTTCTTCTATTTTTTCTATTACAACCCCATGTGTACCTACAAATATACTTTTTCTTCTTCTAAAAACTGCCATATCTTTTACATCTCCTTTTAAATATAATTTTGTTTTATAAGTGTTTATTTGGCTTTCTTTACTTATATTTTAAAACCTACAAATATCAAAAACCCGTACAAAAAAGCACCTATTTTTGTCCATAAAAAAATAGCCGTATGTTATCGGCTACTTTTCATTCTTTATCTTAACTTATCTCTCAAATTAATATATGATATATTCTTTAAATCTCTATACATACTTAAGTCTACATCTTCTATATACTTACCTTTGCAATCTATTTCAATATATACATCATCATCATACTCATATTCTTCAATGGAATCTCCAATATTAATTTTTATAGTTTTTACTTTATCTTCTTTCAAATCTCTTTTTTCTTTTGATAAATTCATTAAATCTTTAAATATCTGTCTATTTAACTCATCTGTACTCGCTAAAATCCTATCTCTATACAAATAGGTATAATTTATTGATTTTTCTTTATCGTATTGAAATAGTTCTATAATATTATTAAATATATTGTCATATTGATTTCGTATCGCAATTATAGACTTCATTAGTTTATATATGTTATTAAATTCTGTGTTTTCTTCTACGTATTTTTTATCTATATTTGCATTATCTAATGCTTCTACTATTAAATAATAATCCTTTATATCTATTTCAATATCTTTACATTCTCTTTTATTCTTTACATTTATAAGAGCACCTCTTAATTCTTTATTTTGATAAACAAATTCTACCATTTGCCTTATAAAATCATATTCCTCCTTTATGTTGTAAAAATCTACCATCGATAAAGAGTCTCTTAGTAGTTCTCTTATTCGCTTTATTTCTTGATAATTTGCCTCGAAAAATAAACTTTCATCATTATCACCAGTTATATAC
>NZ_JBCIUO010000018.1:0-24543 GCF_039031195.1 Romboutsia sp. MSSM.1001216sp_RTP31141st1_G3_RTP31141_220114 | reverse complement strand
AATTAACCTACTGTTTAATTTTCAAAGTTCATTTTCGTTTTTGCCCTTTTCTTAAGGACAAGTAATACTATATCACCATAATTTTGTATCGTCAACACTTTTTTAAAAGTTTTTTATTATTTTTATTTTTGATATTCTATTTTTAGTTCTCTAAGTTCTGCTAAATCTAGATTTATCAATGCTTTAAGTTTTTTTCTTCTTAATGAAACGTCTTCATATTTTTTTATTATTTCTTTTCTTAATTCGCCTAATATATCTATATATTCTTCATAACTATCATCATATTTTTCTTCTAATTCTTTTTTTATTTTAGAAGATAGTGAGGGACTTTTACCTCCTGTCGATATACTTATAAGCAAATCTCCTCTTTTTACATATGAAGGAACAGTAAAATTAGATAATTCTATATCATCTACTACATTAACTAGTTTACCATTTTCTCTACAATATATACCTATTTTTCTATTAACTTCTTTATTATTTGTAGCTGCAACTACTATAAAACTATCTTTTAAGTATTCTTCTTTATATTCATCATTAACAATTTCTAGTTTATCTTTTAATTCTCCAAATTTATTTATGTAATCTTTAGATATAACTTTCACTGTTTTGCCAAAGGCTAAAAAGTTTTTGCACTTTCTATATGCAACTTCTCCACCTCCTATAACAGTTATCTTTATATCACTTATATCTATATTTATTGGATAAAGCATACTGGTTTCTCCTTATTTTACTCTTATTTTATCATGTATAATAATCTAGATAATTTATTGACTATGTATATTAAAAAGGAGCAACAAAAGTTACTCCTTTTTGTGTATATATTTATCTATTTTCTTTAATCATCTTAGCTAAATCTTTTGCAAAGTAAGTTATTATTATATCTGCACCGGCTCTTTTTATAGACATAACAGATTCATAAATAGCTCCTTCACTTAATATTCCATTTTTAACAGCTGATTTAAGCATTGCATACTCTCCACTAACATTATATGCCGCAAGTGGTAGGTTGTAATTATCTTTGACTCTTCTTATTACATCTAAATAAGATAATGCAGGCTTAACCATTAATATATCTGCACCTTCTAGCACATCAAGTTCAGCTTCTATTAATGCTTCATTACTATTTGCTGGATCCATTTGGTATGTTTTTCTATCACCAAATGATGGTGCAGAGTTAGCAGCTTCTCTAAATGGTCCATAGAATGTAGATGCATACTTAACACTATAAGACATTATTGGTATATGTACAAATCCTTCTTTATCTAAAGCCTCTCTTAAGGCTTTTATTCTACCATCCATCATATCAGATGGCGAGATTATATCAGCACCTGCTTTTGCATGACTTACTGCTATTTTAGATAAGTATTCTAATGTTATATCATTATCTACGTATCCAGTTTCTGTTAATATTCCGCAGTGACCATGGCTAGTGTATTCACACATACATACATCAGTAACTACATTCATATTACTGTCTATTTCTTTTATTTTTCTAATAGCCCTTTGAATTATACCATTGTCATTATATGCTTCTTTTCCATGAGGATCTTTTTCATGGTCATGAGGTATACCAAATAATATTACATGTTCTATTCCTAATTCTTTTAATTCCTTTATCTCCTCTTCTAGCATATCTAGTGAAAAATGATATACATCTGGTAAAGATGATATTTCTCTTTTTATATTTTCACCTTCTACTACAAATAGAGGATATATAAAATCTTCAACATTTAACTTAGTCTCTCTAACTAAATTTCTTGTAGCTTTATTTACTCTTAGTCTTCTAGGTCTTCTTAACATTTTGTCGCCTCCATAAATATATAAATAACTACACATCAATTATAATACTTATTTATCTTCTATAATAGTGCTAATCATTCCATCTATAGTTGAAACTTCTGCTTCTTTATACAGGTTTAAACCTAATTCTTTAATCGTCTGTGTTGTTATAGGTCCTATAGATATAACTTTTATATTATTTAATTTATCTATATTCTCTTCACCTATTATTTCTACAAAATTCTTTACTGTAGATGAGCTAGCAAAAGTTATATAATCAGCATTATCTTGATCTAATAGTTCTAAAACTTCATCTTTTCTTGTAGAATCTACTACTGTTTCATATGTATGTATTTCTTTGACTTCACAAATTTCACCTATTTTATCAACTAGATAATCTCTAGCATTTTTCGCTCTAGGCATTAATACTTTATCTGTTGATTTTAACATTGGTTTTAATTCTTCAAATAAGTACTCTGCTACAAACTTTTCTGGAACTATATCTGCTTTTATTCCTCTATTTTTTATCTCTTTAGCTGTAGCACTTCCTATAGCACATACTTTTAAATTTGCTAGAGCTCTACTATCAAGCCCCATTTCATCTAATTTATCAAAGAATATGTCTACTCCATTTTTACTTGTTAAAACTAAGTATGTATAATCTTTAATGTTATTTATTTCATTTTCTAGTTCTATATTATTTTCTATTTTATCTATTTTTATAGTTGGTATCTCTATAGGATTACCACCTAAGTCACTTATTTTTTCTACTAGTGAACTACTTTGTGTTCTTGACCTAGTCACTATTACACGTTTACTGAATAGTGGCTTATTTTCAAAGAAGTTTAACTTATCTCTAAGTCCTACTACCTCTCCAACAACTATAAGCGTCGGTGGTTTCACACCTTCCTTTATTGCTGTTTCATATACATTTTCTAAGGTAGATATTACTACTCTTTGATTATATCTAGTTGCCCAACTTATAAGAGCAACAGGAGTATCTTTAGACTTTCCTTCTTTTATTAAGTTAGAACTTATTTTTTGTAAGTTTGCAACTCCCATTAAAAATACTAGTGTTCCATTGGTATTTGCTAAAGCATTCCAGTTTATTTCTGGGTTTTCTTTATCATCTTCTCTTAAATGACCTGTTATTACATGGAAAGAAGATGCATAATCTCTATGAGTTATAGGTATACCTGCATAGCATAATCCACCTATAGCAGAAGTTATTCCTGGAACAACTTCAAACTCTATTCCTTCTTCTTTTAGAAGTTCTCCTTCTTCTCCACCTCTACCAAATACATATGGGTCTCCACCCTTGAGTCTAGTTACTATTTTCCCTTCTTTTGCTTTATCTGCTATAACTCTATTTATATCCTCTTGTGGAAGAGTATGATTGCTTGATGCTTTTCCTACATATATAAATTCGCAGTTAGGCTTAGCTTCTTTTAAATAGTTCTCATTTGCTAATCTATCATATACTATAACGTCTGCTTTTTGTACACATTCTAGACCTTTTAATGTTAGTAATTTATAATCTCCAGGTCCTGCACCTACAAGATAAACTTTACCCTTCATATTTTTCATACTCCTTTAAAACTAATTTAGCTAATTCTTTACCTAACTCTCTTGGGGAATTTTTATCTCCTTCTATTGATTTGATGATTAATTTTTTACCTTCTTCATCACCAAATAATCCAGTAAGCTTTATACTATCCTCATTTACTTCACAATAAGCTCCCATAGGAATATGACAGCTTCCATCAACACCATCTAAAAAGCCTCTTTCTGCACTAACTTGAAGTTCGGTTAATTCGTCTCGTAACGAGTTTATCACTACTTCTACTTGATAATTATCTTCTCTTATCTCTATTGCTAATGCCCCTTGTGCAGGTGCTGGCACTACTACGTCTGTTGGTAAATAGCAGCTGATTTTTTCTTCTAATCCAACCCTTAATATTCCAGATGCAGCTAAAACAACACCGTCTAAATTCTCATCAGTTATTTTTCTTATCCTAGTATCTACATTCCCTCTTATTGGAACTATATTTAAATCAGGTCTATGTTTTAATAATTGATATTTTCTTCTTTTACTTCCAGTTCCTATAGTTGCTCCTTGAGGTAAGTCTTCTATACTAGAGTAACCTTCTTTTAATATAAGTACATCTCTTGGATCTTCCCTTTTAGGTATCCCTGCAAACTTTAATCCATGAGGTAAAGATGATGGCATATCTTTCATACTATGAACAGCCATATCTATTTCCCCATCTATTAGTTGTTGCTCTATTTCTTTAACGAATAGGCCTTTATCACCTATTTTATCTAGACTAACGTTTTGTATTATATCACCTTTAGTTTTTATTATTTTAACTTCGAATTCAACACTAGGGTTCTTTTCTTTTAGCTTATCTATTACCCAATTAGTTTGAGTAACTGCTAATTTACTTCCTCTCGTTCCAACAATTATCTTCATAACTAAAATCTCCTTTAGATGTTACAATGTTATCCTACTTGAGCTTCCTTTTTAACTTCTTTATTAACTAATATAGTTGAGAAGTAAGATATCTTTTCTTCAAGATTAACTTCTCTTAAGTTATAGTATACCACTTCTCTATCTTGAGATGAATTACTTACTAATATAGCATGTTCTATAAGACCATTCTTTTCTAGCTTAGCTACTATTTCTTTAAAGTTTTTATATACTTTCATTAATACTATAGAGCTATAATTTTCTAATGCATAATCTATTTTTTCTTCTTCTATCGTGCATGGTATTATTATTAATGGCTCTCTATCCATTACTAATGGGAAATTTTGGTTTGATGCTATATTAGAGAATGAAGATATCCCTGGTATAGTTTCAACATCTATATTTCCTATAAGTCTTTCCATTATATATACATACGTACTATATATCATTGGATCCCCTAATGTTACAAATCCAACATTTTTACCTTCTTTAACATCCTCAACTATCTCATCAGCTATTTTATTCCAAGCCACTATCTTTTCTCCATCATTGAAGTTCATTGGGAAGTGTCTTGATTTTATTTCTAATTCTTTTGGTAGATACTTACTTACTATTGATAAAGCTAAACTTTCCCCGCCTTTTTTAGCTTCTGGTGTATATAATATATCTAACTTTTCTAAAGTTTCGACTGCTTTTATTGTTAATAATGAGCTATCTCCAGGTCCTGTACCTATTCCATAAAATTTTGCCATCTTCAATCTCCTCCTAGTTAATTAACAAATTTGTCCTAATTCATTTATTTTTTCTACACAATCATTTGCATGATTCATAAATTTATCTTGTATATATGGATTTTCCCCTAACCCTTGTAAATGAACTTTTACTTCAAATCCAAAGTTTTCTAGTACATTTTTCCATGAATCTTCTTCATCTCCTGCCATATCATTTATAGCATGGTCTCCTGCTACTAACATAAAAGGCATTAAATTAACTGTTTTTATATTATCTTCTTTTAATCTTTTTATAACATTATCTATTTCTGGATATCCTTCAACAGTTCCAACGTAAGCATTTATTCCTGCATCTCTCATCATGTATTCTAATGCTGGGTATGATGCATGTGACTCGTGGAATGTTCCATGTCCCATAAATACAACAGCTTCATCTTTTTTCATTTGAGGTATTTGATGCTTTATTGCTTCTACTGTTTCCTTGTAATCTTCTATATATGTAAGTAATGGTCTACCTAAAACAATTTTCTTAAATTTATCTTGATAGCTATCTACTTGTTCTTTTAATTTAGTAAATTCTTCACCACATATTATATGAAGTGTTTGAACTATAACGTCTTCATATCCTTCTTCATATAATCTATCTAAAGCTTGAATTGGATTTTCAATTTCTATTCCATCTCTATTTTTTAATTTCCTTATTATCATGTTAGAAGTAAATGCTCTAAAGAAGTCATATCCTTCTAATCCATTTTTTATTTTATTTTCACAAGCTTCTATTGTCTTCTCTCTTGTTTCTTTGTAAGAAGTACCAAAACTCACTACTAAAACTGCTTTCTTCATACTAATCCCACCTTGAATTTATTTTATATAGTCTTCTACTTCATCTATGCTATTTACAACATACGGATAATCTATTTTTTCTCTAGATACAATTACTACAGGTATATTAAGTGATTCACAAGCATCTACTTTCTCTAAGAAACCACCTGCTACACCACTTTCTTTAGTTATCACAATATCTATATCATAATGTTTATAAAATTCTTCATTTATACTTTTGCTAAAAGGACCTCTCATGGCTATTATATTATCTACATTTAACCCTAATTTTTCACAACTTAATATCACTTCACTTGTAGGAAGTACTCTAACTATTAAATTTCTATCTGGTATAAGCTCAACTATTTCTGGTAAATGCTTACTACCTGTTCCTATAAATATGTTATTTCCTTTTTTTCTTGCTACTTCACAAGCATCTTTTATACTACTTACTATGTATTTATTTTCATAAATAATATCATCTATTAAAGATTTTCTCTCATATCTTATATAGTCTATCTTTGTTTCTTCAACACACTCAATAGCATTTTTAGATACTTCTATAGCATATGGGTGTGTAGCATCTATAATTTTAGTTATGTTATTTCTTTGTATGAAATCTATCATATCTTCTTTTGATAGCCTTCCATTTATAACATTTTTTGCTTTCTTCCTTGCAAGATCCTCTCCGTAGTTAGTTGTCACGGAAAGTGTATATTCTAGGTTCTCATATTTATTAAGCCTGTCACATATTTCTATACTGTCTGATGTTCCACCTAAAACTAATATCATATATTGTAACCTCTTGGAGTTATCATTAAATCTTCATGTATAAATGTTGATTTGTTCCCTATTATAACCATAGTAGTCATATCAACTCTTTCAAAATCCATAGTATCAAAAGTACATATGAACTTTTCTTCCTTTTCTCTTCCTACATCCTTAACTATTCCAACAGGAGTTTTTCCGTCTTTAAATTCTCCCATTATTTCAAACGCTCTAGCTAAATGTTCGCTTCTTCCTTTACTTCTTGGGTTATATAAACATATTGCAAAATCTGCTTCAGCTGCTAACCTTAATCTCTTTTCAATAACTTCCCATGGAGTTAATAAATCACTTAAACTTATATGACAAAAATCGTGCATTATAGGAGCCCCAAGTATTGCTGCTGCACCTATACTTGCAGTTACCCCAGGTATAACCTTAACTTCTATATTTTGTTCTTCTTTAGATACAAGTTCTAATATTAATCCTGCCATTCCATATATTCCTGCATCTCCACTACTTATAACCGCAACTTTCTTACCAGTCTTAGCTATTTCTACAGCTTCCTTACATCTATCTATTTCTTGTCTCATTCCATTTTGTACTACTTCTTTTCCTTCGATAAGATCTGTTATTAAGTTTATATAAGTTTTGTATCCTACTATAACTTCAGAATCCTTTATTGCATTTATGCATTGCATAGTCATTAATTCTTTACTTCCAGGTCCTATACCTATAACGTATATCATTTTGACACTCTCCCTACAGAAATTGTTATTCCTTTATATTTATGTTTTTCTATTATTAAATTTCCTTTACTTAGCAGATATGCTACTGGTTCAGAAACACAGTACACCCCTACATTCTTTTTTACAAATTCAGATTTTTCAAATAGATGGTCTACCTTAGATATTTCATCAACTGAAAAAGTTTTAAATGGTACAGATAAACTTGATGCTAAATCTATTATGGCTTTTTCATCACTTTTTACATCTATACTTCCAATCTCTTTGATTGAGTTAATATCAATATTGTATTGATGTAACAAATTGTTTAAAGACTCTTGTAACAAACTGCTTTCTGTATTTCTTCTACACCCAATACCTATTACTATTTCCTTTGGCACTACCTTTATAAGGTTACCTTCACTACATTTTTTTCTTAGCATTTGTTCATCTAATTCATTCTCTTTTTTATTTTCTATATAGTAATTTATAAAATTGTTTTTACTACTTATAATAACTATTTTTTCTGTACTATCTACATCTTCAAAATTAGTTAATATCTTAAATCCTCTAGTGTCTATTTCATAATTCCCATCAATATATAATCCAACTTCTTGATTATTAACTAACATAGCATTTACATCTTTGACGTTTTCTCTAAAATCCTCTATATAAGCATCTAATTTTTTAGCAATCATATCCAAAGAGGATTTTTTATTTACATCTGTTGCTGTAGTTATAATCGGATTAGCTCCTATTAACTCACTTATATATCTAGTCATTTCATTAGCACCACCCATGTGGCCACTTAGTAAACTTATAATATTTCGTCCTTTTTCATCACTTACTAATATAGCTGGATCACTAAATTTACTATTTATGTATGGTGCTATAACTCTCACTACTATACCTGTAGCCATTATAAATACAATATATTGATATTCTTCAAACAAACTAGGAACTAAGTTGCTAAGCCTATCCTCTACTAAAAATACATTATTTTTTTCTTCATCTATCTTAAAATTATTCTTCTTATTTCTTATTAGATATACATCTCCATTATTAAGTTTGGATTGTATTTCAAATCCTAAATTCTTTCCATTTTCAGTTATACAAACTATGGCTATTTTATTGTCTATACTCATGTTTGAAGTCCTTATCATATAACTTCGAATTGTTATATTCTTTACCTAAGAATTGACCTACTAATATTAAAGCAGTCTTTCTTATATCATTTTCTTTTACTTTTTGAGCTATATCTTGTAATGTTCCTTTTACTATTTTTTCATCTGACCAAGTAGCTTTATAAACAACAGCTATTGGAGTATCCATTGGATATCCACCTTCATGAAGTCTTTCTACTACTTTTTCTATATCTTTTACTGATAAAAATATGGCCATAGAAGTTTGATGCTTAGCAAAAGACTCTATTGATTCTTTTTCAGGTACTGGAGTTCTTCCTTCCATTCTTGTTATCACTACACTTTGAGATATTTCTGGAACTGTATATTCAACTCCTAAAGCTGATGCTGCTCCTAAGAATGAACTCACTCCTGGTGTACAATCGTAATCTATATTTAATTTAAATAACTCTTCAACTTGTTCTCTTATTGAACCATATATAGAGAAATCTCCTGTTTGTAGTCTTACTACAGATTTTCCTTCTCTAACTCCTTTTTCCATCACTTCTATAATTTGATGTAAATCCATATGAGCACTATTGTGTATCTCACAACCTTCTTTACAGTACTCTAAAAGTTCTGGATTAACTAATGAACCTGCATATATTACTACATCTGCATTACTTAAAAGTTTGTATCCTTTTAAAGTTATTAATTCCTTATCTCCTGGTCCTGCTCCTACGAAATGTATTTTATTTAACATATTAGTTTCTCCCCTTCTCACAAGATATTATATAAATTGGATTTAGAGGTTTAAAATATTCTCCTCTTCCTAGTTTTTCTAGCTTAGCTACATTTAAAACTGAAACATCTATATTTTCAAATCCATACTCTCTTAATAATCTTAAAGTTTCATTAAATGTATCTACTATTATAAAATTCGCTACCAGTCTTCCACCTTCTACTAGCATATCCTTAGACCAAGTTATTATTTCTTCTAGTTTATTACCTGTCCCTCCTAAGAATATAGCATCAGCTTTTCCTTCTATCTCTACTGGTGCATATGCTTTAATTACTTCTACATTATCTAATTCAAACTTATCTACATTTTTATTTATTAAATCTATAGCATCATCATTTCTTTCTATAGAAATAACTTCTAGATTTGGATAGTGATATGCAGCTTCTATACTTACACTACCTGTTCCTGCTCCTACATCTATAAATCTTTTAGCCTTTACTAAGTCTAATTTCATTAAAGATACTGCTCTAACTTCTTCTTTTGTTATAGGAACTTTTCCTGTTATGAACTCACTGTTTTTCATATGCAATCTCCACCTTCAAGTATTACAACTACGCACATATCAAAGTTTTCTACTTTTAAAATTTCTTCTGGTTTTCCTATTGTAATTCTTTCATTTTCATAGGATAGATTTTCTCCTACTACAATTGTTTTTTCTAAATTTCTTTTTATTATTTCTTTACATATTTCTTTAGGACCAATTATTTTATCAGTAACCATACATACCTTCTTGTGAGAAAGTACATAATCAAAGTCTGGTACTTTTCCATGACTACTAGTTAGATATAAGTCGTTCATATCAATATATATTTTTGAAAATATATATTGAAGCGAGCTAATTCCTGATACTATATTTAATTTATCTGTGTCTATATTTTTAGAAAGATATCTTCCTATTCCATACATCAATGGATCACCTGATGCTATAACAGATATTTGTTTATCTTTATTATTATTTATATAATCTACTATCTCTTTTAAATTTGATGCTAACTCGATCTTCTCTCCTTTAAAATTTTTTATCGATTCTAAATTTCTTCTTCCTCCAATTACAACATCTGAATTTTTAATTAATTTCTCACCTAATCTAGTTATATAATCAGTATTCCCTGGCCCTAACCCTATGACATTTATCATCTAAATACCTCCACTAGATTATCTGTATTATCTGATTTACCTAGTAATGTCTTGTCCATAGAAAACATAATAACCTCTACGTCCATATCATCACATAGATATTGTTTAATTTTATGCTTACATTTATTACTTACCAAATTGTAAAAGCTTTTGTACTCACTATTATTTATAAGTTCAACGGCTTCTTCAGCAGTAAGACACTCACTTATCTTTTCTAAAAATTCATATGGAGCTTTCATTAATGCTAGATTAGATACTAATATTTCACTTCTCGCATCAGCTACTTTACTATGTGTGTTAAATATACCAGCTGATATTTTTATAAACTTTCCTATATGACCTGCCATAAGTATTTTCTTATAACCCATTCTCTGAGCTTCTTTTAGCATATATCCTATAAAGTTGCTAGTTCTTATTACATATTTCATATCTAATCCTAAATTTTCCCTTATGAACTGTTCTCCATGATTTCCTGGTACTAATATTATTTTGTCTAATCCTTGCTCTCTTTTCATTTGTAGTTCTATAGATAAAGATTTTTTCCAACCTTCGTCACTCATGGGTTCTACTATGCCTGTAGTTCCTATGATAGATATACCTCCAACTATTCCAAGCCTCGGATTAAATGTCTTTTTTGCTACCTCTTCTCCTTTTGGTGCAAATATGGTAATCTTTAAAGATTTATCTTTACCTATAACTTTACTTGTATCTTCACCAACTACTTTTCTTAACTCGCTATGTATCATTTTCATAGGAGTTGGATTAATTGCTGGCTTTCCAACTTCAACACTTAGACCTTTTTTAGTTACTACTCCAATACCTACTCCTCCACATACTACTATATCTTCATCTTCTTCTCTTTCGATAATTTCAGCTCTAGCATAAATATGCATAGTATGTGTGGCATCAATATCATCTCCACCATCTTTTTCTATAGAACATTCGACGTAATCATCATTAATATCTATATTAAATACATTCAATGACAATGGTATACCTTTTGGAGTATCTATATTTATAGTATCTATACTTTTTTTAGTTAATAGCATGTATGTTGCAGCTTTTGATGCTCCTGTAGCACAAGAACCTGTTGTGTATCCTCTTCTATACTTTTTACCTTCTATATATACATACTCTTCCATAATATTACCTACATAGTGTATAAAATAGCATTAACTATGGCTGCTGCTAAGTTACTTCCACCTTTTCTTCCTTTTGATATGATATATGGTATATCTGTTTTTTCTAATTCATCTTTTGACTCTGCCGCTCCAACAAATCCAACTGGAACACCTATTACAGCATCTACTTCAAGTTCTTTTGCATCTCTCATTTCCATTACTTTATATAAAGCTGTTGGCGCATTTCCAAGCACAAATATTTTTCTTCCTGAATCCTTTGCTGCTATCTCAACAGCTGCCATCGAACGAGTTATTCCTTTTTCTTTAGCTAGCTTTGCAGTTTCATCTTCTGCTACTAAACATCTATATTTACAACCTAATGCATCTAATCTTCTTTTATTTATTCCACTTAAGGCCATATTAGTATCTGTATATATAGTTGCATTATTTTTTAAAGCATCTACTATATTTTCTACTGCTGTATCTGATATTTTTAATATATCTAAATATTCAAAGTCTGCTGTTGTATGTATACAACGCTTTATTATTTTTTCTTCTACTTCATTTTTGTACTCATATCCTGGTCTTATTTCATCTATAATTTCTTGTATCATTATGAAACTTTTTTCTTCTATCATCATAGGATTTTTGATATATTCCATGGTGGTTCCCTCCTAATTCCTCCGTCTATAATATCTAGAGTATAAATTTTATTGTATGTTTTATGTATTTTATTGGTTTTTAAAATATCTATCAATTTATTATCATTCATATAATTGTCTATGATAATCCCTATTACAGTTCCACTATGAGCGATGTTTACACCATAGGCACCATAATTTTGCGAAATATTTATTATCTCTTTTAACCCTTCTTTTGGATCTATATTTTCATTGGCTAAGCTACTTAAAGTACATGCTTTTCCAATATTACTTAAATTATTATTTTTTATACCTTCTTCTAAAAGGTAAAATGATTCTTTTATAATATCTTGATTTTTTAGTTTTATATTTCTATAGTTAGGGTTACTTCTTATTTTTATAGTATCTAACGTCTTGTTAGGCTCTAGTATTACTACTCTACAATCTTTTATACTTCCTAGATTTTTTACTATTTCACCACTAAGTGGGTTAAATATGCAGTTGTTTTCTATGTATGTAGAATCTGTTGGTTCTATAGTAGATGCAAGTTTTGATATTTCTTCACTAGTTAAATTTCTTCCTATCAAATCTAGAGTAGCTACTATAGTAGCTCCTATATCTGCTGTTGAACTAGCCATACCTTTACCTACCGGTATATCACTTTTTATAGTTAAAGAAATATTTTTACTATCTTTGATAGGCAAGTTAAATTTCTTAAAAACAGCTTCTATAGCCTTTCTAGATTTACTAGGACCTACATTGACTTTACCTAGCTTTTCTTCAATCATTGCTACTGAATACATATCTATGGCATATGAGCTAAGATACTCTTCTCCATCTACCATACCTTGAACAAACTCTCCACATGATGCTGGACAAAATCCATAATATTTCATGCTAATCACCTAATAAGTTTTTCATATTCTCTATAAGAATTTTATTATCATCATGAGATTTAATTGCAACTCTTATATATCTATCATCTAATCCGATAAAATTCGATGCATCTCTGATAAGAATTTTACTTCTTCTTAATAATTCGACTTTTATTTCATTTGCCCTTCTATTGTTCAGTTTAATTAATAAAAAATTTGTATCAGTATCATAAACTGATATATTTTCTATACTTCTTAATTCTTTTAACATATACTCTCGTTCTTGGATATAATAACTTTTACTATTTTCTATGTACTCTTTATCCTTGAATATATATTTAGATAAAGTATCTGCAAATGCATTTATAGTCCAAGGTTCTTTATAATGATAAATTTTATTTATTATATCTTTATTACTCGTAATCCCATACCCCAGCCTTAACCCAGGCATTCCAAAGAATTTAGTTACCGCTTTGATTATAAATAGATTATCATAGTCTTTTATTTTATTTACTAAGCTATAATTCTCTTCTTTTTCTGCAAACTCCATAAAAGTTTCATCAACTATCAAAAGTTTATTATTTTGTTTCAATAGGTTTAGTAACTCATTTAATTCTTGCGCCTTACCATTTGGATTATTTGGATTACATATAAATAAACTATCAAAGTTATCTAAATTATTTTTAACTTCATTTATATCTATTAAAAATTGATTTTCTTCATTTAAATTTAAATCTATAACTTCTAATCCATTTAATTTTGCACTTCTTCTATATTCTGAAAATGTAGGATTTAATATTGCTAACCTTTTTCCTATAACCTTCATTAATAAATAGATTATCTCTGTAGCACCATTTCCAGGTATTATATATTCACTTTTAATATTTAGATAATTACCTATGTTTTTTCTTAAGTTTGTGTAATTTATATCTGGATAGCTCCTACTTTCTTCTAAGCCTTCTAGTATATACTTATCTAAATCTTTTATAATATTTGGATTTACATTAGAACTAAAATCTATTATCTCTTTTGGGTCTATATTATAATTTTTTCCTATTTGTTCTACATTCGCTCCATGTCCTAAGTCTTTCATAAATCCCCCTATAGTAATATAAATATTATTGTAAATACAATCATTGAAGTTATAGATGAGGCATACATTATTTTATTTGTTCTAACGATATCTTCCACTTCTATTTCTCTATGTTTATCTCCTATTGTAGGCTTATAGACAGCTTTTCCAAAATAAATATTCGTACCACCTAACTGTACTCCTAAGGCCCCTGCAACTGCACCTTCAGCATAAGCACAATTTGGACTTTTGTGATTTTTTCTATCTCTTATACCAATTTTTAAAGCTTCTTTACAGTTATGCCCTACTAATAAGCTCCCTATAGACATAAGTAATACAGATATCCTAGCTGGTACAAAGTTAGCTATATCATCAATCTTAGCTGATGCAAATCCTAAGTCTTTATACTTTTCATTTTTGTATCCTACTGTTGAGTCCAAAGTATTGACTGCTTTATATGCCATAGCAAGTGGAGCTCCACCTATAAATGCAAAAAACATAGGTGCAATTATTCCATCTACAGTATTTTCAGCTACAGTTTCTACAGTTGCTCTGATTATTTCACCTTCATTTAATTGAGTAGTATCTCTTCCTACTATATAAGATACTTGTATTCTTGCCTTTTCTATATCTCCTGTTTTTAATACATTGTATATTTTGACTGCTTCATCTTTTAAACATTTTGTAGCTAATGTCGTATATATCAGTATTGAATTTGCTACTAAAAAACCTCCTGGTATAAGGCTACTTAGTTTTAATATTAAATAAGTAACTAAATATGTTATACCTACTACTATAAACCATAAGAAAAATCCACCTATTTTTAAATCTTTGTTATTCTTAGCTTTTTTTCTTATTAAACCTTCAGTTTTCTTTATTAATTTACCAATATATCTAACTGGGTGAGGAAATGAATATGGGTCTCCTACTATTAAATCTATTATGTATCCTATATAAATAGATAATATATTCATATTAATTCTTTCCTTCTTCCAAAGAGTTTGACCATTCATGGTTTAAGAAATTTTTTATGCATTCTAAGTTATTGTAAAAATGAGTATGTAAATATGTTGCCAAAGTTTTATGTTTGCTATATCCACCTTCCCATTCATCTACCACTTTTTTATCTCTTTCTTTTCTCATTATATAAGCACATTCCTCATTAGTTTCAAATACGGAGTGGTGGAATTCATGTCCTTTTATAATCTCACCTTTTTTAGATAAGATTGTATCTTTTTTGGACTCTCCATAACAATATCCAAATCTCTTTAATGATTTTGTCATCTCACTAACTCCATTAAATATTCCTACCATATCATATTCATTATTATTTTGGTCTATTAATTTTTCTCCTAGATACATAAGTCCACCACATTCAGCATATATAGGAATTTTATTTGTATGAGCTTCTTTTATAGAACTTCTCATACTTTTATTTGATTCTATTTCTTTTGCAAATATTTCTGGAAACCCTCCACCTATATATATGTAATCTGATTGTGGTACTTTTTCATCTTCTAGTGGACTAAAGTATTTTATATTTAGCCCTAGTTCTTTTAATAATTCTATATTTTCTTTGTAGTAGAAATTAAATGCTTTATCATAGGCTATAGCTATAGTTTTATCTTTTATCTTATTTTCTTTTATAAAGTCTTTTAACTCAAAATTACTACAAACTTCTTCTGTTTCAGCTATTTCTATTATTCTATCTATATTTATATATTTTTCTATTTCATCTGCTAAATTACTAAATTTATTTTTTAGTGAATCAATTTCTACGCTTGGAACTAAACCTAAGTGTCTTGACTCTAATAAAAATTCATCATTAGGTGGGAAGTATCCTAAGACCTCTATCCCACAATATGTTTCAATTGCTTTTTTAATTATTTCGTAGTGAGTCTTAGTTTTTACGTTGTTTACTATTACACCTTTTATGTCTACATCTTTATCAAGTTCCTTGTATCCAAGTACCATGGCTGCACTAGATGCTGCCATAGCTTTTCCATTTATAACTAATATAACTGGTACTTTTAATATCTTCGATGTATGAGAACTTGTACAATTATCTAAGTCTATTCCTATTCCATCATAAAGACCCATAACACCTTCAATCACTGATATATCTGCATCTTTAGATGCAGAATTAAATACATACTTAATTTTTTCATCATCTAGCATATATGAATCTAGGTTTCTGGAGTCTCTACCTGTTATAAATGTATGGTATGATGGATCTATATAATCCGGTCCAACTTTATATGGTTGAACCTTCATACTTCTTTTTGTAAGTGCTTGCATTATACCTAAAGATATTGTTGTTTTTCCTACTCCACTATTAGTTCCTGCGATTAAGATTTTTTTCATATATTTCACCTAACCATCATTTTATTTTTGTATTGTTTATATTTCTTCTTCATGTTCTTCCATTATTTTATATATCTTCTCTATATCTAAATGTTCTCTTAATAAATCAGCTAGTTTATCATATTCATTTTGCTTAAAGGCTTCGAAAGAAGTTACTTTAGTGTCTATTCTTTCAAGGCCTTTTTCTTCTCTTATATTATTTAATAGAGCTCTAGTAAAATCTATTTCATCAAATATTCCATGTAAATAAGTTCCTACTACATTACCTTCTTTATTTACACTTCCTTCTAGGTAGCTTACGTCTTCTCCTAATTTATTGTTTATTTCATTTAGGTTATATACTTCTTTACCTATATCACTTATTCCCATATGAATTTCATAACCTTTTACTTTCATTCCTGATAAATTTGCTAAATATCCATTTAAATTTTTACATATAGTGGCATTCACTTGTGTAGTTGTTTTTTCTTTTTCAAATGTAGTTTCTATATCTAAAAGTCCTATACCATCTATTTCTTCAATTTCGCCTTCTACATGGTAAGGGTCTTTTAATTTCTTGCCTAACATTTGATATCCACCACATATCCCAAATACTAACTTTCCTTTTTTCTGTAAATCTTTTATTTGTTCCTCTAGACCACTTTCCCTTATATACTTAAGGTCATCTATAGTACTTTTACTTCCAGGAAGTATTATCATATCTGGATTTGAAAGAGTCTCTCCATAATCAACATACCTAATACTCACATCTTCTTGAGTCTCAAATATATTAAAATCTGTGAAATTAGATATATGAGGTGTTCTAATTATCTCAATATGTATATCACTCTTTTTCATTTTAGTTTTAAATCTAGTTGTTACACTGTCTTCATCTTCTATTTTTATATCACTATATGGCACTACTCCAAGGACAGGAACCTTTATTATTTCTTCAAGCATTTTTATGCCATCATATAAAAGTTCTTTTCTTCCTCTAAATTTATTTATTATTACACCTTTGACTCTTTTTCTTTCCTCTTCACTTAGTAAAAGCATCGTACCTGCTAGTGATGCGAAAACTCCACCTCTATCGATATCCCCCACTATTATTACAGGAGCATCTGCGATTTCTGCCATACCCATATTAGCAATGTCATGTTCTCTTAAGTTTATTTCTGCTGTACTACCTGCCCCCTCCATAACAACAACATCATAGTTCTCACTAAACTGATTAAATATAGTTTTAAGTTCTTTAGCAAGTATTGGCTTATAATCATGGTATTCTGATGATGATATATCATCTCTAACTTTACCCCTTACTATAACTTGGCATCTATGATTACCTGATGGTTTTAGAAGTACTGGATTCATATCTGCAATTGGCTCTATTCCACAAGCTTCCGCCTGAAATACTTGTGCTCTTCCCATTTCTAAACCTTCTTTTGTTATAAAAGAATTTAACGCCATATTTTGAGATTTAAATGGTGCTACGCTATATCCATCTTGTTTGAAAATCCTACATAAACCAGCTGTTAATATACTTTTACCAACATTTGATGCTGTACCTTGTAACATTATCTTTTTTCCCATAAGATTCTCCTTATATTACTTAATTTGATTTCCTTATAATCAAAAAAGCCCTAACTCTTAAGAGTTAAGGCTTTTATTCTAATGCTAATATATTATATACCTGTTTCATATGTTTTGTAACATATCAAACTATATAGCATGTAACAAAATATAACTATTTAATCTTTACTATATACTTAAACTATATAATACTAAATCTTATTGTATTAATCTAAAATACACTTTATGTATTTATGATTAATATGTAGATTTCATAATAGATTTATTTATTATAATTTAAGTTTTAACAAAGTATAATTTATCTGCTAATATGCATATACTCTGATGTTTTATTATAGGTACATACTTTATAAGCGATAGTTATATTTTATCTGAATAAAAATCCCTCACCCCGGAGATTTTATAATTAATTAATTTAGGCAGGTATCCTGGCTCAATTTCATCCTACTCCTACTCCTTCCCATCCAAAGGACAGTGGCAAATTGTAGTTTCGTCAATATTACAGTAGCGGGGGCTGCAAAGGCTTTTAACCTTTTTCCCTATTAATCTTGTAGAACCTAAGTTAATATACTATTTGATTTTAATTATTTATAAAACTTGTGTTATTCATACTATCTATGACTGCAAATCCATCTTCTACTTCTAAAATACTTACTGATGCATTATCTATTTTAAAATTCCAATGGTATTTGTAGCTTCCTGATACTAAATAACTTATTATGTTCCTTATAGTTCCTCCATGAGAACATATAAGTATTGTTTTGCCTTTATCCATATTTATAATTTCTTTAACCTCATTTGATACTCTTATAAATGAATCAATAAGACTTTCACCATTTGGATATCTGTACTCATATCCTTTTTCTATCATCGAGTTAAATTCTTCTGGATAATTCTTTTTTATGTCATCAAAAGTAATCCCCTCAAAATCCCCAAAACTAATTTCTTTCAATGTTTCTTTTTCTATTATTTCTATCCCTTTTTTCTTTGCAACATCTTTTACAGTATCTTTTGTTCTTGAAGATGTTGTTGTGTATATCTTATCTATATGTATACCATCTAAGTATTTGGTTAATTTCTCTATTTGCTTAATTCCAACTTCACTAACTACACTGTCTATATGTCCTGATAATCTTTTACTTTGATTATCTATAGTCAATGCATGTCTTACTAAAACTAATTTAGTCATTATAGTATCACCTCTTTTAAGGTTACCCTATTATAAGATATATGTAAAGTAAATATATAACTTCTCCAAGTTCTATACTACACCCTAATATATCTCCTGTAACTCCATCAATTTTTTTGTATATATGATTTTTAAATAATTGATTAAATAAAATAACAACTATTATAGATGCTAATATAGGCAACGTTATTGAAGATTTAAATACAAATTTGGCTACTAATATAATCAATGCCATCGTATATAGTATTGCAGTTAAAAACATTGATGTAGTTGCCTTACCTATAAATAAATTCCCCATTCCTTTCTCTCTTGGTGTAACAGTTTTGTAAGTTAATCTTATTACTCCAAGTCTACCTATAACAGGCATAAATATTATAGTCCACATTAAATTATTGTTTATTAAGCTATATATAAAACCTATCTTAAGTAAAATTAAAAATACTATAGCCAATAATGAATTTGTCCCAAGTCTTGAATCTTTCATTATTTCTAGCATTTTTTCCTTATCCCTATAACTATATATAGCATCAAATGTATCTCCCAATCCATCAATATGTAACCCCCCTGTCAATATAACAGAACCTAAGGTTACCAATATTGATGTTATAAATGGGTCAAATAATATGTTTGATACAGTACCAATTATAAATAATAAAATACCTAATACAAACCCTACCAATGGAAAGTATGTTATAGTTTTATGAAATTCATCATCAAATCCTACATCTATATTTATTGGTATTCTAGTCATAAACTGAAGTATTGATATAAATCTTTTCATAATTATCCCTTAATTTTCATAGGTATTGAACTAACTACAAAATAGACTTCGTCACTTTGGGCTGCTATTTGTTGATTTATTCTACCTACTATATCCGTATATACTCTACTAAGTTTATTAGCAGGAACTACTGCCATTCCTAATTCATTAGTAACAGCAACAAAATAAAGTTCTGTTTTTCTTATCTCTTCTATCAGTTTATTAACTTGATCTTTTATGTACTTTTCTAATTCATTTATCTCATCTTGTGTTGCATTTTCAATATATATATCATGTGTAAACATTAAATTATTCACTAATAAAGTTACACAATCTAATATAACTGTTTTGTGAGATTTAGATATATCCTCAATTATAGAATATATATCCTTATATATTTCATATGTTTTCCAGCTTTGTGGTCTACTTTCCTTATGTTTTTTTACCCTATCTTTCATCTCATCATCAAAGGGTATCGATGTTGCAATATATGCAGTATTGTTATTTCTGTCTTTACATAATTGTTCTGCAAAACTACTTTTTCCTGATCTTGCTCCACCAGTTACTAGTATAACTTTGCTCATACTTATCTCCTTATTGCTTTTTCTATCTTCCCATATCTATCTCATCAAATGTCGCCATATTTGTATATGTATAATTTGATGCTTCAATTATATTAAATGCAAGTGCTGCACCACTACCTTCTCCTAATCTCATATCCATATTTAATACAGTACTTAAATTTAGCATATCTAGTGCTTTTTGTGTACCTGGCTCTGCTGATGTATGAGATGCTATCATATATTCCCTAGTTTTTGGATTTAGAATGTAGGCTAAAAGAGCAGCTGCATAAGATATAAATCCATCTAATACAACAGGAACATTTCTAGCACTACATGCCAATATAACTCCTGCCATAGAACCTATCTCAAATCCACCAACCTTTGATAATACATCTATAGCATCTTCTCTATTTGGCTTATTTAGTTCTATAGCTTTTCTTATAGTATCAGCTTTATGTTTTATTCTATCTTTTTTAAGTCCAGCTCCCATTCCTGTAACTTCTGCTGGATCACATCCATCTATTACAGATATTATAGCACTACTTGGTGTAGTGTTACATATACCCATTTCACCTATTCCTATAAGCTTATAACCATTATCTATACACTCATTTGCTGCTTCTATCCCTATTTCTATGGATTTTATAGCTTCATCTCTACTCATTGCAGGTCCCTTAGCCATATTAGATGTAGATTTTCTTATCTTTTTATCAATCACACCATCTAGTTTATGGTCACAATTTATACCAACATCTATAGCTATTACATCTGCTCCTACAAATTTACTTATAACTCCTACTCCATTTAATCCTTTTGTAAAGTTTGGGAATTGAAGATAAGTTATACTTTGAGGGTCTGGAGCTACACCTTCTTCATAAACACCATGATCTCCAGCAAATGCTATAATAGCTTTTTTAGATGTATCAAGCTCTTTTTTTCTATATATCCCAGCTAATTGCATACAAATTTCTTCCATCTTACCTAAACTTCCAACTGGCTTTATAAGTCTATCTAGTCTTTTTTTAGCTTCATCCATAGATTCTCTATCTAGTAAATCTATATTATTTAATACATAATCTAGTGAATTCATATATATCATCTCGTTTCTTTGAAAATAATTTACCTAGCCAGTAAGGCTAGGTTTAGTGAAAAACCTCTCCAAAATTCATATATATTTTACATATAAATAAACTATTCTACATGGCATTTATATATCCTTCATATCATATGGTAAATTTTATCGAGATTTATATTTAGTTTTAAAGATTATGAGCTATTTTTAATGCCTCATAACTAGCATTTATAGTATAATCTATGTCCTCATTAGTATGAGCATTTGATAAGAACATTGCTTCAAACTGTGTAGGAGCTAAAAGAATTCCTCTTTTTAATAACTCTTCAAAATACTTATTAAACTTAGAAACATCACATCTTGTAACATCATCATAGTTTTCTATTGGTCCATGTGTAAAGAATAAACAAACTAATGAACCAGCTCTATTAACTGTGTAGTTAAGACCTAATTTTTCTATATTAGATTTTAATCCTTCTTCTAATCTTATAGCTTTTTCTTCTAACTCTTTATAGATTTGAGGATTATCTCTTAATATTTCTAAGTTCTTTTTACCCATATACATAGCTAGTGGGTTTCCTGATAATGTACCTGCTTGATATACTGGTCCAACTGGAGAAACCATACTCATTATTTCTTTAGTTCCACCATAAGCACCAACAGGAAGTCCTGCTCCTATTATTTTACCGAAACATACCATATCTGGCTTTATTCCAAAATATCCAACAGAGCTACTATAATTTAATCTAAATCCTGTTATAACTTCATCAAATATTAAAACACTTCCATATTCTTTAGTTATATCTCTTAATAATTGTAAGAACTCTTGCTTACCTGGAACTACACCCATGTTTCCTGCTACTGTTTCAACTATTACAGCGGCTATTTCACGTCCTTGAGTTTTAAATATTTCTCTTACTGCATCTAAATCATTGTATCTACAAACTAATGTATCTTTAACTACATCAGATGGAACTCCAGGGCTAGTTGGTACTCCATATGTTATTGTTCCTGAACCAGACTTAACTAATAAAGCATCTGAATGACCATGGTAGCAACCTTCAAACTTTAATATTTTATTTCTTTTTGTAAATCCTCTAGCTACTCTTAATGCACTCATAGTTGCCTCAGTCCCTGAATTTACCATACGTACTTGATCTATAGCTGGATATGCTTCTACTATTATCTTAGCCATTTCAACTTCTATAGCTGTTGGAACTCCATAGCTAGTTCCTCTAGATACAACTTCTTCAATTCCCTCTACTATTTCTTTTGGGCTATGACCTAGCATAAGTGGTCCCCAAGAGCATATATAATCTATATATTCATTTCCGTCAACATCATATATTCTACTTCCGTGTGCTCTATCTATAAATATTGGATCTAATCCTACTGATTTAAACGCTCTAACTGGGCTATTAACCCCTCCAGGTATATATTCTATTGCTTCTTCATATATCTTTGATGACTTTTCGTTTTTCATAGTCATGTCCTCCTTAGTTTATATTTCGAATAGTTCTTCTACCATTTTCATATATTCTTCTCTTTTGCCTTTATCCTTAGTTTGCTTTAAATTTATTATCGGTTCTCTTATAAGTCTCTTTAGGGCAGAAGTCATCATCTTTTCAATAATTTTTTTCTCCCTATTATCAAGATTGATCTTTCTAAAAATATAATCTAATGTATCTTCTCTTATTTCATCGCATCTTTCATTCAAAGATTCTATCGTAGGATCTATATTAGTTGAGTCTAGCCACTCTACAAATTCATCTATACTTTCATTTATCATTCCTAAGCCAATATTAGCTAACTCTTTTCTCTTTTGATCATTCTTATCATGTATTTGTTTTAAATCATCTATATCATAGAGTTCTACATTCTCTAACTTATTTATATCTGGATCTATATCTCTAGGAAGAGCTATATCCATCATATATATTTTTCTTTCAATCTTTGGCATTTCATCTGCCTTTATTATAATATGTGGAGATGCCGTTGCGCTTATTACCATATCAACATCATTTAACACTTTATATCTATCGTTATATTGTATAGGTACAATATTTTTATAATCATTTTCTATCTCTTTTATTTTCCCATGACTACGATTTGAAACATATATGGTATTAACTTTTCCTTCTTCTAAATGTTTCATTGTCAACTTACTCATCTTACCAATTCCTATAACTAGTGCATTTTTCCCCTCTAAATTGCCTAGTTTTTCTTCTAAGAATCTAACCCCTATGTAACTTATTGATAATGGCTGTTGTGATATTTTAGTTTTGGTTTTTATATCTTTAGAAACTGTGATAGCTTCCCTGAATAGCTTGTTGAATTTTTTCTTACTAGCTCCTAATTGCATAGAAAATTCATGTGCATCTCTGACTTGACCTAATATTTGATCCTCACCTAACACTATAGAATCTAAACCTGCAGAAACTTTGTATATATGCTCTATAGCGTCTCTATCTTTTTTAGTGAATAAATACTGTTTAACTCCAGGTAAATTGAAAAATGATTCATAAAACTCTTCTACAATTTTTATTTTGTCTTCAATATTTTTTGATTGAATATATATTTCACTTCTATTACATGTAGATAGTATTATAATTTCTTCTATTTCTTTGTCTAATAAATAATTTATAGCTTCTATTTTTTGTATATCTGTAAAAGAAACTTTTTCTCTTATCTCTATGGGAGCTACATTATGATTAACTCCTATCACCCCTATATTCATAGACAACCTCCAAATCGTATGTAATATTTCTGTTCACTCTTTATAGTATACAACTACATGCATAATTTGTAAATTTTCATATAAATATATTTTTGAACGCAAAAAAAAGATTACGTGGCTACGTCTTACTCTCCCAGGAGGTCGCCCTCCAAGTACCATCAGCGCTAAAGAGCTTAACTTCTGTGTTCGGTATGGGAACAGGTGTATCCTCTTTGCTATAATAAC
>NZ_JBCIUO010000017.1:0-25127 GCF_039031195.1 Romboutsia sp. MSSM.1001216sp_RTP31141st1_G3_RTP31141_220114 | reverse complement strand
AGTTAAGCTCTTTAGCGCTGATGGTACTTGGGGGGCGACCTCCTGGGAGAGTAAGACGTAGCCACGTAATCTTTTTTGTTGTATTTGAAATTATTCACATTTTAACTTCATTTTATATATAATAAAATAAAGTATATGGGGTGAGTATGTGAAAAATACATTTGACCTGGGAGAAAAACTATTTTTTAATACTTTAATTATATGTATAATATCATTTATATACTTTAAGATAATTGAGATTGAATCGAGTAACTTAATCATAGAAATTTTATTTGCATTATTCTTTTTTCTTATAAATTTTTATTATGGATATAAATATAGCTTGAAACTTAAAGAATCTTTAATAGTGGGATCAATGGGAGCAGGTTTAGGAATTTTTTTATCATTTTTTTCTTTATGTGCACATTTTTTAATAGAAGGTAGTAATAGCTCTATATTGTTTTCAGTATTATACTTATCTCCAATTCAGTCTATTTCAAATTATTTGAGTGGATACAACAGTATAGTAAATATATTTATAATTATAATTATAAATATATTTTTAGTTGTTATTGGTGGACAATTAAGAAATATTACAAATAAATTTTTAAATAATTTTAAATAGATTATATTTAAAAAATAAAAGAAGCGGCTATTTGGTTGCTTCTTTTATTTTTAGGATTAAAAAAATAGTATGTAGCTTTAAGTAAACATTTTAATGGAGGAATTAAAAATCTCTAATATGATATAATTAAAATACAAAATAGTTTAAAGAAAGGGTTTATATGAGGTACATATATAGAAATTTAAATAATAAAGATAAAGAGAGCAAAATAGTTAGTTTATATAATGAAATATTAAAAAAATGTAAAAATAAATCTTCGAAAATAATGATTCTAGTTCCTAATAATCTAACTAAATTAAAATATGAGAAGAAGATTAATATAGATTATTGTGAAAAACTAAATATAACATCATATACTAATTTTATTAAAGGAGAGCTCATAAAATTTTGGCCAATAGTGTTAGAAAATAATAATGAGATAAAAGAACATCACATAAGACCTAAATTTATAAATAATACTTTGACAGACTATATAATAGGGGAAAAGGTAAAAATTAAAAGAGAAAAAGAAGGATACTTTGAAGATATTATAAGTACTAATAAATCTATAACTTCAAGTATAAGTACTAATATAAATAAGGCTACATTAAGTAAATTAGAATTTGAGAATATAGGAGAAAAAATTTATTTGTCTAAGAAAAATAAAGATAATATAAATAAATTTTCTTATAGTGAAATGAACGAAATAATAATGGATTACACTAGCATGTTATTAAATAAAGGTATGTTAGATAATTCACTGAGTGTATATGTATATAATAAATATCTTTTAAAAAATGATTTATACAAAGAATATTTAAGAAAAAAAATAAAATATTTAATTGTAGAAAGTTTAGAAAGTGTATCTGTAGCAGAAATCGAATTTATAAAAGAGATACAAGAAAATGCTATAGATTCATATACATTTTTTAATGAAAAAAGAGATTTTTCAGTTTTTAATAATATAGATATTAAGTTTATAGAAGGATATATAGAAAATGAATATGAAGAAGAAAAGCTTAACAAAAAAGGAGAGGTTTCTATAGATGATATATGTTCTTTACCAGTAAGTGTTGAACTAAATGAATCTAGTCAGCTATATAGCGAGATGATAGAAGTAGTTTTAAAGAAAATTAAAGAGTTAATACTATCAGGAGTAAAAGCACAAGATATAGCTATAATTTCTCCTATAAACAATACAATATTAGACTTTCAAATGACTAATAAATTGAAAATTAATAATATCGATATATTTAGCACTAAAAAAGATAAAAAGTTAATAGATTATCCTTATGCTAATGCACTTATAGTGGCTCTTAGCATTTTTAATGGTAGCCAAAATTCCATAAGAGAAGAAGACTATATAAATTTTATAGAAACTATATTAGATGTCAATAAGATACAAGCATTAAAAATATATAAAAATAAGTATGAAGAAGAAAAATTTAAAGAAATATTAAATTATATAGAAGATAAAAGGAATGAGAAACTTAAAATAGGTGAGTTTCTAATTAAATTTTATATAGATAAAATGCTAAATCTTAAGTTTGGAAAAGAAAATATTCATATTTGTAAAAAGATAATATATGAATGTGAGACATTTACAGAAAACATAGAGTTATTGAATATAAATGAGGATAAAGAAAAGTTATTTATAAAAGCACTTAAAACTACAATAAATGACTATTATCAATCTTCAGAATTAGAAGATTTGAGTAATATAGATAAAGTATTATTAACCACTCCATATACATATATATCATCAAGAGTAAATAGACCAATACATATATGGCTAGATGTAGGTAGCAATGGGTGGAATATGAAGATAGAAAAGGATATAAGTAATTTGATAGTTCTTAGAAAATCTTTTGAAGAAGGTAGAATATATACAGATAAAATGGAAGAAGATTATAAGAAGTATTATTTATACAATACTATATATAATTTACTAATTAATACTAAAGAAGTATATGCATATAAAAGTGAATACACAGTAAATGGGTATATACAAGAAAGTATATTATATAGCATACTACTTAAGATGTTAGATAAGGGGGAAAACTCTTATGAATAATATAAATTATAGACAAGATCAATTACCAATAATAGCCTATGAAGGTGGAACTATGGCGGTACCAGCAGTACCAGGAGCCGGAAAAACTTTTATAGTTACCAATTTAGTAGCAAAGTTACTAAGTGAAAAAAAACATGATAAATCTAAAATACTAATATTAACTTATATGAATAGTGCAGTAAATAACTTCAAAGGAAGAATAAAAGCAATATTAAAAGAGAATGACATAAAAGAAGAAAATTCTTATGAAGTTATGACAATACATAGTTTAGCTGTAAAAATAATAAAAGAAAAACCAGAAGTAGTTATGTTGAGTGAAGAATTTAACATAGCAGATGATTTACAAAAAACTATAATACTAAATGAATGCATAAATAATTTTAAGATAAATGGTGGGGAAAGAGCATTTAGATGGTTCCTAAAAGAGCAAAAGGATGATAAATGGAATGATATAATGCTTGAAGCTTGGGAGAGAGGATTTTTTGACTTAGTAGTAAATGCAATAAGTGACTTAAAATATAAGGAATTATCACCACAAGAGCTAGAGGGGATATTATCTAATGGGCATAGAGGAATATTAAAATTAATACTTCCTATATATAAAGAATATGATAAAAAATTAAAACAAAATGGCCTACTTGATTATGATGATATATTAATTCTTGCATATAAAGCATTAAATTTTGATGAGAATTTAAGAATAAAATTTCAGAATAGATATAAGTACATATTTGAAGATGAATGCCAAGATTCCAATGAGATACAGGGTAAAATTATAAAAATGATATGTAGAGATAATGAAAATTTAGTTAGAGTTGGGGATATAAACCAAAGTATAACTGGAACTTTTTCATCATCAGACCCTAAATTCTTTAAGGAGTTTATATCTCAGGCAGATAGTTGCTATAGAATGGACATGTCTAATAGAAGTTCAAAGGATATATTAGATTTAGCAAATAAACTAGTAAAGTATGTAACAAAGGAATTTAGGCAAGAGGAATGTAGAGATGCTTTAGAGGATATGGAAATAAAAACTGTTCCAAGTGGTATGGGATATAAGGAAAATCCTAAACCAGATATATACAGTATAAATGTTAAAAAATATGAGACATGGAATGATGAGTTGACAAAAACCGTAGCATACACAAAAGGAATAAAAAGAAAGTATCCGGATAAAAGTATAGGAATATTGGTACCTTTTAATGATCATATAACGCAAATTGCTAAGATTCTGATTGATGAAAATATGGAGTTTGAAGAGTTAGGACCTAATTCTCTAAATAAAAGAAAGATCATAAACAAACTGTCATATATAATAGACTTTATAATAAATTGTGATGATATAAATAAACTAATAAATGCCTTAGATAAAGTATTTGTAAAAACAGATAATGAAAAAGGGAAGGAAGATTTACTAGATGTATTAAAAAAATATAGCACAGAAGAGATAATATACAATGAAGAAATAACAAATAATATAATAATAGATACAAATACAGAGTTATACCAAACATTTATACAAGGAATAAATATTCTTAAAAGTATATTAGAATATCCTATAACAAGATTAGATGTGCTTTTATTATTTATAGGGGATGAACTTAATTTAGGGAAAGAAGATAGAGCAATAATAGATTATCTGGCATTTTATATAAAATTTTTAAGCTTAGATAACCCAGATATAAGTTTAATAGATGTATATAACCTTTTAATAGATAGTAAAAATAAGGTATTTAATCATATAATAGAAGTGGTATATGAAATGAATGGATATGAGCCACAACCAGGAAGTATAACTATATGTAACTATCATAAATCAAAAGGTTTAGAGTGGGATTGTGTTTTTATGTTAGGGCTTACAGAGTTTAATTTCCCTGACAATACAAATCAAAAGTTTCAAAGTGATAAATGGTATTTAAAAGATAAGTACAAAAATCCAGTGGCTATTGTAAAAAGTGAAATTGAATGTATATTAACTGGTGATATACCTACTAATTATATATATAAGAGTAAAATAGATTTAATAAATGAAAAGATAAGACTATTATATGTTGGAATTACTAGAGCTAAAGAAATGTTAATATTATCAACAAGTCTTTATAAAGATAAGAATGATGTAGGAAAAAGAAATAAAGAACAAAAGCCTTCTTTATATATAAATGAACTTGAGAAGTATATAAATATGAGAAAAAAGGAGGTAAATATAAATGAATAGTTGTCTAAAAAACTTTAGATACAGCCAAAATTCTATAAATACGTATAAATCATGTCCATTAAAATTTAAGTATAAGTACATTGATAGAATTAATTGGAAATACGATGATATAGAACATAGAGAGTACTACGAAAGTTTGAAAACAGGTACAGATTTTCACTTATTATGTGAAAGATATTTTAGTAATATACCTTTAGGAATAAATTCTAGTACCAATACAGATTTTCAAAGATGGATGGATAAAGTAAAAAAACTAGTTCCAATCAAGGAAGGTTATTTATACTTACCAGAGTATGAAGTAATGTTTAATTTAGATGGAAATATAATACAAGCTAAGTATGATTTAATAATAATCAAAGATAATAAAATTGAAATATGGGATTGGAAAACAGAAAATAAAAAATTTAATTATAAAAATGTAGAAAGTAGAATACAAACTATTGTATATATGCTTTTAGCAAAAGAAGTAATTCCCAATTTATTAGATAACGATATAGATACACAAAATATAAGTATGAAATACTATCAACCAGAGTTTGATGATAATTGTGTATCTATATCTTATAATAATGAAAAACATAAACAAAATAAAAATAAGGTGTTATCATATATAGATTATATAAAAAACACCAACTATAACAAAGAAGACAAAGAATATAAATATGAGTTAGTAAAAAACAAAAAACACTGCAAATACTGTGAGTTTAATAAATTATGTAATAATGAGGAAGTAGACAGAAGTGTTTTTGAGGAGGATATTTATGAGTGTTAAGTTTGTATTAGGTAGAGGCGGAAGTGGTAAATCGACCTATATACTAGATGAGATAAAAAATAGAGTTAAAGATAATGAAATAACACCTGTAATACTTTTAGTTCCAGAACAATATACATTTGAAATGGAAAAAAGAATGAGTAAGCTCTTCTTAGGAGAAGAAAAAGACAAGTTTTTAAGGTCTAGGGTATTAAGTTTTAAAACTATGAGTAGCATAGTTTTTTCTTACGTTGGAGGATTAACTGATGTTAACATAAATTCTAGTGGCAATGCTATGATGACTTATAAAGCAATAGAAAGTGTAAGTAAAGAATTAAATATATTTTCTAAATCATCATCTCAATCAGGATTTGTAAGTTCTATAAGTGAGATAATATCTGAGTTAAAACAGTATAACATAAGTTATGAGATGTTAGAAAATATATCTGGCGAAGTAGAAAGTGAAACTTTAAGTTTAAAATTAAAAGATATAAGTAGGATATATAAAGAATTCGAAGAAAAACTACATGAAAATTATATAGACACTCAAGACATGCTAAAATCATTAGCAGAAAAATTACCAGTATGTGATTATTTTAAGGATGCATATATTTATATAGATGAATTTACTGGATTTACACCTAATCAGTATAGGGTATTAAGTAGTTTATTTAAGCAGGCTAAGGAAGTATGTATATCTTTAACAGTGGATAACCCAGGTAATATTTCATACAATAAAACAGATGCTTTTTCTAGAACAAAGTTTACATATCAAAAGCTAATAAAATTATGTAACGAAGAGGGAGTAAAGTTGCTTCCTGATATAAAGCTAAATAATAATATTATACCAAGACTTAAAGATAGCAAAGAACTTCAGCACTTAGAAAGGTACTATAACTCGTATCCATATAAAGTGTATGAAGAGTCAACTAATAATATAAAGATAAAAGAATTTAGCAACTTATACTCTGAAGTTGAAGAAATAGCAAAGGAAATAGTACATTTAGTTAGAGATAAAGGGGTTAGATATAGAGATATAACTATAGCTACAAGAGACTTAAATAAATATGACTTTTTAGTAAGCTCTGTATTTAATGAATATAAAATACCTAATTTTATAGAGAAAAAAAGAGAAGCTAAAACAAATCCAATAATAGTACTTATAATATCTATATTAGAAATGAAAAGTAAAAGATATAATTATGAGACTATGTTTAGATACTTAAAAAGTGGACTTGTAGGGATATCTAACGAAGAAATTAGTATGTTAGAAAATTATGTATTAGCAAATGGTATAAAAGGTAAAAAATGGTTTGAGGATAAATGGGAGTATAGAATAAATCACAATATTTCTTCAGAAGAAAAAGAAGATGAAATAGAAATACGAGAAAAGGTTAATGAAATAAAGGAAAGAGTCTTAACTCCAATAATACATCTACAAGATAAATTAAAAGGTAAGAATAATGCAAAAGACATATGTAAGTATATATATGAATTCTTGTTAGAAATAAATATGCCAACAACTATAGAAAATTTAATAATGAAATTTAAAGGTAAAGGTGAATTAGATATAGCTAATCAATATTCTCAGGTTTGGAACATAGTTGTAGATATATTTGACCAAATTGTTGAGATAATGGGAGATGAAAAAATATCTTTAGATAAATTTATAAAATTAATAAGTCTAGGATTTGATGAATATGAACTTGGATTAGTTCCTCCAAGTATAGATCAAGTACTTGTAAGTAGTGTGGATAAAATGAAAAATCCAAATACAAAGTATCTATATTTAATAGGGACTACAGATGGTACATTCCCATTAATAGCAAAGGATAATGGGCTTTTAAATGATAGTGACAGAGAAAACTTAGGGCAAAAAGGTGTAGAGGTTGATATAGATAGTAAAACTAAAACATTTGAAGAACAATTTTTAGTTTATAAAGCACTTACATCAAGTAGCCAAAATCTAATAGTTACCTATCCTATAGCAGACCATGAAGGAAAAACTATAAGACCATCAGTAATAGTATCAAGACTTAAAAAGCTATTTCCTAATATAGATAGTAAAAGTTATTTATTAGAAGAAGAAGCTAAAACAGATGAAGATATCTTAAATAGAATAACTGTAAAATCTCCAACTTTTAATGAACTTATAAAAGAGATAAAAGAGTTTGACGATGGAAAAGATATAAATAATTTATGGTTAGATGTATATAGATACTATGCAAGTGATAGTGAATACAAAAATATAACTAATAAGGTTATAAGTGGACTTACATATACTAATCAAGTTCAAAAAGTAGAAGAAGAAAAAATAAGAACACTATATGATAAAAATTTAAGTGTATCTAGGTTAGAAAAGTATGCAGAGTGTCCATTTGCTTACTTTATACAGTATGGTCTTAAAGCTAAAGAAAGAAAAGAATATTCTTTTACAGCACCAGATTTAGGGAATTTTATACATAAAATATTAGATAATTTCTCAAAACAGTTAGTAAAAGATAATCTACATTGGGCAGATATAGATATAAACTATATAACAGAAAAAGTAGAAAAAATAGTTGAAGAAATAGTAGGTAAGATACCTGGATACATACTAGAGAGTTCTCAAAGATATAAGTATCTTACTCTTAGATTACAAAATATGCTTATATCAGCTATAAGTATAATAAGTGAACAAATAAAAATTGGTTCATTTGAGCCTACAGATTATGAAGTGAATTTTGGAACTAAAGGTAAGTATCCACCTATAAAAATAGTTTTACAAAATGGAGAAGAAATAAAACTAAGAGGACAAATAGATAGAATAGATGAATTTGAGAACGAAGAAGGTAAATATATACGAATAGTTGATTACAAATCTGGTAAAAAGGATTTAAGCTTAACAGATGTATATTATGGGCTTCAATTACAACTATTAGTTTATCTAGATGCAATATTAGAAAGTGGGAAATCTAAGGGACAGAATATAAATCCAGCAGCGATTCTTTATTCCAGAATAGATGACCCAATAGCAAAATTTGATGAAGATAAAGAAGAAGAAACTATAAGAGAAGAAATACTTAAAGAGTTAAAAATGCAAGGTTTACTTATAAAAGATTCTAATATAATCAAAGAAATGGATAAGACACTAGCAAATGGAGAAAGAACAACATCTTTAGTTATACCTGCAAACTTTAACAAAGATGGTACTTTAGGTAGATATACAAAAGGTGTTACTAATGAAGAATTTGAGGTTATTAGAAAATATGTAAAGGACTTGATAAAATATTTATGCGAAGATATGTTAAGTGGAAATATAAGTATATCTCCATATAAACATAAAGATAGAAATTCTTGTATATACTGCAATTACTCAGCTATTTGCCAGTTTGATACAACATTAAAAGATAATAAATATAAAATAATAAATAAAAAGAGTAATGACGAGATAATAAACACAATGAGAGGAGGAGTTAAGTAATGAGTTCTCCTAAATGGACAAAAGAGCAACAAGCAGTTATAGATAGTAGAGATTGTAATTTATTAGTAGCAGCAGCAGCAGGTTCGGGAAAAACTGCTGTACTAGTTGAACGTATAATTCAAATGATAACTGATAAAGAAAATCCTATAGATATAGATAAGTTACTAGTAGTTACGTTTACTAATGCAGCTGCATCTGAGATGAGAGAGAGAATAGGTGATGCGATAGGTAAGGCATTAGACAAAGATCCAGAAAATAAGCATTTACAAAATCAGTTAGTGCTTTTAAATAAAGCTAGTATAACAACAATACATTCATTCTGTTTAGAAGTTATAAAGTCTAACTTCCATAAAATAAACTTAGACCCTAACTTTAGGATAGGTGACACAACAGAGTGTGCACTATTAAAGCAAGAGGCCATAGAAGAAGTATTCGAACGACTTTATATAGATAGAGATGAAGGATTTTTAAATTTAGTAGAAAGTTATGCAGAGAGAAGAGGAGATAATAATCTTCAAAATATAATACTAGGTGTATATAACTTTGCCATGGCATCACCAGATCCTAAAGAGTGGTTAGAATTTTCAGCAGAACAATTTAATATAGATGGTGAATTTGATTTCTCAACATCTATATGGGCAAAAGCTATACTAGATACAGTAAAGATAGAGATAAGTGGTATGGAAACTAGTATGAAAAAGGCCTTAGAAGAGTTAGAAGGTATTGTTGAGTTAGAAACATACACAGAAAAATTTAAAACAGATTACAGTAGTATAAAAAGAATATTAGATGCTTGCAACTTATCATGGGATGAAGCTTATAGTAGCATATCAAATATAAAATTTGAAAACTACGTAAAAGGTGTGAAAAGGCTTGGAAAAGATACCCCAAGTTATATAAAAGACATAAAAAGTAAGGCTGATGATATAAGAAAAAAAGTTAAAAAGTCAGTAGAAAGCATAAAAGATTCAACCTTTAATAGAGAAAAAGAAGACATAAATTATGAGATAAAGTACATTTATAAAGTAGCAAAATCTATATCAGATATAGTCATACAATTTGAAGATGCTTATGACAATAAAAAAAGAGAAAAGGGAATAATAGACTTTAATGATATAGAACATTTTGCGTTAAATATATTAGTTCAAAAAGATGATAAAGGTGAAAATATACCTTCAGATATAGCACTTTCCTATAGGGAAAAGTTCTATGAAATATTTATAGATGAATACCAAGATAGTAACTTTGTGCAAGAGGTACTTCTTTCAAATATAGCAAAAATTAAAACCCCAAATAGATTTATGGTTGGGGATGTAAAACAAAGTATATATAGATTTAGACAAGCAAAACCAGAAATATTCTTACAAAAGTATGCTGACTATGATACAGAAAAAGGTTCACTATATAGAAAAATAATGCTTTATAAAAACTTTAGAAGTAGGGAAGAAGTTGTAGATAGTGCAAATTATATATTTGAGAATGTAATGAGCGAAAATATAGGTGAAATAAATTATACAGAAGAAGAACGATTAAACTTAGGTGCTATATTTAAAGAAAATACTAATGAAGATGTAGTAGTAGGAGGTCCTACAGAAATACATTTAATGGAGAAAGCATCTAGAAAGGATGATTCTGAGACTAAAGAAAATGAAAGTTCAGAAGAAGAGGAAGAAATAGATAATATACAACTTGAGGCTAGAATGGTTGGAAATATAATAAAAGGCTTAATGTCACCAAATGAAGAGGGAAAAATTCAAATGGTTTATGACAAAAAGCTAGATGATTATAGGCCTGTACAGTTTAAAGATATAGTTATCTTACTAAGAGCTACATCAGCTTGGGCTCCAGTATTTGCAGATGAACTTATGAATATGGATATACCAACTTATGCAGATATAGGGGTAGGGTATTTTGACACTATAGAAATAAAAACTATAATGAGTTTACTTCAAATTATTGATAATCCTATGCAAGATATACCTCTGCTTGCAGTGCTAAAATCACCTATATGTGGATTTACACCAGAAGAACTTATAGACATAAGAGTAGAAGAACATAATAAAAGTTTTTATGAAGCTTTAGAGGAATATAGTAATCATGAAGATGAAAAGGCATTAAAGTGTATTGAATTTATAGAAAAACTAAAAGACTATAAGGAAAAATCCCTATATATGAGCACAGACGAATTTTTATGGTATCTGTACACTAACACAGGATATTATGCATACGTAGGTGCTTTACCTGGAGGATCTCAAAGACAAGCAAACTTAAAGATATTATTTGAAAGGGCAAAGCAATTTGAAGAAACAAGTTTTAAAGGTATATTTAGTTTTATAAATTTTGTAGCTAAGCTTAAAAAATCAAATACTGATATGGGAAGTGCTAAAACTCTTGGGGAAAATGCAGACGTTGTAAGAATAATGAGTATACATAAAAGTAAGGGGCTAGAGTTCCCTGTTGTAATATGTTCTGGTATGGGGAAAAACTTCAATACTCAAGATTTTAAAAATGATATATTATATCATCATGAACTAGGATACGGTCCTCAAATAGTAGATTATGAAAGAAAAATATCTTATCCAAGTATAGCTAAAGAGGCATTAAAAAGTAAAATTAATGTAGAAAATTTATCTGAGGAAATGAGGGTACTTTACGTAGCATTTACAAGACCTAAAGAAAAGCTTATAATAACAGGTTCAACGAGAAACATTGAGAAATCTTTACAAACATGGGCAAATGGAGTAGAGGGAAATAAAGCAATATCACAGTATAAGGTACTAAAAGGTAAAAGTTACTTAGATTGGATAATGCCATCAGTATTAAAGCATAAAGATTTAGAAGAATTAAGAGACTTTGCTAATATAGATATAGAATATATAGACAATCATAATTCAAAGTGGGTATCTAATATATGGTATAAAGAAGATGTCACTTTAACTCAAAATGAAGAAGAGGAAGAAAAGAGCATAAGAGAGATAATAGACAGTCTAGATGTAGAAAATCCTGATACAGAGTATTTTAGTATAATAAAAGAAAAATTAGATTTTAAATATCCCTATGAAGCATGTGTAACAAAACCTGCGAGTATATCTGTAACTGAAATCAAAAAAATACAAAATGCTCATGAAGAAGATTTTTCTCAAGAAGTATTTAGTAATCAAATAACTCTCAAAAAACCTATATTTATGCAAGAGGAAGAAGATATAGAAAAGATAACTGGTGCAGAGAGGGGTACTATAGTTCATTTAGTTATGCAGATAATAGACTTTAATAAGATATATACTATTGATGATATAAAAGAGCAAATAAGTAGGTTTATTAAAAAGGGAATAATAACTGAAAAGCAGTCTAGAGTAGTTAATCCATTTAAGATATATAAATTCTTTAAATCTCATATAGGGCAAAGGATGTTAAAGTCATCATTTATTAATAGAGAACAGGCCATATATGCTCAAATCAAACTTAAAGATGTGTATATATATGAAGATTTAGCAACTGAAGGAAATGTACAAGACTTTGATGAAGAAAGCATAATGCTAAGGGGTATAATTGATGCATACTTTGAAGAAGATGATAAGATTGTTATAGTTGACTATAAAACTGATTTTGTAAATGACGAAAATAAAAATGAAGTAATAAGTAGGTACAAAAAACAATTAGATTTATATTCTGAAGTGGTAGAAAAATTAACAGGAAAAGAAGTCAAAGAGAGGTACATATATCTATTCGGAATAGATGAAGATGTTAGTATATAAATAAAAACTTAATATAATTAAACTTTAAATATAAAAAATGAAGGTACTAAGCTAAGTATCTTCATTTTTTATATTTATAACTAGTGATAATAAAAGAATAATTAACATAGTATGAAAATAAGCGAGTGAAATTTTCATAAGGAAGTGATACTTTGAGCTTGTTAAGACCAACTTATGTACAGATAAATCTAGATAATATAAAACATAATTTGCAGGAAATAAAAAAATATACCAAAAATAGTACTAAAATAGGCGCAGTATTAAAGTCAAATGCATATGGGCATGGTTCTATAGAAATAGCTAAACTATTATGTAGAGAAGGTATTGATTACCTATGTGTAGCAACACTTAGTGAAGCTCTAGAATTTAGAAGAGAAAACATTAAATCTCCTATTTTAGTTATGGGATATATTCCAAATGAACATATAGAATTAGCAGTTGAAAATAATATAACTATAACTGTAATTAAAGAAGAACAAGGAAAAATTATAAACAACATATGTAGTAAAATAAACAAAATAGGAAAAGTTCATATAAAGTTAGATACAGGATTTAATAGATTAGGGCTTAAGGTAAATCAAAATACATTTCAAGAAATATATAGTTTATTATTATTAAAGAATTTATATATTGAGGGTATTTTTTCACATCTAGCACTTAGAGATGAAAAATCAGATTATATTCAATTTAATATATTTAAAAAGACTATAAATGAATTAGAAAAAATTAAGACGATACCTATAAAGCATATTTGTGATAGTATAGGGTTTGTTTCATATAAGGATTTTCATATGGATATGGTGAGGATAGGTGCAAGTATATATGGATACAACAATAGAGACTCTTCCTTACAGCTAAAGCCTGCTATAACATTCAAGTCAAAGATAATTCAGGTTAAAGAGGTTAGAGGTGGTGAGGCTATAGGATATGATTATTCGTATGTAGCAAATAAAAATATTAAAATAGGAATTATACCTTGTGGATATGGAGATGGGATACCAAGAAGTTTATCAAATAAAGGGTATGTAGATATAAATAATAAAAGATGTAACATAATAGGTAAAATATGTATGGATCACCTTGTAATAGACATTAGTTATTTAGATAAATGTGATTACGATGCAGATGTAGTATTTTATGGAGAAAATGGTCCTACACTTTTAGAAATAGCAAATTTGATAGATACAAATAGAAATGAACTATTAAGCTTAATATCTAGAAGGGTAGATAGAGTATATATTGAGAATGGAGAAATTAAAAAAATTTTAAACTATATATACTAAGGGGGAAAATTATGATATTTCCAGAAAAACTAAAAAAAGGAGATACAATTGGAGTTATAGCACCAGCAAGTCCATCTAAATCTAAAACAAAAAAATTACTAACTTATGAATTAGAAAAAATAGAGCAAGAATTAAATAAATTAGGGTATAAAGTCAAATTTGGAAAGACTTGTTACCTAAGATATAAGGGGTATTTAGCAGGTGAAGATGAGTTTAGAGTAAAGGACATAGAAAATATGTTTTTAGATAAAGACGTAAATGGTATACTTTGTCTAAGAGGCGGATATGGAACACTTAGAATAATTGATAAAATAAACTACAACATTATAAAAGAGAATCCTAAGGTATTTATAGGGTATTCTGATATAACAGCACTTCATATAGCCTTTAATCAAATAGCGAACTTAGTTACCTACCATGGAATTATGGGATTAAATTTTTTACACTATGATAAATATACTTTTGATTCCTTCTCAAATATATTATCAATGGAAGATGAAATTATTATAAAAAATCCAGAAGACGAAGAATTACACACTTTAGTACAAGGAAAAGCTAATGGGATTACAGTAGGAGGAAATCTAGCTGTAATAATTAGCACCCTTGGAACAAGATATGAAATTGATACAAAAAATAAAATTTTATTTATTGAAGAAATAGGAGAAAATATGTATAAGATAGATAGAATGCTTACACAATTAGAACTTAGCAATAAGTTAAATGACTGTTGTGGGATAATATTTGGAGACTTTAAAAAGTGTAGAAAAGATAATGAAGATGATTATGATTTATATGAATTATTATTTGAAAAGATTAAAAAATATAATAAACCATGCTTATGTAATCTAAAAGTAGGTCATTGTACATCATCAAATAGTATTTTACTAGGGGGAAATTGCTGCTTAGATGCTACGAACAAATCTATAAAATTTGTAAAATAATAATATCTATTAATAAAAATAACATAAAAGGAAGATGTTTAGACATCTTCCTTTTATGTTATAATCAAACTATTAAAATATATAAATAAATCATATTATTTAGGAGGATAAAATGAGATTTATTCATACATCAGATTGGCATCTAGGAAAAAGCTTAGAAGGTCACTCAAGATTAGAAGAACAAACCAAATTCTGTGAAGAATTTATACAGATAGTGGATGATAATAATATAGATATGGTTATAATAGCAGGAGATATATATGACACATCAAATCCACCTGCACAAGCTGAAAAATTATTCTATAAAACAATATCAAGATTATCAGACAATGGAAAAAGATGTGTATTAATAATAAGCGGTAACCATGATAATCCGGAAAGACTACAAGCATCAAGCCCTCTTGCACATGAGCAGGGGATAATAATACTTGGAAATCCTCTAAGTAAAACAGAAGTATCAAAGTATAAAAACTTTGAGATATTAGAAGCGAAAGAGGGATGTATAAAACTTAATATAAATAATGAGAGGGTTGTTGTTATAACGCTGCCATATCCAAGTGAAAAGAGGCTTAATGAAGTAATACTTCAAAATGATGAAGACAAAGAAAGACAAATAACATATTCTCAAAGAGTTGGTGAGTTATTTAAAGAATTAGAAGAAAACTTTGAAGATGATTCAATAAATTTAGCTGTATCTCACCTTTTTGTTGTCGGTGGAGAAGAAACAGAATCTGAAAGACCAATACAACTTGGAGGAAGCTTATTAGTAGAGAAAAAAGACTTACCTCAAAAGGCTGATTATATAGCTTTAGGGCATTTACATAAAATGCAAAAATCTTCACAAAGGTTAAATGCATACTACTCAGGATCTCCTATACAATATAGCAAAGATGAAAGATCATATACTAAAGGATGCTATATAGTTGATATAAATAAAGACAAAGAAATAACAGTAGAAAAAAAATACTTTAAAAACTATAAACCTATAGAGGTATTTAAATGCAATGGAATCGAAGATGCATTAGAAGTGTGCGAAAAAAATAAAGACAGAGATATATGGTCTTATTTTGAAATAAAAACAGATGAAGTTATATCACAGTCTAACATAAAAAAAATGAAAGATACATTAAAAGATATAATAGAAATAAAACCAATAATAGCATCAAAAGAATATAATGAAGAAATAGACGTAAAAGAAAAATCTATGGGAGAATTATTCAAGGAATTCTATGAATTTAGTAGAGGAGTAGAACCTAAAGGAGAGCTTATGGATTTATTCTTAGATATAATAAATGAAGAAGGTGAAGCTAAAGATGAGACCTATTAGATTAGAGTTAAGTGGTTTAAATAGTTATATAGATAAATCAGTTATAGATTTTGAAAAACTAACTGATAGAGGTTTATTTGGGATTTTTGGTAAAACTGGAAGTGGTAAGTCAACTATATTAGATGCAATGACAATAGCTATGTATGGAAGTATACCTAGAAATACTAAAGAATTTATAAATAGTAGCTGCGATAAAGCAATAATATCTTATGAATTTGAAATCGGAAGTAAAAACGCAAAGAGAAGGTATAAAGTAGATAGAACTATAGTTAGAACTAATACAGGTACTAAAACTTCATATGCAAGATTAATAGAGATGTATGAGGATGAAAGTGAAAAAGTATTAGCAGACAAAGTTGGAGAAGTAAATAATAAAATCGCTGAAATTGTAGGATTAACAGCTAATGATTTTATGAGATCAGTAGTACTTCCACAAGGTAAGTTTAATGATTTCTTAAAGCTAGCAGGTGCGGATAGAAGGGACATGCTAGAGAGAATATTTAATCTTGAAAAATACGGAAGAGGATTAATAGATAAAGTTAAGAAAAGAAAAAACGTACAACAACAAGCTTTAAGAGATATAAATTCTAAGCTAAGTCAATATGATACTGTAAGTGAAGAAGTATATAATCAAGTACAAAAAGAGTTAGAAGAATTAAGATCATTAGAAATTAGTAAAAATAAAGATTTTGAAATAAACCAAAATAAATATAAAGAAGTTGAAGAAATATATGAAAAACAAGTAAAGTTAGAAAACTACAAGAAAAGAAAGCATGAATTAGATTTAAAGCAAGAAGATATATCAAAAAAAGGAAGACAACTTGAAGATGCATTAAATGCAGATAAGATTAATCCGTACATAAATGCTGTATTGGAGCTTGAGAAAAGGGTTAATGAAGATAGCCTAGAAAGTCAAAATTTAGAAAAGAAACTAGAATTGTTAAATAAAGAACTACTTATAACTAAAGCAAATTATGAGGAAGCATATAAAAATAAAAATGAAAATATGCCAAGACTATCTGAAGATAGAATCAAACTTCAAAATGCAATAGAATTAGAAGCGGAGTTAGTTGGTTTAGATTCTGAATTAAAAGATATAAAAGGCAAGGGTATAGGTTTAAATCAAGAAAAAGAGATACTTATAAAACTAAAAGAGGATTTAGAAAGCAAGAAAGAGATAGTAATAAATAACTTAAAAAGCTTAGAAGAGAAAATAAGTGAAATAAAGATAAGTGCTGATCTAAAACAGAAAATATTTTTAGCCTATGAGTATGAAAAAGAATATAATAAGCTTTCAGAAAGTAAGACTGTTAAAAATAATAGATTGAATGAAATAAATAAAAATCTAGATGAGATAAACTTAAAGTTAAGATATATTCAGAGGGATAAAGATTCTGTATTGAAAAAACTAACTGAATTAGAAGAACATTATGAAATTTTAATTAAAAAATCTCCAGGAACTAATGAAGAGATAGTTAATAAGACTGAATATATAGCAAACTTAAGAGTAAAGGCAGAATCTATAAAAGAAAATGAAATTAAAAAAGAAGATTTACATAATAACTTAAATAAAATACTAGAAAATAGACATCAGGTAGAAAGAGAATTACATACTTTAAATGATAAATTAGAGGTTAATCATACAAATATAACTTATCTAGAGAAAGAATTAGAAAAGCTAAAGTATTTAAATTTAGCAACAGAACTTAGAAAAGAATTAAAGGAAAATTCTCCATGTCCAGTATGTGGATCTAGAAATCATGAGCATGTAGATGATACAAACTATAATGAAAATATAGAGTTTACTAAGTCAAAAATAGAAAAATTAAAAGAAGATGAGTCTAATATAAAAGTAAAAATTGAAGAACTCAACAGAAAAAATAGCGAGTGTATATCAGTAGAAAAAATAATATTAAAGGAATTAGAAGAGGTAAAATCTAAAATAGGAGACTTAAGTTCTAATGAACTAATAAAGAAGGTAGAAGAAGAGTCTAAAAGGCTAGAGATATTAAAAATTAATCTACAAAATTGGAATAAGGATAAAGAGGAAAATGAAAGTAGTATAAATAAGGCTAGAGAAGAAAAAAACAAAATTGAAAAAGATGAACTAATACTACAAGAGAGTATAAACTCTTATAAGAAAAATGTAATCGAATTAAAAGAAGAACTAACAGCAATTGAAGAAAACTATAAAACAACAAAAGAAAACTATTTAACACTAAAAGCAATAACTAAAATACAAGATTTAGAAGTAAAAGTAGAAGAGATAAATAATAATGAAAAAGCATTAGAAGATTTAAATAATGAATACTTAAAAATATCTAAGTCAAAAGAAGCAATGGAAAAAGATATAGTAAATTATCAAAATAACCTACATAAAATAGAGTTAGATTTAATTCAAGCTAGAGAAATTTATTCTGAAAAGAAAAAAGTGAGAGATGGAAAATACAATGAAATAATAGCAACAACAAAAGGTGAATCTTCAAAATTATTGTTAGAGAATCTAGAAAATAATATAAATAAGCTTATATCTCAAGAGGAAATGATAAAAAATAAATTAGAAGCTCAAAGGTTGGAATTTGAAAAAACTACATCTGACAAATCAAATATAGATGGAAGATTAAAGATAGCAAAAGAACAGTATAAAATACAAACAGATACTTTAAATAAATCATTAGAGGAGTATAAATTTGAAAGTATATATGCTGTAAAAAGATCATTATTAGATAAAGAATACTTAAGAAAACTACATGATGAGATAACACAATATGAAGAAGAGCAAAAAGTATTAGGTATAAAGATAAATGATCTAGTTAAATCAATAGGTGATAGAAAAATAAATGAAAAGGACTTTAATGAATTAAAAGATAGTATTGATAACTTAAAAATAGAAATTAGTAGAATATCCCAAGATATAGGATCAAAGCAAACTATACTAAGTACCCTAAAAGAATCTTTAGACAAGATAAAAGATTTAAATAAAGAGTTAAAGGCAGTTCAACATAAAGTGGATTTATTAGATGATCTAGATAAGATTGTTCAAGGAAATAGATTTGTTGAGTATGTTGCTACTAATCAATTAAAGTATATAGCGCTTGAAGCATCTAATAGATTAGAGTCTATAACTAAAGGTAGATATGCATTAGAAATAGATTCAACATTAAACTTTGTAATGAGAGACAACTTTAATGGTGGGCAAAGAAGAAGTGTAGATACTTTATCTGGAGGAGAAACATTCTTAACATCACTATCATTAGCATTAGCATTATCATCTCAAATACAATTAAAGGGAAGTGCTCCCCTTGAATTTTTCTTCTTAGATGAAGGATTTGGATCTTTAGATAGTGAACTACTAGAAACTGTTATAGAATCACTGGAAAGACTACATCATGATAAACTTAGTGTTGGAATTATAACTCACGTTGAAGAGTTAAAAAATAGAGTTCCAATTAAGTTAATAGTATCTCCTAGTGAAGTTGGACAAGGATCTAAAGTAAAAATAGAATATAGTTAAAAAAAATTGGTGACTACAGGGGGAGTATGTAGTCACCATATAAATATATATACTTATTAGGGGGAGAGATATATAATTTCCGCTCTCATTTATAAGTATTGGCAAATTTTAAATTTATATTCAAAAAAAATAAAAAATAACCACCTAACCAGGGGGGGATTAGGTGGTTTAAAGAATATTTGGGGGAAAGAATTTTTTTTATATCCGATCACTAAATTAGAATATTAACAGGAGTTTTGATATTTATAGTGTAAGAGAAACTCTTTTAATTTCTCTTACACTATAGTATATGCAAAAATATTAAAATGTGACATAAAAGTATAAAAATATGTAATTAATTTAAATATTTGTCTAAATTTAGCAAAGATTTAAACTCATCGAAACTAATCTTATCAATAAATGAACCTAATCTATGTTTTCCTTGTGCATTATTTTCATAAACGTTAACTATTTCAGCAACTAGTTCTAATGCATTTTCTTCAGTTAAATTCATTAAAATCTTGTCTCTAAGTCTAGGCATAGCACCATATTTTTCTAGTAAATCTTTCATTTTACCTCCTTTTTAAATTTAATACTATTATATGGGGATAAAAAAAATTATAATGCAAATGTATTTTAATAGTATTGGAAATGATAGATAATATAGATTATATCTAAATTAATAAATTTCCAAATAAGGGTAAGTATGTTATAATATATTAACATATAAACAGAAATTTAAAAGAAATTAGGAGTGTGGTTTAGGTTGGAATCGACCGGTATATTGATTCAGATTATTGTATTAGTGATATTACTTATAGGATCAGGATTTTTCTCAGCATCTGAGACTGCATTAATGTCACTTAGTAAAATAAGAATAAGACATATGAAAGAAGAAGGGGTTAAGGGCGCAAAGCTAGTAAGTAACTTAATAGAAGAGCCAAATAAGTTATTAAGTTCTATATTAATAGGAAATAACGTTGTTAATATAGCAGCAACTTCTATATCAACATCATTATTTATTACATTATTGGGAGCTACAGGAGTTCCTATAGCAACAGCTCTTATGACAGTATTAGTATTAATATTTGGAGAGATAACACCAAAAACTATAGCAGCAAATAGTTCAGAAAAAGTGGCTATACTTGTTTCTAAGCCAATAAAGGCAATAATATTTATATTAACTCCAGTAGTATGGGTACTTAATATAGTAACAAATTTAATATTTAAGTTATTTGGAATAAAAACAAAAGGGAATGAACCATATATAACAGAAGAAGAATTAAAAACTATGGTTAATGTAGGACATGAAGAAGGTGTCCTAGAAATAGAAGAAAGAGAAATCATAAACAATGTATTTCAGTTTGGGGATATGCAAGCTAAAGAAGCTATGGTACAAAGATTAGATATTATAGCTATAGATGTTGAAGATTCATATGAAGAAATAATACAGCAGTTTAAAGAAGAGAAATTAAGTAGAATGCCAGTATACAATGAATCTATAGATGACATCATAGGTGTACTTAATATAAAGGATATCATATTCTTAAGTGATGAAGAGATAGCAAATTTTGATATAAGGTTGTATGTAAGGGAAGCGTTCTTTACATATGAATTTAAGAAAATCACTCAACTTTTAGAAGAGATGAAAAAAGAAAAAATACAAATGGCTATAGTTGTTGATGAGTATGGAGGAACTGCAGGTATAATAACTGTAGAAGACTTAGTAGAAGTAATCGTTGGAGATATAGATGACGAGTACGATGAAGAAGATGAAGATATAATAGTAGTTAAAGAAGATGAATATATCGTAGATGGGGGACTTAAAATAAGTGATGTCAACGAACTTATTGGAGTTAGATTAGAGTCTGAAGAATTTGATTCTATAGGAGGCTACATCATAGGTTATTTAAGAAGACTTCCAGAAGAAAATGAAGTTATAGAAGTAGATAATATAAGATTCTGTATAGAAAGTTTAGATAAAAATAGAATAAAGAAAATAAGAATATACACATAAAACACTACAATATTGTAGTGTTTTTTGTTTTATTTGAAATTTATATAAATTAATTTTAATAGTAAAGATATTTGTTAATAATTAATAATATATTATAAGGGAAGTGATTAGATGAATGTAATAGATAATAGATTCATAAAAGTATTAAAGAAAAACATGATATTTATATTACTATATACAACAGTATTTATTTTGATTTATAAGACATTTCATTATATATCACCATTTTTAGTAGGAGGTATTATTGCATTTTTGATAAACCCTATATCAGAAAAATTAAGGTATAAGTTTAATATAAATAAAGGTGTATCAACTTTAGTATTAAGTTTTATTGCAGTTATAATATTTGTAGTATTAGCTGGATTATTAATAATGGCGGGAATAGATAGTTTATTAGAATTCGTAAATAATACTGTAAATAATTATGATTACATAAGTGATTTTATTTCAAATATAGCAATTAAACTAAATTTATATTTAGAGCAACTTGAGAACATACCAAACATAAATATAGAGTTTTTAATGCAAAAATATAGCACCAATATAGTAAGTATAGCAAAACAATTATTAGAAAGTTTCGTAAATTTTTTAGGATCAATTCCATATATATCTATATTCATTATAACCTTATTCATATCTACATATTTTATAGCAAAAGATATAGATAAAATAGAATATAGTTTTTACAATATGTTCTCTGAACCAACAAAGACTAAGGTTAAGAATATAAAAAGAGAAATAATAAAATCAATATTAGGATATATAAAAGCTTATGCCATATTAATGGGAATAACTTTCATAGTAACTTGGCTAAGCCTTAGAGTATTTGATATACCATATTCTATGACGTTAGGTATTATAGCTGGTTTGTTGGATTTAATACCTTTTTTAGGGATAGTAGTAATATATTTACCTTTTATAGTTTATTACTGTATAGTAAAAAACTATCTTATAGCAATAACTCTTATAGTTGTATTTGCGCTACTATCATTGTTAAGACAGGTTTTAGAGCCTAAATTAGTATCCACCAATATAGGTATTAGTCCATTAGCTACATTAGCAGCCATATTCATAGGTATACAAGTAAAAGGAATAATTGGAATAGTATTTTTTTTAGGTCTTACAATAATGCATCAAATATTAAAAAAGGTAGATATACTTTAGTAAGTTTTTGTAATATAATAGAAATATAAGGGATATATTACTTAACAATTATTAGACCAAAGAAAGAAGGTATAACCATGAAAAATAAAGTAGTAGAAAGATTCTTAAAGTATGTGACATTTGATACAACTGCAGATCCTAAGAATGCAAATTGTCCATCTAGCGAAGGACAAAGAGTTTTTGCAAACTACTTAGTAGAAGAACTAAAATCATTAGGATTAGAAGATGCTAATGTTGATAAAAATAGTTACGTTATGGCAACTTTAAAAGGAAATACAGAAGGTGTTGATACAATAGGATTTATATCTCACTTAGATACAGCTCCTGATATAACTGGGAAAAACGTTAAACCAAGAATAATAGAAAATTATGATGGAAAAGATATAGTACTAAATAGAGAATTAAATGTAGTTACAAAAGTATCTGATTACCCAGAATTAAAAGGCCTAGTTGGAGAAGACTTAATAGTTACAGATGGTACTACACTACTTGGTGCAGATGATAAAGCTGGTATAGCAGAAATAATAACAGCGATAGAATATTTAGTAAATAACCCTGAAATAAAGCATGGAGATATAAAAGTAGGATTTACTCCTGATGAAGAAGTAGGCAGAGGAGCAGATCTATTTGATGTTGAAAAATTTGGTGCAAAATATGCATATACAATAGATGGCGGTATAGAAGGTGAACTTCAATATGAAAACTTCAATGCTGCTGGAGCTACAATATCTATACAAGGAAGAAATGTACATCCAGGTGCATCAAAAAATAAAATGGTAAATGCATTACATATAGCAGCTGAGATATCTGAAATGTTCCCAGCTAGCGAAAGACCAGAGACTACAGAAGGATATGAAGGATTCTACCACTTAAATGATTTAAATGGTAATGTAGAAAATGCTAGTATGGTTTATATAATAAGAGATCATGATAAAGAAAAGTTTGAAGCTAGAAAAGCTCATATGCAAGATGTAGTAAATAAATTAAACGAAAAATATGATGGAAGAATAACATTAGACTTAAAAGACCAATACTTTAACATGAAAGAAAAAGTAGAACCTGTTAAGTTTATAGTTGATATAGCAGAAGAAGCTATGAATGAAGTTGGAATAACTCCTAAAATAGTACCAGTTAGAGGTGGTACAGATGGGGCTAGATTATCATTTATGGGTCTTCCTTGTCCAAATATATTTACAGGTGGTTTAAACTTCCATGGAAAGAACGAATGTATACCAGTAGGATCTATGGAGAAATGTGTAAATCTTATAGTTAAAATATCAGAAAAATATGCTCAAAAATAAATAAAATAATAAAAGGTTATCTCTTATTTAAGAGATAACCTTTTATTATTTTATAAGTTTATTTGTATAAATATGTAACAATTCCGTATAAAAAGAATATATTTTTAGTAAGTAGAAAATAATCTACTAACCTAAAAATACAAGGAGAGGAATTGTAATGCCGAAAAATAAAATAGATATAGATAGAGAAAAAAGAAGAAGAAATAGGGAAGAAAGAAGAAGAAATAGAGAAATAAGAAGAGGAATGCGTGAGTGCGAAGATTCATGCGTAAATGAAGATCCAAATGAAGATATAAATTTAGATCCAGATCCACAAGTAGATATAAATGTAACAGCGGATGCAAATGCAGATGCAACATCAGAATCGACATCAGAATCTAATGCAGAATCAACCGCAGATGTAGATGCAAATGCAGATTTAGATACAACGGTAGACGCAGCAGTAGACGCAAATGCGGACCTAGATGCAAATGCAGATTTAGATACAACAGTAGACGCAGCAGTAGACGCAAATGCGGACCTAGATGCGAATGCAGATTTAGACACAACAGTAGACGCAAATGCGGACCTAGACGCGAATGCAGATTTAGATACAACAGTAGACGCAGCAGTAGATGTAAATGCAGACCTAGACGCAACAGCGGATGTAGATGCAACATCTGATTCAACATCAGACTCAGACTCAACAGCAGATGCAGATGCAACATCTGATTCAACATCAGACTCAGACTCAACAGCAGATGCAGATGCAACATCTGAC
>NZ_JBCIUO010000016.1:0-34802 GCF_039031195.1 Romboutsia sp. MSSM.1001216sp_RTP31141st1_G3_RTP31141_220114 | reverse complement strand
TCCTGAGCCAGGATCAAACTCTCAAATAAAAGTTGTTACCTGCTCAGACTATCATTATCTGAATATCTGGCTTGGTTGTATTCGATTCTTTTAAGAATCAGTTATATAAATTAACCTACTGTTTAATTTTCAAAGTTCATTTCTTATTTGCCCTTTTCTTAAGGACAAGTAATAATATACTATAGAATAAACAGTAGGTCAATACTTTTTCAAAAACTTTTTTATAAATTTTTTTCATATTCTTTTCTAAGCTTTTCAACTATCTTTCTTTCTAGCCTAGAAACAGTCATTTGAGAGATTTCTAGTTCTTTTGCAATCATAGATTGAGTTTTATCTAAGAAAAATCTATCTTTAAATATTTTAACTTCTAATTCATTTAAATTTTCCATGAATTTATTTATAAAGTCTCGCTGTTCTATATTTCCAAAACTACTTTCTTCTTGTCCAATTTTGTCTATCAATGTTATATCTTTATCTTCTGAATCATCATTACTTGATGAATCTAATGATATAGGTTGATATCCATAAGATGCTTCCATGGCTTCTAAAACATCTTCTTCTGTACACCCTATATATTTTGCAATCTCTTCTACTCTAGGTTGTTTTTTATATTCTTGTTCTAATATAACTTTGGCTTCACTTATCTTTTTGCTTAACTCTTGAACACGCCTCGGTACTCTAAGTGTCCATACTTTATCTCTAAAGTACTTTTTTATTTCACCTATTATCGTAGGAGTTGCAAAACTTGAAAACTCATACCCTTTTTCTATATCATACCTATCTATAGCGTATATTAATGCTAATGAAGCTACTTGATATATATCTTCAAATTCTACACCTTTATTTGCATATTTTTTAGCTAACAAATTTACTAAATATAGATGTTTTTCAATAAGAATATTTCTAACTTCTTTGTTATCTTTATCCTTGCTATATATCTTGAATAGCTCCTTATTATCTATGTCTAGGTAATTAGTAGCATTAGCTACGTTTTTCATTAAATACCAACTCCTAAATACTTAGTCATTTTTATTATAGTCCCTTTATTTTCTTTAGATTCTATATTAACTTCATCCATTAATGATTGTATTATAAATAATCCTAACCCACTTTCTTTTGGATTATTTAAATCTGGTTGATGTAAAGATTCTACATCGTACCCCTTGCCTTTATCTTCAATTTCTATAGCTAATCCATTTTCTAATATATCAAAAGTTATAAAAAATTTATTATCATTACTATGCTTTATAGCATTTGTACAAGCTTCTGATACAGCAACTTTTATGTCTTCTATATCACCTATCGAAAATCCGATTTTATTAGCTATACCTGATGTGGTTAATCTTATAATTCCAACATACTCAGGGTTTGAGCTTATTTCCATCTTTATTGTTTCAAAAGCCAACGTCTATCCCTCCACTTTAAATATTTTATCTAGTCCTGTTATTGCAAATATTTTTTTTACATTGATTTTTGGATTTAATATATATATTTCCTTTCCGTTTATTTTTAATTTCTTAAGTACTCCTATCATTACACCTAAACCAGTTGAATCTATATAGTCTAAGTTTGTAAGGTTAATTTTCATATCTAAAGATTCTTTATCTGCTAAATTATGTAAATGTTCTTTTAACTTATCTGCTGTAGAAACATCAAGTTCTCCTTCTAGTGATATATCCCAGAAACATTCTTGTTCATTTAGCTTTGAATTTATATTTATTGACATCAATAAACCTCCTTATATGCAATTATCTCTTTATAAATTTAAATATTTTGGCTATACCTGCCACTTTGCCAACTAAATCAGTTATTTCTTCTGTATTTTTAGATATAGCGGCAACATTTTCTATTGTCTCGTGTATATGTCTTTCATTATAGTCAACTATTTTGTATACCTTTCCTACAACTTTAGTTGTCTCATTCAATAATCTTCCTATGTATATTGCTATAATTAATGCCGAAACACCAAATAAAACAGCACCTATTTGCCATCCCATTGCATCCATTAATTATTCTCCCCTTCATCTTCAAAAGTTCTACTTATTACTATTTCATCTTCACATATATCTATACTATCTTCTAATACATTATCATCAATTAGATTATTTATTTTAGTTTTTACACCATCTATTGTTCCTTGTAAAGCTTCTTTTGGGTTTTCCTTAACCTCACCTAGCTTTTCTTTAGCATCTCTTCTTAATTCTGAACCTTTTTTAGGTGCAAAGAATAAACCGGCTATAAATCCAAGAAATGCTCCTAGTAATAAATATTTCCCTTTCTTATTGCTCATAATACATTCTCCTCTCCTATAGTCGATAGCTATGGAAAAAGAATAGGATATATTCCTATTCTTCTTCTATATTTATTTTAGCAATAGAAACTACATTAACTTCATCATTGGTCTTCATTAGTTTAACACCGCTTGTTACTCTTCCAAATAATGATATTTCATTCACTCTTAATCTTATTAACACTCCATCTGAGTTTATTATCATTATTTCGTCTTCTTCTGTAACCATTTCAGCTCCAACAAGCTTTCCTGTCTTAGCAGCTATATTATATGTCTTTATACCTTTACCAGCTCTTATCTGAGTTCTATACTCTTCTATATCTGTTCTTTTTCCAAATCCATTTTCACTAACTACTAATACTTCTGTTCCTTCATCTGTTAAGCTCATAGATACTACTTTATCATCAGCGCCTAAAGTTATACCTTTAACACCCATAGCAGTTCTACCCATTGGTCTTATGTCATTTTCATCAAATCTTATAGACATACCATCTTTAGTTATTAGTAAAACTTCCTTATTAGCATCTGTTAACTTAACTCCTATAAGCTCATCGTCTTCTCTTAATCCTATAGCTATCAGCCCAGATTTATTAATATTTTTGAACTCTTCACGCTTAGTCTTTTTAACTATACCATTTTTAGTAGCTAATAATAAATATTGATTCTCATCATTTTCATTTATTGCTATTAGTGTGGCTATTTTTTCATTTGGAGCTAGTTGAAGTAAGTTTATTATAGCTGTACCTTTAGACTGTCTCTTCCCTTCAGGTATTTCATAAGCATTTAATTTAAATACTCTACCTTTGTTAGTGAAGAATAATAACTTACTATGAGTCGTTGTTGTTACAAGGTGCTTAACAAAGTCTTCTTCTCTTGTAGTAAGAGCTGATATACCTCTTCCACCTCTATTTTGACTCTTATAAGTATCTGCTGGCACTCTCTTTATGTATCCAAAGTGAGTTAGAGTTATAGCTATTTCTTCTTCTTCAATAAGATCTCTAACGTCTATTTCACCCTCAGCATGTCTTATTTCAGTTCTTCTTTCGTCAGCATAATTCTTTTTAATTATTAGCATTTCGTCTTTTATTACGTTAAGAAGTAATCTCTCATTAGCTAATATTTCTTTTAATCTATTTATTTTCTTAATTAACTCTTCATACTCTGCTTCTATTTTATCTCTTTCCAATCCTGTAAGTCTTTGAAGTCTCATGTCTAATATAGCTTGTGATTGAATTTCTGATAATCCAAATCTCTCCATAAGACCTGCTTTAGCTTCTTGAGTAGTCTTAGAGCTTCTTATTAATTTTATTACTGCATCTATGTTATCTAAAGCTATTCTTAACCCTTCTAATATGTGAGCTCTTGCTTCAGCTTTATTTAATTCAAATTTAGTTCTTCTTGTAACTACATCTTTTTGATGTTTTACATAGTAGTATAATATTTGCTTAAGATTTAATACTCTTGGTTGACCATCAACTAATGCAAGCATTATTATACTTATAGTTTCTTCCATTTGAGAATGCTTATATAAGTTGTTTAATACTATATTTGCATTAACGTCTCTCTTAAGCTCTATAACTATTCTCATACCATTTCTGTTACTTTCATCTCTTAGGTCAGATATTCCTTCAACCTTCTTCTCTTTAACTAAATCAGCTATTTTTTCAACTAACTTAGCTTTATTAACTTGATATGGTATTTCAGTTACTACTATTTGTTGCTTATTCTTAGGTAGTTCTTCTATATAAGCTCTTGCTCTAACTTTTACTTTTCCTCTACCTGTTCTATAGGCATTAGCTATATTTTCTTTTCCCATTATTATTGCTGAAGTAGGAAAATCTGGTCCTTGTACAAACTGCATTAAATCTTCTACAGTGCACTCCTCATTATCTATTAAATGTACTGTTGCATCTATAACCTCTGCTAAGTTATGAGGTGGTATACTTGTTGCCATACCAACTGCTATACCGTTAGATCCATTAACTAATAAGTTTGGGAATCTAGATGGTAATACTGCTGGCTCCTTTAAAGACTCATCAAAGTTAGGGATAAAATCAACAGTCTCTTTTTCTATATCTCTTAATAATTCTAAAGATAGTTTACTCATTCTAGCTTCAGTATAACGCATTGCCGCTGGTGAATCTCCATCGACTGAACCAAAGTTACCATGTCCATCAACTAAAAGTCCTCTTGTAGAGAAATCTTGTGCCATTCTAACCATAGCTAAGTAAACTGCACTATCACCATGTGGGTGATATTTCCCTAGAACGTCCCCAACTATACGGGCAGACTTTCTATAAGGTTTATCTGGTGTTAAGTTCAATTCATTCATAGAGTATAGTATTCTTCTATGAACTGGCTTAAGACCGTCTCTTACATCAGGAAGAGCACGTCCAGCTATAACACTCATCGCATAATCCATATACGATTTTTTCATTTCATCAGCTATTTCTAAAGGAAGTATTCTATTGTTTTCTTCCATTTACACTCATCCCCTTTCTTATATATCTAAATTCTTAACGTATTTAGCATTTGTTTCTATAAATTCTTTTCTTGGGGCTACTTTATCACCCATAAGCATTGAGAATACCTCATCTGCCATAGCCGCATCTTCTATATTTACTTGTAGTAATGTTCTAGTTTCTGGGTTCATTGTTGTATCCCATAATTGCTCTGCATTCATTTCTCCAAGTCCTTTGTATCTTTGTAACTCTACGCCAGTTCTACCAATCGACTCTAATAGGCTAGCAAGCTCTTTGTCTGAGTATACATAGTATTCTTTCTTTTGTTTCTTGACCTTATATAGTGGTGGTTGCGCTGCATATACATATCCATTTTCTATAAGTGGTCTCATGTATCTAAAGAAGAATGTAAGTAATAATGTTCTAATGTGAGCTCCATCGACATCGGCATCAGTCATTATTACTATTTTATGATATCTAGCTTTTTCTAAATCGAAGTCATTTCCTATACCACATCCAAAAGCAGTTATCATATTTTTTATTTCATCTGAAGATAATATTTTATCTAATCTAGATTTTTCAACGTTAAGTATCTTACCTCTTAGTGGTAATATAGCTTGAGTGTGTCTATCTCTACCTTGTTTAGCAGATCCACCGGCAGAATCCCCTTCGACTAAGAATACTTCACTCTTAGCTGGGTCTTTTTCAGCACAGTCTGCTAATTTCCCAGGTAATGCAGTACTTTCTAACACACTTTTTCTTCTAGTTAACTCTCTTGCTCTTTTTGCAGCTTCTCTCGCTCTTTGAGCTCTAAGGGCCTTATCAACTATTATTTTTGCTGTAGTTGGGTTTTCTTCTAAGAAAGCTCCTAATTCTTCAACAGTTATACTATCCACTATACCTCTCATCTCTGTATTACCTAGCTTAGTCTTTGTTTGACCTTCGAATTGAGGCTCAGGAAGCTTAACAGATACTACAGCTGTAAGACCTTCTCTTATATCTTCACCTAATAAATTAGGCTCATTATCTTTTATTACTTTATTTCTTCTTGCGTAATCATTTAATGTTTTAGTAAGGGCCGCTTTAAATCCACTTAAATGAGATCCACCCTCATGAGTATTTATATTATTAGCAAATGAATATATGTTTTCCGTGTAACCATCAGTATATTGCATTGCTAATTCTACCATATAGTCATCTACTTTTTTGTCTATATAAACTATATCTTCATGTATTCCAGTTCTCGATTTATTTAAGTATTTTATATATTCTACTAAACCACCAAGGTAGTGGAATTCTTTTATCTTTTCTTTTCCTTCTCTTTTATCTTCTAAAATTATTTTTATTCCTTTGTTAAGGAATGCTAATTCTCTTAATCTATGCTCTAATGTTTCATACTTGAAGTCTATTTCGTCAAATATAGTAGCATCAGGCATGAAGCTTATACAAGTTCCTGTATGGCTTGATGTTCCTACTGCATTAAGTTCTGATGTAGCTACACCTTTTTCATAAGTTTGTCTATATAACTTTCCATCTCTTGAAATTTCTGCTACTAACCACTCAGATAACGCATTAACAACAGATACCCCAACTCCGTGAAGACCACCAGATACCTTGTATCCTCCTCCACCGAACTTTCCTCCTGCATGAAGTACTGTTAAAACTGTTTCTAGTGTAGACTTACCTGTTTGAGGGTGAACTTCAACTGGTATCCCTCTCCCATTATCTCTTACTAAGATACTTCCATCTTGATTTATAGATACGTATATCTCAGTACAATATCCTTGAAGTGCTTCATCTATACTGTTGTCTACTATCTCGTAAACTAAGTGATGTAACCCTCTTGGACCAGTAGATCCTATATACATACCAGGTCTTTTTCTAACAGGCTCTAATCCTTCTAGAACCTGAATCTGACTTGCACCATATTCTTGCTTCATCTAGTTCCCTCCATTCTCTATGTTTACAACACTTCCATTGTCAATATTAAATATAGTAGTGTTATCTATATTGAATATACTTTTATGTGAAACCTCTGCTGTAGTTATAAACATTTGAACTACATTTAAGTTATTTACTAATAGTTTTTGCCTTGTTTCATCTAATTCACTGAACACATCGTCTAAAATTAATATTGGATATTCTCCAACTTCATTATTTATTAACTCAATTTCTGATAATTTTAAAGAAATTGATGCAGTTCTTTGTTGTCCTTGTGAACCATATAACCTTACATCTAATCCGTTAACAAATATGTTAAGATCATCTCTATGTAATCCATATCTAGTAGTTCTTGTATCTATATCATGCTCACGGCTTGACGAAAGTTTTTCAATAAATTTGTTATATACTGTCTGGGCAGTATCTTCATCATTTATATCAATTTGATTTTTATATGTTATAACTAAATCTTCAATTCCTCCAGTTAGTTTATCATGTAAACTTTTAGATATACCTGCTATTTTCTTTATAAAATCTCTTCTAAGTATGTAAATATAGCTCCCGTACTTAGCTAAACTTTCATCATATACATCTAATAAAGATTTATCTATATTCTTACTCTTAAGTAACTGATTCCTTTGGAATAATATTTTATTATAATTTGTAAGATAATTATAATATCTAGGTATAATTTGACTAATCTCTTTATCTATGAAAGATCTTCTTTCTTTAGGTCCTTCTTTAACTAGTCTCAAATCTTCTGGAGAAAATATTACAACATTTATATTTCCAAGCAGTTCGTATATTTTTTGAATAGGTATTTTATTTACTTTTATACCCTTCTTATTCTTACTGATAGCTATTTCAATTAAGCCTTTAGTATTTTCCTTTGAAAAAGCTCCTCCAACATAAAGATTCTCTTTTTCAAATTTTATTATTTCCTTGTCTTTATTGGTTCTAAAGGACTTTCCAAAAGATAGCATATATATAGATTCTACTATATTAGTCTTTCCTTGGCCATTTTTTCCGACAAGAAGATTTACTTTTTTATTAAATTCCAGATGTAAACTATCGTAATTTCTAAAATTGACTAACTGCAAACTATTTAGTTGCATAAAAGGCTCTCCTTATTACACTACTTTTATTTGATTTCCTTCTACCTCAACTATATCTTGAGGTTTAAGTTTTCTTCCTCTTCTTGTTTCAACTTCTCCATTTACCTTAACTAGACCTTCTAATATTAAAAATTTAGCATGTCCACCTGTTGATGCTAAGTCTGCTAATTTTAAAAGTTGATCTAATTTTATATATTCTGAATCTATATTTATCTCTATCATAGCTCGTCCTCCTATTTATTTTCATTTAGTTTTTCACTAACATGTCAAAAATATATTATATCATAAAATTAGTTATAAAAACCCAACTTTATTAGTTGGGCTTTTTTAATGAATTATATACTAGATGATATTCTTACTGGAAGTAATAGGTATGTGTACTCGATTTCGTCAGCAGGTTTTATTATACAAGGATTAACATTTGTTGTGAATTCTATAAATATCTCTTCACTATCAATGTTTTTTAATCCTTCTAAGAAGTATCTTGAATTGAATGCGATATCTAAATAATCTCCTTCTAATTCTAGTGAAACTTCTTCATAAACATTTCCTTTATCTGTATTAGAAGTTATTGCCATTGCATTATCTCTTATAGATAATTTGATTAGATTATTTTTTTCAGCTTGAGATAATAATGATGCTCTCTCAATACTATTTAAAAGATCTCTTGTTTTTAATTTAACTCTAGTATTGTGTTCTCTTGGAAGTAATCTTTTATAATCTATAAATTCACCTTCTAAAAGTCTAGTTATTATTTTAGTGTCATTTATTATAAATATTGCATTTTTATCATCAAATCCCATTTTTATATCTTCTTCTGATGATAATAAGCTATTTACATCTATTAATGCCTTTCCTGGAATTATAACTTTAGCATCATTTGAAATATTCTCTAAATTACAGCTTCTAACAGCTAATCTATATCCATCTATAGCTACTAAACTTATATTACCATTTACTATTTCTAAAAGTTCACCCATTAAGATAGGCTTTGTTTGGTCTTGAGATATAGCAAATACTGTTTGCTTTATCATATTTTTTAGTAAATCTTGAGGTATATTATATAAGTCTTCTTTATTTACTTCTGGTAACTTTGGAAATTCTTTAGCTGAATCTCCTTTTATCTTAAATCTTGAGTTTACACAATTTATGTATACATTATTTTCACTATCTGTTTCTATTTCAACAAAAGAATCTGGTAGCTTTCTAATTATATCACCAAAAAGTCTAGCATTTACTACTATTTCTCCTTCTTCTATAACTTCAGCTTGTGTATAAGTTTCTATACCTATTTCTAAATCATAACCAGTTAATTTTAGTTGATCTCCTTTTGCTGATAATAATATTCCCTTTAATAAGTCTAAAGTAGTTTTACTATTAATAGCTTTTTGAGATATTCCGATTTTATTAGCAAGTATTTTTTGATTACAAATTATTTTCAATGTGGATAACCTCCTTGTGGTCTTCATATATAAAAAATAAATAAAAAATTAGTAGTAATAGTAATAGGCTATGTGGATAATGTTAATAAATACTTTAAGCCTAATAAATGCAAAGATATTAACATGTGTATAAAGTGTTAATATCTTTGTTGATTTTAGTAGTATAAATTGTTAATAAATTTTAGACAAAAAAATATAAACATTATATTAACACAAAATCCACATATAATTGTTTATAAGTTACCCTTTCAATTCAGAGATTATTTTTTCTATTTTTATTTTGATTTCTTCATTAGTTTGTATATCTTTAATAATCTTATCGTGGGCATGTATAACAGTTGTATGATCACGTCCTCCAAACTCTTCACCTATTTTAGGAAGTGATAAATCTGTAAGTTCACGTGATAGATACATTGCTATTTGTCTAGGATAAGCAATTGATCTTGTTCTTTTTTTAGAATTAAAATCTTCCATTTTTATATCAAATACAGATGCTACCTTCTCTTTTATTCTATTTACATTTATTTCTTCATTTTTTGAAGTAGTTATTATATCTTTTAAAGCTTCTTCTGCTAATTCAAAAGATATAGTTCTATTAGTTAAAGATGAATAAGCAACCACTCTAGTTAAGGCACCTTCTAATTCTCTTATATTAGACTTTATATTTTTAGCAATATATGTCATAACCTCGTTTGGAACATCAATATTTTCCATTTGAGCTTTTTTTCTAAGTATTGCTATTCTAGTTTCAAAATCAGGAGCTTGTATATCTGTTATAAGTCCCATTTCGAATCTAGATCTAAGTCTATCTTCTAATGTTGGAATTTCTTTAGGTGGTCTATCACTTGAAATAATTATTTGCTTATTAGCCTCATGTAAAGAATTAAAGGTATGGAAAAATTCTTCTTGTGTTCTTTCTTTTCCAGCTATAAATTGAATGTCATCTATTAAAAGAACATCGACATTTCTATATTTATTTCTAAACTCTTCATTTCTGTCATCTTTGATAGAGTTTATAAGTTCATTTGTAAATTTTTCAGAAGATACATAGACTACTTTAGGATCCTTTTTTTGACTCATTATATGATGTCCTATAGCATGCATAAGGTGAGTTTTACCTAATCCAACGCCTCCATATAAGAAAAGAGGATTATAAGCTCTAGCTGGAGATTCAGCAACAGCAACACATGCGGCATGAGCAAATCTATTACTATTACCGATTACGAATGTATCAAATGTATATTTTGGATTTAGGTTAGGATAATTAGCCTTTGAAGCTGAACTTTTAGCTTCTTCTCCAAGACCTTCTATGTCTTTTTCACTTAAAACAAATTTAATATTATATTTTTTTAATGATAGCTGATTTACAGAACTTTCTATTAAATTTAAGTATCTATCTTCTAAAATACCTTTAGTGAAGTCATTAGGGACTAAAAGAATTAAATCGTTATTGTGTATTTTTAAAGGTACTATTTGCTTAAAAAAAGCATTAAAACTAGGTGGAGATAGCTCACCTTTTATTAATTGTAGTGTTTTGTCCCATAAAGAAACTACATCCATAATATAAACCTCCGCGCAAATTAATTAACACTTTCCACAAGTTATTAACAAAAAAACAAAAAAATATATATGATAAATAAATTCATTAGATTTATTTGGATAATTATGTGGATAAAATATTAATAATGTAAAAATGTATTAAAAAATAAAAAGATATAAACAATATGTATATAAAGTTATAAATAGTCTAAAGATATAATAAATGTAGTTTATAACTAAAGTATTATCTAAAAGTATACAAGTTATACACATTTATATCCACAGCTTGTGAATAACCTTAATAAGTTAATAAATCTTATAAACATTATCAACAAGTATATTAATAATATCAGAATAAGTGCCAAACTTCAAGGCATTCTGCTTAATTTATCCACAATATTAACTACCTGTTGATAAATTAATACACAGCTACAATTTACGCAATTTTCCTACATAATAATAAATCAACTTTTAAATGAATGTGGATAAATCAGACGACAAATTTGAGGTAATAAATAGTCACCAAAACATATAAAATAAAACAAACAATTTTGTTATTTCATGTATCTAAAAACAAGTTGACAAGCAATATAAAAGCATTTATAATTGTATGTGTTATGTTTACTTTGAGGGTAAGGTTATTATTCTTATAAACGGAAAATAAACGGAAATAAAATTTGAAAGGCGGTGTATGTAATGAAAAGAACTTATCAGCCAAAGAAAAGACAAAGAAAAAAAGAACACGGATTCAGAAAAAGAATGAAAACTTCTAACGGAAGAAACGTGTTAAAGAGAAGAAGAGCTAAAGGAAGAAAGAGATTAACTCATTAATCATTGAGAGAGGCCGCTGTAAAGGTGGCCTTTTTGTGTAGAAACTATATTTACAAGCTGTGTTTACGGAGGGTTTAATATGGACTTCAAGAAAACAAAGGGCTTAAAAAAAGACTCTGATTTTAGAAAAGTGTATAAACACGGCAAATCTTTTGCAACTAAGTATCTGGTAATGTATGTACTAGATAACAAATCAGATGATACTAAATTAGGTATATCAGTATCTAAAAAAGTAGGTAAAGCAATTGTTAGAAATAAGATAAGAAGAAGAATAAGAGAATCATATAGATTAAATGTAGATGAAAACGTTAAAAGTGGGTATGATATAGTTTTTATAGCAAGGATAGCAAGTAATCAGGCTGAATATAAAGATATTGAAAAGTCTGTAAAATATTTGGTAAGAAAAGCAAACATAAGATTAAGTGAATAACAAAAGTCTAAATATGGAGGCATTTTAAAATTTGAAAAAAATAATTACTATACTGAAGGAAATAAATATATACTTAGCGAAATTATGTATTTATCTAGTGAGATTTTATCAAAAATTTATATCTCCATTAAAAGGACCTACATGTAGATTTTATCCAACATGTTCACAATATTCTATAGAAGCTTTTAAAAAATACGGGCTATTAAAAGGAATATATTTAACAGTAAAAAGAGTATCGAAATGCCATCCTTTTCATCCAGGAGGTTACGATCCTTTAAAATAAAACAGAATATACTCTAGGAGGTATAACAGTTGAGTATTATAAGTAATTTATTAGGTGTTGTGTTAAAGACAATTTTTGACTTTATTGGAAATTATGGTCTTTCAATAATTGTATTTACAATTTTTGTAAAAGTTTTATTATTACCGCTTACAATAAAGCAAACTAAGTCTACAAAGGCTATGCAAGATATACAGCCTAAAATAAAAGAGATACAAGAAACGTATAAAAATAAGCCAGAAAAGCAACAACAAGAGTTAATGAAGGTATATCAAGAAGCTAAGATAAATCCATTAGCAGGATGTTTACCACTATTAATACAAATGCCTATATTAATAGGATTATTTACAGTATTAAGAGATCCTGTTACTTATGGTGTTTTCCAAGATAAAGCAACGCTTGCTACTGCATCAGAAGGGTTTCTTTGGATAAAAAACCTAACTCAACCAGATATTATATTAGCTGTATTATCAGGGGCAACTACATTCTTAATGCAAATGATAATGATGCCAAAGGATCAGCAACAAGGTTCAATGAAGATAATGACTTACTTCATGTCGGGGATGATGTTATTCTGGGGATTCACGTTCCCTGCAGGTCTTACATTATATTGGACAGTAGGTAACTTATTCTCAATTGCACAACATTATTTAGTAATGAATCCTTTAAAAGCTAAGTTAGCTAATTCTAAGGAGGAAGTAATAGATGAAGGAAAGCATAGAAATAAGAAGTAAGAGTAAGGAAGATGCTATAAGCCAAGCAATTGAAGAGCTAAAAGTATCTGAAAAAGATTTACAAATAGAAACAGTACAAGAACCTACAAAAGGTTTCTTAGGTTTTATAGGTGCTAAGGAAGGTCTATACAGATTCAAAGTTATTAAAACTGAGTCAGATATAGCTAAAGAGTTTGTTGAAAATATACTTAAGAACTCTAATGTAGAGGCTAAAGTTAATGTTACTCAAGATAATAATTTAATTAAAGTAGACATAGAAGGAAAAGAAGCTGCATGTTTAATAGGAAGAAGAGGGGAAACATTAGATTCAATTCAATTCCTTACAGGATTAGCGCTTAATAAAATAAATAAAGACTCGCATATGAGAGTGCTTGTAGATATAGAAAACTACAGATCAAAGAGAGAAGAATCTTTAATAAGATATGCTAACAAAGCAGCTAGAGAAGTAGCTAGAACTAAAAAAATAAAGAAATTAGACTATATGAATCCATATGAGAGAAGAATAATTCACTCAGCTCTTCAAAACGATAAGTATGTAACTACGTATAGCGAGGGAACAGATCCATATAGAAGATTAGTAATAGAGTATAAAAGATAAAATTTAACCTCCTATGTAATAGGGGGTTTTATTTTTGTTATTTATTTTATATAATGTTAAGATTAAGGAAAGAATTAAAGATAACGAAATTAAAGATAAATTAACTAAATAATAAGAGGTGATTAATTTGTTTATAGATGATACTATAGCAGCAATTGCAACAGCATCAGGTGAAGGTGGTATAGGTATAGTAAGAATTAGTGGTCAAAAAGCACTGAAAGTAGCAGATGAAATATTTAGATCTATGTCAGGAAAAACAATAAGTGAATATAAAACTAGAACTTTAATATACGGAAATATAGTAGACGGTGAAGATGTTATAGATGAAGTTTTATTAGCTTATATGAAAGGGCCAAACTCATATACTGCAGAGGATGTTATAGAAATAAACTGCCACGGAGGATTTATTTCAGTAAAGAAAATATTAGAGCTTATATTATCTAAAGATGTAAGAATAGCTGAACCTGGAGAATTTACAAAAAGAGCATTTTTAAATGGAAGAATAGATTTATCTCAAGCAGAAGCAATAATAGATGTAATAAAAGCTAAAACTGATATGGCTCATCAAGTAGCTCAAAATCAGCTAGAAGGTTCTTTATCAAGTAAGATAAAAGAATTAAGAGGAAAAGTAACAGAAGTATTAGCACACTTAGAAGTTGCTATAGATTTTTCAGAGGAAGATATAGAAGAAATAACATATCAAACTCTTAAAGAAAAAGCTGAAGAAATAAGAATAGAAATTAAAAAATTATATGATACGGCTGAAAGTGGTAAAATACTTAGAGACGGACTTAAGACAGTAATAGTTGGTAAACCAAATGTTGGGAAATCTTCATTACTTAACTCTATATTAGGTGAAAATAGAGCTATAGTTACAGATATACCAGGAACAACTAGAGATGTTATAGAAGAATTCGTAAATATAAAAGGTATACCTTTAAAAATAGTAGATACAGCAGGTATAAGAGAAACAGAAGATGTTGTAGAAAAAATAGGTGTAGAAAAATCAAGAGAATCATTTAATAGTGCAGACTTAGTTATAATGGTATTAGATTCATCGAGAAATCTTTCTGATGAAGATATAGAAATACTAGAAAACCTAGAAAATAAGAAGACTATAGTTATATTAAATAAAACAGATTTAGAACCTAAAATAGAAGAAGATGTACTAGCTAAGTATGTAAAAGAAGAAAATATAATAAGAACATCAGCATTAAAACATGAAGGAATTGAAGAATTATATGATAAAATAGAATCTATGGTTTATAAAGGCAGTGTTAAGAATTCATCTAGCTTAGTAATAACTAATTCTAGACACAAAGATGCATTATTAAAATCATATGAATCTATAAATGATGCTATAAATGCAATAGATACATTCCTTCCATATGATTTTATAGAGGTTGATTTCAAGAATATATGGGATTATCTAGGTTATATAAATGGAGACACAGTAAAAGAAGACCTATTAGATACTATATTTAGTAACTTCTGTATCGGAAAATAAAGTGTATAATATAAAATGTAGATAAGCAATTATAAAAAAGTTTTTCGTGAAACATAAATATAAACGTAGAAAGGATACTGACATGATAGATTTCAAAGCAGGAAAATATGATGTAATAGTAGTTGGAGCAGGTCATGCCGGATGTGAAGCTGCTTTAGCAACTGCCAGAATGGGACATAAAACACTAGTAGTAACTATGTCGTTAGACTCTATTGCACTAATGCCATGTAACCCATCAGTTGGAGGAACAGGTAAAGGTCAATTAGTAAAAGAAATAGATGCTTTAGGTGGTGAAATGGGTGTAAATGCAGATAAAACACTTATACAAAGTAGAATGTTAAATACTGCAAAAGGACCAGCTGTTCACTCTCTAAGAGGACAAGCGGATAAATTTAGATATCATACAGAAATGAAAGCTACTTTAGAAAATGAACCTAATATAGATATAGTAATGGATGAAGTAGTAGATATATTACATGAAGGTCAAACTGTTACTGGAGTAGTTACTAAACTTGGATGTCAATATGAAGCTAAAGCTGTAATATTAGCAACAGGAGTTTACTTAAATTCTAAGATATTCATAGGAGAATTAACTATTAATGAAGGACCTAATGCATTAGGTTATTCAAAGCATTTAACAGATAATCTAGTGGATTTAGGATTAAATATGAGAAGATTCAAAACAGGAACTCCTGCTAGAATTCATAGAGATAGTATAGATTTCACTAAGATGGAAATCCAAGAGGGTGACAAAAGAATAACTCCATTCTCTTTCTTAAGTGATGAAATAAATATAGATCAAGAGCCTTGTTATTTAACAAGAACAAACACAAAAACTCATGAAATAATAACAAGTAACTTAAGTAGAACAGCAATGTATAGTGGACAGGCGAAAAGTACAGGAGCAAGATACTGCCCATCTATAGAAGATAAAGTTGTTAGATTTAGTGATAAGGAATCTCATCAAATATTTATAGAGCCAGAAGGTAGAGAAACAAAAGAGATGTATATCCAAGGGATATCAACTAGTTTACCTTATGAAGTACAATTACAAATGTATAAAAGTATTCAAGGACTTGAAAATGCTAAGATAATGAGACCTGCTTATGCAATAGAATATGATTGTATAGATCCTACTCAATTAAAAATAACACTTGAAATAAAGGGTGTTGAAAACTTATTTAGTGCGGGACAATTTAACGGTACTTCAGGATATGAAGAGGCAGCAGCACAAGGTCTTATAGCTGGTATAAATGCAGCATGTAAAATACAAGGAAGAGAGCCATTTGTACTTGATAGATCAGAAGCTTATATAGGTGTTTTAATAGATGATTTAGTTACTAAAGGAACAAACGAACCCTATAGAATGATGACATCTAGATCAGAGTATAGATTATACTTAAGACAAGATAATGCAGACATGAGACTTACTCAAAAAGGATATGACTTAGGGTTAGTTACAGAAAGCAGATACAATAGATTCTTAGATAAGAAAGCTGAGATAGAAAAAGAATTAGAGAGATTAAAAACAGAAAGAGTTACTCCTAAAGAAGTAAATCACCTTTTAGCAGAAATGGGAGCATCTGAAATAAAAGTAGGATTATCTTTATATGAATTTTTAAAGCGTCCAGAGGTTAACTATGACTTAATTGAAGCTATAGGAAAAGGTGCTGGAGAAGATGTTCATTATGAAGTGAAAGAACAATGTGTAATAATGACAAAATATGAAGGATATATAGACAAGCAATTAAAGCAAATAGAGCAATTTAAAAAGCTTGAAAATAAAAAGTTACCAGAAACTATAGACTATTCAACTATAGATGGTTTAAGAATAGAAGCAAGACAAAAACTTAATGATATAAAGCCAGTTTCAATAGGTCAAGCATCTCGTATATCAGGGGTTTCACCAGCTGATATATCAGTACTTCTTATATACTTAGAGCAAATGAGAAGAACTAGAGGGGGAAAAGATGAATAATACGGAAATGCTAAGACAAGGTCTAAAGGATTTTGGAATAGAACCAAGCGATAAAATGCTAAATGATTTCAAGGTTTATAGAGAGATACTAGTCGACTGGAATCAAAAGATGAACCTTACTGGAATAGAAGAGGAAAAAGAAGTGTATATAAAGCACTTCTTGGACTCTGTTTCAGCTGTAGTTAATGGATACATAAAAGATGGAATGTCTATAATAGATGTTGGTACAGGTGCAGGTTTTCCAGGATTACCATTAAAGATATGCTTAGAAAATGCTAATGTAACTCTTTTAGATTCATTAAACAAAAGAATAAACTTCTTAAAAGAAGTTAGTAATACCTTAGGTTTAACTAATATGGAGTTTATACACGGTAGAGCAGAAGATTTCGGTAAGTCAGAACAATATAGAGAACAATATGATATAGCAACAGCAAGAGCTGTGGCTGGATTACCTATACTTATGGAATTTTGTGTACCATTTGTTAAAGTTGGAGGATATTTTGTGTGTTTAAAAGGACCTAATGCAAACTTAGAGCTAGAAGAGTCAAAAGCTGCTATGGATGTTTTAGGATTAGAATTTATTGAAAAAATAGATGTAGAGCTTCCAGAAACTGATTTAGACCATAATATATTAGTTTTCAAAAAAGTAAGAAATACTCCAGAAAAATACCCTAGAAAAGCGGGTAAACCTGCAAAAAGTCCTATAAAATAGAGATAGGTATATTAAAAATATATTAAAAATAAAACAAAATAGAAGGATTATATAATTACATGCAGAAATAGTATACTCATATGTATCTAATGCAGTATTAATTTGTAAGTAAATAATGAAATTCAAATATATTTATATCTAATAAGAGAGGGATGTTATGGAAGAAAAAAGAGTTGTGGAGATACCTATAGAAAATATAGTTCCAAATCCATATCAACCAAGAAAAGTATTTTCACAGTCAGCATTAGAGGAATTAAGCAACTCTATAAGAGTTTATGGAATACTTCAACCAATAACAGTTAGAGTTAAAGATGAAAAGTATGAATTAATTGCTGGAGAAAGAAGATTTAGAGCGGCTAAATTGGCAAATTTAACAGTAATACCGGCTATTATAAATAACATGTCTGACGAATATTCTGCTGTATTAGCACTGCTAGAAAATTTACAAAGAGAAGATTTAAATTTTATAGAAGAGGCTATGGGGTATGAAAATTTAATAAAAGAGCATGATTTTACACAGCAGCAACTAGCAGAAAAGTTAGGAAAGAATCAATCTACTATAGCTAACAAACTTAGAATACTAAGATTGCCAAGTGATATAAAAATAAAATTAGTAGAAAATAACCTAACAGAAAGACATGCAAGAGCATTGCTTAAGTTACCAAATGAAGAGTTAATGAAGGATGTCTTAGATAAAATAATAAAGAATGAGCTAACTGTAAAGAAAACAGAAAAGTTGATAAAGGATATATTAGAAGATTTACAAGAAACTGAAGAGCCAGAGAAAAAGCAAAATGTAAAGAGTTCAATGGCTATAAGAATATACTTAAATACTATGAAGCAAGCCTTCGATGCTATAATAGGAACAGGAATTGAGGCTAAATATAACGAAGTAGATAAGGGCGATTATATGGAGGTTGTTGTAAAAATTCCTAAAAAGTAAGGTTACTGCTTGGCAGTAGCCTTTTTTTATCAAAATTGGAATTAAAAATTTTATACTATAAATTTTAGAAAAGTGAATTTTAGAAGAAACAAGGGGGGAAATCTTGTGGGAAAAGTTATAGCAGTTTTTAACCAAAAGGGTGGAGTTGGAAAAACTACAACTAATGTAAATTTAAGTGCAAGTATAGGAAAGATGGGTAAAAAAGTACTAGTACTAGATTTAGATCCACAAGGAAATACAACTAGTGGATATGGAATAGAGAAACAAGAGGTAGAAAACACTATATATGAAGTAATGTTAGATAGTGTAGATATAAGAGAGGCAATTTTACCTACAGAGTTTGACAATGTAGACACTATTGCTTCAGCAACTGAGTTATCAGGAGCAGAAATAGAGCTTACTAATATGGATAAAAGAGAATATGTATTAAAAAATGCTATAGAATGTGTAAGAAAAGATTATGATTATATATTTATAGATTGTCCTCCTTCATTAGGAATGTTAACTATAAACTGTCTTACAGCAGTAGATAGTGTATTAATACCAATACAGTGTGAATATTATGCACTAGAAGGTGTAAGTCAGCTTATGGAAACTATAAAGCTAGTTAAGTCTAGACTTAATCCACATATAGAAATACAAGGAGTAGTCCTTAGTATGTTTGATGGAAGAGCTAATTTATCAATACAGGTAGTTGAAGAGGTAAAAAGGTATTTCAAGGGAAGTGTATATACTACATTAATTCCTAGAAATGTTAGATTGGCAGAAGCACCTAGTCATGGAAAGCCAGTTATATATTATGATGCAAGATGCAGGGGAGCAGAGGCATACATGGACTTAGCAGAAGAGTTCATAGATTTAGAGGAGGATATAATATAATATGGAAAAAAAATCGTCTAAAAGAACAAATAGATTAGGAAGAGGTCTTAGTGCCTTAATTCCAGAAATTAAAGAAGGAATAGATAGCAAAGATATAATAAGTATAGAATTAAAGAATATATATCCTAATGAAACTCAGCCAAGAAAAGTGTTTGATGAAGAGAAAATACAAGTATTATCAGAATCTATAAAAAACTATGGAGTATTACAACCAATAGTAGTAAAGCCAGATAAAAATGGCAAATATATGATAATAGCAGGAGAAAGAAGATACAGAGCATCTAAGATGGCAAAATTAAAAGAAGTTCCTGTTGTTATTAAAGATATACCAATGAAAGATATAATGGAGATAGCTTTGATAGAGAACTTACAAAGAGAAGATTTAAACTCTATTGAAGAAGCTTTAGCCTATAAAGGATTAATAGATCACTATAAAGTTACTCAAGAAGAAATATCAGAAGCAGTAGGAAAGAGTAGACCACATATAACAAATACTTTAAGGTTATTAAATCTTGGTGAAGCAGTAATGAAGATGATAGAAAGTGGTCAAATGACAGCTGGTCATGGTAAGGCATTACTTAGAATATCAGATAAAGAATTACAAGAAGAACTAGCAAAGAGAGTTATAGAAGAAGAGCTTTCAGTTAGAGCAACTGAAAATTTAGTTAAAACTATTGCAGAAAATAATACAAAAGAAGTACCAAAGAAAATAAAAGAGAAGGATATATTTATAGTTGATGTAGAAGAAAAACTTATGAATATATTTGGAACAAAAGTAAATATATCAAAAGGGAAGAAAAAGGGAAAAATAGAGATAGAATATTATAATGATGAAGAATTAAATAATATTTTATCAATGATGCTTGAAGATAATTAATGTAAAGTGAGGAAACTTATATGATTTACTTAGACAATGCTGCAACTACATACCCTAAACCAGAGCAAGTTTATGATTCTATAATGGATTGTATGAAAAACTACTGTGCTAATCCAGGAAGAGCTGGACATAAAATGGCTATGAGGGCAGCAAGAGAGATTTATGACGCAAGAGAAAATATAGCAAAGTTATTTAATATAGATAACCCTATGAATATAATATTTACAAATAATGCTACTGATTCATTAAATTTAGCTATAAAAGGTGTTGTAAAAGAAGGCGACCATATAATAACAACAAGTATGGAGCATAATTCTGTAATAAGACCAATAAAATCCCTAGAAGCAAGAGGAATTTCAAATACAATAGTTAACTGTGATAAAGAAGGTTTCTTAGACGTAAATGATATAAAAAATGCAATAAAACCAAATACAAAATTAATAGTAACTACTCATGCATCAAATGTAGTAGGAACTTTAGTAGATATAAAAGCCGTAGGGGAGATAGCTAAAGAAAATAATATATTATACTTAGTAGATGCATCACAAACAGCGGGAGTGTATTCTATTGATGTAAAAGATATGAATGTAGATATGATAGCAGCTCCAGGCCATAAATGCTTGCTTGGACCTCAAGGAACAGGTATCTTATATATAAGAGAAGGTCTTAGTGTAGATATTTTAAAAGAAGGTGGAACAGGAAGTAAATCAGAAGATTTATTCCAACCCGAAATAGTTCCTGATAGATATGAATCTGGAACACACAATACTCCTGGCATAGCAGGATTAAATGAAGGAGTAAAGTTTATATTAGAAAAAGGTATAGATGATATAAGACTACATGAAGAAGAATTATGTCAGTATATGTTAGATAAATTAGAAGAAATTCCTAATATAAAGATATATGGAACTAAAGATAGTAAAAAAAGAGCAGCAGTTATAGCGATAAATATTGGAGATATGGATTCTGGAGAAATAACTTTTATACTAGATAGTGAATATGATATAGCCACTAGATCTGGTATACACTGCGCTCCATTAGCTCATAAAACTTTAGGAACCCTAGAGCAAGGTGCAGTTAGATTTAGCTTAGGGTACTTCAATACTAAAGAAGAAATAGATAAAGCTGTAGAGGCTTTAAAAGAAATTTCTAAAAATAACTAAAAGATAAAAATGAGGATGTCTTAAAATAATTATTTTAAGACATCTTTTTTTATGGAAGTATATAGGTAAATTTTAAAATATATAAATTGAAATAAAAGTTAAATTTGATTTATATTAACAAAAAACTAAAAATAAATTTGATTAAACCTACATAAATAGGTAAAATATTACAAAATACATAGTGTTTTTAATATAAATTTAAGTTATAATCATCTTATAAGAAAATGGTTTCAAGGGGGAATTTTAGTATGGACATTCTAAGCTTAGGAGAGAAAATTAAGAAACTGAGAAAAGAAAAAAATATGACATTAAAAGAGTTAGCTGGAGATAGAATAACAGCAGCTCAAATAAGCCATATAGAGAGAGATAAGTCTCATACAAGTCATGAGTTATTAGATTACTTATCACAAAAGTTAGAAGTAAGTGTAGACTATTTACTAGAAACTAAAGAAATGCAATCTAGAAGGATAACAGATAACTTAATTCTTCAAAGTGAAATTCATATAAAAAGAGGAGAACTTGAAAAAGCGGAAGAATTAATAAATGAAATTTTAAATATATGTAAAATTTATAATTTAATAGATAATTATGCAAAATGCAATTTTTTATTAGGAACGATAAATATAAAAAAAGAAGACTATAATCTTGTAGTTGGAAATTTAGAAAAAGCTTTGTATTATTTCATAAAAGATAATGATAAAGAAAATATATTTAGATGTTATTTGAATATAGGAAAGGTATATATACAAGAAGCATTTTTTAAAGGTGCTATAACACATCTAAGATTTGCAGAGGACTTACTAATAGAAGGTCAAATCGAGGATATGGATATTCATAAAGATTTATATAGTAATATGGCATACTCTTACATGAAGTTAAATGACTCTGAAAAGTCTTTATACTATATAAATAAGATTAGTGATATAGAGATGCAAAACAATATAAAAGATGAAATAGATATGTTGTTATTAAAGGCCAATAATTTCTTAAAAGTTGGAAAGTATGATGATTCTAAGGAATGTTTTAAAAGGGCATTAGAGTTATTGGAGGAAGAAGAAAATAAATCAGGAATAGCAAATGTTTATCTGAGAATATCTGATATATATAAAAACCTAGGAAATATAGATAAGGTTTTAGAGTATTCTCAAAAAGCCTATGATATAAATAAAAATAGTGAAGACAAGATAACTATAAAGAGTTTATCTAAAATAGTAGATGCATATATTGAAAATAAAGATTTTGAAGAAGCTAAAAAGTATTGTAAAGTAGCACTAGCATTAGCTATAAAATCAAAAAATAAGTGTAATGAATATAAAGCTTTAAAGTTGTATTCTAAGATACACAAAGCACAAAATGAAAATACATCAGCGATAGAATATCTATATAAGTGTGCAAATATAGTATCTGAATTAGGAGATACTAAAACTTTAGCTGAATTATATATTGAATTAGGAGAATTATATTCAAATATATCAAAAGAAAAAGAATTAGAGTACTACCACAAAGGGGTAGCTTTATATAAAAATTTAGAAATAATATAGAAAAATAAAACAGATATAGCATACGCTATATCTGTTTTATTTTTAGAAGATTTATAATATATTTATTTTGAAGTTAGATTACAAGAGAATCAATTTGAAAATTTACCGTCTATTTAAATAAAATCAAAGAAATAAATTTCTTATAATTAAAATTAATCTGATAAGTAATTGTATAGAAATAATCTATAACGTTTAAATTTACATATGTGATAGAATTATTTTAAGGAATACGTAAGGAGAGGATATTATGTTAATAGAAATAGATGCAAGAGGACTAGCTTGTCCAAAACCAGTAATAAATACAAAGAAAGAATTAGATAAATTAGAAAATGGAGTTATAAGAGTCACAGTAGACAATACAATGGCAAAAGAAAATATAATAAAACTATCAAAGTCATCTAATTGCGAAAGTAGTGTTTTAAGAGAAGAAGGAGATTTAATAGTAGTAGAAATAATAAAAGGTGAAAATGTAAAAATAGAAGAAGATACGAAGGTTGATTTAGATAATAAGTGTATATTTATATCTTCAGATAAAATGGGACAAGGAAATGATGAACTAGGAGAAGTTCTTATAAAAGGATATATATATACTTTGACAGAAACTAAGCCATATCCAAAGCACATAGTATTTGTTAATTCAGGAGTAAAACTTACAACAGTAAATGAAGCTACAGTAGAAAACTTAAAAATACTAGAAAATAATGGAGTTGAAATACTATCTTGTGGTACATGTTTAGATTATTACAACTTAAAAGAATCATTAAAAGTAGGTACAGTTACTAATATGTATAATATTGTAGAAGTAATGAACAACTCACTACAAACTATATCTATATAATGGACATAATAAGGTTACATATTGTATATGTAGCCTTATTTATATAAAATAATATCTATAATAACTAGATTAGAAAGAGGAAAAACAATGAATGAAATGTATATAGTATCATTTAACTCAACACATCATGCAATAAGAACAGAGAAGTTATTAAAAGAAAAGGAAATAGTATGTACAACACTGCCTACACCAAGAGAGATAACGGCTAGCTGTGGGATTTCAATAAGATTCTTATACAATGATATAGAAAAGGTAAAAGAAACTTTAAGAGAAAGCGATGTAGAATATAAGGGGATATATAAAATAACTAAATTAGAAAATGGTAAAAAAGAAGCAACAGAGATAGTTTAAAAGGAGTGATTTTAAATGCCTATAAGTATTAAGATAGGAGATGTTGTTGAAATGAAAAAACAACATCCTTGTGGAAATAAAGAATTTGAAATAACTAGAGTTGGTATGGATGTAAAGATAAAATGCACTAAATGCTCTAGAGAAATAATGCTAGACAGAGAAACTTTTGAAAAAAGAGTAAAAAAGATAATTACTAAAGGATAAAATAGAAAATTCAGAAAATTTCAAAGAGAGTATCGAATCAAATTTGGCATTGCTATAATTAAAGTACAGGGTAAACAATTTCAGGGGGTGCTTTAATTATGGCAGTTAAATTTGCAAAGAGAATGGCAGGATTAAAAGGATCAGAAATACGTGAGCTTTTAAAGTTGACGGAAAAACCAGAAGTTATATCTTTCGCTGGAGGATTACCTGCTCCAGAATTATTCCCAATAGAGGAAATGAAAAAGATTTCGACTATGGTTTTAGAAGAGGATGGAAGATCAGCTCTTCAATACTCTACAACTGAAGGTTATACTCCTTTAAGAGAACATATAGCTGATAGAATGAATAGTAAAGCTAAAACTAATGTAACAAAGGATGATATATTAATAACTAATGGTTCACAACAAGGATTAGACTTTGCAGGGAAAGTTTTCTTAGACGAAGGTGACGTAGTTTTATGTGAAAGTCCATCTTATTTAGGAGCATTAAATGCTTTTAAAGCATATTTACCAAAATTCATAGAAGTTCCAACAGATAAAGATGGAATGATAATGGAAGAGTTAGAAAAAATATTAGAAACAACTGATAGAGTGAAAATGATATATGTAATACCAGATTTCCAAAACCCAACAGGAAGAACTTGGCCAATGGAAAGACGTAAAAAGTTCATGGAAATTATAAATAAATATGAAATACCAGTAATAGAGGATAACCCATACGGTGAATTAAGATTCGAAGGTGATACATTACCATCTTTAAAATCAATGGATAACAAAGGATTGGTAATATATTTAGGAAGCTTTTCAAAAATATTCTGTCCAGGATATAGAATAGGCTGGACATGCGCATCTCATGAAATATTAAGCAAATTTATATTCGTCAAACAAGGAGCAGACCTACAAGCATCTAGTATATCTCAAAGAGAAGTTAGTAAATACATAGAATTATATGATTTAGATAAACATGTTGAAAAATTAAAAGAGGTTTATAAAAGACGTAGAGACCTTATGTTAAAAACTATTAAAGAAGAATTCCCAGAAGGTTTAGAGTATACTCATCCAGAAGGTGGGCTATTCACATGGGTAGAACTACCAAAACATTTAGACTCAAGAGTTATAATGGAAGATTGTATAGCAAATAATGTTGCATATGTTCCAGGGGGATCATTCTTCCCTAATGGTGGAAAAGAAAATTGTTTTAGATTAAATTACTCAACATCTACAGATGAGAAAATAGTTGAGGGAATCAAGAGATTAGGTAAAGTTTTAAAGAAACATATGGAAGTAGAAGCAAACGCATAGATAGCATAAAAAAAGAGTGACCTGCGGTCACTCTTTTTTATGGGAGATTGGGATGAAATATATTTAAGTTATGGGGGCTATATATAAATAGTATTATCCATCATAATTTAATATATACGTATTAAAAACAAAAAAATTTACCATAATATATGAGGAAATATAAATTGACAATTATCTTTAGTAATGATAAAATGTGTAAGTATGAGATTTGAATCTCATTTCTCTGCTCTACGAAGTAGAGCCGTTAAGTCCAAAGGGAGGTGAAAAGATAATGAGAAATTATGAATTAGTTTTCGTAGTAAAGCCAAATGCTGATGAAGAAACTAGAGAAGCTGTACTTAACAAAGTTAAGGAAGTTATATCTACTGATGGTGAAGTAGCTAACGTTGATGTATGGGGAACTAGAAAATTAGCTTACCCAATAGCTAAGTTCAACGAAGGTCACTATGTATTAGTAAACTTCAGTGCTGGTGTTGAATTACCAAAAGAATTAGATAGAAACTTAAAGATAAACGAAAACGTAATAAGACACATGATAGTTGCTGCTTAATGACTAGTTTTATTATGTAAAAGGCGGTGTTATTATGAACCATGTTGTTTTAGTGGGTAGATTAACAAGAGACCCAGAGTTAAGATACATCGCAGGAAGTGGAACTCCTGTTGCTAATTTCTCAATAGCTATTGATAGAGAATTCTCAGGCAAAGATGGTAAGAGAGAAACTGATTTTATAGATATACAAGTTTGGGGTAAATCTGCAGAGAATTGCGCTAACTATATCGGTAAAGGAAGTTTAGTAGCTGTACAAGGCTCAATAAGAGTGGATGTATATCAAAACCAAGCTGGAGAAAACAGAAGAGCGTTTAGAGTTAATGCTAACAGAGTACAGTTCTTAGATAGTAGAAATAAATCGGAAAATTCGTATAATAAAGGAAGTCAAACAGGATTTGAACCTAGTTTCGAGCCTACGTTCGAACCACAAGGATTAGACCCTCAAGGTTTCCAAGCTATAGATGACGACGATATACCATTCTAAAAAGGAGGGAAATGTTATGATAAACAAGAAGAGACGTAAGAAGAGAAGAGTTTGTCAATTCTGTGCTTCAAAAGACGTTAAGATAGATTACAAAAACACTCAAAGATTACAAAAATATGTAACTGAGAGAGGTAAAATATTACCAAGAAGAATATCTGGAACATGCGCTAAGCATCAAAGAGAATTAACAGTTGCTATAAAGAGAGCTAGAAACATAGCACTTTTACCATACACTGTAGAATAAGAAGGACGAGCCTTATGGCTCGTTTTTTTGTTATTCTAGTTAAATCTACTATGATTTATGATATAATATTTATATATTAAGGAGGGGGCAACTGTGAGATTAGATAGGAATTCCGATATAGCAAGAAACGTTAAAATAATGGAATGGATGAAAACAGAGTTGTTAATGAGCGTAGGGGATTTGTTCAACTTAATGTTTAAAGGAGTAAAGCCTTTAGATGAGGCATTACAAGATACTTTAGCAAATATTATAATGATAACATACCTTTTAGCAAAAAGATTGGGAATTAGTTTTAACGAAATGGATTATAAAATAAAAGAAAAGATAAAACTAGGAATAAATGAGAATCATAGTATAGAAAGATGGTATGGTGAGTTATCTGAACTCAAAAAACATATAGATAATAAGGAGTGAATCTAATTTGAATAATAAAGTAAAACTATCACAAGTATCGATGATAGTTACGCTGGGAATATTATTAGCTCTAGTAACAGCATATGTGCCTATATTAAGTGTGCTAAGTTTCTTAATACCAGTACCTTATGCAATAATAGGAACTATAGGTAACAATAAGAACTCAATATTATCTTTGATAGTTACTTTTTTAATACTTATATTTGGTGTAGATATAACATATGCTGTAAGTATTAGTATTATGAGTGTACTTCCTGGGATAGTTATAGGTAGTGTTGCAAGACAAAACATAAAAAAAGGTCAAGAAAATAAGTTTGAACCTATATATGCAGGTACAATTATAGTTATAATTTCAACTATAATTTTCTATACTATAGCAAATATGGTGTTCAAAACTAATTTATTAGATAACTTTATGAATGGTATGAAGGAAGCTGTAAGTGTTCAGCTTCAAATTTTAGGTGATGCAGGTGTGGATGTAAGTAGTGGATTAAAAGTAGAAGATGTAATCACCTTTGCACAAAATCTTTTACCTACAATGCTATTTTTACAGGGGATAATATTAGCATTTGTTACGTACTACATTGAGGCATTTATATTAAAAAGAATAAGAATGGTAAATTTAGAAATGCCTAAATTTAGAGATTTTTATTTACCGGGAAATCCAGTAATGGTGTCACTTATGCTATACATACTAGTTTTCTTAATTGATATGTTAGGCTTAAATTTTCATGGTGATTTAATCATAATGAATCTTCAACTAGTTTTTAATTTTATGTTTATGGCTCAGGGAATAGCAGTTTCTGTATATTACCTAAGAAATTGGTTTAAAGCTAGTCAAATAAAAAATATACTTATATCAGGATTAATCCTATATATATTCGGATTTATGGGTATATCTTTCTTAGGGATGTTAGATAGTGTAATAGATTTTAGAAAGGTAAGAAGCTATAAATCTGCGTAAGGAGGGAAGTAATGAGGAACAAACCAGCCTTGAAAATTAATATGCCAGAAAATAATATATACATATTAATTATAGGTGTAGCAAGTACAGCACTACTTTTATATGATTTTTATGTAGGTTGCTTATTTTTCCTTATTTTCTTATATATAGTTTTCCACAACTGGAAAACTACTAATATTAGAAGGAAGGAATGGAATAATTACATTCAAAATCTATCTTTAGATATAGATGAAACAACAAAAAAAGCAATAATGAATTTACCTATTCCACTTTGTATATTAGAATTTGATGGAAAAATATCTTGGTACAATAATAAATTCCATCAGATGACGGAAACACAAGATTTATTAGGTGAAAACATTGATGATATAGTAAAGAATCTAGATCTTAGAAAAGTTTTAAATGAAAATAAAGAAATGTACACAGATGTAAAGTATAAAGACAGAGATTATACTGTAGTATACAATGTTGTAAAAAATGATCAAGAAAAAAATGCAAAATATCTAATGATGTTATATTGGTTAGATAAGACAGATTATCTAAATTTACAACAAAAGCATGAAGATGAGAAAAATTCTATGATGTTGATTCAGGTTGATGGATATGATGACGTATTAAAAAGTGCATCAGAGGATAAAAGACCAATGATAAACGTTGAAATAGAAAGAATTCTTTCTAATTTAGAAAATGCATCTAAGTCAGCATTAAAAAGAACATCAAAAGATAAATTTTTCTTAGTTATGAACAAAAAAGAACTTAAAAAACTAGAAAGTGAAAAGTTTTCTGTACTAGATAAAATAAGAGAAATAGACTATGGAAATACATTACCTGTTACTATAAGTATGGGGATAGGTGTAGATGGAGATTCCATAAATGAAAATCTAAAATTGGCGTCTGGAGCTCTTGATTTAGCTTTAGGTAGAGGTGGAGATCAAGCTGTTATAAAAACTAAAGATAAGTCAGTATTCTACGGTGGAAAATCTAAAGCAGTAGAAAAAACTACAAAAGTAAAATCAAGATTAATAGGTCATGCACTAAGAGAAATTATATTAGAAAGTGATCATGTATATATAATGGGACACAAATATCCTGATATGGATGCTCTGGGTTCGGCAGTTGGAATATATGATATATGTAAATCTTGCGGTAAAAATGCTAATATAGTGCTAGATAGTACAAATGAATCAATAGATATATTTGTAGATAGAATAGAATCTTCAGATTATTATGATGGAATATTTATAGATAGCGAAGAAGCTATAAGAAGTTGCACGAGAAATACACTTGTGGTAGTTGTTGATACCCATAGACCTAATTTTACAGAATGTAATGAACTATTAGGTATATCTGACAAAATTGTAGTGATAGACCACCACAGAAGAGGCGTTGAATTTATAAATGATACAGTACTTTTATTCCATGAAATATACGTATCATCTACGTGTGAGATGGTAACTGAGCTAGTCCAATACATGGAAGATAATGTAAAGATAAATAAATTAACTGCAGAAGGTTTATTAGCTGGTATAACTCTAGATACTAAAAACTTCGCCTTCAAAACAGGGGTAAGAACATTTGAAGCTGCATCGTATCTTAAAAAAGTAGGTGCAGATACTGTAGAAGTCAAAAAGCTATTTAACTCAGACATAAGTGATTTTATAACTAAGGCTGAAATCATACAAAGTGCTAAGATAGTTTATGGAAAAATCTGTTTAGCTTATACAGAAAGAGTAGCAGATAACATAAATATAGTAATAGCACAAGCAGCAGATGAATTATTAAATATAAAGGAAGTTGAAGCATCATTTGTTCTAGGTAAAAAAGATGATAAAATATTCATAAGTGCTAGATCATTAGGAGAAACCAATGTACATGTTCTTATGGAAAAACTAGGCGGAGGAGGGCACAAAGATATAGCAGGTGCTCAATTAGAAGGTGTTTCATTAAAAACTGCATATTCAATGGTACAAGATATAATTGACGAATGCATAAAGGAGGAGAAATAGATGAAAGTTATTTTATTAAAAGACGTTAAAGGAACTGGTAAAAAAGGTGAAGTAAAAGAAGTAAGTGATGGATACGCAAGAAACTTCTTACTTAAAAAGAAATTAGCAGTTGTAGCAGATAATACAGCAGTAAAAGAATTAGGTGAAAAGAAGAAATCTGAAGAGATAAAAGCTCAAAAAGAGTACGAAGCAGCAGTAGAATTAGGAAAGAAAATGGAAGAATTAAACGTTGTTATATATACTAAAGCTGGTGATGGTGGAAGATTATTTGGATCAATAACATCTAAAGATATAGCAGAACAAATAAAAAAACAACATTCTATAGAAGTAGATAAGAGAAAAATACACTTAGATGAACCAATAAGAGCTTTAGGTTCAAGATTCGTTGAGATAAAGATACATCAAAAAGTAACTACTAAAATGAGAGTAGATGTAAAAGAGAAACAATAGAAAAGACACTTGAGGTGATAAACAATGGAGGATATGACTAGAATTCCTCCACATAGTGTGGAATCAGAACAGTCTATATTAGGGTCTATATTACTTGATAAAGATGCAATGATAACGGTGAGTGAAACTATAAAGCCAAATGACTTTTACAAAGAAGCTCACAAAATCATATATGAGTGCATGATAAAGTTAAGTAATAAAGGTGAACCAATAGACTTAATAACCCTAACAGAAGAACTTAAAAAAGAAGGACATTTAGATGATGTAGGAGGCATAAGTTATATAACGAGTTTATCAACGATTGTCCCTACAACATCTAATGTAAAGTATTATGCAGATATAGTGAAGGAAAAATCAGTTTTAAGACAACTTATAAAAGCATCTAATGAAATTATAAGCTTAGGATATGAAGGTTCCTCGAAAATAGAAGATGTATTAGAAAAAGCAGAAAAACAGATATTTGATATATCTCAAGAAAAAGCTAGTGATGATTTTAAATCTATAAATAGCGTACTAATGGATACTTATGATATGATTGAACATCTGTACACATCAAAGAGTGAGATAACAGGAATAACAACTGGTTTTAAAGACTTAAACAAAAAGATAAATGGACTACAGAGAACAGATTTAATACTAATAGCAGCTCGTCCAGCTATGGGGAAAACTGCATTTTCATTAAATCTTGTTCAAAATGCAGCACTAAAGGGTGATGCATCTGTAGCTGTATTTAGTTTAGAGATGTCTAAAGAACAGTTAGTTCAACGTATGTTATCATCACAATCTAGTGTAGAGCTTAAAAAATTAAAAACAGGAAAGCTAGGAGAAAATGACTGGCCTAGAATAATAGATTCTATGGCAGTTTTATCTAATGCTAAGATATATATAGATGATACTCCAGGTATAAAAATATCTGAGTTAAGATCAAAATGTAGAAAACTTAAAATAGAGCAGGGATTAGATTTAATACTTATAGATTATCTTCAACTTATGGAAGGTGAAGGTAATAATGAAAGTAGACAACAAGAAATATCAAAAATATCAAGATCTTTAAAAATAATCGCAAAAGAACTTAATTGTCCGGTAGTAGCATTATCTCAGCTATCTCGTGCACCAGAACAAAGAGCAGATCATAGACCTATGCTATCAGATTTAAGAGAATCTGGAGCAATAGAGCAGGATGCAGATATAGTAATGTTTTTATATAGAGATGAATATTATCATCCAGATTCAGAAAAAAAGAACATAGGAGAGGTAATAATAGCTAAAAATAGACACGGTGAAACTGGTGCAGTAGAGCTAGTTTGGCTTGGTGAAGTTCAAAAATTTGCGGATAAATCTAGGGATATGTAAACAAGATATCCACAGAAGTTTTTTTGAAAATTGGTTAAAGTATGTGGATAAATGTAGGAAAAAAATCATAAGTGTTGAAAAATACAAAAAGACTTATCCACATTATCCACATGTAACCTGTTGATAAATGTGAATAAGTACAAAAAAAAGCAAGCTATTAGCTTGCTTTTATTGTTTACAACTTAATATTTATAAATACAAATTTTTTATGGGGGAAAAATGTGTTGCATATAAATGTATTATATATATATCCAAAAATAATAGAAATAAACAAAGAAATAAATTTATTTAGAATAATTGATAATAATATAAAGGAGACATTAGTATTTTACTGCAAAAAAGGATCTAATTATAAGATTATGATGATGGATACAATGTCTGGAGAAAATAAAGAAATTTTAGGTGTATCTAAAATAGAAGAAGTAGGAACATTTATAAAAAATATAGAAGAATCAGAAGGAATAATAAAGAGTTTAAATAGCCTAGAAGATATAAAAAAATACATATTAAACTCAAAGTGTAAATAAAAAAGTTTGAAAATGTATCGAATGTTTGATAAAATGTATTGGTAAAGTGTTCGAAAATCTATAGTAGAGGTGAGTTATATGAAAACAGTAGCGATTGTAGGATCTCAATGGGGAGACGAAGGAAAAGGTAAAGTTATAGATTACCTTGCTACACAAGCAGATGTAGTAGTAAGAGGACAAGGTGGAAATAATGCCGGACATACATTAGTTGTAGATGGCAAAAAATTCGCTTTACGTCTAATACCATCTGGAGTATTAAATCCTAACACTATAAATGTAATAGGAAATGGTATAGTGTTTGATCCAAAAGGATTTTTAGAAGAGATAGAGACTTTAAATAAAGAAAATATAGATACTAGCAACATAAAAGTAAGTGATAGAGCCCATGTTGTATTACCATATCACAAGGAATTAGATGCACTAGCAGAAGAAGCTAGAGGAGATAACAAAATAGGGACTACAAAAAAAGGTATAGGACCTTGTTACATGGATAAAACTGAGAGATCAGGAATAAGAATATGTGACTTAATGGATAAAGACATATTTGCTAAGAAATTAAAAGCACAAATAGATGCTAAGAATAAATTAGTTCAAGGTGTATACGGAAAAGAAGCAATGTTTGACTTTGAAACTATATACAATGAGTATTTAGGATATGCAGAGCAAATAAGAAAAAATGTTGCAGATACTTCAGTTGTAGTATATGATGCTATAAAAGCTGGTAAAAAAGTATTATTCGAAGGTGCACAAGGAACATTATTAGACTTAGACTTAGGTACGTACCCATACGTTACATCTTCTCATCCAACATCAGGAGGATTCTCTATAGGAGCAGGTATTGGACCAAACATGATAAAAGATGTTGTAGGTATAGTAAAAGCATATACTACAAGAGTTGGAGAAGGACCATTTGTTACTGAATTAGATAATGAAATAGGAGAAAGAATAAGAATTCAAGGTCATGAGTTTGGTACAGTAACAGGAAGATCTAGAAGATGTGGATGGTTTGATGCTGTAATAGTTAAATATGCTGCAAGAGTAAACGGATTAACTAGTATATCATTCATGTTATTAGATGTTTTAAGTGGATTCGAAAAAATAAATATATGTACAGGATACAAAATGGGAGACAAGATAATAACAGATTTCCCAGCATCATTAGAAGATTTAGCTAAGTGCGAACCTGTATATGAAGAATTAGATGGATGGAATGAAGATTTAACAACTATAGAAAGATACGAAGATCTTCCAGAAAATGCTAAGAAATATATAGATAGAATAGAAGAAATAGTTGGAGTTAACATAGATATGGTTTCAGTAGGACCAAACAGAGCTCAAACTATAATAAGAAGAAATATATTTGCTTAATATATATAAGTGTAGTGGATTATATCCACTACACTTTTTTATATATAAAAATTAAAATATATAAAATTAAGTTAGAGATAAATATATTTTTATTTATACTTATAAAAATATATTCTACAAAAAGTTTTACTGAATAAAAAACAATTAGAATACTTACTTATAAATTAATATTTATACCCTAATTTAAGAAAAATATAGATTAGATAATTGGTAAAAATCTAAAATTAAGTATTTTTTAATAAAAAATTAATTTATGAACCCCTGTTATTTACTAAGGTTGAGAGAAAAATAAACAAAAAAGTAAAAAAATATAAAAAAATGTAAAAAAAGTGTTGACGAAAGTGTATGAACCTAATATAATAATATTTGTGAGTGAGAGAAACACGAACAAGCCGAAAGGCAAAAAAGGAAATGACCCATTAGCTCAGTCGGTAGAGCACCTGACTTTTAATCAGGGTGTCCCGCGTTCGAGTCGCGGATGGGTCA
>NZ_JBCIUO010000015.1:0-39215 GCF_039031195.1 Romboutsia sp. MSSM.1001216sp_RTP31141st1_G3_RTP31141_220114 | reverse complement strand
CTTATATGTTATCTTGATCTAGATATAAACTCAAATTATAGCTACATAACATATACAGATAATCAGTATATGTTGTTTCATAAATATAATATTACACAAGAAACTTTATTTAAGGGTGGATTTAAAATGCCTGTTTGCTTTGGAGGAGATAGTCCTAAAAAAATAACTGTAAAATGGATTGCAGTTGAATAAGGAGGTAACTTATGAATGTAGGAACAAAGATATACTATTGTAATATAACAGGAAATACATTATTGGTAATCGGTGATTTAGTTAATGTTTCAAGAGATACAACTTTTGATGAAGATTATTGTATATATCCTGAACTTAGTGAAAGAAATAAAGATACAATATCATCAGTACAATTAAATTATGGAGAATTTAATAAATTAGCTAATGGTAAAGATTGTACCAGTGTTAATTTAGAAACTAAAGAATTAGTATTTTCAAGTATTTCAATGCCTGATAATTCGTCAAATTTAACTTGGGAAAATGAAGTAAATGATAAACTATCTGCTTTGGAAGAAGAAAATGCTGATTTATTATTAGATAATGCAATGAAAGATTTAAGGTTAGAGACACTAGAGAATGATTTAGCAGATTTAACTTTAGAAATAGCTATGATGGGAGGTAATTAAAATGAAAATGGATTGGTTTGAAAAAATAAACAGATATTATGGTAAAGGTAAATATACTAAAGAAGAAGTAAAAGTATTTGTTATAAGTGGAAAAATAACTGAAGATGAATATAAAGAGATAACAGGAGAGGACTACAAAGCATAGTCTTTTTTTATTGGCTAGAATTAATTTTCTAGCCTTTTTAATACAATATAGAAAGGAAATTTTATGGATAAGTTTTTTAATGATGTTATACTTACACAAGGTATTTTCGCAATCCTATTCTGTTGGCTATTATTTGATAGTAAAAAAGAAGCTAGAGAAAGAGAAGCAAAGGCACAGGAAAGAGAAGATAAATTACAAAGTATAATATTTAATAATCAAAATGTAATGCAAGAAATGGCAGAGAAGCTTAAAACTGTAGAAGAAGTAAAAGAAGATGTTAAAGAAATAAGAAATAAATTAGATGGAGCTATTAATTAAATAGCTCTTTTTTAATAAATTAAATTTTAGAAAAGGTAGGTAATTAATCATGAAATCTAATATACATGCAGGACATGATGCACAAGGAAAAGGAGCAAGTGGAGCTAGTTCTTATATAGATGGTATAGGATGGATACATGAATCTGTTGAAGATAGAAATGTAAAAGATGAAGTTATAAGATTATTAAAAGAAGAAAATAATATTACGTATGATTGTACTGTAGATTCAGCAGGAACACAGGATAAAAACTTATATCAAATTGTTGCCAAATGTAACGCACATAATGTTGATTTAGACGTATCTATACATTTTAACTCTGGACGAGATGATGAAGACGGGGATGGTGATAATGCAGGGGTTGAAGTATATTGTTATGATGAAAAAACTAAAGATATTGCAGAAAGAATATGTAAAAATATATCAAAATTAGGTTTTGATAATAGAGGAGTTAAAATTAAAAAAGATTACTATGTATTAAGAAAAACAAAAGCACCAGCAATACTTATAGAATGTTGTTTTATAGATGATAAAGATGATGTTTTACTATACAAAAAGGTAGGATATAAAGCAATAGCAAAAGCAATAGTTGAAGGTATATTAAATGAAAAAATAGATAATAAACAAAATAGTAATACTAGTCAAGGATCATCAACAAATAAGTTTAAAAATGGAGATTATACAGGCAAGAAAGCTAGAGTTACAGCGAATGTATTAAATGTTAGATGGGATAGAGGAACTAACTTTGATATTATAGGAAAATTAAAGAAAAATGATATTGTTAAATTAAATTATTGTATAAATGGATGGATAAGTATAGAAGGATATAAAGGGAATAAAGGCCTTGGATACATCCATACAGACTATATAGAATTGTTATAAATAATAGGTATAAATATTTGACTTAAAAATATTATTTTGATAGTATTATACTTAACACAAATTATATCTAAATTTTTAGTTATAAAATCATATTCCAATTAATTATCCAAAAGATACTGCTTTTATTTTAATAAAAATAATGAGCAGTATCTTTTATTTTTTGTATATATTTGATTTTTAATCATATTTTTGATAATATTATATACACAAAACTACAATATTTAATTATATAACCCTAAAAAAAGACTGTCCTTATATAAGGCGGTCTTTTTTTATATTTTTGTATATTATTTTTCTTGCATAATATTAAAAAATACAATATTATTTTATATGTATAAAAATTAAATCTTTTACAGTATATTCGAAAAAAAAGACTCGGTATTAAATTTCTATACCGAGTCTTTTTTGTAAAGTAAATTGAAGTAATTGACTAAAAAATACTTTTTTGATAATATTATAATTACTCATTAGATTTATTATTTATAGTGTTTTTAGACTATATTATTTTATTGAACATTATAAAAAAATAAATGGCTATCCTAAATAGGGTAGTCATTTATTTTTTATAAATAGTTATATTATAAAAAGAATATATATAAATAAATTTATATTATTGTTTTTTTGTAAAATATTGTTGTATTATGTAAGTAACCTGATTTATATCTTACTATTAAACATTTTGTATAAGTGTAGTGAATTAAGAAAGAGACTATTTATATATTATATAGTCTCTTTTTTATTAAAAGTATATATTTAGTATGTACATATTAAACATTTGAAGTTAAAATAAACATTAGATACTATTTTGGATAATATATTATGATAAACCTAATAAGATGAAACTTATTAATCTTCAAACTATAGAAGTAAAATGTAGTACTGGTTAGATTTAGAAACGAGATAAAAAGGAACAGAAACCAACCACTGTTCCTTTTTACTTTTATATGTAGTTTTTATTGAATTATATGTGGTTATGTTCTAAAATATATTCAAGCCCAAATACTTATAAATAAAATAGATACATAAAAAAGGACTAGGTCGTACACCCCTAGTTCTTTTTTCATATCTATATTAAAATATTTTATATTCTATTTATTATAATGTTTATGATATAATACTCATAGAAATTACAATCTAAGAGTGATGGTTTCTATACTAAAGAAAAATCACCTACTTCTTTACAGGAAGGAGGTGAGGAAGTATGGAAATATTAAATTTTCTAATAAGTAACTCCGATAACATACTTATCAGTATACTTGGAGCTTACATATATGATAAAATTAAAAATCACTCTAATGGCGGTAAGAGTGATTCTAATAAATAATTATTAACTTAATTAGAAACCACACTCTGCGCGAATAGATTGTAATTTCTTTTTTATGATTATATTATACACTAGATAAATATATTTATGCTAGTTATTTTATAATATATTCTTATTTTTATAGTTTTTAGAAAAAAAGACTAGGTATAATAAACCTAGTCTTTTTAATTATTTGACATCAAAATCATTTTTTGTTAGTATAAAAATGTAGTTGGAAGTTTATTTTGAATGATCTTCTATGGATTTTATTATCAAAAAAGGCAAATGATCTCTTATAAGTTCATTTGCCTTTTTTATTTATGTTTTATATGTCAAAAATCACTTTATTGTATTTGACATATTTCATATATTTTTCTAGTATTTTTGAAATATAAATCATATAAAAAATAATGTATTTCATAAAGTACACTTTTTGACATAGTTTAGTATTAATAAAAATATATAATTAATAGCTATAGGTATAATTATTTGACTTCAAATTTTATATTTGATAGTATTAATTAAACCTTTCTATGTTACTTTTTAAATTATCGTAAATTTAAATGAGTTAAACACAAGTTAAAAAGGAGTAATGGTTTTAAACTATTGCTCCTTTTTAATTTTTATATAATAGGTAGTTTTATTTGAAAAAATATTAGAAATATAATATTATTAATATGATAGTATAAATATTGAATAACTTATATTTAAGTCGTTTCCGACAAAGTAAAAAGGCTAAGTTTCATAATATGATTCCTAGTCTTTTTATTCTGCTATTTTTTGATATATGATAATGTTAATAAAAAATATTTTATAAATATACATAGTTTTATTTGACTTTAAAATGCTTTTTTGATAATATTGATTTAAATTTTTCTTTATTATTCTAAAAATTTTAAAGTCATGAAAAAGGAGTAAAAATATAACTATTACTCCTTTTTTATTTTGTATAATAAGCAGTTTTATTTGAAAAAAATTTTAAAATATAGTACTATCTTATTCGAAATTGTTTTTTCAACTAACTAACAAAAGTATTCTTATAGCGCAGAAATACTAGGTTTCATAATATGACACCTAGTATTTTTGTTTTTAATATCTTCTCAACTGTTAATAACATTGTATTTTCATGTTGATATTTATATATGTACAACTAGATTAATTTTTTTCTTCAATTTATTTTCTAAATCATACTTTTTGACATAGAGTAGTATTAATAAGAAATATTTTATAACTATAGGTGGTTTTATTTGATTTTTTTAATTTTTTTTTGATATTATTAATATTATCATAATTATTCTTTAACATATATTTTTGGAAGTTTTGTCCGAAAAAGGAGTATGAGTAATGAAGTCCTCACTCATACTCCTTTTTTATTTTTTATAATAGGTAGTTTTGTTTGAAGAATTTTTAAAAATATAATATTATTTTATTAAACATAAGTGTTTAGACAACCTTAAAATTAATTAATAATTTCCGACTTATAATAAAAAGGCTAGGTTTCACAATGTGATTCCTAGCCTTTTTATTATATATATCTTTATTTTACTTTTGACATGGCTTACTTTTTGACATGCTCTAGTATTAATAAAAAATATTTTATAACTATACATAGTTTTATTTGATTTTAAAATATTTTTTTGATATTATGAATTAAACCTTTCTAGGTTATTTTTAAGTTTTCATAGGTCAAAAGTAATTAAAAAGGAGTAAAAGTTTTAAACTATTGCTCCTTTTTAATTTTTATATTATAGGTAGTTTTATTTGAAAATTTTTTTTAAATATAATATTATTGATACAAGCTGTACAAATTTTTTACATAACTTAAAATTTTTTCTGATAAAATAAAAAGACTAGGTTTCATAATTTGAACTAATACCTAGTCTTTTTATTTTGTATTTTTTAAAATTTAATAATTTATCGTTTATTATTCATATTTATATATATACAACTAAATTATTTTTTTCTTCGATTTATTTTCTAAATCATACTTTTTGACATGTTTTAATGTTAATAAGAATTGTTTTCTAATTATAATGATAATTATTTGACTTTGAAATGTTTTTTTGTTAGTATGAGATAATCCTTTCTTTGTTGTTTTAATTTGTTGTCAAAAATAAAAGAGAGCAATAGGTCAACTGTTGCTCTTTTTTATTTTTATTAAATTGTAAGAATTAATACAAATACTATAAGAAATAACAAATCCAATATAAATCACCATCCTATATGTAATATAAAATCTATTTATATTCAAAAAATTCCAAATAAATATTTTACAACAAAAAAATAAGCCTTTAATTAGGCTCATTTTTTTACTGCAACTAAAAAGACAAATTTTTTAACACTTTTCAAAATAATTATATCATTTAATTTTAATTATAAGTATCAAAAACTCCTATTTATATATTTTTTTATAGATTAAAGTATATTTAATACCTATATACTATTTCTAGTTGTTACTTTTTGACATAGTTTAGTATTAATAAAAAATATTTTATAACTATAGGTAGTTTTATTTGAAAAATTAAAAAGAATATAATATTATTTTATTAAGCATATGTGCTTAGACAATCTTAAAATCAATGAATAGTTTCTGACTTATTATCAAAAGACTAGGTTTTGCAATGTAATTCCTAGTCTTTTGATTTTGTTATTTTTTGATGTAGGGTAGTTTTAATAAAAAATTTATAACTATAGGTAAAATCATTTGACTTTTAAATTCTTTTTTTGATAATATGAATTAAGCCTTTCTAGGTATTTTTTAACCATCATAAGTAAAAAAGGAGCAAAAGTATAACTATTGCTCCTTTTTTATTTTATATAATAGGTGGTTTTATTTGAAAAAATATTAAAAATATAATATTCTTAATATGATAGTATAAATATTGAATAACTTATATTTAAGTCGTTTCCGACAAAGTAAAAAGGCTAAGTTTCATAATATGATTCCTAGTCTTTTTATTCTGCTATTTTTTAATATATGGTAATGTTAACAAAAAATATTTTATAACTATAGGTAGTTTTATTTGATTTCTAAAATTTTTTTTGATAGTATCATAATTAATCTTTAACATATAATTCCGATGATATATAAATAATAAAAAAGGAGCAATGATTTCTCACAAATGCTCCTTTTTTATTTTATATAATAGGTGGTTTTATTTGAAAAAATATTAAAAATATAATATTCTTAATATAAGCTGTATAAGTATTTAAATTGCTTATAATAAGTATATTTTTTCTTCTAACAATAATAAAAACACTAGGTTTCATAATGTGAAACCTAGTGTTTTTATTATATATATTTTTATCTTGCTTTTTGACCAAATATAGTATTATTAAAAATATTTTATAACTATAGATAGAATTGTTTGACTTCAAATTTTATTTTTGATAACATGAATTAAACCTTTCTATGTTATTTGAGATTTTATAAAATCATAAAAAAAGGAGCAAAAGTCTAACTCTCGCTCCTTTTTTTATTTTTATAAAATATGTAGTTTTATTTGAAAAAGATTTTAAAATATAATATTATTTTGTTAAGCATAAGTGTTTTAGCAGCCTTAAAATCAATTAATAATTTCTGACTTATTATCAAAAGACTAAGTTTCACAATGCGATTCGTGGTCTTTTCGCTTTATATATTTAAATAATGTCGTTTGATTTTAAAATTATTTTTTGATACTATATGTATAAGTTATTTATTGCTTTTATATTATTAAGTTTATTCTAGGGATTAAAACTAACTTAAAAGGAGTAAAGAGTTTCATTCTTGCTCCTTTTTTATTTTTATAAAATAGGTCATTTTATTTAAAAAAATTTTAAAATATAATATTATTAATATGATCCATATAAATATTTATATGACTTATAATCTATATAATCATTTCTAACAATAAAAAGACTAGGTTTCATAATATGATTCCTAGTCTTTTTATTTTATATATTTTTATATTGTTAGTAATTTGTCGTTTTCTGTTGATAAATCTGTTGATTTTGTTGATAAATATACATTTTACGTTGATATTTCTAAATCACTGAAATATGTCAATACACTCCTGTACATTTACTTAAATTATGTATCTTACATTTCTGTGTACAATATTTACAAGCCTTTAATATTTACAGTTATTCTCCAAATAATTCAACTTAAAAACTTATATTACTAGGTATTTCATGTTCAAAGAAAACTCCTTGAATACATACATATACTTCTTGATCCTCTTCATGTTCAGGTTCTAAAATATAAAAAAGAATATCAGAATTTCCAGTTCTTCCTCTTTTATTCTTATATCTTTTTGATGAAATTATTTCTTTCATTTCTTTGTCTGATAAATATTTATTAACATATTTTTCCCTTAAGTCTATATTCCTCACTAACTATATGTCTCCTTTATTTAAAATGCATTTAGTATAATATTCTCACATTTAACATAGTTATAACTATTCTATAATAAATAATTTTTATAAGTTGTGTTGTATTTATATAAAAAATGTCCCCGGGGGACACTTTTTATATTTTAGTTTGCTCTATATACAACTCTATCTGTTCATTTAAAAATCTCAATTCACTTTTTAAGTTATTAACTTCTTTTATAGTTTTTTCATCCATTATTGTATTGTTTGCCATTAACCCTGCAATCTTACTCATTTCTTTCCTAACATTTCTTAATCTTACTTTTAATTCTTGATTTAATTCTATTTTATCTTCATCTTTTTTTATTTCACTCAATTCATTTTTTAATTGTTTGTTTTCTTCTTCTAATTTCTTTTTATTCCTTTCAAAATTTTCGGCTATTTCTTTTGCCTTATAATTAACTATTTTATCTATATTATTTGGATTATTTAATGTTTTAAGAAGTTTTTGTTTCTCATTTTCTATTGCTAACTTTTCTTCATTTAATTTTTCTATTTGCTGTTCCTTTAGTATTAGATCTTCTTTATCTAAATTATATTTTTCTTCTAGTTCTAACTTAATTTTTTCTATTTCTTTATCTATATTTTTAGAAGCATTTTCATTTTCTTTAGTTAATACTTCTATTCTTCTTAAATAAATTTCTTCTTTTTTGGATAAATCATTTTTTATTTTTTCTAATTCCTTAAATTCATTTTTAAGCTTATTTGCTTCATTTTTGCTTATTTCAACTTTATTTTGTATTATATTTAAAATGATTTTTTGATTATCTTCACTTAATACTGCAAATTCACTCGCATTTGCTATAGTTAAATTCCCTTCCTCTAATAAAGATTTAAGTTCTGGTATAAGAGATTTATTTATTCTTTCATATCTACCTACTTGAGTAGGACTTAGTCCTGTATCTGATGCTATTACCTCTCTAATTCTTCCTACTTTTTCACCGTTATTCTTTTTAATTTTATAAAGTTCAGTTAATCTTTGAACTTGTTTTAATTTATCTGCTTCTGAAAGTTCTCTTGTTTGTGCATTAGATTGTATTAACACTATTTCACTATCTAGCTCATTTAAGTTTGAAATTTTACAAGGAACAATTTTAAATTTTGCCTCACCTTTTTCAACTAATGATTTTAAAGCTGTGTATCTTCTTTCACCACTTATTAGTTTATATAGCCCTTTTTCTAGTGGAATAACTACTAAGTTGTGATTAAGACCATTTATTGAAATGTCTTCGGCTAATTCTTCTATATCATTTATTTCATAAAAGTTTTTTTCATTTCTAACTATTTTATCTATATCTATATAATCAATTTTAAAGTTTTCCTTTGCTTCAATAGTAGATACTTTTTCAGTATTCTTAGATATACCATTTAACATACCTTCACTTATACTAAATCTTTTAGCCACTAGAATACCTCCTTAACTAAAGCCTTATAGTCTTTACTTGCATTAGAACTTTTTTTGTAGTAAACAACTGGCATTTGTTCAAAAGATGCTTCTGTTACAGATACATTTTGTCTTATTGTTGTATCAAATAATTTATCTTTTAAAATCGACTTTAGAGCTTTCTTAATTTCCTTGTTAACTACTGTTGCAGTATCCATTGTTACAAAGCATCCTTTAAATTGTAGATCTGGGTTAAACTCTTCTTTAATTTCCTCTATGCTTTCAAGTAAATATTCTAATCCATCTAAAGCAAATTTATCTATCTTTATAGGTACAATAACTTCATCACTAGCCACTAATGCATTTATTGTTATCATATTAAGGCTAGGGGGACAATCTATTATACAATAGTCGTATTTATCATTAACTTGTTCTAACATCCTTTTAAGCCTATTTTGTTGATTTCTAGTTACGTCCAATAGTATTTTCTTTTCTGCAAAAGCTAAAGATATATTGCTTGGTAAAATGTTTATATTCTCATATTCAGTTTCTTTTATAACTTCATCTATACCTATATCTTTATTTAATAAAACATCAGATACACTAAGAGCATCTATATCATATGATTTAAAAGACATTGTAGAGTTTGACTGTGCATCAACATCAACTAATAGAACTTTATTTCCTTCATCTGCTAATATTGCTGCTAAATTTATAGCGCTTGTAGTTTTTGCAACTCCACCCTTTATATTAAGTATACTTATTTTTTTCATAATCAACTCTCCTTTATAATGTACTCATTTTGCTAAGTGAATAAAAGTAGTCCCCGGGGGACTACTTTTATTTACTTGTCAAGTTTCTTAATTCTTATCTCGTTATTCTCAAATACAACTTCTATTTTTCTATTCTCTTCATCAATTCCCATTTCTTTAATCCAAGCGATAGGTAATGTTACTCTAGTTGTTAAACTACCACGACCAGACTTATTAAAACTTACATTTAGATTTCTCTTTTCCATTTTTACTTTCTCCTAACCTGATACTAAAATAAAAAATATGATTAGTTGAATAACAAAAAATGATATCCAAAATAATAATTTAAAATTTGTTTTCATCTTTTTATTTTTAAGTGTCTATGATATACTTTTTTGACAAGGGAGGAATGCCGTCCTCCCTTATCATTTTAATTCTTTAACTTTCTAAGTTTTTAATTAATGTTATAACTCCATTAACAAAACTTGGAATTAAAGTTGCTACTTGGAAGAACTTAACTATTTACTGTCTACGTTCTTCCTTTCTATTTTGTTTTCTTGATACTCTAGATACCACTTACCTCTCTTGGTATATTTATATTATATCACGTTACGTGATATGGTTCAATGTTTTCCTTGAAAAAAGTTTAATTTTCCAATTAGATTGTTTTTATTGAAAAAGTAGTCCCCCGGGGACTACTTTTTTTCATAGCACCTGGAATTAACTTAAATATTAGTAAAAAAGGGATATCAACATCAGTTAAAATAGGTAATGCAACATTTAATAGTCGAGGAAGAATTACAGCTAACTTTAGTCATTGTGTTTCATATACTACAAATGTAATACTAAAAAAAGATATAGTAATAAAGATTTTGATTTAAATGATCTTTTTGATGCTAGAATTTATAAATTAAAAAGCAGAAAATATAGCTGGGCTAATCTTTCAAATAAACAAGTTAAATATTACAATATTCTTATAAAAACAATATTTATACTATTAACTTTAATATTTGCTCTGATATCAATTTTTAACTTATTGTATCTTCCTTTATTTATTGTTACTGTAATTTGTATATTTAAGTTCGATGCTAATAAATTAAGGAATGCTCAGCGAGATATAATATCTAAATATACCTCTTTAAAAAGACGATTTATAATGCTAATTTTAAGAGCACCTAAGGTATGTGTCTCTTATATCTTTTTTCACTAAAAATTTATTTCACAATTCTTATCATATTAATCGTCTTCTATCTCGTCATTTTTTACAACTTCTAACTCCGGATATCATCGAAGGACGATTAGAATTATTGAAAAAGTAGTCCCCGGGGGACTACTTTTTTATAGTACCCTTTTTAAGAATGGATATATATTTAAAATCAAATGCTATACCTTAGAAATTAACACAGCCATTATAATATTTAAAATTATCAAAATAACAATTGATAGTTTTAGTCTCTTGTATTTATGTCTTACCTTATTATTTTGCTTTTTCATATTAATCATCTTCTACCCTTCATTTATTTTATGGTTTCTTACTCCAAATATCCTCAAATAACGATTAAGATTAGTGAAAAAAGTAGTCCCCTGGGGACTACTTTTTTTCTTAGTACCCTTTCTATGATTAATACTCATCATATTCATTTCTATATACTTCTAAATCTGTAGCATCTGCCATTTTTTCAATTTTAAACCTACCCCAACGGATATAGAATTTATTATGCCTTTTGACAATAACTCCTTTTGAAAATTTTCTACATACAAAATCGTTAGTGAAAATACGAGTATTATGCATATCAATAAAGCCTGTCTCTTCACATAGAGTTATTGGATCTATCGCTCTTACACCTTCTGCATCATCATTAATACAGTATTTTAGAAATTTATCGTTAACTAAATTACCATAAACCCATTTATTGCAATATCTCATCTTTGCTTTATATTTTCTCATTCTATCACCACATTGTTTAAGATTTTTATGTACAACTTATCCAAAATCAGATTTTCGTATTTCGGTTCACGCGTATTATTCTCTATAGGCTTAAATTTATAATTTATATCCCTTTTAATTCTTGCACCTTTTTCTTTATTTCATATGCCCAGTATCTATCATCAGGATTAACAGTTAAAACAGTTTCTGCTTGTAATAATTCTATTGCTTTATTTATTAAGTTTTTATCATCAACATTATTTTCTGTATTGTTTAACTTAAATTTTTCATTTTGAGATTTTTCTATAATTTTATCTAATTCATTTTCTGAATAATTTACAAATGTTTCATTAAAATTATGGAATTTGTTATTTTTAGTTTTTACTTGACTAGATTCTTTTTTATTAGAATTATTTTTAGATGATTCATATATTGCAAAGTTTTTATCATCTTTGTATATCTTTTCAAGTAATGAGAAATATACACCTTCTTGAGATTTAAATACCTCAATAGCTTTTATAAGTCTATCCTTTTTCCATTTTTTGATTTTGTATTCTTTGTTAGGTGAATCAATTATTAAATGTGTATTTGATTCTATTAGCTCTTTGTTTGTATCAACTGCCTCTTTTTTTTCTACTACAGCATTTTGATGCGTAGTACTAATAGTAATCTCTTTAGTAGTCTCTTTAGTAGTCTTTGGTATAGGTGGTGTCAAGTTGACACTATCCATAGTATCATTTTGACACTTTGCATAGTAGCAATTTGATACTATGTTGGAATTACTCATAGTATCATTTTGACACTTTGTTGAAATTTCAACGTTTTCTGTGTGTTCCATATCTTCGACATCTGTATTTATAGTCTTAGATTCATATTCTAAAAGTAGTTCTTCTAACTTGTTATAATCTAACGTTACCCATAGAGTACGGTCATATTTTTTCTTATTATAATTACCTTTGATTAATATTTTTGTATCAAATAGTTTTTTAAAGATTCTTTTTAGAGTAGATATACTCCAGAATGTAAAGTTTTCTTTTTGCCAGTTTTCATATGTATTAAAAGTCCATACTTTATCATCATATATATTTATTTTTGCTTTATCATTTATATTTAACCAGTAATGTATTTGTTGTACAACTATTGCCTCGTTTAATCCTAATACATTTGCTGCTAATCTATTTATAGTTATTGGTTCTTCATTAAAAAGTAGTCTGCATCTCATTTTATTTATCCTCCTGTTAATTAAAAAAACCCTGATATTTTAATATCAAGGCTTAGAAGGACAAATTTAAGTACAAATTTATTATATTTATTGAAAAATACTAGAATATGTGATAGTATATTTACATATAATAAATATTGTAAAAAAATAAGTCTACAAACTACCTGATATCTTGCTCATATCATGTGGTGGTTAAACTAAGAGTTGGCGCTCTTACTTAACCAGTAGGCTTTTTTTATGTTTAATTTTAAGATAATAATAATCTTAAAATTCGTTTTTGTCAAATAAAAACGCCTATTTTATAAATTAAATTGGTATTTTTTATGTTTTTAAACATTTTTTTTATTTTTTAGACTTATCGTAAAATCCAATCAAGCAAGTCATCCAATTCTAAATCTAATATATAAGCTAATTTTTTAAGAAAGTTAAGACTTGGATTATTAAAACTCTTGTTTTCTAACTTTGAAATATAACTACGGCTAACATTTAAACGTCTCGCTAATTGATTTTGAGTTAATTTTTTTTCGAGTCTTTTTTTCCTAATCATACTATACACTCCTTTGTCGTTTTATGTATAAATTTGTATGAAAATGTTCATGAGATTCACACTTCCTCAGTGTAGAATATTGATATTATGAAAAAGGAGGTTGAAATATGAATAGTATTAAAAGGTATAAGCTACATAATTGAGATTGCATTGAGGTTATGAAAAATATAAATGATAAATCTATAGATTTGATTCTTTGTGATCCTCCATTTGGAACAACTAATTGTAAGTGGGATAATATAATTCCATTTGATTTGATGTGGGAGCAATATCATAGAATTATAAAAGATAATGGAGCTATAGTATTATTTTCAGATCAACCATTTACAACAAAATTAATACATTCAAATCTAAAAAACTACAGGTATAGTTGGTGTTGCATGTGCAACTACTAAATATAAATTTATAGGAATTGAATTAGATAATACATATTTTGAAATAGCAAAAAATAGAATAGAAAAAGCATATATGGAGGAATAGATCATGATTGAAGAAGTAAAGGATTTGAAAGAAGAATTAATAGAAATTATAAATATAATAGATAATATAAATATATTAAGAAAAATTAAATTTTTAATTATAGGGATATTAAAAATTAAAAAAAACTAGATACAGATGTATCTAGTTTTTTATTCTTTTTATAAATTCTTCAACAAAACACCACTCATCATCATTTAGCTTAAGTATTTCCTCTATAAACCTTTTTTTGAAACTATCTTCTTCAGCAGCTAATTTTCCGACTAAAATATTAAACTCATCTTCTTTTGTTAATTCTAAAAACATTTCGCCTTTTCCAGTTTCAAACCATTCTCTATTAACATTATATATAGCGCAAATGGATTTAATATTTCTATCTATAAGGTTTATATTACCTTTTTCTAAATTAGATATATTAGAATCACTTAAGCCAATTTTTTCGCCGAATTCTTTTTGTGTAAGATTTAAAGCTTTTCTGATTTCTTTTAACCTTGATTTCATTTAATCACCTCCAAAAGATAATAACATAAAAACTTTTGTAACAAAAGTGAAAAAAATAAAAAACTTTTAAAAATATAGCAAAACTTTTGACACAAAATAAAACATAGTGTAGAATATTTTGTTACAAAAGAAAAAAGAGGTGAAAAAATGTCTACAGAAGAAAAAGAACAAAGAATAAAAAATTTATTTGATGAAATTGAAAAAGTCGATGAAAAAGATAAAAGTGCAATTATTGCATATATGCAAGGGACAAGAGAAACTAGAGAAAGGATATGTTTAGAGAGAAAAAAAGAAGAAATAGATAAGAAAAATAAAAGTGTGTGATTCTTAAAAATCACACACTAACTAAAAGTACATAAGAAGTTTGAAAAACCAAGGACTGTAGGGGTCTTTTGCGGTCTTGTTATAGATAGTAACAAAAGAACCAAGTTATAAAAAATAGGTGGATTAAATGAGGAAGAAAAATAGAAAGTATGTTGGATATGATTATGAAAGACTACATACAGAATTAATTGATTGTAATGAAATAGAAGTTATGGATGTGACAAAAGGATGTATTTATGAAACTAAGACAATAACAAGCGGAGTTATTAGAGAGGTAGAAATATATCCAACCTTTAGCAAAGACGAAATACCTTCTGAATGGAAAATAAAAAAAGATAGAGAAGCTCAAACAAGATTTAATGATAAAAGAGCTAGAAAGTACTTCATAAGAAAAATAAATACAAACTTTGGAAAAGGAGATTATTTTGTAACTTTAACATATGAAAAAGGTAAAGAGCCTAAGGCGTATGAAGAAGCTAAGAAAAATATAAAAATCTATATACGTAGACTTAATAGAAAGTATGAAAGAGAACAAAGAGGTCTAGGTATACAAAAGTCAAAGATAAAAAGAATTAAGTATATCTATGTAATAGAACATTCAGTAGAGAAGAATAAAATTAGATGTCATTATCACTTAATTATGAACTCAGTTTTGCCTATGGAAGTTGTAGAGGCTCAATGGACATTTGGAAGAAGGAATAATATTAGACGTTTAGATCCTGATGAAAAATGGTTAACTGGATTAGCTGAATATTTATCTAAAGACCCAAAAGGTAAAAAAAGGTGGGTTAGCAGTAGAAATTTAAAGAATCCAAAATTAACAGTAAGTGCATCTAAATTTTCAAAGAAAAAAATAAATAACATGACTAGATACAATCATTTAATCGAAGAAGAAATGCTAAAAATAAATCCAGGATATATTTTTATAGGCTCAGAAGTAAGAATAAACAAATATAATGGAAAGCCCTACATATATGCTTTAATGAGAAAGTTAGATTGATATAAAAAAAGAAATGAAGAACCTTGAAAATTGAATATATAAAGCTCTTTATAATTTGAATTGATATAAAAGGGAGGATGATTTATAGATGAGTTGTTTATTTGAAAATGACAATAAAATTTCTACTTGCAAAATAGATGAAGGTAAAAAAGAAGTATGCTCAAAAATGGCAAAAGAGCAGGGATATACAGATTGTATATATATAAAAACAAACAATAAAGAAGATGATTTAATTTGGTTAAATAAGCTAATTGAAGAATCAAAAGAAAGAGAAAAACTTTTAGATGATTATATAGAAAAATTCAAAGATAATGCAAATCTAAAATGCTTATGGAACTTAAATAGAGCTTATATAAGCATTTTAGAAAATATAAAAGAAAAGAAGAGTAAGAGATATGAAAAATAATGAAATGAAAGAATATAAAATAAAAAAAGTTGAAATAGTTGAGGATCATAGAGAAAAAAGAAAGAAATTTTTAGGAAAATAAGTTAAAAAAGGGAGCGAGCAGGTATATAAAATATACCTGCTCTAAAGAAAAATTTAATAATACTGTAAAATCGAAACATTACATAAATGTATTACAAGAAATATCTTAAATGAAAAGATATTAGTGAAATTATATCAATTGAATAAATAAAAATCAATTAAAAGTACCTATAAGAATTTTATTAAAAAGGAAAAGAGCAGATATATATAATACATCTGCTCTCTAATTTAAATTAAGAATAAGTAGAACATGAATATTTTTTAACTTTAGAATTAATTCTAAAGTTAAAAAATATTATATCAATAACATTAAATAAAATCAAAGAATTATAACTATAATATATTTTTTATTAGAAATAGGAGAGAGCAGGTATATAAAATATACCTGCTCTATAAAAGAACAAACGATTTAACTCAGATAAATGACTTAAATCTCTACACAAATTAAAAGTGTATTCATAAGAACCCCCATGTAATAAACCCCAATATCTTAATAAAAGATATTATCCAAATTATATCAATTAAAAAAATTAAAATCAATTAAAAGTACCTATAGGAAATTTATTAAAAAGGGAGAGAGCAGATATATTATTTATATCTGCTCTCTCAGTTCAGTAAAAAATGAAATATCTATAAACTCTAAGAAAAATTTAAAGTTAAAAAGTATTATACCAATAACACTAAATAAAATCAAAGAATTATACCTATAATATATTTTTTATTTATAAAATGTAAAGAGCAGGTATATAAAATATGCCTGCTCTTTAATAAAAATGAATATGTAACTTAAATTATGAATTTAAGTCTTTAAAAAGTAGAAAGTAAGAAGTTTGTTTATATGAACAACACATAATAAACACTAATACCTTAATAAAAGATATTATCCAAATTATATCAATTGAAAAAATTAAAATCAATTAAAAGTACCTATAGGAAATTTATTAAAAAGGGAAAGAGCAGATATAAATAATATATCTGCTCTCTCAGTTCAGTAAAATATGAAATATCTATAAACTCTAAGAAAATTTAAGGTTAAAAAGTATTATATCAATAACGTTAAATAAAATCAAAGAAATATATCTATAACTAATATATTTTTTATAAAAATGTTTATGAACATGAAAAGAGCAAGTATATAAAATATACCTGCTCTAAAGACAAAAATGAATAACGTAACTCAAAATAATGAGTTAAATATTTACAAAAAGTAAGAAAGTGTATTTATAAAACATCACCTAGTAAACCCCAATATCTTATAAAAAGATATTATCCAAATTATACCAATTGAAAAAATTAAAATCAAATAAAAGTACCTATAGGAAATTTATTATAAAAAATAGGGGGGTGAATATATGAAAAGCAGAAGATGGAGTAAGAAAGAAATAGAATATCTACAGGAAAAATGGGGAATTGAATCTATAAAAAATATAGCAAAGAAATTTAATAGGACTGAATTAGCTATAGCAATTAAAGCGAGACGGTTAAATTTAGGAGTATATTTAAAAAGTGGAGACTATATAACATTTAATGAATTATTAAATACATTAAGTTCAAGACCACGATTTTTAAGTGATAAATTAATTAAATATGGATGTCCAATAAAGTATAAGCGAGTTAAAAACAACAGATTTAGGATTATATATATAGACGATTTTTGGAATTGGGCAGAACAAAATAAACAGATATTAGATTTATCTGAATTAGAAAGAAATATATTAGGCAAAGAGCCAAGCTGGGTAGACAAAAAGAGAACAGAAGATATTGAAAGAAAAGTAAAATCTAAAAGATATCGTAAGTGGACATCTAAAGAAAGTGAATATCTAGTATTTTTATTAAAACAACATAAATATACATATGAAGATATATCAATTAGATTGGATAGAGATATAGAACAAATCGAAAGCAAAATAAAGCGTGAAGGTATAAAAGAAAGACCAATAATAGCAATAACAAAATGGAGTAAAGAAGAAATAGAAATATTAAATAAATGTATAAGAGAAAAAATGACATGTGAAGATATATCAAAAGAGATAAATAAAACAACAAAACAGATAAGAACTAAATTGTACAAGCTCTATGGAACAGAGAGTTTTAGTAAAGTAAGTGAAATATTAAAAAATACTGGTTAAAAAATAAAAAACAATGTTCATAAATTCAATTAAAAAAATGAATTTCAGTACCTTAAAAAACTAAAATACGTTCATTAATAAAAATGAACAAGGAGAATTAAATATGGACAGTATAGAATCATTGAAATATAGGATTGAAGAACTTGAAAAAGAAAATAAAGAGTTAAAAGAAGAGTTAAGCAAGTTTAAAAATAAAAAAAGAGGAAGGAAAAATAAGTTTGAGGCACATGATATAGAGTCAATGAAATTCTATAGATTTCAAGGTAAGTCATATAGAGAGATAGCCAGTATATTTAATTGCTCTACTGGATTAGTACATAAGTTAATAAACAGAAATTAATATAGGAGAGTGAGTCATATTGAGTAATGAAAAGAAGCCTAAAATGTGTGTAATGGATGAAGAAGTTGAAATAAGTGAATTTATTACACTAGATCAATCGGAAGTTATAAGAGACTTAGCAAAACAAATAAAGCAAAATAACAAAGATATAAGTGATATAGAAGCAATTAAACAGGCAGAAAAAGAACTACAAGGTAAAATATGTTCAAAGTGTGGAGTAGCTATAAAGACAGAACCAGTAGAAATGATAATAAATGGTGAAAAACATTATTTTCATGATGCTTGTTCTATTAATCCAGAAGTTAATTTTAATATGGTAAAAGAAGATGAATAGCATACAAAAAAGAGCGAGTGAATATTTAAAGAAGCAAAAAGAATTACTTAATACATATACAAAAGAAGAAGATAAGAAGCTTATAGAAATAGCAATAAATAAGTACGAAAAATTATTGGAGTGAATTTGTGAACATAGAAAAAATAAAGAAAAATAAGAGTTAAGTTACAAATAGTATCTTAACGAATTGAAACGGAGTGATATAAATGTTTGTTTCAAGAAAGAAACTAATAGAAAATTACGAAAGACAACTTAGAGACAGAGATAGTAGAATAAAGAAACTTGTAAGTGAAAATAAGACACTAAAACAAAGTAACTCTATACTAGATGAAATGATAGATGAACTAATAAAGGAAGTAGATAAATTAGTTAATAAGAAAATAAATAGGCTAGAAGCTCTTAAAAAGAGAACTAAGAGAGTAAGAATAAAAAAGAAATGTGAAGCTAAGATATTAGAACTAGAGAAGAAATACTTAGATTAAATATGGAGGTGATAAACATTAATATAAGAAATATATTAGGGATTGTATATATAGCAGTACTTGTACTCGGAGGTTTAGAGGTATTGGTGTCTATAAGTGATAAAAGAAAAAATAGGAGGTGTAAATAAAATGGATAAATATGAAGTTAAAGAAGTTGTTTGCGATTATGGAATATACGAAAATGGTAAGTTAGTTTTGCTAGTGAATGATTATCAAAATGCAAAACTTATTGTAGATATATTGAAGGCAGATAATGAAAAGAAGAGATATCAAAATCTAGTACAGTATAGATAATAAGGATGTGTAATAGATCATGTATAGGAATATGAAGAGAAGTGAGTCAACAGAACAAATGACATTGATAGATTGGTGTAACATAAATACTTGTATATATCCTGAGTTAGAACTTATATATCATATACCTAATGAAGGAAAGAGAAGTAACTATCAAGGAAAGAAACTTAAAAGAGAAGGCCTAAAAAAAGGAGTACCAGATTTATGTCTTCCAGTTCCTCGTAGGAATTATCATGGGTTATATATTGAAATGAAATATGGAAATGGCAGAACTAGTAAAGAGCAAAAAGAATGGATAAAGAAGCTCAATGAACAAGGATATAAAGCCGTAGTATGTAATGGATTTGAAGAAGCTAGAGATACAATAAAGGAATACTTAGATAATAAGAAGGTGATATAGGTGAGAGCGTTTGATATAAATGTAGAAAATAGAGCTAAAGAAATATCAAAAGAAGTAGTTAAAGAAGTTATGAAAGAGACTATGGATGAAAAGTACATAAATAAAATGGCTGGAGAAGTAGCTGAAAGGGCAGTATATAAAATATTAAATAGAGGTAAAGATTGGAGATTTAAGAATACCAAGTTGCTAATGAGAAACTATAAAAGTTTAAAGCAACATATCTTAAATGAAAAAGATGAAATAAAAATACTTTATGCAGATATGGATGAAGACTACGTAAAAGTGGATTATATGTGGTTAGAAAGTATTATAAAAAGCAAAGGAAAGACTGTTCAAATTTTAAAATATGTAGACGAACAATTAGAGTATTTAGAGCGAAAATATAAAGAAAGAAAACAATATGAAAAATATCAAGCATTTGAGTTATTGTTAATAGAAGGTAAAAGTAATATAGAGATGCAAAGAGAAATAGGATGTAGTAAGAATATGCCAAATAAGTGGACTAATGAAGTAGTTAGAGAGCTTAGTGTACTTCTTTGGGGAATAGATGCTATTTGTATGCATGTGGGATAAGTTGGGGACAAGTGGGAGTTTACTTAGGGAATTTAAAATGTTAATATGATAATATAGCAAAATTATAACTTAATGAAAAAAGAGAAATAGAGATTTAGTTTCAGACAGTCGACTTGGGTAACAGTAGACTTAAAACTAAGTTTCTAACGAAAAGACGAGATAATAATATCTGGTCTTTTTTTATTTTCTAAAATAAATCAAGAATAAAAGTAAAAATAGAATAGGCTTTATTTTTACATAGGGAAGATATTATATATTGTAAAAATAGAATTAAGTATTATATTAATTTACAATATGTAAACTAAAGTCTAGAATCTAATGTTAAATATATATAAATATACGTTTGATATAGAAAGGATAATGATAATGGCATATATCTATAGAATAAGTATGAGTGATGGTCAAGAACATATAAAGCATTATGAGGGTATTGATATTAAAGAGTTATGTGAATATATAGAACATATGAGATGGATAAGTATTAATGAGCATTTAAGTATATCAACACATCATATTGTATCAATAGAATGTATAGCAACATCAAACAAAGGTATTGCAACTATACTGAGAGATGGTGAACATACTATAAGACAGTTAAATAAATATTTAAAAGATATAAAAAATAATTTGGGTCCTTCTGAGGGGGTGGAGGCCTTGCGGGTATAGCTAACCCCAAAGTAAGGCTCAAAAAAATTAAAAAAAAATGGTTAACAAGTTAACAAAAAAATAGATAAAAATTGATTACAGGGGGTGGCTGTATGGCAGTGAAATACAAGGATGAAGACGAAAAATTAATTGTAAACACTGAAGCACTTTGTGCATTACTTTGTGTATCAAGAGTAGCTATAAAAAAGTGGGCTGATGAAGGATGTCCAAAGCACAGCCGAGGGTGGTGGGATTTGGCTGAGGTTTTAAAGTGGAAGGGTATGGTTGGTAGTGGAAACTTAAAATCTGTTAAAGATTCTAAGGATATGAGTTTTAAAGAAAAGAAGTTATATTATGAGATGAAATACAAAGAAGCTCAAGCAGAAAATATGTATTTAAAAAATTCAATAGCTAAAGGTGAGTACTTAAAGCGAGATGAGGTAATAGATGAACTCAATCGCTTTTTTGTTGTATTAAAAAGAAGTCTTATGGGACTTAGTAGAAAGATAGTAACAGATATAGGTTTAATTGTTGGTCAAACAACTGCAAGAAAAATAGAAAGTCAAATAAAAGAAGTTATAGAAGATGCATTGAGTCAAATGTGCATAAATGGAGTTTATGAGCCACCAAAATCAAAAAAAATTAAAGGGTGATGAATGGTCTACATGGCTTTCTAAAAGTCTAAAAATATTAAAACCACCTGAAAATCTAAGTGTTAGTCAGTTCTCAGATAAACATAGAATATTAGATTCAAAGACTTCGGCAGCACCTGGACCTTGGAGAACTAGTACAACACCTTATTTAGAAGGAATTATGGATGCTTTTAATGATAACGAAGTAGAAGAAATTATATTTTGTAAACCTACACAGGTTGGAGGTACAGAGGCTATGAATAATATGTTGGCCTATGTAATAGCACAAGATCCTGCACCAGCATTAGTTGTTTATCCAACTTTGGAATTAGCAGACTATGCTAGTAAAAACAGGATTCAACCTATGGTGGAATTAGCACCACAGTTAAAATCTAGATTTCAAGAAAAAGATTCTAAAGTTTTAGAATTACAGTTCAATGGAATGTATGTTGTTTTATCTGGAGCGAATTCCCCTGCATCATTAGCATCTAGACCAATAAGATATTTATTTTTAGATGAAGTTGACAAATATCCACCTAACTCTGGAAAAGAAGCTGACCCTATTTCATTAGCAAGAGAAAGAACAAAGACATTTGCATACAATAAAAAGATATTCCTAACATCAACGCCTACTGTAAGGGATGGAAATGTGTGGAAGGCATTTGAAGGAGCAGATGAAAAAAGATATTATTATGTACCATGTCCTCATTGTGCAACCTATCAACAGTTTAAGTTTAAACAGATTAAATGGCCTAAAGGTGTAGATGTAAGTGAGGTAACAAATTTAGCATACTATGAATGTGAAGAGTGCAAAGGAAAAATTAATGATGGTCATAAAATGAATATGCTTAGAAATGGTAAATGGAAAGCTGAAAATAAAAGCTCAAGTAGAAAAAAACTAGCATTTCATTTAAATACAATATATTCTCCTTGGGTTAGGTTTGGAGATATAGCATATGAGTTTTTAAAATCTAAAAACTTTCCTGATATGCTTCAAAACTTTGTAAATTCATGGCTTGCAGAACCTTGGGAAGAAACTCAATTAAAACTTAATTCAGATGTTGTAATGGAAAGACAAAGTGAATATGAAGAGTTTATAGTTCCAGATAAGGCTCAAGTACTTACAGCTGGTGTAGACGTTCAAAAAGAAAAACTATATTACACAATAAGAGCATGGGGACCAAACTATACATCTTGGAATATAACACATGGTGAAGTATTTACCTTTGAAGATATAGAAGAAAGAATGAATGCTATATATAAAAAGAAAAATGGAGATGTATTTCAAATATCTCTTTGTTGTATAGACTCAGGGGATAGAACAGAGGAAGTCTATGACTTCTGTTATTCAAATAGTGATTGGGTTATGCCTGTTAAAGGTGCTAGTAATCAAATGTTTACTAGGTATAAAATAAGCACAATAGATAAAATAAGTTCTAAAGCACATGGTATGAGATTAGTAATAGTAAATACTAATCAATATAAAGAAACTATAGCAAGTAGGCTTATTAGGTCAAATGGAACAGGAAGTTTTATGGTTTATAAAAAATGTGATTTAGATTATGCTCAACAAATAACTAGTGAACATAAAGTTAAAGTCAAAAAAGGTGGTCGAGAAGTTGAAGTTTGGAAAACAAAAACAGCCCATGCAGACAACCATTATTTAGACTGTGAAGTCTATGCCTGTACAGCAGCAGACTTATTAAATATAAGATATCTCAAAGAAGATGAAGAAGAACCTATAGTTATCAATGCACAAGAAAAAAATAAAGATGAACACAATAATAATAACGGATGGATTAATAATAAAGGAGGTTGGATTTGATGAGAGATAGGTTAAATTCAATAGAAAATGCTATTGATGCTATCGAAAATGGAGCTCAAGAATACCAAATAGGAACTCGAAGAGTAAAAAGAGCCGACCTAAAAACATTATATGAAGAAAGAAGAAGACTAAGAGCTGAGTTAAATTCAAGTGAAGGGTACAGTACAAAAGTAGCTGTATTTGATACTAGATAAATGAATTTACTAGATAAAACTATTTTTTATATAAATCCTAAATTAGGTTATCAAAGGATGGCATGGAGGGAAGCAGCTCAAAGATCATATGATGCAGGAGATAATGGAAGGCGTAATTTAAATTGGAATGTTGTAAATGGAACTGCAGAACAAACAGACAGCATGCAAAGAGATACTATAAGGGCTAGAGCTAGGGATTTAGAAAGAAATTCAGATGTAGCAGAGGCTATTATTAATGCATATGAGAGAAATGTAGTAGGTAGAGGATTTAAACTTCAAGCCAAGATTTTAAATAAAGATGGCAAAGAAGATGAAGAGTTAAACAAAGAAATTGAAGAACTATTTAAAGAATGGCAAAAACCTAAAAATTGTGATATAACAGCACAACAAAGTTTTAAAGAACTATGTACAATGGCTGTAAGACGAATGAAGGTTGACGGAGCCATTATTTTTATAAAAAGTTATACGAAAGATGGTATAGTACCATTTAAATTACAAGCTAAAGAAGTAGATGAACTAGATACTAACCTTAATTGGAGAAATGAAAAAAATAATAATCGAATTGTTGGTGGTATAGAGTTAGATATCAATAATAAACCGATAGCTTATCACTTTAAAGAATATACTCCTGATGGATACTATACAGGCAAGACAATAAGAGTCGAGGCAGATAGAGTAATCTATTTATATAAAAAGAGTAGGCCATCTCAAATTAGAGAAATATCTTTATTATCTAGAACTATTGGTAGAGTTAGGGATATAAATGAATTTGTTGAAGCAGTTTCTGTAAAAGAAAGAGTAACTGCTTGTTTAAGTGCATTTATAACTAAGGTAGATCCAGGAAGTTCTTCTATAGGAAGAGGAAGAGTACAAAGAGATACTAAATCAGGATATGAACAAAAAACATTAACACCAGGTATGATAATGGAATTACAACCAGGAGAAGATGTAAAGGCTGTAAATCCTTCAAATACAGGGTCAAGTTCTAAAGACTTTGTAACGTCTCAATTAAGACTTGCAGGAGCTGGACAAGGCTTAAGTTATGAAGCAATTAGTAGAGATATGTCTCAAGTAAATTACTCTAGTGCAAGACAAGGGTTACTAGAAGATCAAAAAACATATAAAGAGATACAGGATTTCCTTATAGACCATTTTTTAAGTGAGGTTTATGAGGAATTTTTAAATGCAGCAATACTTAATAAAAATATTAATATAAAAGATTTTTATAAAAATAAAAGAAAATACTTAAAGCACAATTGGATACCAGCAGGTTGGGGATGGATAGACCCACTAAAAGAAGTTAAGGCCAATCAAACGGCTATAGAATCAAATATAGATACATTAGCAAGAGTTTGTGCTGAAAGGGGTGAGGACTGGAGAGAGGTTATAGAGCAAAGAGTAAGAGAAACAGAATACTTAAAAGAATTGAATAGAGGTGACTTAGATAATGCCACAACAAGCAAAATTAAAGCAAAAGAATAACAATATAAGGTCTATATCAGGCGAAATAAAAGTAAATGAAGATGATAGAAGTATAGAACTTTCATTTAGTTCTGAAAAGCCTGTTGCTAGATGGTTTGGAAATGAAATATTAAGTCATAGTGCAAATGCAGTTGACTTAACAAGACTAAATGAGATAGGAGTACTTTTATTTAACCACAATAGAAGCAAAGTAATAGGAAAAGTTGAAAAGGCATGGATAGATGAAGCAGAGAAAAAAGGAAGAGCTATAGTACGATTTGATTCGGACGAAGAGTCAGAAATAATTTTCCAAAAAGTTAAAAGTGAAACCTTAAGAGGAGTATCTGTTAGTTATTCAGTAGATGCCTGGGAAGAAGTAAAGGCAGGAAAAATGTCTAGTGACGGTAGATTTATGGGACCTTGTGAGATAGCTACTAAATGGATCCCGAATGAAATATCAATTGTATCTGTTCCAGCAGATGAAACGGTAGGTGTAGGAAGAGAGCTAGAAGGTGTTTCAGAAGGGGAAGATACTACTGTAACAAATGAACAAAGAGATAATAACAAAGGAGAAGGTGAGAGAGACATGTCTAAAAATACAAATAAAAATGAAGAAGAAAGACAAATATTAGAGGCTGAAAGACAAAGAGCATCAGAAATAAATACATTATGTAGGGAATTTAATATAGATGGACAAGAATTTATAGCAAATGGTACAAGTGTAGATGAAGTTAGAAGTCACATATTGAATCAGTTAAGAAGTGAAAAAGCACCTTTACCTGGAAATGTTCAAGTTATTAAGGATGAGACAGATAAATTTAGAAATGCTGCATCAGATTCAATATTAATGAGATCTGGAACAAGATTAGAAAATGTTTCAGATGGAGCTAGAGACTTAAGAGGTTTAAGATTAAGAGATATAGCTGTTGAGTGCTTAAGAATGGATGGAAAAATTGATGCATCTAGATATGATAATGAACGATTATTTAGAGAAGCATTTACTCCAGGAAGTAATTTTTCAGCTATATTAGATAATACAGTAAATAAAAGTATGCAAACAGCATATAAAGTTCAATCATCAACATATAAAGAATGGGTAAGTACAGGTAGCAATCCAGACTTTAAAGCAACTACAAAGTATCAAATAAGTGAGGCTGGAGACTTAAAGTTAATACCTGAAAATGGTGAGTTTGAACATGATGAAATGAAAGACCAAGGAGTTAAAACAAGCTTACTTACTTATGGTAAATCTTTCAGTATATCAAGACAAGCTCTTATAAATGATGATATATCTATAATAACTAAATTACCTCAAGCTTATGTAAGAGCAGCTGATAGAGGTATAAATAAACTTGTTTATCAAATGTTAGGTAAGAATTCTAAGATATATGATAATGTTGAACTATTCCATAGCAAACATGCTAACTTAGCTAAAACAGCAGGAGTAATAAATGTAGCAACTATGGGTGAAGCAAGAAGAGCTATGAGAAGTCAAAAGAATTTAAGAGGACTAGAAACATTAAATATATCACCACAATATTTAATAGTACCTGCTGCCTTAGAAACACAAGCAGAACAATTTTTAAATTCTATATCTGATCCAGCATTTAATAATGCTAATATAGTAAATCCATTTAGAAATAAGCTTAAGTTAGTTGTAGATCCAGAACTAGACGTATATAGCGAAGATGCGTGGTATTTAGCAGCAAGCCCATTTGATTGTGACACTATAGAGGTAACATACTTAAATGGTTCAGATATGCCTACATTAGAAAGTGCTATATCATTTGATAATTTAGGTATGAAGTGGAGAATATTTATAGACTATGGTGTTACAGCAATAGACTATAAAGGATTATATAAAAATGCAGGTAAATAGAAGTAAAAATTATGCTTACATTACACATAAAAAAGGGAGAATTTTAATTTAATTCTCCTTATTTTATAGCAATAAAATATGAAATCTTATAAAGAAGAGTTCAAGATAAAAATATAAAATAGGATGGTGAAATAATAATGGCTAGATATATAAAAGAAGGTAATACGATATGTAAATCAAATGATACAAGAGCAACTATATTATATGGAGATGTTGTTAAATTAGGAACTAGGATTGGAATAGCAGCGTCTAATATAAGTCCTGGTGAAATTGGTTCTATAAGTGTTGTAGGTGTTTATGAAATGGCAGCAGAAAAGACGGAAGTATTTTCAATAGGTGATACTGTTTATTTAAACGAATCAGGTAATATAACTAAAACTAAAGGAGATACTATTGCAGGATGGATTGTAGAAGATAAGCCATCAGGTACACCAGTAGCTATAGTAAAAATAGGGTAATGAGTAATTTATCTAATCAAGCTATAGATGATTTAAAAATATTTTTTGAAGATTTTTCAGAACAAGTATATTTAAATGGCATCCCTATAGATATAGTAATAGACCTTGATAGATTACAAGATAGAAGTAAAAAAGAGTATGATGGAATACATGTGGGGGATTTATTGTACTATTGCAAAGTCAATGACTTCTCACATACTCCAGAGGTAGGAGAAGTACAAATGCTTAATAAAAGAAGTTATAAAGTATTTGATGTAAGAGAAGACTTAGGGCTATATGAAATAATCCTAAAAGGAGCCAGTAGTTAATGGCTAATAATACTTTTATAAATGATAAAGAGCTAAAAAAGATAGCTATAAAGTTTAAGGATTTTCCAAATAAAGTTCCAGCAGCTACAGCAGCAGCGATAAATAGAACTCTTACATATACAATTACTCAAACAAAGAAAGAAGTTACTAATGAATACTCTATAAAACAAAAAGATGTAGGAGCTACATTAAAGAAAAAAAGAGCTAGTAAAGGAAGTTTAAATGCCTATATTGAATCAAAAGGAAGTACTATAGCTTTAAGTAAATTTCCATATAATCCAAAAAAGTATAAAAAAAGAAATAAGAAAGTTAAGGTAAAAGTAAAAAAGCAAGAAGGATATAAAGTAATAAAAACATCACCTACAGCATTTGTTCAAACTATGAATGGAGCAACTCATATTTGGATGAGAGAAGGCAAAAAAAGAACTCCTGTAAGGCTTTTAAGAACATTGTCAGTACCTCAAATGATTTCAAATGAGAAAGTAATAAAGGCGATAGAAAAAAAAGCAAGTGAAAAACTGCAGGAGAGGATAGAACATGAAATTGAATGGAGATTAAATAAACTATGACAGACGAAGATATATTAAACAAAATAAAAGATTTACTAGATAAAAGACTTAAAGACATAAAGTTAGAAAAAGCTAGTGATGATAATAAAAAATATGAACTAGTACCACCAGCAATACATATCTGCTGGGCTCCTCCAAAAAACTGTCTTCATGAATATGGATATGATATACCAGGAATCGTAATTTGTTCTGATAACGGAAAAGATGATGGTGATGATGTATTTTTAAATATACGATTAAACATACAAACATATGATATAGGGTTGACTTTAGAAGATAGAATTATACCAAATTCTAAAGGATATACTGACATATTAAATTTAATAACTAAAATAAGAATGATATTAAATGAAAGCCCTTCTGATATAGGAATTATCGTAGAAAAACCTATTGAGTGGGGCTTTTATGATGAACAAATATATCCTTATTGGGCTGGATATATAACTTTTAAAGTTAAAATGTGTCCATTACCAATAATAAATAATTTTTTATAGGAGGTGTATGATATGACTTCATACAAACATGGTGTATATGGCGAATATATTCCATCAAATGAGCAGATAGTTACTACATCTAACACAATACCTATATATATAGGTGTTGCACCTGTACATAGGGTTTTAAACTGTGAAAGCAAAGTAAATAAACCAATAATGATATCTAATTTAGATGAAGCTCAAATTGAAATGGGATATAGTTCTGATGATGACTTTGATAAATATACGTTATCTGCAGCTGTATTTGCACATTTTAAAAACAAAATGCAAAGTATAGGACCAATTATATTGATAAATGTTTTAGATCCTAGTCTAAGTAAGAAAAATGTATCTGCAAAAGACACTCCTGTCTTAAATAAAAGAATAGTTCTTGATGAAAATACAATATCTAGCTCTATAAAAATAGCAGATAAAGTATTAGATACAGATTATAAAATAGATATAGATTCAACAACTGGTAATGTAATCATTACATTTATTACAGAGGCACCAAGTACTGTTAGCTTAAGTTATAGTACTGTTACAATAAATACAACTAATCAAGATATAATAGGCTCATATGATGCTGGTACAGGTGAAAGAAAGGGTATATATTGTGTTCACACAGTGTATGAAGACCTTAATATAGCACCTAATATATTATGTGTACCTAAGTATGGTAAAAATCTTATAGTTAGAAATAAGTTATTAGAAGTATCAAAAAGCATAAGTGGATTATGGGATAGTGTTATATATACTGATTTAGATACCTCTTTAAATAACTATAGTCAAGCGATAGAAAAAAAGGAATCTGATGGACTCTCTTCTATAGACGAAAAACTTTGTTGGCCAATGGGTAAGATGCAAGGCAAGAAAATGTATATGTCTATTTTAGCTATAGTTAGAACTCAACAAACTGATGTAAAAAATAATGGTATACCATGTGAGACTCCTTCAAATAAACCAATAGATATATCAGGACTAGTAAATGACTCTAATAAAGATATAAAGCTTACTATAGATACAGCCAATATCTTAAATTCAAAAGGAATAACAACAGCATTATTTTATGGTGGTAAATGGGTTTTATGGGGTTCTCATATGAGCAGTTTTGAACATGGTAAAACTAATAAGCCTGAAGAAATGTTTGATATTAATAGGAGAATGAATATATATTTAAACAATGACTTTAAAAAAAGAAATGCTGAAAAAGTTGATAAGCCTATGACTAGAAATGACATAGACGCTCTTCTTAATACTGAGCAAATACGATTAAATTCTTTAATTAGCGAAGGTAAATTATTATTTGGAAAAATAGAATTTAGAAATACAGATAATATTGTTTCTGATTTAATGCAAGGAAATTTTGTATTTGATACTTTAACAACTACAACTATTCCTGCTAAATCTCTTACTCAAAGAATTCAATATAGTTCTCAAGGAATATTAGACATGATAGGTGGTGAATAGAATGAAAATAGGAAATAAAGTTATAAATTATTCTGTGTATGCACAGGGCAAAAAAATAGGTGATACATCAAGTGTAGAACTTCCTGAAGTAGAAATGTTAACGGATTCAATAAAAGGTTCTGGAATAATAGGAGAAATAGATTTACCTTCTCCATATCAAGTAGGAAGTATGACTTTATCAATATCTACAAGGGTATCTAATAATCCAGATGATTTAGCCTTACTTATGGATGGAAAAGATATAGAGGTTAGATGGGTAACAGATGCCTTAGATAGTTCTACTGCATCAACAGATATTATAGGTCATAAAGCGTTTATAAAGTGTATACCTAAGAAAATAGGTGAGGGTAAAATCGAACCTGGTTCTGGACAAGATGGAAGTTTTGAATTCGAAATATTATCATATAAACGTGTAACAAATGGGAAAATAATATTAGAAATAGATAAATTAAATGGTATTTTTAAAATAAATGGAGTAGATAAAACTCAGCCAATAAATGCATTGTTATAAAATCTTTATATTATTAGACATTTAATAGTAAATCCTGTTAAAATACTTGTTATATTAATATAATAAATAAGAAATAGGAGTGATAGTATGGAGTATAGACCATTTACTCAATATGACTATATTCTTTTAATAATTTTATTAGCAGGAGTCATTATTTATATGTATTACTCAAAATATAAAAAATAAAATAAATAAAAAAAGAAGTCCTTTAAGGGCTTCTTTTATATTTTAGGAGGTATTTAATTATGAATGAAAATGTAGTAGATATAGAAGTTATTGAACATCCAAATAGATTAATTTTAAGTAAACCTATAATGATTGATGGTGAAGAAAAAAAGTATATAGACTATAATACAGACAACTTAACAGGTGGATCAATAGAAAAAGCTATACAAGAACTAGTTAAAAGACAAGTATTTGTAGTATCACCTGAAATAGATACGGTTTTACATGCTCAATTATTCGCATTTGCAAGTGGATTAGATTATTTAGATATAAATAGACTTTCAATGAAAGATTATGTAAAGGCAACGGATATAATAAGGGCTTTTTTCATAAATTAGGTGGATTTACTCCACCTGATTTTATAAGAAAATCAATAGCTCAAATAACATTAGAAACATCTAACTCAAGAAGAGACTGTTTAGAAATGCCTATAAAAGAGTTAGTTGAATATTATTTTGATTTGGCCGATGAATTAGAGGCTAGAAATAAATCAAAATAGTGAGGTGAATAATGAAAAGTTTTAATACTAATATAATAATTGGTGGTAAACTTAATCCATCTCTTCAAAGAGCTTTTGATGCTATAACTAAGTTTGCATCTAAAAGTTCAAATGCTTTTAAGACTGTTACTAATAGTTCAACTAGACTTAATAGCTCCTTAGGTAGAACCTCTTCATGCTCTAGAGGACTTATAACAGCATCTAATAATGCCTCTCGTTTAAGTAAAAATTTAAGAAATGCAGCTAGTGAAGCAAAGAAAACTGTAAAAACTATGGCATTAGCTGGAACAACTGCTGGTGCTGCATTAGCCGTCAAAGGTTCTAAAGATATGTTGTCTGAAGCATCATCAATGGAGCAGTATAGAAACACATTAAACATAGTTATGAAAGATAACAAAAAAGCAGGGGAAACCTTCAAATGGGCTGTTGATTATGCTAATAAAACACCTTTTGAAACAGGAGATATAGTAGATGGAACAGTTAAACTACAAAGTTATGGCCTTGAAGCTCAGAAAGTATTACCATACATAGGTGATATGGCGGCTGCTATGGGTAAAGGAATGGATCAAGCGGTTGAAGCCGTGGCTGATGCTCAAACTGGAGAATTAGAAAGACTTAAAGAATTTGGAATTACCAAAGAGCAAATAGTAAAACAAGCGAATAAAAAACTTGGAGACCTTGAAGTTGTAAATAACAAAGGTCAAATAACAAATCAAAGAGCCTTTAATGCTTCATTAATGAGTCTTATGAAAGAACGATTTGAAGGTGGTATGCAAATACAAGCGAATAGCTTTAAAGGAGTTATGAGTACTATATCTGGTGTATGGAAGTCAGGATTAGCTCAAATGGCTGGTATAAGTAATGAAGGGCTTGTTGTAGACGGTAGTTTTTTTGATGTTATTAAAGATAAGGCTGTTCAAATAAGTGAAAAATTACAAGGACTTCAAGCTAGTGGTAAATTTGAAGAATTACAAAAGAGTTTTGGTAAATTTGCTACAGATATATCAAATGGTATAGATATAGCATTACCTAAATTAATGAATTTAGGTAACTATATGTTAACTCATGGACCACAAATAATGAATATAGCTAGATTTATAGGTATGTCTTTTTTAACATGGAAAGCTATAAGTTTTGTATCTAATGCAGTAACTACTATATCAAATTTAGCAGGCATGTTAAGGTTAGCTAGAACACAATATTTACCTTTATTATTTGCTAAAATGCAAGATATGGCATTAACAGCAGGTATTATTGGTTTATATACCTGGGATGCAGTGTGTAAAGGTGCCTCAGCAATTAAAACCTTCTTATTAGCAGGAGCGCAAGGAGCTTTAAACGTAGCTGTGGCTATAGGTACTGGTGTAATGGGAGCCTTTGGTGCTGTAATGGCTTTTTTAACCTCTCCTATAGGTCTTGTTATTATTGGAGTTACATTATTAGTTGCAGGACTTATATATCTATGGAATACATCAGAAACTGTAAGAACTTCTGTTACAAACTTTTTTAGCACCTTAAAACAATGGGGTGTGGATGCTTGTAATGCAGTTATAAATGCTTTAAATTCACTGATAGACCTTATAAATAAAATACCACTAATAAATATCCCTAAAATACCTAATGTAGGAGGAAACTCAAAAAGTGGCAAATCATCAAAAGGAATGAAAAAGTATGCAAAAGGTGGTATTGCAACACGACCATCTATTTGTGGTGAAGCAGGTCCAGAGGCTGTTATACCATTAAAGAAAAATAACCCTAGAAGTATTCAACTATTAGAACAAACTAGTAGAATATTAGGAGTTAATCAAGGTGTATCTAGAGAACCTTTAGGAACTTTAAAGCCTAGAAATATTTCTTTAAAAAGCAAAAGATCAACATCTTCTAATGGTGATGGTAATTATTATACTTACAGTCCTACAATATATGCAGGAAGTAATGATAAACAGCAAATAAAAGAAATGCTATTATCTAGCTTTGAAGATTTCAAGGATTTCATAGACAATATAAATGAAGATGGTGAAAGGGTAAACATAGATGAAACAATATTTAACATATAATACATTACAAGGAGATACTTTTGATAGTATCTCCTTAGACTTTTATGATGATGAATACTATGCTAGTGAAATAATAAAAGCTAATCCAGATGTTGGAACTATATTAGTATTTGATGAAGGTGTAGAACTTAATATTCCTATACTTGATATAGAAGCTAATTCATCATTGCCACCTTGGAAGAGGTGATTAAATGATAATTAAAGTTAACAAAGTAGATATATCTCATGATTTAAATGTAATAGGAGCTATTATAAACGATAATGCTGGTGATATTTATGATAGCTTAGAAATCTGTATATCAGATATAGAAAATGACTGGAGAATATGGAATATAGATACTGATGAAACAATTGAGATAATCCAAGATGGATTTTCAAGTGGTTTAATGTATGTAGATACTGTTTATATAAATAGTGGGAAATGTATAATAAAAGCAAATTCACTCAAAAGAAAATATAAAGAAATAAAATGTTCTACTTTAGAAAATATAACATTTTTAAAATTTGCATCAACTATAGCTGAAAGATTAAATCTAAATCTTGAAACTTATGAAATAAATAACTATACCTATGATAGATTGGATCAGATTAATAAGACAGATTTTTCTTTTTTAGTATCTAGGTGTATTTTAGAAGGATACAGAGCTAAGGTTACTAATAATAAACTCGTTATATATAATGAAAATCTTTTTGAAGCTAAAGATCCTATTGATGAATTTACTCCAAAAGACTTTATAGGTAAATATAAATTTAGAAAAAGTAACTTAGATACTTATTCTAAATGTGAAATACAATATTTTGCTAAAGAGTATATAAAATCAGAAATTATCAATACATTGGATAATGCAAGTGTTCTTAAGCCAAAAGTAAGAGTTTCATCTGTTGTAGAAGGCAATAGATTTTGTGAAAATATACTTAAATATAAAAACAAGTATATTAATACATTAAATATTTGTGTAAACTTAAATACTAATTTAGCTGGTTCAAGTATTATTGAAATAAAAGAAGTTGGAGCATTTTCAGGAAAATATTTTATAGAAAGTATAAAGCATGATTTTATAAAAAATAGAAGCTATATATATGCTAGAAAGGTGGATTGATATGATTATTAGAGGAGTTATATCAAATATAACTGATTCAAGTAATATAAGAGTCGTAATGCCTACTCAAGAGTCAACCGTCTCTTATAGCCTTGAATTAGCATACCACATAGATATAAATACATTAAGTGTAGGTGATAAAGTTGTAGTTGCTTTTTATACTGATACTGAAGGAGTGATAATTGCAAAATGTCAATAATAGGAAGCTTTGCGAATAAAGTATTTAAGGTAAGCTCTAATCATTTATATACTTTTGATGAATTTACTATGAATAGTGAATTAAAAATTGATGAACAAGAAGTAGACGGTAGTAAACCATCTACTTATATAAAAGGTCCTGGGTTAGATAAGGTGTCTTTAAATGTCTCATTAATAAAACAAAAAAACATTGATGTAAGAAATGAAATAGATGAATGGAAAAAAATAAAAGATTCTAAAGCACCATATCATCTAATAATTGGTAATAGAAATTTAGCAACATATAAGTTTCTACTTACTAATGTTGATGTTAGTGAAACAAAAATAGGTGTTTCTGGAGAGTATCTAAAGGCCAAAGTTCAACTTCAATTTTCAGAATATGTAAGAGCAGGAAAGAAAGAGGAAAATACTACTACATCCAGTTCGAGTAATAACACTACTAAAAGTAGTACTAAGAGTACTTCAAAAAAATCTACTGCTGGAACAACTAAATCATCTAAAAAAAGTAAGAAAAGAAAAAATAAAAATGCATCAAAATCTAAATCAAAAAATAAAACTAGTAAAAGTGATAATAGTAAAATAGAAGCTCTAGAAAAGGAGTTATATGGATAATGCTTTATAATATTAATTCAAATAAATCATATATAAACTGGAATGCTACTGATGATGAAAGAATTATACAAAATATAATTAATATATTAAATACAGTACGGTATGAAGTTGCATATGATAGAGTAATGGGAAGAAATCCAGAAAACTTAGATAGAAATTTTTTAGATGTACAAAGCCTATTGATATCAGAAACCTATGATTTAATAGAAGAATATGAACCAAGAGCAAAAATTAAAAATGTACTTGTAAAGCAACTTCCAAGTGGAGAAATAGATATTGAGGTGGTGGTAGATATTGAGTGATATAAATTTTGTAAATATAGATGCAAAGACTATTAATTTAAAAATTATTAATGATTTTGAAGAGTTAATTGGTGAACCTTTATATCCAGGAGATGAAAGGCGTATTTTCTTACAACAATTAACACCTTTAATCGTTGGTATAAAACATGAAATAAATGATTCTTCAAAATAAAATCTTCTCAGATACTCAAGAGGTGAAAAACTTGACGGTATAGGAGAAGATTTATTTTTTACAGAAAGACTTGAAGCTCAAAAAGCTAGTTGTAAATGTAAATGTAAACTAAGCAAAATTCAAGATACTGATATAGTAATACCAGCTAACACAAGAGTTTCTCCTGATGGAAATATTTATTTTAAAACTAGAGAAAAAATAACTATATGCTCAGGACAATTAGAAGCTATAGGAATATTAGATGCTGAAAAAGTAGGTCCAGAGTTTAATGGTTTTATACCAGGACAAATAAACTTAATGGTGGATTTAATCCCTTTTGTTGAATCAATAGTAAATATTGAAATGTCAGCAGGAGGTTCGAATATTGAATCTGATGAAAGGTATAGAGAACGTTGTAGACTATCTCAAAAAGCATTATCTACAGCAGGACCAGATGATGCTTATATAGCTTTCGCTAAAGGTTCTCATCCAAGTATTATAGATGCAAAACCTACTTCACCATCTCCAGGAGTTGTTAAAATAGTTATCTTATTAGATGGTGCTGTTGATCCTACAGAGGAGATTATTAATAAAGTTCTTGAAGATTGCTCTAGAAGAGATAGAAGACCTTTAACTGACAAGGTAGAGGTTGAAGGTTGTGAGGAAGTACAATATGATATTAACTTAACATATTACTTAGATAGAAATCACTCATATAAAGAAGCTATATATAGAAAAGCCATTGAAGGTGAAAGCTTAGATCTAACTACAGGAGCTATAAGAGAATATATAAATTGGCAACAGTCTAATCTAGGTAAATCAATCAATCCAGATGAACTTAGATATAGAATTCAAGATGCAGCAACCTATTCAACTACAACTAATGATAAATTTACTGCAGTTAGAAAAATAGAATTAACATCACCTACTCATATAGATATTAAAGATATTCAAGTAGCTAAAGCAAGAAATATAAATGTTGTTTATGGAGGATTAGACTAATGGATATTAATAATGTAGATTTATTAGATCTTCAAACTAGTCACATGAAGCAAGATCCTTCTACTATAGCTATGTGTAAAGCATTAAATCCTGTTTTTAAAGAACTTGCTAAAGAGGCTAAACTCGCTTTTATATATGGAAGAATAGATCAACTTGATAATAATACACTAGACGAATTAGCATGGCAATTTTATGTTGATTTCTATAGTGTTGATTTTCCTATTAGTGTTAAAAGAAATTTAATAAAAAATGCAAAGAAAATACATAAATTAAAAGGAACACCTGCTGCTGTTGAAATTTTATTAACATCTATATTTGGTAATGCAGTACTAAAAGAGTGGTTTGAATATAATAGTACTCCTTTTATGTTTAAAGTACGAATAGAAGTAGAAAACAATATAAATTTATTATTAGATAAGTTTGAAGAATCTATTAATGTTGTAAAAAATACTAGATCACATTTAGAAAAAATAGAACTATACTCTGTGTCTAAAAACACAACTTATATAGCATCTTCTTTGCTATCTGGAGAGAAAGTAACTACTTTTCCTTGGTCTCCTAAAGACTTAAATTCAAAAGGTACTTTACATATAGCTATAGGTAATAACGGTGGAGTTGAAAATACAACTATATATCCTAAGAAAGAGGTGATTTAATGAATGAACAATTTTATACTATTTTAACTCAAATAGGTAAAGCTAAAATAGCAAATGCTACAGCATTAGGAACACAAATAAATATAGTTAAATTTCATGTAGGAGATGGTAATGGATCATATTATAATCCTACTGAAGAACAAACACAACTAAAAAACAAACTATGGGAAGGTAATATTAGTTCAATACGAGTTGATGATGAAAACCAAAATTGGATAATATTAGAGGCTGTAATACCAGGTTCTGATGGTGGATTTATGGTTAGAGAAGTAGGGGCTGTCGATTCAGACGGTAACTTAATAGCTATAGGAAAGTTTCCTGAAACATATAAACCTATTGCTGGAGATGGAAGTGTAAAAGATTTAATACTTAAAATGGTATTAGAAGTATCTAATACATCTAGTGTCACTCTTAAAATAGATCCTACTGTTATACTAGCAACTAAAAAAGATATCTTAGATTTAGAAGAAAAAATAAATAGTATCGAATTAGTTGACACAAAAGTTAAATTAACTGACCCGGATAATCTCTTTGAACTTGGAGAAGATGCTAATATAAATAAAGCATTAATAAAATTATTTAATAAATCTAACCAAATTGAAGAAGATTTAAACGTTCAAAGGCTAAAAGCTATAACAATACACAATAAGTTAGATAAATGCTTATAATAGGGAGGTGATAATTGTGGATCAATTAGATATAAATACACCTTTGAAAGATGTTCTTGTTGCTATAGATAAAAAGGCTGCACGAGCTAATGTAGATAGAGATACACTTGAAAGTATACTTGTTGGTAAAAGTGTAAATGTTGTACCAGGTTCAAAATTAAGTGTATTAATTGAAAAAGTTAGGGAAGAAATTAATACTAGAAAAAAAGTAGCAACAGGTTCATTAACTATAGGAAAGACATACTCACGCCCTGACTCAAATAATATAAATAGAAATGTTTATATAGCTAATGTAACAAATTTAGACTTTAAGCCTAGTAAAGTTTACTTTTATACAATACCTCCTTTAGGGGCAATTTATGAAGAAATACTTATATGTTATCTTGATCTAGATATAAACTCAAATTATAGCTACATAACATATACAGATAATCAGTATATGTTGTT
>NZ_JBCIUO010000014.1:0-41918 GCF_039031195.1 Romboutsia sp. MSSM.1001216sp_RTP31141st1_G3_RTP31141_220114 | reverse complement strand
TACTTATCAAAAGACCATTGTATACAAGATGCAGATGATATAATGGCTAGATATAAAATTTCTGGGGTACCTATAGTAGATGAAAATAATAAGTTAATAGGAATAATAACTAACAGAGATATAAAATTTGAAGATGATATGACTAAGAGTATAGAGGAAGCTATGACTAAAGAAAACTTAGTAACAGCTAAGGAAGGAATCGATTTAGTTGAAGCTCAACAAATACTTAAAAAGCATAAAATAGAAAAGCTACCTATAGTAGACGAAGAAGGTCGTTTAAAAGGATTAATAACTATAAAAGATATAGAAAAGAAAATACAATACCCGAATTCTGCTAAGGATGCTCATGGAAGACTTTTATGTGGTGCAGCTGTCGGAATAAGCGCAGACTTATTAGATAGAGTAGATGCATTAGTTAAGGCTAATGTAGATGTTATAGTATTAGATAGTGCACATGGACATTCAAAGGGAGTTATGGATGCAGTTAAAAAAGTAAAAAATGCTCATCCACAGCTTCAAGTTATAGCAGGAAATGTAGCAACACCAGAAGCAACAGAAGATTTAATAAAAGCTGGAGCAGACTGTGTAAAGGTTGGTATAGGACCAGGGTCAATATGTACTACAAGAGTAGTAGCAGGTATAGGGGTACCACAATTAACAGCTGTAATAGATTGTGCAGAAGTTGGTAAAAAATATGGAGTGCCTGTAATAGCAGATGGAGGAATTAAATTCTCAGGAGATATAGTTAAAGCATTAGCAGGTGGAGCAGCAGTATGTATGATGGGATCAATGTTTGCTGGAACTGAAGAAAGTCCAGGAGAAACAGTTCTTTATAGAGGTAGATCATACAAAACTTATAGAGGAATGGGCTCTATAGGGGCAATGGAAAGAGGATCAAAGGATAGATATTTCCAAAATGATGCTAAGAAATTAGTTCCAGAAGGTGTTGAAGGAATGGTTCCTTACAAAGGTAAAGCAGAAGATATAATATTCCAAATGATAGGTGGAATAAGAGCTGGTATGGGATACTGTGGAGCACCTACATTAAAAGATTTAGCAGATAATGCTCAATTTGTTAAGATAACAGCAGCATCTTTAAAAGAAAGTCATCCACATGATATAACAATAAGCAAAGAAGCACCAAACTATAGTATGCAAGGGGAGATATAATATGAAGCATGAATTAGTACTTGTTGTTGACTTCGGAGGTCAATACAATCAATTAATAGCAAGAAGAGTAAGAGAAAATAACGTATATTGTGAAATAATACCATATACGACTCCTATAGAGAAAATAAAAGAAAAAAATCCAAAGGGTATAATATTTACAGGAGGACCTAATAGTGCATATTTAGAAGATTCTCCTAAGATAGCTAAGGAAATATTTGAAATAGGTGTACCAATACTTGGAATATGCTATGGTATACAAGTAATGGCTCACATATTAGGTGGTAATGTAAGAAAAGGAAATACTAGTGAAAAAGAGTATGGAAAAACATCAATAACTTATGAAAAGTCAGCTATATTTGAAGGTATAACTACAAGTACAGTATGGATGAGTCATACAGACTTAATAGATGTTTTACCAGAAGGGTTCAAGTCAATAGCTTACACTGCTGATTGTCCAGTAGCAGCTATGGAAAATGCTGAACTGAACTTATATGGAGTGCAATTCCATCCAGAAGTTGAACATTGTTTAGAAGGAGATATGGTTCTTAAAAACTTCTTATACAATGTATGTAAGGTAAGTGGAGATTGGACAACAGATTCTTTCATATCAGATAAAATAAAAGAATTAAAGGAAACAATCGGAGATAAAAAAGTTTTATGTGCATTAAGTGGTGGAGTTGACTCATCAGTTGCTGCAGTACTTGTTCATAGAGCTATAGGAGATAACTTAACTTGTGTATTCGTTGACCATGGTTTACTTAGAAAAAATGAAGGTGACGATGTAGAAAGAATATTCAGAGATAAGTTTGACATGAACTTAATAAGAGTAAATTGTGAAGATAGATTCTTAGGAAAATTAAAAGGGATAACTGAACCAGAAGCTAAGAGAAAAATAATAGGTGAAGAATTCATAAGAGTATTCGAAGAAGAATCTTCAAAGTTAGGAAAAATGGACTTCTTAGTACAAGGAACTATATATCCAGACGTAGTAGAAAGTGGACATGGAGAAGCTGCTACTATAAAATCTCACCACAATGTAGGTGGAATACCTGAAGATATAGAGTTCCAAATAGTAGAACCATTAAGAGAATTATTCAAAGATGAAGTTAGAAAAATAGGTTTAGAACTTGGAATAGATGAAGCTTTAATATTCAGACATCCATTCCCAGGACCAGGTCTTGGTATAAGAGTTATAGGAGAAGTTACTAAAGAAAGATGTGATATCTTAAGAGAAGCTGATGCTATATATATGGATGAATTAAAAAAGGCTGGATTATACAAAGAAATATGGCAAGCATTCGCTACTTTACCAGATGTTAAAACTGTTGGAGTTATGGGTGATGAAAGAACTTATGCTTATTTAGTAGGTTTAAGAGCTGTTACATCTTCTGATGGAATGACTTCTGATTGGTATAAAATGCCATATGATGTTTTAGAGAAAATATCAAATAGAATAGTTAATGAAGTTGATGGAGCAAATAGAGTTGTTTATGATATAACTTCTAAGCCTCCAGGAACTATAGAGTGGGAATAAGATTATAATATAATTACTTCATATACACTTTACATTATAAAAATAAAAGGCTTATAGCCTTTTATTTTTATAAAACCATCGACAAAATATTACAGTATAAAATAAAAAATAATATAAAATTGAAAAAATTCTGAAATATTAATTGAAGGAGACGTATAAATGAAAGATACGATAAAAAATAGCAAAGGGAAGGTTAATGTTTTAGAAAATATATTTAAGCTTAGCGAAAATAATTCAAATGTTAAAACAGAAGTATTAGCAGGGATTACTACATTTATGACAATTGCATATATATTAGTTGTAAATCCTACAATACTAGGACAAGCAGGTATGGACAAGGGAGCTGTTTTTACAGCCACAGCAATAGCATCGGCAATAGGATGCTTAATAATGGGATTACTTGCTAATTACCCAATAATATTAGCGCCAAGTATGGGTATAAATGCATTCTTTACTTATACAGTAGTTTTAGGTATGGGATATAGTTGGCAATTTGCTTTATGTGCAATGTTTATAGAAGGTATCATATTTGTTTTATTAACAGTAACTAATATTAGAGAGAAAATCATAGAGTGTATGCCAGATGTTTTAAAACATGCTATAACAGCTGGAATAGGTTTATTTATAACATTTATCGGATTTGTTAATGCAGGAATAATCCAACAAGGTGGAGCCATTATATCTCTTGGAAATGTAAAGTCTCCAACAGTTATACTTGCTATAGTTGGCTTAATAATTGCTGCAACATTATTAATAAGAAAAGTAAATGGAGCATTCTTAATATCCATAATAATAACATCAATAATAGGTATGATATTTGCAATAGTTCCTATGCCCCAAGGAGTTATAGATGTACCACCATCTATACAACCAGTATTTATGAAAGTTTTTGAAGTAGGAAAATCAGATATTTTTAGCTTAGATATGTTAGTGATAGTATTAACTCTTTTATTTGTAAATATGTTTGACTCTATAGGATTTTTATTAGGTATAGCTGATAGAGCAAATTTAATAGATGAAAATGGAAATATGCCAGGGGTAAAAAAAGCATTATTAGCTGAATCAGTTTCAACTACTATATCTTCAGTGTTAGGGACATCTACACTTGCTACTACAGTAGAAAGTGGTGCTGGCATAGCCGTAGGTGGTAGAACTGGATTAACTGCAATTGTCACAGCAATACTATTTTTTATATCATTATTCTTTGCACCTTTATTTACATCAATACCAGCTCAAGCTACAGCTCCAGTACTTATACTAGTTGGGTTTATGATGGCAAGTTCTATAATTAGAATAAACTTTGATGATTTAACAGATGCAATACCAGCATTTATAACATTTATAGTAATGCCTTTATCGTATAGTGTTGCAGATGGGATAATGTTTGGGATAATATCTTATACAGTATTAAAATTATTATCAGGAAAAAAAGATGAAGCAAAAACATCCTTAATAATATTATCAATAGTATTTATATTAAAATTTGCACTACTATAAAATCAATAAATTAAGAATATAAATTAGATATACTAAGCAATATAGACATATATGAAAAAATACACTAGGAGGAAAAATATGAAATTCAAAAAAATAACAGCATTAAGTACAGCTATAATAGTAGCATCATTAAGTTTAGTTGGATGTGGTTCAGATTCAGCTAAGGGTGAAAAAGAAACTATAAAAGTAGGTATGGTAGCAGATGTTGGAGGAATAAATGATGAATCATTCAACCAATCAGCATATGAAGGTCTTAAGCAAGCTGAAAAAGAATTAGGTATAAAAGTAAAAGTTATAGAATCTAAACAAGCATCAGAATACATACAAAACATAGAAAGTGTCATAGATGAAGGTGTAGACTTAGTTATAGGTGTAGGAAACACTATGAAGGATGATATTAAGAAGGAAGCTGAAAGTTATCCAGATCAACAATTTGCAATAATCGATGAAACTTATGATGATATCCCAAAAAATGTAACACCAATACTATTTAAAGAAAATGAAGCAACATTCTTAGCAGGTCTTGTAGCAGGTAAGATGACTAAAACTAATAATGTAGGATTTTTAGGTGGTATGGAAAACCAAATAATATCAAGATTTGAAAATGGATTTAAGTACGGAGTAAAAACTGCAAATCCAAATGCTAATATAAATGTACAATATGCAGGTACATTTGGAGATGCAGCTAAAGGTAAATCAATAGCAAATCAAATGTATGGAAACAATACAGATATAATATTATCAGCAGCAGGAGCTACTGGATTAGGTGCTATAGAAGCAGCTAAAGAGAAAGATAAGTACGCTATAGGAGTAGATAGAGATCAAAGTAATTTAGCACCAAAAAATGTATTAACATCAGCTTTAAAGAAAGTTAATGTAGGTGTATATGATACAGTTAAAGAATTAGTAGAAGGTAAGTTAAAAGGTGGAGAAGAAAAAGTATACGGACTTAAGCAAGGTGGAGTTGGTATAGTAGAGAAAAAAGATGGATTAATCCCACAAGATGTATTAAACTATGTTAATGAAATGAAAGAAAAAGTTAAAAATGGAGAAATAAAAGTACCTGCAACTAAAGCAGAATACGAAAAAACTCAAGGATAAATCAAAAGCTAGAGCAAAATTATGCTCTAGCTTTTTTTCTTTAAAGAAGAAAGTACATTACACATAGTATTTATATCATCTTCACTTAAATCATCGAAGTTTTCCAACCTATTTACTATATCTAGTATAACCATGTCTTTATATTCATCTTTACTAAATCTAGCACCAATAACTACATCCTTTAGGCTATCTTGAAGGAGAGAATGATGTTTTTTATGTTTTTTATGATGATGCCTTATATTTTCCTTTTTAATAAAATATGTAGATAGCGTAGAAGTAAGCGAACCTATAAATCCTATACCAAATATCATAAGAATCGATGCTATTATTCTACCACAAAAAGTTTTAGGGCATATATATCCATATCCTACTGTTGTAACAGTAACTATACTCCACCAAAGAGAATCTCCAATATCCCAATTTTCAAAATAACTAATAGAAATAGAGCTTAGGAGTATTATTATAACGGCTATAAAAAGAGTATAACTAAAGTTATTGGTTCTTATTAAACGATAAAAATTGCTATTACTTCTTTTTATTATAGCTAATATTCTTAGCACCATGACTAACTTCAGTAAAAGTATATATTTTCCAACATGAAAATTACATAAGTTTGAGAAAAATATATATATTGTATGAAAAGGTATTATTGATACTAAATCTAATATATTATTTTTTATAAAAAGTTTCTTATTATCACTAGTAATAAATCTAGCTATATAATCTATAACAAATATTACCCATATGAAAAATTCTATATTTGAAAGAATTAACGAGGTTTTGGGGCTAATACTTATAGTTAATTGAATAATTAAAATACTAGCAATTAACAACGAAAGAAGTACCATAGTAACGTTGTAGAAAACTCGCTTTTTTCTTGTAATAACTAACAAAATAAAAACCTCCAATTTATATAAGTGATTTGAAATCAAACTATGATACTAATAATTCTAAGATATAAAAAATATAATGTCAAAATAAAGCCAATATATAAGAGTTAAAAATCTGATAGAAATAAGCGAAATATAGAACGTTTTAGAGTATATACTAGTAAAATATAATAAAAATTAACTAAAAATACGAACTTTAGAAATAAAAAATATAAAAAGGTTCAAAAAAACTATTGAAAAAATATGGACTATATAATATACTTACTAATGTAAGGTTAAGATAAAAACGAATTATTTATATAAGATATTATTATAAATTCGAAAATTGGGGAGGTACAAATGCAGTCAACTCAGACAATGAACAAGGGTGTTCTAGAAAAAGTATTTAAACTATCAGAACATAACACAAACGTAAAGACTGAAGTTATAGCAGGAATAACGACATTCATGACTATGGCATATATTTTAGTAGTAAACTCAAATATACTTGCAGATGCAGGTATGGATAAAGGTGCAGTATTTGCTGCAACAGCAATAGCAGCATTTATAGGAAGTTGTGCTATGGGATTATTAGCAAACTATCCAATAGGTTTAGCACCAGGTATGGGGCTTAATGCATTCTTTGCTTATACAGTAGTTTTAGGTATGGGATATAGTTGGCAGTTTGCTCTTTGTGCAGTATTAATAGAAGGAATTATATTTATATTACTTACAATAACTAATGTAAGAGAGAAAATAATAGATTGTATACCAACTGCTTTAAAACATGCAGTAACAGCAGGTATAGGATTATTTATAGCATTTATAGGATTATCGAATGCAGGAATAGTAGTTAACGGATCTACAATACTTGCACTAGGAAACTTAAAAGATCCATTAGTTTTATTAACTATATTTGGATTATTATTAACAGCAATACTAATAGCTAGAAATGTAAAGGGAGCATTCTTAGTGGCTATGCTTACTATATCTATTGTAGGAATGGTAGGTGGATTAGTTCATCCTCCAGAAGGTGTAGTATCGGCTGCACCATCATTAAAGCCAGTATTTATGCAAGCTTTCTCAGTTCCAATGGAACAAATATTTAGCTTTGATATGATAGTAGTTGTATTTACATTCTTATTTGTTGATTTATTTGATACAGTAGGATGTTTAGTAGGGGTTGCCTCAAAGGGAGATATGTTAGATGAAAATGGTAAGTTACCAAAAGCTAAACAAGCATTATTTGCAGATGCAATAGCTACTACAGCAGGAGCATTACTTGGAACATCTACAGTAACAGCTTATGTAGAAAGTGCGGCAGGTATAGGTGAAGGTGGAAGAACTGGATTAACAGCAGTAACTACAGGAATATTATTTTTACTAGCACTATTCTTTGCACCAGTATTTACAGCGATACCAACTCAAGCTACAGCTCCAGTACTTATATTAGTTGGAGTTATGATGGCAAGTTCATTAACTAAGATAGATTTTTCAGATTTTACAAATGCTATACCAGCATTCTTAACATTTGCTATGATGCCTCTTGCATATAGTATAGCTGATGGAATAATATTTGGTATAATATCATTTGTAGTTTTAAAGATAGCGACAAAAAGAACAAATGAAATAAATTTATCATTGATAATATTATCAATATTATTTATATGTAAGTTTATATTCTTATAAAATAACAAAAAGCCACTCAGTGAGTGGCTTTTTTATGTTAAGAAAGTTAGAGGTTAAATTAAAAATTAAATCTATTAATGCTATATATTACAATTTATTACAAATTGAGTAAAGTATAGTTAGAAATATAAATAAATGTTAAACTAAATATAAAAATATCTATGGGGAAAAGTCATATATAAAGGAGGAAAGATTTACTATGTTTGGAATAATAGTAAATATATTTTTAATAATGATGGGGATATATACTATATATTCAACAAATAGAGTAAGAAAGAATGGGGTTATACCATCTTCTAATTTTACGTTTAGTTGCATAGAAAAAATGAAAGATAATGAGGAATATAAAAAATACTACATAAAACTTAATTACACTATAGGATTTTTACTAATAATAGAAGGGATTATATTCACCATAGATAAATATTATAAGCTACCAGAGATGTTAATTCCGATTTTATTATTTTTATGTTTGATTTATATGTTTACTATTACATGGAAAACATTTAGTTTTCTTCCTAGTTATAAGAATAAAAATAGATAAAAATATAGCCACTTTTATATATAAAAGTGGCTATATTTTTATTTAAAATCTTAGATATTCTAATTCATTAGATATACTTATATTGAAAACATAAGATAAGCAAACCTCATTTAAGAAATCTTTTTTATCTTCGTCAGCTAATTTTATTAAATTAAGTTTTTGATGGTACATCATGACAAATCCTTTTAAATCTTGTATTTGATCAAATACATAATAATTAAGTCCTTTATTATCAATATTGTATTTAGATTTAACTATTTCGAATATTGTTCTGCCACCAAATAAATCTGCTAAATATCTAGTATATGCATGAGCAACTAATAAATTAGGATTTATTTTAGATAACTCATTTAATCTATTAACAAAGACCTTAGTTGAATCACAAATTTCCATTGAGTTAAATTTATCTCCTAATAAGAACTTAGAATCTTTTAGTAAAGACTCAGCTCTAAAAACTTCGGGAGTTATAAACTCTTTTAAAACTTCATTATCTTCATGTTTTCTTAAATTATCTTCTATAGCTTTATATACAAAGTAAAGGTTGTAGATATACTCACCATATGTTTCAATAGTAGCATTACCATCTACTAATCTTTTTATGAACCCTGTATTCTCTGCCATATCATGTAATTTTTTTGTGTCACTTTGAATTGTTTTTAGGAAATTCATATCCATAAAATCATCTTCTTTCTTCATAATTTTAATTATCTACTAAATTTATACCTAATAAGTAATAAGCTAAACCAAAATTATAAAAATTTTTATAATATAGACCGAAAAATGTTTAAAAATCAACTAAGTCGTTAGATAAATAAAGTAGAGGGTCTAATGAAAGATAATTTCATATAAAACATAATTTAATTATACATTTATCGAACAATATATAATTAAATTATGTAAATGATAATTAAATATCGAATTTAATCAACAAAAAACAAAATAAATACTTGAAAATATATGAATATTAATATAAAATTTAAATATAAAGTTCGAATTATAGTACGAATTAAATATATCGTATTTATAATAAAAAAACGGAGGGAATTTAAAATGAAAGTAGCAGTAGTTATGGGTTCCAAATCAGATTATCCTAAATTAGAAGAAGGAATAAATTTATTAGAAAAGTATGATGTAGAAGTAGTAGTTAGAGCTTTATCAGCACACAGAACGCCAAAGCAACTTATGAGTTTCTTAGAAGAAATAGAAGACAATACAGACGTAATAATAGCAGCAGCAGGAAAGGCAGCACATCTACCAGGGGTAATAGCATCTCATACATTAATACCTGTAATAGGTTTACCAATAAAATCATCTACTATGGATGGTTTAGATTCACTTTTATCAATAGTTCAAATGCCTAAGGGAATACCAGTAGCAACTGTGACTATAGACCTAGGGCTCAATGCAGCTTTAATGGCACTTCAAATAATGAGTATAAAATATCCAAAATTAAAAGAAGATTTAAAATTATATAGAGAAGAAATGGAAGCTAAAGTATTAGAAGATGATAAAAATTTTAGGGGGAATTAATTATGTTATTATACGAGGGAAAAGCTAAACAAATATATTCTACAGAAAATGAAAATGAGTACATAGTTCATTACAAGGATGATGCAACTGCATTTAATGGGGAAAAGAAAGCTGAAATATCATCAAAAGGGATATTAAATAATAAAATATCAACAATAATATTTGAAATGTTACACAAAGAACAAATCAAAACACACTTCATAAAAAACTTATCAGAAAGAGAAATGTTAGTCAAAAAAGTAGAAATTTTACCACTAGAAGTTATAGTAAGAAATATAACAGCAGGATCATTTTGTAAGAGATTTGGAATAGAAGAAGGGATAGTTTTAGAAGAACCAATATTTGAGCTATGCTACAAAAATGATGAATATGGTGACCCAATGCTAAATGATGATCATGCAGTAGCAATGAAGTTAGCAACTAGAGAAGAAATAGATTTTATAAGAAAAGAAACTTTAAAAATAAATGAAGTTATGAAAGATTTCTTCTTAAAGATGAATTTAAAGCTAGTAGATTTTAAGTTAGAGTTTGGAAAAGATAGCGAAGGAAATATAATTTTAGCCGATGAAATATCTCCTGACACTTGCAGACTATGGGATGTAAACACTAATGAAAAATTAGATAAAGATAGATTTAGAAGAGATTTAGGAGACCTTGTACAAGGATATGAAGAAGTCCTTGCAAGAATGAGTAATTAGGGGGATATAATATGTGCGGAATAGTAGGTATATATTCAAATAAAGATATATCTAAAGAATTATATTATTCTTTGTACTCTATGCAGCATAGAGGTCAAGAAAGTTGTGGTATAGCAGTAGTTGATAATGAAAAAATAAACTACAAAAAAGATATGGGATTAGTATCAGATGTGTTCAAGGAAAAAGACTTAGCAGAGTTAAAGGGAAATATGGGAATAGGACATGTAAGATATTCAACTGCTGGTGGAAGTTATATGGCAAACTGCCAGCCATTAGTTGGAAGTTGTAGAAAGAGAAAATTAGCCTTAGCTCATAATGGTAATTTGGTAAATGCAAATTATTTACGAGACATGTTAGAAGAAGATGGATATATGTTTCAAGCGAACTCTGATACGGAGGTAATTTTATACATACTTGCTAGATACTATAAAGGTGATATAGTAGAGAGTTTAAAAATAACAATGGATTATATAAAAGGTGCATATTCACTAGTAATAATGGGTGAAGATGAACTTGTAGCAGTTAGAGACCCTCATGGATTTAGACCATTAATATTAGGTAAGAAAGATGAAAAATTTATATTTGCATCTGAGGATTGTGCGATAGATATAATAGGTGGAGAAGTTATAAGAGATGTAGAGCCAGGAGAAATAATAGTTATAAAAAATGGTGAAATGAAATCTTATTTTTACTCTGAAAATTATAAAACAGTGAAAAGAAGTTGTATATTTGAACACATATACTTTGCTAGAAATGATGCAACTATAGATAATGTAAACGTATATAATTTTAGGATTAAATGTGGAGAAATATTAGCTAAGGATGATAAAGTTAAAGCTGATATAGTTGTTCCGGTTCCAGATTCGGGATGGGCAGGGGCAATAGGATATTCCAATGCTAGTGGGCTACCTGTGAGCGAAGGATTAGTTAAAAATAGATATGTGGGGAGAACATTTATAAAACCTACTCAAGAAGAACGAGAAATTGGAGTAAAGATAAAGCTTAATCCATTATCAAGTGTAGTCAAAGGAAAATCATTAATACTCGTAGATGACTCAGTAGTTAGGGGAACTACTTCAAAGGCAATAGTAAAATCTCTAAAAGATGCAGGAGCAAGTGAGATTCACCTTAGAATAACATCACCCCCAGTTAAGTATTCTTGTTACTATGGAATAGATACACCAAACCGTTCGAAATTAATAGCATCACAAAATGATGTAGAAGGAATTAAAGAATATATAGGATGTGATTCATTAGAATTCTTAGAAATTGAAGGAATGCTAGAGGCAACTGGACAAAAATCTAAATTCTGTAAAGCTTGTTTTGATGGAGATTATCCAGTTAAGAAAATAGATAGGGAGGAATTACTTTCATGTTAACATATAAGCAATCTGGAGTAGATATAGATGAGGGAAATAGAGCAGTAGATCTTATAAAAGGAAAGATAAAATCTACCTATGACAGCAATGTAATAGGAGATTTAGGAAACTTTAGTGGATTATATAGTTTAAAAGATTTTACAACTATGAAAGAACCAGTGTTGCTATCATCTACAGATGGAGTTGGAACAAAATTAAAGCTAGCCCAAATGTTAGATAAACATGATACGGTTGGAATAGATTTAGTTGCAATGTGTGTTAATGACTTAATATGTCAAGGGGCAAAGCCATTATTTTTCTTAGATTATATAGCTACTGGAAAATTAGTTGCAGAGAAAGTAGAACAGATAGTTTCGGGTATAGCAAAAGGATGTAAGATGGCAGGATCTGCACTTATAGGTGGAGAAACAGCTGAAATGCCAGGTATGTATTCTGATGATGAATATGATTTAGCAGGATTCTCAGTTGGAATAGCTGACAAAGAAAAAATAGTATCTGGTAAAAATGTTAAAAATGGAGATGTGCTTATAGGGATATCATCAAGTGGAGTTCATAGCAATGGATATTCTTTTATAAGAAAGATTTTTTTAGATACATATAATTATAAATTAGAACAGTACATAGAAGAATTAGGGATGACTTTAGGAGAGTCACTTTTAACTCCTACTAAAATATATGTAAAGTTAGTTTTAGATTTAATAAATAAATTTGAAATAAAATCTATAGCTCATATAACAGGTGGAGGAGTTATAGAGAATATACCTAGAGTTATACCAAAAGATTTAGGTATAGATATTAAGAAGGATTCATGGGAAAAACCTCCTATATTCAAAATGATAGAAGGATTTAATTCTATAGAAGAAAGAGAACTTCATAAGAGTTTTAATATGGGAATTGGATTAGTGCTAGTTGTAGATAGTGAAAGAGCAAAAGAAGTTGTAAATTATATAAATACTAAAGATCAAGAAATAAATATAGATGAAAAATATAAGGGACTGATGAAAGATAAAGCATATATAATAGGAAACGTTGTAGACACTCATGAAGGAGTAAGTCTATGTTAAACATAGGAGTATTAGTATCTGGTGGAGGGACTAATTTACAATCAATCATTGATGGAACTAAATTTGGAAACATCAAAGGTAATGTTAATGTTGTAATATCAAACAACGAGAATGCCTATGCTCTACAAAGAGCAAAGCATAACAATATAGATGCAATATATGAAACTAATGAAGATAAAATTATAGAAATATTAAAAGAGCATAAAGTTGATTTGGTAGTTTTAGCAGGATATTTAAAAATAATAAGTCCTAAGTTTGTATCAGAATTTAGAAATAAGATTATAAATATTCATCCATCATTAATACCTTCATTTTGTGGAGAAGGATATTATGGAGAAAAGGTGCATCAAGCTGTCATAGATTATGGGGTTAAATTTACAGGAGCAACAGTTCATTTTGTCGATGAGGTTGCAGATAATGGACCAATAATAATGCAAAAAACAGTTGAAGTTAAGCAAGATGATGATGCTAAAACATTATCTAAAAGAGTATTAGAAGTTGAGCATAAAATATTAAATGAAAGTATAAGGTTGTTCTGTGAAAATAAATTAAGTATTCAGGGTAGGAGAGTGTTTATAAATGAGTAAAAGAGCATTAATAAGTGTGACAGATAAGAGTGGAGTAGTAGAATTTGCTAGAGAATTAAATAATCTAGGTTATGAAGTTATTTCTACAGGTAATACATTTAAAACACTAGTAGAAAATGGAGTAGATGCTCTAACTATAGAAGATGTAACAAAATTTCCTGAAATGTTAGATGGAAGAGTTAAAACATTAAATCCATATATACATGGAGGAATACTTTATAAAAGGGATGAAAAATCTCATGTTGATACAGTAAATGAGTATAATATAGGCTCAATAGATTTAGTAGTAGTTAATTTATATGACTTTGAAGGAACTTTAAAGGCAGGTAAAAGCCATGAACAGATGATAGAGAATATAGATATTGGTGGACCATCTATGATACGTTCGGCAGCTAAAAATTATAAATATGTAACAATAGTAGTAGATATAGATGATTACGACATGATAATAGAAAAACTAAAAAATGATGATTTAAATTTAGAAGATAGAAAAAAATTAGCATATAAGGCTTTCTCTACAACGGCTAGATATGATTCGCTTATATCAACTTACTTCGCAGAGAAAGTAGGAGCTACTTATCCTGAGATATTGAACTTAACATTTCAAAAAGAAGAAACTTTAAGATATGGAGAAAATCCACACCAAAATGGTGTTTTATATACTCAATCTAATGCTAAAAATTCAATATTAAATTATGAACAATTAAATGGAAAAGAACTTTCATTTAATAATATAAATGATTTACATGGATGTTTAGAAGTAATGAGAGAATTTAAAGATAGTAAAGAAGTTGTTAGTGTAGCTATTAAACATACTAATCCATGCGGAGTAGGAGTAGGAAAAGATAGTTTAGAAGCTTACAAAAAATGTTATGAGGCTGACAAAGTATCTATATTTGGTGGAATAGTAGGAATAACTTCTACTGTTGATGCTGAAACTGCAAAGATGATGAATAATATATTTTTAGAAATAGTAGTAGCATATGACTATACAGAAGAAGCCTTGGATGTATTAAGACAAAAGAAAAACCTTAGAGTTTTAAAATTAACTAGAATAGAAAAGAGTTTACAACCATATGATATGAAATATCTTGATGGAAAATTATTGATACAAGATAGAAATAATACTTTAGCACAAAAAAGTGAAGTAGTGACAGATGCTAAACCAAGTGAAATTCAATTAAAAGACATGGAGTTTGGTATGAGAGTAGTTAAAAATATGAAGTCAAATGCAATAGCTATAGTTAAAGATGGTCAAACTTTAGCTCTAGGATGTGGCCAAACTTCAAGAATATGGGCATTAAAAAATGCTCTAGAAAATAATAATGATAAAGACTTCAAAGGAGCAATCCTTGCATCAGATGCATTTTTCCCATTTAGTGACTGTGTAGAATTAGCACATGAATATGGAATAGATGCGATAGTTCAGCCAGGTGGTTCTATGAAAGACCAAGATTCTATAGATGCTTGTAATAAAAATCAAATGACTATGGTGTTTACAGGAATAAGACATTTTAAACACTAGGGGGGAAACTATGAAGGTACTAATTATAGGTGGTGGCGGTAGAGAACACGCTATAGCTTGGAAATTAAGTAAAGAAAAAGGTATAGAAAAAATATACTGCGCTCCAGGAAATGCAGGGATTTCAGATGTAGCTCAGTGTATAGATATAAACGATAGTGATATAGATAAACTTTTAGTATTTGCTAAAGAAAATAAGATAGATTTAACGATAGTAGGACCAGAAGTACCACTTGTAAAAGGAATTGTAGATGAATTTGAAAAGTGTGGACTTAGAATATTTGGACCGAATAAAGAATGTGCTAAGCTTGAAGGAAGTAAGGCTTTTTCTAAAGACTTTATGGTAAGACATAATATACCTACTGCAAAATATAAAGAGTACATAAATATAGAAGATGCTATAAATGAGATAGACACTTTTGGATATCCAGTAGTAATAAAGGCTGATGGATTAGCTGCTGGAAAAGGTGTTGTTATACCACAAAATAGAGAAGAAGCAATACAGACTTTATATGAAATGATGAGTGACAAAAAGTTTGGAGAAGCTGGAAATAAAATAGTTGTAGAAGAGTTTTTAAAAGGCATAGAAACATCAATATTAGCTTTTGTAGATAATAATACTATAGTTCCTATGGTAAGTGCAAAAGATCACAAAAAAGTATACAACAATGAAGAAGGCCCTAATACTGGTGGAATGGGAACCTTCTCTCCAAGTGAAATATATACAGATAAAGTAGCTAAGGAAATAGAAAAGGAAGTATTGTTAAAAACTTTAGAAGGATTCAAAAAAGATGGATTAGATTACAAAGGTATATTATTTATAGGTCTTATGATAACTGAAGAAGGTGCTAAAGTCCTTGAATATAATGTAAGATTTGGAGATCCGGAGACTCAATCAGTATTATTTAGACTAGAAACTGATTTAAATAAGATAATGAAAGCTATATTAGATAATAAGCTAAATGAAATAAACATAACTTATAAAAAAGAAGAGGCTGTTTGTGTTATGCTTACATCTGGTGGATACCCAGAAAGCTATGAAAAAGGAAAAGCTATAGAAGGTCTTAATGAATTAGATGATGATATAGTAGTGTTTCATAGCGGGACTAAGTTCACAGATGGAAAGTTAGTAACCAACGGTGGTAGAGTGTTAGGCATAACCTCTAGTGCACCTACTGTAGAAGAGGCAGCAAAAAAAGTTTATGAAAATATTAAAAGGGTAAATTTTGAAGGAATGCACTATAGAAAAGATATAGGAATAATACTGTGCGAAGAATTAAGTTAAAGATATTTTTAAATCATAATAAGATAACTTCTAGTATGTTATATGTGTTAAGTATAACATACTAGAAGTTATTAGATATAATTTAAAAAATCTACAATTATATATTCATATACTTTAGATATTTTAATTAGAGGTTTTATATTTGAATACATGGTAGCTTTAAAAACTAATTCGTTGACAGGTTACTTAAATTTTAAGAACAAATAAGATTTAAATAATGTATTAATGAATTAATCAATGTAGTAAAAATCTAATTTTATAAAAGGGAGATAAGATATGTTAGATACTATAAGTTTAGAGTCAAGTGTTAGAAGAATATTTGTAGAAAAAAGGCCAGGATTCGATTTTGAAGCTAAAGCTTTAAAAAAGGATTTAATAGAAAGCTTACATATAAAGGGAATAGAAAGTATAAGAATTTTAAATAGATATGATATAGAAGGAATAGATTATGAAGTATATAAAAAAGTAGCTCAAACAGTATTCTCAGAGCCAAATTTAGATATTGTTTATCATGAAACATTAGATGTTACAAATAGTGATGAAACAAAGGAAAGAATATTTGCTATAGAATATTTGCCAGGGCAGTATGACCAAAGAGGGGATTGGGCAAGTCAATGTATTCAAATAGTCAATCAAGGAATAAGACCAACTATAAATACAGCTAAAGTATATATATTTAGTGGAAATATAAGTGATGAAAATTTTAATAGAATAAAAGAATATTGTATAAATCCTGTAGATAGTAGAGAGGCATCATTAGAAAAGCCAGAGTCATTAAAAATAGAAAGTGAAATACCCATAGAAGTAGAAGTGCTAAATGGATTTATAGAATTAACAATAGATGGACTAAAAGAGTTTTTAAATAGTAATGGATTAGCAATGACATTAGCTGATTTAGAACATATACAAAATTATTTTAGAGATACAGAAAAAAGAAATCCAACCATAACGGAAATAAAAGTACTAGATACATATTGGTCAGATCATTGTAGACATACTACTTTTATGACAGAAATAGAAGATGTAAAAATAGAAGATGGTAAATATACAGATATAGTAAAAGAAGCTTATGATATGTATCTTAATTCAAGAAATAAGGTTTATGTAGATAGACAAAAAGATGTATGTCTAATGGATATAGCGACAATAGCTATGAAAGAATTAAGAAAAGATGGTAAGTTAGAAGATTTAGATGTAAGTGAAGAAATAAATGCTTGTAGCATAAACGTAGATGTTGAGATAGATGGTAAAGTCGAACCATACTTAGTAATGTTTAAAAACGAAACACACAATCATCCAACAGAGATAGAGCCTTTTGGTGGATCAGCTACATGCTTAGGTGGAGCAATAAGAGACCCATTATCAGGAAGAAGCTATGTATATCAAGCAATTCGTGTTACAGGAAGTGCAGACCCTAGAACAACCTTAGAAAATACACTACCTGGAAAGCTTATGCAAAGAAAAATAACTCGTGATGCAGCTCATGGATATAGTTCCTATGGTAACCAAATAGGATTAACAACAGGCCAAGTTGCTGAAGTCTATGATGAGGACTTTGTTGCTAAAAGAATGGAAATAGGTGCAGTTATAGCAGCAGTTCCAAAGGAAAATGTAATTAGAGAAACTCCAAAAAGTGGAGATATAGTAATACTTCTTGGAGGAAAAACAGGAAGAGATGGATGTGGAGGAGCAACAGGCTCATCTAAAGAGCATAGTGAAAAATCTTTAACTACTTGTAGTGCTGAAGTTCAAAAAGGAGATGCTCCAAATGAAAGAAAAATACAAAGATTCTTCAGAAACAAAGAAGTAGCTCAAATGATAAAAAGATGTAACGACTTTGGAGCTGGCGGAGTTTGCGTTGCTATAGGAGAGGTTGCAGATAGCATAGATATTAATTTAAATTTAGTTCCTAAAAAATATGATGGACTTGACGGTACTGAAATAGCTATATCAGAGTCTCAAGAACGTATGGCAGTAGTTGTTGAATCTAAAAATAAAGAAAAATTTATAGAATTAGCAAGAAAAGAAAATTTAGAGGCTACTCATGTAGCTACAGTTACAGACAGTGGATATATGAGAATGTTCTGGAATGACAAAGCGATAGTAAATATAAGTAGAAACTTCCTAGAAACTAATGGGGTTAAACAGACTACAAAAGTACATGTAGATAAGGTAGATGAAGAAAAGCCATACTTTAGAAGTATAAAAAATGAAGAAATTTGTGAGTTAGCAACAGGTGAAGATATAAGTATAAAAGAAAGATTTATAAATGTATTATCAGATTTAAATGTATGCTCACAAAAAGGATTAGTTGAAAGATTTGATAACACAATAGGTTCAAATACAGTATTAATGCCATTTGGAGGAAAGTATCAAGCAACACCAGCTCAAGGTATGGTAGCAAAAATACCTGTACTTGGTGGAGAAACTAATACATCGACTATAATGACTTATGGATATAATCCAAAGATAGGAAAATGGAGTCCATTCCATGGAGCACTATATGCAGTAGTAGAATCTGTGTGTAAAGTTGTGGCTATTGGGGGTAACTATAGTTCGATTAGGCTTACTTTACAAGAATATTTCGAAAAGCTTGGGGATAACCCAACTAAATGGGGCAAACCATTTGCAGCACTTTTAGGTGCATATTATGCCCAAAATAGACTAGAAATAGCTGCAATAGGTGGAAAAGACAGTATGTCTGGAACATTTAAAGATATAAATGTTCCACCAACATTAGTATCATTTGCTGTTGATACTGTGGATGCAGAAAAGGTAGTATCTTCAGAGTTTAAGAAAAGTAATTCACAAGTTATTATGTTATGCACAGATAAACTAGAAAATGGTGTGGTTAACTTTGATTTACTAAAGAAAAATTTAAATAAAGCAAAAGAACTTATACACAATAAGCAGGTATTATCAACATATGCACTAGGAGGTGGTGGGATAAGTGAAGCTATAAGTAAGATGGCATTTGGTAATAAAATAGGATTTAAATTTGAACAAGGAGTTACGAACCTATTTGAAACAGGGTATGGAAATATAATTTTCGAATTATCTCAAAATGATTTAAGTATATTAGAAGGATATAATTATATAGTTCTAGGTACTACAATAGAAGAAGAAAAAATATTTATTGAAAATGAAGAAATATGTTTAGATGAATTATATAAAGCTCATTGTAATACTTTAGAGTCTATATTCCCAACAAAATCAGTAGAAATAAAAGGTAAAGTAGAAACTATAAGTTTTACTTCTCAAGATAAATATAAAAAATCTTCTATAACAGTTGCTAAGCCAAGGGTATTTATACCTACATTCCCGGGAACAAACTGTGAATATGATTCAGCTAGTGCATTTGAAAAAGCTGGAGCGAAGGCAAATATAGAAGTATTTAGGAACTTAACATATAAAGACATAGAAGAATCTATAGATACTATAGTAAAAGAAATACGAAAGTCTCAGATAATAATGTTACCTGGAGGATTTAGTGCAGGTGATGAACCAGACGGTTCTGGCAAATTTATAGCTACAGTATTTAGAAATGAGAGAGTAAAAGAAGCTGTAAATGAATTTTTAACTAAACAAGATGGATTAATGCTAGGAATATGTAATGGATTCCAAGCTCTTATAAAACTTGGATTAGTGCCATATGGTGAAATAAGGGATACATCAGTAGATGCACCAACACTTACTTACAATGATATAGGAAGGCATCAAGCTAAAGTGGTAAGAACAAGAATAGCATCAAACAAATCGCCTTGGTTATCAGGTACAGAGGTAGGAGATACTCATAGTATAGCAATATCTCATGGAGAAGGTAAATTTGTAGCTAGTGAAGAAGTTATGAAAGAGTTAATAGCTAATGGACAAATAGCTACTCAATATGTAGATTTTGACAACAATCCTACTTATGATATAGAGTTTAATCCAAATGGTTCATTCTATGCAGTAGAAGGAATAACTAGTGTTGATGGAAGAATACTTGGTAAGATGGGTCACTCTGAAAGAGTTGGTAACCATGTAATGAAAAATATATTAGGAGAAAAAGAACAAAGAATATTTGAAAGTGGAGTAAATTACTTTAAATAAAATATAGAAAATAGACTATCTAAGCTTTTAAATAGTCTATTTTTATTTGAATTAAAATGGTTGAATTATACAAAGCAAATATACATAGTATAATGAATTGCTGAATTAGTTTAAATGTGATCAGATATAGAAATTAAAATAAATTAATAAAAAATTTATTTTAAATTTGTAAAACCATATATAAACACCATGTTAATATTAGTTAAAAATAAAATTATTACAGTTTGAAAATATTCTATAAATCTATATAACAAGGTGCTATAATTATGCAAAGGAAATTGAAAATTAAAAAATGTTAAAGCTATAGAAATAGGTTCTAAATAGCCTTATCTGTAGCTATTTATAGTGAAATTAAAGGGGGAAAAATAAGGAGATGAAAATAGAACAAGTTCTAAATGTGCCAATACATAAAGTATGGGCAAAATTTGTAATTGCATCAGTTATTGGTGTTGTACTAAATACTATTTATACTATGGTAGATGGTATATTTGTAGGTCAGGGAGTGGGAGAGGTAGGTCTTGCAAGCGTTAATATAGTTTGGCCAGCCGTAACTGTTATAGTTGGAACAGGTCTTATGATAGGGATTGGGTCAAGTAGCATAATTGCTATACATATTGGAAAACAAGATAAAGAAAGTGCTCAAAAGTGTTTAGGAACATCTGTAACATCTATAGTACTAATAGGCTCTATAATTATGATTTTAGGGTTTATGTTTAGAGAACCGATACTTAAGATGCTAGGTGCAGAAAAAGATACTATAGAAAATGCAAGAGAATATTATAGTGTAATTTACTTAATAACCATACCATATTTGTTTTCAACAGCGTTAAATCCAATAGTAAGAGCAGATGGTAGACCGCAGCTATCAATGATGATGATAGGAATAGGTGCTATTTGTAATATCATATTAGACTGGATATTTGTTATGAAACTTGGATATGGGGTTAAGGGTGCCGCTATGGCAACTAGTGCCAGTATATTTATATCAACTGTTGTATCATTATACTACTTTGTAAAAGGGAACTCTAATATAAAGATTAAGAAAGAGTATCTAAAAATAGATGTAAGTATATTAAAAGAAATACTTAAAATAGGATTTGTAAGTTTTGCAATACAGTTATCATATGGAATAATATTATTTGTTCAAAATAAAACAATGTACTTATATGGAAATACAGTAGATGTTGCTATATATACAGTTGCAACTTATATTAATTGCTTCTTAGTTAATACTTGCATGGGTATATCACAAGGTCTACAACCTCTTATAGGGTATCATTATGGAGCGAACAAAATAAAAAGAATGAGACAATTACTATATATAACTATTGGGGTATGTGCAATAGGTGGAACATTAGTATATATAGGCATTAACTCATTTGGAAGAGAACTTATACAAATATTTGGAATAAGTAGTGAAAATATAGAATTTGCATATAGCGAAATATTAATATATTGTTTAGGAAGCCCTGCTATAGGTATCATATTTGCGATGAGTGGATATTATCAAGCAATAGGAAAAAATATATATGCTAACATATTGTCAATAGGAAGGGGATTTTTGTTTCAGTTTATATTAACAATGATTTTACCTCCAATAATAGGTGTTAGAGGAGTTTTCTTATCATTACCTTTAGCTGAACTAATTACGTTAACTATACTAGGTATGATTTTAACAATTGAGAAATATAAAAATCACAAGTCATTTAAGTATAAAAATTCAAATTTAGAGCAAATAATGTAGTCATAGTAAATATGATTGAACATTTAAATTTAAAAGAATAATGGTTAACAGACACGAATGTTAAAATATAAAAAAGGAGAGTTTTACTCTCCTTTTTTATATTTTATTTCATCTCTTTAAAGTCTATATGTAAGAACAAATCTTTTACACTATCTACTTGAACATCTGTAATAATGCAATTGTATACTTTGTTATTTAGATTTAGTTGAATATAACCATCATGATTCTTAGAATCTATTAATCTAGTGAAATCTGTTTTATATACTGAAATAGGTATGCTTTTATCTAATTTGTTTCCATATATAACACCTGGAATATAGCCTTTACTTCTTATAGATTTAGTTTTTTCATTTAAATCCCTAACAAATACATTTAACATAGTATCCCCCTTATATTGATAATAATCTTAGGCTTGTTTACCTTTAATTAATACTATTAAGGATATAATATTTTTATTCATAAAATTTAGTATAAAAACAATTAAGAATACCCATTTTTAAATAAGCAATAAGTGATAACATGTTTGGTATAAATGGAGTAAGGAAATATATATAATATAAAATATTTTTATGATCTAATATATTTAATATATGTAGAAATATAAAAATCATTATTTTATAATATTATTTAGGTAGTAATAAGCAGGGGGAGAGGGGTAATGTTATTAAAAACCGAGAAAGAAGATACACAAACTAGTAATAATATAATAATGGATAATATACCATTTCCAATATGGATAAAAAATTTAGATGGAAAATTAATTGCCACGAACAAGGCATTTAAACATATATACAACTTTAGAAATAATGAAGATATAAGTGTAATAAATAACAAATGTTTAGAGTGTAGCAACAATGATATATGTAATGAAGATTTTAAGTCTGTAATTATGACTAAAGAGCCTAAGAATTTTGAAGTATGCATAAATGGTAAATTTAGTCAGTGTTATGTTACGCCTTATATAAATGAATACGAAGAAATAATAGGTGTAATGGGTATGTTAATAGATATAACACCTTTAAAGGAAGAACAAAGTAAATTAGAAGAGAGAGAAAATATATTAAGAACAATAATAGATACATTGCCGCAATACATTTTCTATAAAGATAGAGACAGTAAATATATAGGGTATAACAAAAAATGGAAAGAACATTATGATGCACTAGGAATAGGAAGTATGATAGGAAAGAATGATATTGAAACACAAACTGTATCTGAAGAAGTAGCTAGGGGATTTATGGAAGAAGATAAAGCAATAATAGAAAGTAAAAAGATGAAAGTGGTCGAGCGAAGAATCAACGGTCAAGATGGTAGAGAAATAATAGAAGAAACTATAAAAGTACCTGTGATAGATGAACAAGGTCAAGTATGGGGAATAGTAGGTATATCTAGTGATGTTACTGAAAAAACAGAACTAAAAGAAAAACTAATGAAACTTAGCTTTACAGATAGTTTAACAGGGGTATACAATAGAGCTTGTTTTGAGGAGAAAAAAGAAGAATTAAATAATATCGAACATCTTCCTATAGGAGTTATAATGGGAGATGTTAATGGTTTAAAAGTTATAAATGATACATTTGGTCATCTTGAAGGAGATAGATTATTAAAGGAAATGGCTAAGATATTAAAAAGTGTAACTAGAGAGGAAGACTTCATATTTAGGTGGGGTGGCGATGAATTTGTTATACTTATACCAAATTGTGATGAACAAAAATGTGAAGAAGTGATATCTAAAATAATTGATGAATGTGAAAAAGGTGACTTTAATCTTATTGACATGAGTATTTCTTTAGGATCATCTATAAAAAATTGTTTAGGTGAAGATATTTATACAAATCTACAAGAAGCAGAAGAAAAGTTATATAGACAAAAGCTTTTAAATTCTAAAAGTGTAAGAAATTCCATAATATTTTCATTAAATAAATCTCTTCAAGAAAAAAATTTAGAAACTGAACAACATACTCAAAGACTAACAAATTATGCAATTAAAATAGGAAAAAGGTTAGGATTTACAACTGCTCAATTAGATGAACTAGAATTAGTAACAAAGTTACATGATATAGGAAAAATAGGTATTAGTGAAGAGATACTCTTAAAAAAAGGAAAATTAACTGAAGATGAATTTAATATAATAAAATCTCATACAGAAAAAGGATACAGAATACTTCAAACATCAAGTGAACTATCACATGTTGCTATAGGTATTCTCGCACATCACGAAAGATATGATGGTAAAGGGTATCCACTGGGTCTTAGAGGAGAAGAAATTCCTATTATGGCTAGAATAGTAAATATAGTAGATTCTTATGATGCTATGACTAATGATAGAGGATATAATATAGTAAAAAATAAAGAAGATGCTATAAAAGAAATGATGTATTGTAGAGGTACCCAATTTGATCCTAAGATTACAGATATATTTATAGATATAATAAGCAAAGAAAAATAAAAGTATAGTAATACATAAAGTCAAAGATATATATACTTTAACTAAGATTAATATATCTTGGAGGAGTATAAAATGAGAATGTATACAAGAAAAAAAGGCCACAAAAAAGGTTCAGAAAGTAGTGTACCAAATGTACTCGCATTTACAGTAATAAGGAACTTTTTAACAGATAATAGTTATAAGGATATGAGAAAAGAGTATTTTATAAATAACTTAAGCAGCAATCAAGTAAATCAAGCTATGAAGGACATAAAGTGGTTATTTAAGGAATATAAAGGGCTAGATGTAGTTACAATTGAAGATACTTTTGGTGATACAAATAAATTTATATTATGAGTATTTAGATACAAATATTATCAAATAATAATCTAGAGTAAGCTAGTAGATAATTTCTGCTAGCTTATTTTAAAATATACAAAAAAGGTTTATTATATAAGATATAAATACATAGGAGATAATATAATGATTGTTGGAGTTATATCAGATACACATGGACTTTTGAGAAAAGAAGTGTTAGCTAACTTAAAAAATTGTAATCTTATAATTCATGCAGGTGATATAGGAAATATAAAATTACTCAGAGATTTAGAAAATATAGCTAAAGTAAAGGCAGTAAGAGGTAATTGCGATAAAGATATAGATATAGAAAGTTTAGATATCAAGGAAAAAGAAATATTAAATGTATTAGGTAAAAAAATATATTTAATACATAATATAAAAGATAAAGATATAGACTTAAAGAATCAGGATTTTGATATCGTTATATATGGTCATTCCCATAAATTATCTATAACTAAAGAAAGAAATACAATATATATAAATCCGGGATCAGTAGGGCCAAAAAGGTTTAAGCTACCTACTACTATGGTAAAATTATATATAGATTCTAACGAGAAAGTTTTAAATATAATAGATAATGAATTAATAAAATTTGAAGATATATATGTAGAAATTATAAATATCTAAAAGTAAATTAAATAAACTATTAGAGAGGATAAAAATATGTTTGGTTATGTAAAAGTTAATAAAATGGACCTAACATTTAGAGAATATGAGCATTATAGAGGATATTACTGTGGGTTATGCAAATATCTAAAAGATAATCATGGAGAGATATCAAGACTATCTCTAAATTATGATATAACATTTTTAATATTGGTTTTAACTTCAGTATATAGACCTAAGTCTTTGGTTATAGAAGAAGGATGTATAGTAAATCCATTCAAAAAGAAAAAGAAAATAACAAATGAAATTACAGAGTATGCAGCAAGTATGAATGTGCTTCTGACATATTATAAATTAGAAGATAATTTAAGAGATGATAATGGTATAAAAGATAAATTAGCATATAGTATATATAAGAAAAAGCTTAAATTAGCTTATGAAAAATATCCCAAGAAAGCTGATATAATAAAATCTCAGCTAGATCATTTATATAAATTAGAAAAAGAAAATAATACTAATATAGATATGGTATCGAATACTTTTGGAAATCTTATGGCAGAGATTTTTGCGTATAAAGAAGATGAGTTCGAGGATGATTTAAGAAGAATTGGATTTAATGTAGGTAAGTATATATATATACTTGATGCTTATGAAGATTTAGAAAAAGACTACAAAAAAGGTAGGTACAATCCATTTATAGAATATATAAATAAAAAAGATGAACTAAAAACAAGAGTAGATAAACTTATAAGCATGTCTTTAGGAATGTTGTCTAATAGTATAGATAATTTGGATATAAAGATAAATAGAGGAATAATAGAAAATATAGTGTATTCAGGAGTATATCTTAGATACCAAAATATATTAGAAAAAGGGTGTGAAGTAAATGTACAGTAATACTTATAATAATGAAATGTTTAGCCCCATAATTAAGTTAATTAATAACAAAGATTTTGAAAAGGCACATGAGCTATTAAATAAAATGAAAGATAGATGTGCAAATTGGTATTACCTAAATGGAGTATCTGCTATGAATATAGGATACTATGAAGAAGGTGAAGAATGTATAAAAAAAGCTAATGCCATAGAACCTGGTAATCCTGAATATGAAAAAGCTTTAAAACAATACAACTTCTACAGAGATGATTATAGAGATAGATCATATAGATACAACAGAAGAAGACGTTCAGACCTAGACGGTTGCTGTTGTTGTTGCTGTGATGATTGTTGTTGCTGTTGTGGAGATGATTGTTGTGAAGATTGTATGAAGCTATGGTGTTTAGATTCTTGTTGTGAGTGCTGTGGTGGTGACTTAGTAGATTGCTTCTAAGGGTATTAATATGAGTAAAAAAATAGCTTTAGGAGGAGTTTTATTAGCAATAAACATAATTTTATTAATGCTTATAAATATAATACCTATAAATACATTATTTTTAATGGGAATTGCCTCACTAGTAATTTCTATAATTATAATGGAGTTTGGTCCTAAAATGGGAGTTGTATTTTATTTAGGAGTGTTTACACTAAGCTTTTTTGTTATGGCTAATAAGTTTCAATGGATTTTATATATATTTACTTTTGGATTGTATGGACTATTCAAATATATAATAGAACAAGATAGATCAATATACATTGAATATATATTAAAATTAGTATTTGCCAATATTTCAATAGGCATTGTGTTTTTTATAATAAAAGAATTTGTATATATACCTATAAATATTTTTACAGTAGTGTTTTTTGAAGTCACATTTTTAGTATATGACCATATTTATAGTTTGTTTATAGAGTATTACAATAATAAGCTTAAAAAAATATTAAAAAATATATAAATTTATAAAAAGGAGCATCTTAGAATGATTATATCAATCTAAAGATGCTCCTTATTTTATAAATTTTATTATATAAATTTAGCGAGAATACTTCATAGAATACAATTAGTTTCTATCTAACTATATTAAAAAATTCTCTTTGCTTTTCACTAATTTTTGAGTCACACTTAGAACAGTGATAAGACTTAGATATATTAGAAAATTTACCTAGATTATTATCAAATGACATTTTAGACTTATCTGTGATTCCAACTACAGTTAAATTTGAACCACAATTCGTACAATTTTGTATAGAACATAATTCATTTAAGCTCTCAATAGATATATCCTTAAGATCTTTATTACAATTGCAGCACACTACTAAGTTAGATAGTTTTCTAGAAACTTCTATGGGTTTATCATTTTCTAATGAATATTTATACTCTATAGACTCAGTAACTCTATACCCAGATTCAAAAATATTGTGATTACAATGATCACAAAGATATCTAGGAAAATATTTATTTCCTTTATTGGCATTTGAATTAGATGTAGAATCGTCTATTTTTTTCACTATTGTATCTTTATCAATATTATTACAAGATGAAGGATTTTCAAGGTAGTTAAGTATATCTAAAGCCTTATTTTGTTTTGCTATGAAAATAAGATGTTCTTTTATATTAGGATAATCATTATTTCTAGAAGGTGCATTTAGGTCTATAAGGTTATTGCTTATAGCATGTTCTACTATTGATTTATAATTATATTTAATAGCAAAGAACAGCACCATTTCATCGAAAATATTATCATTTACTTTTCCTGAAAACTCAATCCACAAGTCAGGTGATTCAAGATATAAGTTTTTACTAAGCTTTTCTATAGAATCTTCTAAGTTTTTACTTGAATTATTTTCTTTAGAATTCATATTAACCTCCTTTAATAAGTTAAAAAGTCCAAGAATTATTATATCAAGGACTTTTCAAATATTTATTATTGAAAATTATCTAAATTCGATAATTAAATTTATGTTATATACTAAGGATATCTACATTCGGAGAAAGTGAATATATTATATCTTTTCTTTCGACTACTATTTTAGCAGCATTAGATATAACAGGATCTTTTGCTATATGATTTAGAAGTTCTTTAGTTGGATTTATAGCTATAGGGTTGCCAACTCTTCTTAACATATTAATATCACCATTTGTATCTCCGTAAGCATAAGAAATAGATAAGTCTATATTATATTTTTTTACGAAGTCATCAATAGCAGTGTTCTTACTTTTAGAGTCCCACATAGGAATTACTGTGCCATTGAACGTTCCATTTTCAAAAACATAATTACTTCCTATAAAATCAGTAACATTATATTTTTCAGCCATTTTTCCAACTAAGAAATCAGGACTACCAGATATAAATATTACTATGTGATTATTTTCTAAGTGCCATTTTATTCTTGAACGAGTGTATTTATACACTCTATCTGATTTAAGCTTTATAACTTGGTCACTAGTAAAATCAATATAATTTTTATCAAGTCCAATTAGAGATTCTACATATAAATTACAAACATCATCTAGATAATCATCATAATTACCTTGTCTTTTATCCCAATTCATAAAAGCATCTCTTGCATTATCGTACCATGCTTTTTGATCTATTATGTCATACTTAATGAGCTTTTTAAAATGTTCAACCATAAGAGAGTCTCTATATAGAGTACCATCTATATCAAAAAAAGCTGCTATATTTCTCATTAATATCACCTCTATTAAACATTTATTTTATTATATTACAAAATTTATTTAAGTTGTGAACTTATACAAAATAAATTTAAATTTTTTTTGGTAGATTTTATTATTTTATATTATAATTTATAGTTAATAGTTAAAATCTAATTGTAAAATATCTTATGAGATTATATGTTATTTATAACATATGTATTAATAAGAAATTATATTGATATTAAAAAAATTTATTAAATAAATATCTCCAATAAGGAAGTGATTTTGTGAAATTCAAATATGCAAAGGTAACCAATTCTAGATTAATGGGAAGTATGGGACTTTTAATAATATGGCAAGAAAAAAATGATAAGATATATCAATACTTTTTGTTAGATTCAGAAGGACTTGGATTAGCAGACTATGTAAGCTTAAAAAATCCTACTATAGAAGAATCTCATAGAGAAGAAGAAAGGTTAATGGGTGGATTGGGAGCTGATAGAATAGATATATCAGAAGAAGAAGCTTTATTTCTAGTTAATTACTATGGAAATAAAAATTCTTACTATGAAAAACCATTACTAGGAGAGGTAAAAGAGTATATAGATATTATAGAAAATTATGAACCAAAATTAAAACTTGAAGACATATATCCTAAAATTTGCAAGAAAATTACTGATGAAGTAGAATTTATAAATTATATGACTATGAGATTTATAGCGTGGGATAGAGAAAGCTTAAGATATTTCTCAGGAAGTGAAGAAATAAGTAATATGCATATTACAAATATAAATGGAACACTCCTAAAAAATAAAGTAATACCAAAAGGTAATGAAAGGTATATAAGTGAAGCACTTTACGAAGATAGTGATGGATATTATATATGTAGAATAGCTTTTAGTATATCAAAAGAAGAAAATGGATTTAAGATAAACTCTATTTTAGTAGGAGATAAAGAAGGAATTTTTGACTTTGAAGTTTTTGATGAAATATCAAAAGAAGAGTTTGTAAGCATTTATAGATTGAAAAATAAGGAAGAGTTTATAGAAAAGTTTTATATGGATAATCCATTTTTATTAAGAAGTGATATGGAAGATGGGACATTCTTCACTAGATTTAATTTTGATAACCATCATGTAGCAAAAGAAGTGTACCTTATAAGTAATGACATAAAAGCTATTTATTATCAAATAGGTAATGAGTTTTTTGTAGGAACTTACAATAATAGAGATAAAAAATATATAAACAAATTACTTCAATGTAATTATTCTGACTATATAGAGATTAAAGAAGAAATGTATTTTGAGGAAAATGTACTTTATGATTTCGTAGAATCTGGTGCAGATGACTTTGATTATTTCTTAGAATAGTAAATTATTGATAAAAAATAAAGCCACGACTTAACTGTCAGTGGCTTTATTCTGTATTTATAATATTGGGGGAATATTATGAGGAATACATTATTATTTTGGACAAGTTTTAAAATTTTATAACAATTAAATTAAAAAAATTTACATTTCTTCCTCATCAAATTCTTCCATGTTTATTTGAGGCATCATACCCATCATCATATAAGGATTATACATCATGCCTGGCATCATAGGCATCATCATATTAGGCATCATAGGCATACAACCCATCATCTGGGGCATCATAGGCATACTACCCATCATATTAGGCATCATAGGCATGTTACCCGGCATCTGAGGCATCATATTCATATCTTGATCCATATACATAGTTTCCATATCCATATCATCAAAATAGAAATCATTATCTAACATTGCATATTGATTATCCATCACAGGATAATTGATATAAGGATTCATATAAGTCATATAGTACCCAGAATTACCGTAGTCCATTGGACGTTGATTATAATAAGGATTAACATACATCATAGGATCTATATAAGGTGTAGGGTATATATAATTAGGATCCATATCTCCATTTTGTTTGTGTGAGAAATTATCAAAACTCATAGTAAATCATCCCTCCTAAAGTATTACTTACTAAATAACAATTCACTTTAATAATATATATATTACTAAAAATGCTATTATGTGCATTTTATAAAAAAATAGTTAATATTAGTTGCAAAAATTTGGACATGGGCATATAATTATATATATGAACAATTATTCATATATTGTTATTAATTTGGAGGAATTAAGATATGAGTAAAAATATAAATGAAAAATTAAACTCGTGCAATTGCGAAGAGGTTCATGAAGATATAGTAAAAAGAGCTCAGACATCAATGCCAGAAGAAGAGATGCTTTATGACTTAGCAGAGTTATTTAAGGTATTTGGAGATACAACAAGAGTAAAAATTTTATATGCATTATTTTCAAATGAAATGTGTGTATGCGATATTGCAAGTTTATTAGGAATGACTCATTCTGCAATATCTCATCAGCTAAGGGTACTAAAGCAAGCTAGACTAGTTAAATTTAGAAAAGAAGGAAAAGTAGTTTATTATTCTTTAGATGATTGTCACATAAGTAAGATATTTGATTGTGGTTTATGTCATATACAAGAAACATATAAACGATAGGAGGATTGGGTTATGGATGCTAGTAGCATAATTAGAAAAGAGCTGATTCTAGGTGGATTAAACTGCGCTCATTGTGCAGAAGTAATAAATGAAAAAGTATCTAAACTAGAGGGTGTAGAATCATCAAATCTAAACTTTATAAATAAAAAGCTTGTATTAAACATACAAGAAGGTGTAAATGAGGAAGAAATTATAGAAAAGGCTATAAAGATAATAAATGACACAGAACCAGGATTAGATATAGAAATAGTCTCAAATTCTAAAGTCATTAAAAGGGAATTAATATTAGGTGGATTAAATTGCTCTCATTGTGCAGAAGTAATAAATGAAAAAGTATCTAAGTTAGAAGAAATAGATTCTTCAAATTTAAATTTTATAAACAAAAAACTTACAGTAAATATAAGAAAATCTTTTGATGAAAAAGAGACTATAAATAAAATAGTAGGAATAGTAAATGCAACAGAACCAGGTTTAGACATACAAATAAAAAATGAAAATGGTAATGTTAAAAAATCAGAAGTTAAAGAAGAAAAGAATGATATAAATAAAAAAGATATAATAAAGTTAGTAATAGGGTCATTAGTATATATATTTGGAATATATCAAATTGCAACTGGATTTGAAAGTAAACTTGCAGATGCGATGTTTATAATAGCATATGTAATAGTAGGTGGAGAAGTTTTATTAAAAGCACTAAAAAATGCTATAAGAGGTCAAGTGTTTGATGAAAACTTCTTAATGTCTATTGCAACAATTGGAGCATTAGCAATTGGTGAATTACCAGAAGCAGTAGGAGTTATGCTTTTCTATCAATTAGGAGAATTCTTACAAGGTATAGCAGTAGGAAAATCAAGAAGATCTATAACATCACTTATGAAGATAAGACCAGATTATGCAAACTTAAAAGAAGGATCAGAACTTAAAGTAGTTTCTCCTGAAGAAGTTAAAATAGGCGATGTAATAGTTGTAAAACCAGGAGAAAAAGTTCCACTAGATGGTGTAGTTATAGATGGATACTCAATGGTAGATACATCTGCACTTACAGGAGAATCTGTATTAAGAGAAGTATCAAAAGGAGAATCTGTATTATCAGGATTTATAAATAAAAATGCCTTATTAACTATAGAAGTTACAAAAGGATTTGAAGAATCAACAGTTTCTAAAATATTAGATTTAGTTGAAAATGCAAGTAGCAAAAAATCTAAAACTGAAAACTTTATAACTAAGTTCTCAAAATATTATACACCAGCAGTAGTTATAGGAGCTGTTTTAGTAGCAGTTGTACCTCCAATTATAATACCAGGAGCTACATTTAGTGAGTGGCTATATAGAGGTTTAGTATTTTTAGTAGTATCTTGTCCATGTGCATTAGTTTTATCTATACCACTTAGTTTCTTTAGTGGAATAGGATTTGCATCTAAAAATGGTATATTAATAAAAGGAAGTAACTATTTAGAAGCACTTAGAAATGTTGACACAGTTGTGTTTGATAAGACAGGAACACTTACAAAAGGTGTATTTAATGTAACTAAGGTTAATGCAGTTGGAATATCTGAAGAAAAATTATTAGAGTACGCTGCTTTTGCAGAGGCAAACTCTAATCATCCAATAGCAAAATCAATATTAAGTTACTATGATAAAAAAGTAGATTTAGACAAAATAACTAGTTATGAAGAAATAGCAGCTTATGGAATAAAAATAAATTACAATAATGAACTTATTTTAGCAGGTAACGAAAAATTAATGAAAAAAGAGAATATATTCTATTCTAAAGCTAAAGAAGTTGGAACAGTAGTTTATATAGCTGTCAATCAAATATATAGAGGATATATAGTAATATCAGATGAAGTAAAAGAAGATAGTAAAAAAGCTATAAAAAATCTAAAATCATTAGGAATAAAAGATGTTGTAATGTTAACTGGTGATAATGAAAAAGTAGCTACAGCTATAGCAAAAGAGCTTGGAGTAGATAAAGTATACTCAAATCTACTTCCTAATGAAAAAGTAGATAAGCTAGAAAAAATATATGAAGGAAAATCAGAAAAAGAAAAAGTTATATTTGTTGGAGATGGAATAAACGACGCTCCAGTTTTAGCTAGAGCTGATATAGGTATAGCTATGGGAGGATTAGGTTCAGATGCTGCTATAGAAGCTGCCGATGTAGTTTTAATGACAGATGAACCAAGCAAAATTTCTAAAGCAATAGAAATAGCAAACAAAACTAATAAGATAGTATGGCAAAATATAATATTTGCATTAGCTGTAAAAGCTATAGTTTTAATATTAGGAGCAGGTGGAGTTGCTACTATGTGGGAAGCTATATTTGCAGATGTTGGTGTTGCATTAATAGCAGTATTAAATGCAATGAGAGCTATGAGATAGAAGTAAAAAACGAACTCAATTGAGTTCGTTTTTTTTATTTAAAGTATATTTTATATATTAATTAAGAAAAATAAGAATTGTAAGGTTTATTTAAGATTAATTTTACAGAAATTTAAATTTATTTATATATAATGAATAAACATATGTGAAAAATAAAGTATACATATTAAAAATTTATTATGAAAAAATGATTTTTAGAAGAAATTACAAAAGGAGAAATAAACCATTAATGAAGAAAAAACCTAGTAAAGCACTTATAATAATCTCAACTATTATAGTTTTGTTAGTATTAACTATATTAAGTAACATTGTATTAAATAAAGTATATAAGACTAAATATGAAGAATTTGATTCTGTAGATAAAGAAATGTTTGTACAGTTATCAAGTATATATAAACAATTTAATGAAAATGGTGAAAAACTATGGAACAATAAATATAAATTAAATAAGGAGCCTATAATTCTAATAAGAACTAATAAAGATAAAGGGATTATAAGAAAGTATGCCTATGCAGTTAACGTAAAAGGAATTGAAAAAAGCTTTCTTGCAAGGAAAATGAATATGCCTAAATCTTTAAATCTACCAGAAGTTTATAGAATAAGTAAGTTTGATATAAGTCTGATTTCAACCTGGGCGCCTTCAAATTTTGGTACTGTAGATATTAATGGTAAAAGTATTTTTTATTTTAAATATCACCCTAAAATGATAGAAAATCCAGAATTATATTTTGATTTTACTTCATTTTTATTACATGAATCATTCCATACATATAAGCAAAAAGATTGGACATATGATAAAGGTGATGGAGAGTATATAGAAAATTATCCAGTAAATAAAGAAAACTATGCTTTAATGGGATTAGAATTTAAGCTTTTAGATAAATGCATGGAAACTAATAACAAAGAAGAAGTTAAGAAGTACCTAAAACAATGGACAACTGTACGTGCTTATAGATATAAAAAATGGCCACAGTTAGTAGCAGAAACAAACACAGAAGCAATAGAAGGAACTGCAAGATACATTGAATATAAATATAGTGATTTAACAGGAGGAAAGTTAACTGTACTTGCAAAAAAAGAAAGTCCATACCATGTTACATTTATGCAGGCATATGATTATATTGCAAATGGTCAAGCAGAATCGCCATCTTATTTAGAAAGATCAATGAAGTATGAAACGGGATCTGCTTTAGGGTTGGTAATGGATAAAATAGATATAAATTGGAAAAAAGGCATAGAAGATCGTAAAGATAAAAATGGAGAAACTCAATATAAAATACTAAAGAAATACTTTAACATCTCAGATAAAGATATTACAGAAGATAAAATAAATCAGATAAAAGAAGAAAATGATTATAATGAATTACTAAAACAAGGACAAAAAATAGTTGATTTAGTAAATAACAATAATTAAAAAAATATATAAATAAGAGCAAAGTTATGCAAAAAATAGCTTTGCTCTTATTTATTTTGCCAAATAATTTATATTAAATAAGAAAAATTTGAATTGTAAGGTTTATTTAAGATTAAGTTTATGATGGTGTAAATCTAGATATATATAATAAATTTGTAATCACAAGAGAGGAGAACAAACATGTTAAGATGGGAATTAAAAAAAATAGTTAAAAATAAAACCTCAATAATAGCACTTATACTTATGGGACTTTTATTTATACAAATTGGATTTGTAAAGCCTATGTTAGAAACTGAAAATGAATATTTCGATGAAAGTAAAAATGAATATATAGTAGACAAAAGGCCAGGAGATGTAATAGCACAGGAAAAATTAGACAATAAAGTAAATGAGATAAAATCGATTGCTAATAAAAATACTCATGGTTTAAAAGATGAAAATGAAAAGCAAATTAGCAAAATGTCAAAAGAAAAGCTAAGTAAAGATAATGGTGAAAAATATAAAGATGTAACATTCTATCAAGTATTTGAAAATAGAGCAACTTTTCCTTTAGCTACACTACTTATCGTAGCTATAATAGTTACACTTTCTTCAAATTTATATACAGATGAAAGATTATCAAATGTAGATACTATAATCTTATCATCTAAAAACAAATATAAAGCTTTAAATTCAAAGCTTTTAATATCAATAATTTTACCAATTATTGTTTATGCAATTTATTTAATTGCAACTTTTATAGCAACATATATTCAATATGGGGCTCCTGTAAATGGAGGCTTACAAGCATATAGGATATCTAATATAGCAAGTTTAGTTAGAGAAATGAGTATTGTTCAATATATAGCCTCTGAAATAGGGGTAATATCTTTAGTATTTATAGCTATATCAATATTCTCAGCTTTATTTTCATTTATAACGAAAAACTCGATACAATCTATATCTTGTTCGATTTTATTTATAGCTATGGGAAAAATACTGGTATTTTTTAAATTTTTACCTTATGAATTAATGCTGATAATACACCAATGTAGTTTTATAGATATACTTTCAAAAAATAGTTTTATACCTACTGCATATATGGGTCAAATTAAATTATTTTCAATGAATTTTGACTTAGTTATAACTTGTTTAAGTTCATTAGGATTAATAATTGTATCTGGGATACTACTAAATGTTTACGTATTTAAGAAAGTACTAAATAGATAAATAAAAATATGGAGGAAGTAAAAATGAATAAATTAGAAATTGTAAATTTAACTAAAACATATAAACATAAAAATGCAAATGAAAATATAAGTTTAACTTTAAATAGTGGAGTATATGGTTTATTAGGTCCTAATGGAGCTGGTAAATCAACTTTAATGAAACAATTAGCAACTATAACAACACCAAGTAGCGGGAAAATATTATATAACGAAAAAGATATAGTATCTTTAGATGATGAATATAGAGCTTTAGTTGGATATTTACCACAAGATTTTGATGCATATAAAAACTTTAAAGCGAGAGAGTTCTTAATGTACATGGCGGCGCTTAAAGGAATGAATAATAGTGAAGCTAAGAAAAAAGTAGATGAGTTATTAAAATTAGTAGGTCTTTATGAAGTAAGGAATAAGAATGTGTCTAAGTTTTCTGGAGGAATGAAAAGAAGAGTTGGTATAGCACAGGCATTACTGAATAACCCTAAGATATTAATATTAGATGAACCAACAGCAGGTCTTGACCCTCAGGAGAGAACTAGATTTAGAAATTTATTATCAAATATAGGAACGGAAACAATAGTAATACTTTCAACTCATATAATTTCTGATATAGAGTCAGTAGCTAAAGAAACTATTATGATAAAAGATGGTAAATTACTTCTAAAAGGAACTCATAGAGAAATTTTAGAAGACATGAAAGGTAAAGTATATACAATAACTACAAAAAATGAAAGTGAAGTAAATGAGATTCAAAGAAACTACAAAGTAGTAAGTATAAATCGTGGTGTTGAAGATACTCAACTAAGAATAATAAGTGATAAAGCGCCATCATATGAAAATACAAAACTAACAGAACCAAGATTTGAAGATGTTTACATGTTCTATTTTGAGTTAGAAGATGCAAGGGAGGTATAATCATGTTCTCAGTTGTCAAGGCAGAGATAAAAAAGAATTTTAAGCTTGGAGTAATTATTGTTTGGATGTTAATAATGTTTTTAGCATATAGCTCTACTTATAATTTTGATATTAATGAGACATATGCAAATTTATTTTCTAAATGGTTTGGCCTTGCTCCATTTATGGGATTAACTATGTTTATGATGTTTTCAGGAAGTTTTATTATAGAGTATAATTCAAACATGGATGGATTGATAAAAGCTACAAAAAATGGTAAGAAACAGTTAGTTATAAGTAAATTTATAGCAGCTGGAGTAAGTGCTAGCATAGTAAATCTTTCAATATTATATACAATGGTATTAAGAGCATTAGTATCCTTAAACTTTAAAGGATTAGATACTCCATTAAAGAATTTATGGTACTTTGGAAATAGCGGATCTAATATAACAGTAATTCAAATGATATTAATGATGACTATCAACATAATAATAGGATCATTCTTACTAGCAGCTTTAGGATTATTTTTATCATCTATAAGTAAAAATGCAATAGTACCATTTTTAATAGGTGGAGCATGTATGGCAATACCTTACTTTATGGAGGCTAGAGGTATGGTTAGTAATGTTTTAGAATGGCCTATATTAGGAATGTATGCAACTCCAATTATAAGATATAAACTACCATTAAGTATATGGGCTGTATTTATAGGGACAAGTGTAGTGGGAGTAGTATTATTTTACAATTTAGCTAAGAGAAGTTTTTTAAGTGAAAGATAATATATAAATATAAATAATTTAGAAATAATAAAAAGAAAAGCAAAACATTAGTTATGCTTTTCTTTTTTCATTAGAAATAAAAGTTATAAAATATGGTATAAATTAAATATAAAAAAACGTAAAATTAAAAAATAATATGTAGTAAGAAAAATTATATGAAGTGATAGGAGGGTTTTAAGTGGAGTCTTTAATAAGAAAAAGTAAGATATTAGTAGTAGATGACGAAGTAGAGATATTAAATCTAATAAAAAAGGCACTTAAAAAAGAAGGCTTTGAAAATATTTATATAACTGATAATGGAACTAATGGATTAGAAATATTCAAAAATGAAAATCCAGATTTAGCCATACTAGATATTATGCTTCCGGATATCGAAGGATATGATGTATGTAAAAAAATAAGACAAACATCAGACATACCAGTATTATTTTTATCAGCGAAAGGAGAAGAATTAGATAAATTAGTAGGGTTATCTATAGGTGCTGATGATTATATAACAAAGCCATTTAGCATAAAAGAACTAGCACTTAGGGTAAAAATTCAACTTAGAAGAAGTAAGAAGCAATTTAACATAGAAGAAAAAATAAATAATAATATTATAAAAGTAGGGCCATTTGAAGTGAATGAGCAGACTTTAGAGGTAAAGAAAAATGGAGAATTATTAGAATTAAAGCCTAAAGAATTAAAGATGTTTATGTATATGGTAAAACATAAAAATCAGATAATAAGTAAAGAAAAGTTTTGTGATGAAGTATGGGGAGATGATTTTATAGGATATGATAATACCATAATGGTTCATATAAGAAGACTGAGAGAAAAGATAGAAGATAATCCTTCAAAGCCAGAATATATAATAAATGTAAAAGGGCTTGGATATAAGTTTTTAGTAAAAGAATAGATAGCTAAGGATGATTTAGTATGAAATGGAAATTGACTTTAAAGTACCTTTTATCAACTGTAATAGTAGCTATGATAGTTGTTCAATTAAATATAGCTATAGCTATTTTTATATCTGTTATGATAAATGCGGATTCTTCACAAAATGGACATGGAATATTTAATAATGTAGAGGCATTTGTAAGAGATTTTAATAAAAATATTTTTAATGATACAGATGATATAAATAACGTTTATGTGAATGATAAAGGTAAAGAAATATTAAAAAAAGATAAAATGTGGATACAAATATTAGACAGTGATGGAAGTGTAATTTACAAGTATAATGCACCTAATAATATCCGAAATAAATACACACCTGTTCAGTTAATAAATACATATAAATATGCTGGAGTAGAAGATAATAAATCTACAGTTTTAGTTGCTGAAAAAAATATAAATAATTACTCATATACATACCTAATTGGATTTCCAATGAACAAGGTGAGTAGAACTAGTATAGTTACTGAATCTGAGTCATTAAGAAATATAATATCAAAAGTTATATTGGCGATTATAATAGTAGACTGTATAGTAGCTACAGTGATAGGGTATATATTTAGTAAATCTTTAACTAAACCTGTAAAAAGTATAATTGGTGGAGTTGAAGATCTAGCTGGTGGAAACTATGAATCATATTATAAAGAAAAAGGAATATACAAGCCAGTATTTAATAAATTGAATAATTTAGCAGACACATTAAAATCAAATGAAAGAGAAAGAAAAAAAATCGAATCCATGAGAAATGAGTGGATAGCAAATATCTCTCATGATATAAAAACACCTTTAGCATCTATAAAAGGATATGCAGAATTAATGTCTAGCGGATATGATATAGAAGTAGATGAAGTATCTCAATATGCAGAGATTATAGATAGTAAGGCAAACTATATAAAAGAATTAGTTGATGATTTAAATTTAACTATGAAGCTAAAAGATGGATATTCAAATATATCCAGGGAAGAAAATAATATAGTATCACTGGTTAGAGGATGTATTATAGATATACTTAACAACCCTAAATATAATAATGTATATATAGATTTTAATTTGAAAGAAGATAATATAGTATTGAAAATAGATGAATTACTAATGAAGAGAGCAATAAATAACCTCTTATACAACTCTATTATTCACAATAATGAAGATGTAAGTATAAAAGTAAATATAATTTTGGATGAAAAGACACATATAATTATTGAAGATAATGGAAGGGGAATATCTGAAGAAGATCTTAAGTATATATTTGAGAGATATTATAGAGGAACTAATACAGGTTATGCTCATAAAGGATCAGGCTTAGGTATGGCCATAAGTAGAGATATTGTAAAGGCTCATAATGGAGATATAAAAGTAGAAAGCAATATAGGTAGTGGTACAAAAATAGAAATAATACTTTAGATAAATAAAAAAGGAGACTAATCAAAACTGATAGTTCTCCTTTTTTATTATATGACAAAATTAAATACACAGAAAAAATGAGTTAAACTTCCAAGCATTATAAATATGTGGAAGATTTCGTGAAAACCTAAGTATTTAAATTCTAAAAATTTTGGTTTAGTTGCATATATTAAAGCTCCTATAGTATAAAAAACTCCACCTAATACAAGTAAAGAAAGTCCATGGAATGATAAAGCTTTATATAATGGACTAATAAGAAATATAGAAATCCATCCCATAGCAACATATATAGCTGTTGAAATCCATCTAGGGCAGTTAAACCAAATTAATTTAAAAGATATGCCAGCAATAGCAGTAGCCATTATAACTCCAAATAAAATCCATCCAGTAGGACCATCTAAAGCTATCAAGCAAAATGGTGTATATGAACCTGCTATTAAAACAAATATCATAGCGTGGTCTAATCTTCTTAAAAATCCTATTACCTTATCACTAGAAATAACTAAATGATAAGTTGCAGAAGCTGCATATAGAAGAATCATACTTAATCCAAATATTATTACAGCTGTTAGCTCTAAAGTAGATGGGGTATTTAATGTTGTTTTTATTACCAATGCTAGTAGACCAATAAAGGATAAGATTGCACCAGCAAGGTGTGTGAAACCATTAATTGGCTCTCTAAGATAATTATTCATAATTTACCTCCATAAATTAAAGTTGAATATATAATTCATTTTAAACGTTTTTACATAAATAAGTAAATAAACCAACAAATTATAACAAAATTAGTATCTGGTTTTAATACTATATTACTATTATACTCTAATTTGTAAATGTATATATACTTTAAAAAAATTTTTCAATAAAAAATAAAACCAAATTAACTGGAAATTCTCTTAAATACAAGAGTTTTGGATATATTAATTTATGTTTAAAATATAAATAATAATAATTTTTTTAAAAAAGTTTTAAAAAAGTGTTGACGATATAAATGTAAGGTGATATAGTATTACTTGTCCTTAAGAAAAGGGCAAAAACGAAAATGAACTTTGAAAATTAAACAGTAGGTTAATTTATATAACTGATTCTTAAAAGAATCGAAAACAAACCAAGCCA
>NZ_JBCIUO010000013.1:0-52346 GCF_039031195.1 Romboutsia sp. MSSM.1001216sp_RTP31141st1_G3_RTP31141_220114 | reverse complement strand
GGCCTGGTAGTTCAGCTGGTTAGAATGCCAGCCTGTCACGCTGGAGGTCGAGGGTTCGAGTCCCTTCCAGGTCGCCACTTAATTAAATACGCGGGAATATGGCTCAGTTGGTAGAGCAATTGACTGTTAATCAATGGGTCACAGGTTCGAGTCCTGTTATTCCCGCCATTGAATCTGCGGGAATAGTTCAGCGGTAGAGCGCAACCTTGCCAAGGTTGAAGTCGCGAGTTCGAATCTCGTTTCCCGCTCCATTTTAATTACATGGGTGCATAGCTCAGCTGGATAGAGCAACGCCCTTCTAAGGCGTGTGTCCGGGGTTCGAATCCCTGTGCGCTCACCAATATAAAGTTTCACTATAGTGAAACTTTTTTTTATGTTTATTTTTAAATTATAAAAAATGATAGGAGCTAAATAGTTTGTATATACTTATATTAATATAGTATAATACTTAATATAGTAATGAAGAAGCTGTCAAACAGGAGGACAAAACTGTGTTGGATATAAATTCTTTTTTCAGTGGTTTTTTGGATATTATCAATAAAGTAACTGTAAATGATATTATAGATATATCCATAGTGGCATATATATTTTATAAAATATTTATGTTTATAAAGGATACAAGAGCAGAGCAAGTTTTAAAAGGAATAATATTTTTATTAGTAGCGACTCAGTTGAGCGAGACTTTTAAATTGCATACACTTCACTGGCTATTAGTAAATGCTCTTGAGATTGGTTTTTTAGCTGCGATAATAATATTCCAGCCAGAACTTAGGGCAGGACTTGAACATATAGGTAGGACGAGATTTAAATTCTTTCTAAAAGGAAGTCCTAATACATCTGAAGAAACATTTAATAAAATGATAGAAGAGATTGTCGAGGCTTTATATTCACTATCAAGACAAAAAATAGGAGCTCTTATTATAATGGAAAGAGAAACTAAGATAGGTGATATAATAAATACGGGAACTATAATAGATGCAGAGGTATCAAGACAATTACTAATTAATATATTTATTCCAAATACACCATTACATGATGGAGCAGTTGTCATTAGAGATTCAAAGGTAAAAGCTGCTGCATGTTTCCTTCCTTTAACAGAGAGTAAAGACTTAAGTAAGGATCTAGGAACACGACATAGAGCAGCAGTCGGAGTAAGTGAAGTTTCTGACTGTATATCCCTTATAGTATCAGAAGAAACAGGGGATGTATCAATTGCAAAAGCGGGAAAAATATATAGAAATATACCAAAAGAAAGAATGGAAAGTATACTTAAGAAAAATTTAAAGCCTAAAGTTGATGAAAAAAGCTTTTTAAAAGGTGGGATATTTAAATGATGAATAAATTAAAGCATAATACAAAAATAAAATTAATATCCCTGCTTAGCGCAATAACATTATGGCTATATGTAATGGCAATAGTGGATCCGACGGATACTAAGCTATTTGAGAATGTCCCTATAGTTATAAGTAATATGAATGAATTAAAAGAAAAAGGTTTTGTAATTTATCCAGATGGAGAATTGACTATTGATGTTTCTATTTCCGGCAAATTATCTAAGATACAAAAGGTAAAAAAAGAAGATATACACGTTTATGGTACTATAGAAAATCCTATGGAAGGAAAAAATCAAGTATACTTAAGGGTACCGACTTTGCCAGGAATGACTCATGAGCTAAAGAGTAATGTTATAGCAGTTAATTTAGATAAAATAGTACAAGAAAATAAAAATATAGAAGTTAAATTAGAAGGAAATTCTAAAGGTAATATAGATAAAGTAAGTATAGATGGAGATAAAAAGAGCATAGAAGTATTAGGTCCAAGGACTTTAGTGAATGAGGTAACTAAAGTGATTGGAGTATTAGATGTAGGCTCAAGAACACAAGATTTTTCAAGTGAAATTAATTTAACACCAGTAGATAAAAATGGAAATAAAGTTAAAGGCGTAAAGTTATATCAATCAACATTAAAAGTATCAGCAACGTTATTAAAAGAAAAAACTGTTCCAATAAGGGTTAAATTAAAAGAAAATACATCAGATAATGAAAAAGTACCGAGTTATGAGCTTAGTAAAAGCAATATCGTCATAAAAGGGAGTAAAGATTTAATCGATGGTATAGAATATATAGAAACTAAAGAGGTTAATTTAGATGATATAACATCTGGATTTCCTAAGGATGTAGAGTTAAATATTCCAAAAGGTATATCATCAGATACAAAATATATTACTATAAAGCTTAATGGCGATAAATCATTACAGAAGGAATTTACTTATAGCAAAGATGAAATAGAATTAAGAAATTCAGATGGTAAGAATACATCAGATATCGATATTCCAGAATCTGTAAAGGTTACTGTTGATTATCCTAGCACAATAGAAAACTTAGAAAAATCAGATATAAAACTATACATAGATTTATCTAAGCCAAATGAAAATCAAAAATATAAGATAGAATATGATTCTAGTTATAAATTTAATAAAATAGTTATAGATCCAAGTGAGATATAATAATATAAAGACATAAGAAAATATAGTATTTTTCTTATGTCTTTTTTAATTAATATGAAATAATATGGCTCTTAGATTTACTAAAATAGTTTACTAACATATCAGCAAATAAAAAAATAATTAAAAATCTGTCAATTATAAAGGATTATAACTATTAAAGGTATAATTATACATAATGATATATATTGAAGATTTTTTAAAAGGATAATTGACATTATATAAAAGTGAAATAATTCTGAAAATTTAAAAATTATAAATATAGTGGGAAAACGTTGTTAGAATATATATAATATAGGTATGAGACAAATTAGTAATTAGCTTAAAAATTAACAGAATTAAGGGGATAGAGATGTTTATTAAAAGCTAAACGTACCAATCTATATTTATTGCATACAAAATGGGGTGGATTAGATGAAAAACTTTACAGAAGTAATAAAATTCGCTAAGGAAAGAGGTCCTAAAATTATCTCTGTAGCATGTTGCCAAGATAAAGAAGTATTAATGGCAGTAGAAATGGCGAGAAAAGAAGGGATAGCAAAGGCTACATTAGTAGGGGATATAGAAAAAACGAGAGAAATAGCAAATGATGTAGGTATAGACCTTAATAACTATGAACTAAAAGATATAAAAGATTTATCAGAAGCGTCATTAAAAGCAGTAGAATTAGTATCTCAAGGAAAAGCTGATATGGTAATGAAAGGCTTAGTAGATACATCTATAATTCTAAAGGCTGTATTAAATAAAGAGGTTGGTTTAAGAACAGGGAATGTACTAAGCCATGTAGCTGTATTTGATGTAGAAGGTTATGATAGATTATTCTTTATAACTGATGCAGCTATGAACTTATCACCAGATGTAAATATCAAAAAACAAATCATAGAAAATTCATGCACGGTAGCTCATGCACTCGATATCAACACACCAAAAGTAGCAGCATTATGTGCTAAAGAAAAAGTAAATCCTAAAATGCAAGATACAATAGATGCCAAAGAATTAGAAGAAATGTGTGAAAAAGGCGAAATAAAAGGATGCATAGTAGGAGGTCCATTTGCATTAGACAATGCTGTATCAATAGAAGCCGCAAATCATAAGGGAATAAATCATCCAGTAGCAGGTAAAGCAGATATATTATTAGCTCCAGATATAGAAGCTGGAAATATATTATATAAATCATTAGTATTTTTCTCAAAATCTAAAAATGCAGGTGTGATAGTAGGGGCTAAAGCGCCTATTATATTAACATCAAGAGCAGACAATGAAGAAACTAAACTAAATTCTATAGCATTAGGGGTATTAATGGCAGCTAAAGCCTAGTTTATTAAGGGGGTAACACAATTGAATAAGGTATTCAAAATATTAACTATAAATCCTGGTTCAACATCAACGAAGATTGCAGTATTTGATAATGAGGATTTAGTCTTTGAAAAAACTTTAAGACATTCTTCTGAAGAAATAGGCAAGTATGAGAAGATTTCAGATCAGTTTGAGTTTAGAAAAACAGTGATTGAAGATGCATTAACAGAAGGTGGAATAAAAACATCTGATTTAGATGCAGTAGTAGGTAGAGGTGGACTTCTTAAGCCTATAGAAGGTGGAACTTATATTGTTAATGAAGCTATGATTGATGACTTAAAGGTTGGTGTATTAGGGGAACATGCATCAAATCTAGGCGGAATTATAGCAAAAGAAATAGGAGATACAGTAAATGTACCATCTTACATAGTTGATCCAGTAGTTGTAGATGAAATGGATGATGTAGCTAGAATATCAGGGAGTGAAGATATAGATAGAAAGAGTATATTCCATGCTTTAAACCAAAAGGCTACTGCTAGAAGAGCAGCTAAAGAATTAGAAAAAGAGTATTTTGACTGTAACTTTATAGTAGCACATATGGGTGGAGGAATATCTGTTGGAGCACATGAAAAAGGTAAAGTAATAGATGTTGCCAATGCTTTAGATGGAGAAGGGCCATTTTCACCAGAGAGAAGTGGTGGATTACCGGTCGGAGACTTAGTGAAGATGTGCTTTAGTGGAAAATACACTCAAGATGAAATAAAGAAAAAGATAAAAGGAAATGGTGGTCTAGTAGGATACTTAAATACTAATGATGGTAGAGAAGTTGAATCTAGAATAGAAGCTGGTGATGAAAAAGCTAAATTAGTATATGAAGCTATGGCTTACCAAGTAAGTAAAGAAATAGGTTCTTGTGCATCAGTATTAAAAGGTAATGTAGATGCAATCCTTTTAACTGGTGGAATAGCTTACTCTAAGATGTTTACAGGAATGATTAAAGAGAGAGTTAATTTTATATCTGATGTAAAAGTTTACCCAGGTGAAGATGAAATGATAGCATTAGCTCAAGGTGGACTTAGAGTATTAAATAAAGAAGAAGAACCAAAAAATTATGGATATGAAGTTCAATATAGTTAATGATATAAATTTAATATAAATACAAAATTGACTTAATAGGTGGTAACTAATGATAATAGATGATAAGAGGATAAGAATTATAATAGGACACTATGGTAGTGGTAAAAGTGAGTTTGCTATGAACTATGTTACCAAATTAAGAAATGAGGTAGAAGGTAAAGTTGCCTTATCAGATTTAGATGTAGTAAATGTTTATTTTAGAACAAGGGAAAAAAAGGATTTGTTAAATTCTTTAGATATCCTTCCTATATATAGTTCAATAGACGCACCAACTTTAGATTTACCAGCTATATCTCCTCAAATAATGTCACCAATAACAGATAGTTCTTATAGTTATGTTATGGATGTAGGAGGGGACAACGTAGGAGCTAGAGTGGTAGGTAGATTCCACGAATTAATAGAAAAAGCTGACTACGATATGTTTTGCGTAGTAAACGCTAATAGAGAATATACTCAGTCAGTAGAAGATGTAATAGGTCATATAAGAGCAATTGAGAAATCTTCTGGTCTTAAGGTTACTGGGCTAGTAAACAATACACATTTAGTAAGGTCAACTACAATTGATGATGTTTTAAAAGGTCAAAAATTAGTTGAGCAAGTGTCTAGACAGTATGATATACCAGTTAAATATATAGTATGTTTAGAAGAATTAGTTCCACAACTTCCAGAAGGTTTAGAGGGAGAAATTTTCCCTATCAAGCTTTATATGAGAGAAGCTTGGATGTAGTTTATTAGTAAAATAATTATAAATTTTTCTAAGGGGGACAAAGGAATATGGCTAAGGGAACTGTAACTTTCAATCAAGACCTTTGTAAAGGATGTGCATTATGTGTAGCTGCATGTCCAAAGCAAATAGTAGTAATTGATAATAACAAAATCAACAAAAAGGGATACAATCCAGCTACAGTAGTAGAAATGGATAAATGTATAGGTTGTTCAAACTGTGCGACTATGTGTCCAGATGCAGTTATAACAGTTGAGAGAGACTAATTAAAATATAAGGGGGATTTGTAAATGGCTAAGATACTTATGAAGGGTAACGAAGCATTTGGGAAAGCAGCTATAGAAGCTGGATGTAAATATTTCTTCGGTTATCCAATAACACCACAAAATGAGTTACCAGAATATATGTCTAAAGAACTACCTAATGTTGGAGGAGTATTTGTTCAAGCTGAATCAGAAGTTTCTGCTATAAACATGATATATGGTGGAGCAGGAGCAGGAGCTAGAGTTATGACTTCTTCATCTTCACCAGGAATAGCTTTAAAACAAGAAGGTATAACTTATGCAGCAGGTGCTGAATTACCATGTGTTGTAGTTAACGTAATGAGAGGTGGTCCAGGACTTGGAGGAATACAACCTTCTCAATCTGACTACTTTATGTCTACAAGAGGTGGAGGAAATGGAGATTATAGAACTCCAGTTTATGCTCCAGCTACAGTTCAAGAAGCTGTTGATATGATAATGGAAGCTTTCAATGTTGCTGATTACTATAGAACTCCAGTTATGGTAGTTGCAGATGGTATGATAGGACAAATGATGGAGCCAGTAGAATTTAAAGCTCCTAAAACTAGAGAATTAAAACCTAAAGATTGGGCTACAGTAGGAACTAAAGGAGAAAGAAAGCCTAATGTAATAAATTCTTTATACTTACAACCAGATGAATTAGAAAAACACTGTATAAAGTTAGAAGCTAAGTACAGAGAAATAGAAAAAAATGAAGTTGATTATGAAATGTATAAGACTGAAGATGCTGAATTAGTATTTGTAGCTTACGGTACTACAGCAAGAATAGTTAAAAACTCTATAGATATGTTAAGAGAAGAAGGAATTAAAGCTGGTTTAATAAGACCTAAGACTTTATGGCCATTCCCATTTGAAGCATTCAATCAAATACCAGAAGCTAAAAACTTATTAACTGTTGAAATGAGTATGGGACAAATGGTAGAGGATGTAAGATTAGCTGTTGAAGGAAGATTACCTGTACACTTCTACGGAAGAGCAGGAGGAATGATACCTGATCCAGAAAGTATAGCTAATAAAGCAAAAGAAGTAATGGAAAGTGAATTAGCTGTAGGAGGTGCTAGATAATGTCAGTTGTATTTAAGAAAACTAAGGGATTAACAGATGCTCAAACACACTACTGCCCAGGATGTACTCATGGTATAATCCATAGATTAGTAGGAGAAGTATTAGAAGAGTTAGATGTATTAGGAGACACTATAGGTGTAGCTCCAGTTGGATGTTCAGTTTTAGCATACAACTATTTTAATTGTGATATGCAAGAAGCATCTCATGGTAGAGCTCCAGCAGCAGCTACTGGAATAAAGAGAGTTCATCCAGATAAGACAGTATTTACATACCAAGGAGATGGAGACTTAGCATCTATAGGTACAGCTGAAATAGTTCATGCAGCAGCTAGAGGTGAAAAATTCACTACAATATTCGTAAATAATGCTATATATGGAATGACTGGTGGGCAAATGGCTCCAACTACATTAGTTGGACAAAAGGCTACAACAGCTCCATATGGTAGACAAATAGATAAGCAAGGATTCCCAATAAGAATGAGTGAAATGCTAGCTACATTACCAGGTGCAGTGTTTGTAGAAAGAGTTTCTGTAGATACTCCTGCTAATGTTAGAAAAGCTAAAAAAGCTATAAAGAAAGCATTTGAAGTACAACAAGCAGGACTTGGATTTGGTATAGTAGAAGTTCTATCTACATGTCCAACTAACTGGGGATTAAATCCAAATGATGCATTACAATGGTTAAGAGATAATATGATGCCATACTATCCAATAGGCAATATAAAAGATGTTGAAATCGCTGAGGAGGTGAAGTAATATGTCTACAGCTAGAGTAATATGTGCAGGATTTGGTGGTCAAGGGGTAATGTCTATGGGACAATTACTTACATATGCAGGCATGCTAGAAGGTAAAGAAGTTTCTTGGTTACCATCTTATGGACCAGAAATGCGTGGAGGTACAGCTAACTGTTCAGTAACTGTATCTAGTAAGCCAGTTGGTTCTCCAGTTATAGCAGGAGATGCAACTTGTGCAATAGTAATGAACTTACCATCACTTGATAAGTTTGAAAGTGAAGTTAAGCCAGGTGGGAAAATATTAGTTAACAGTTCTCTTATAGAAAGAAAAGTAGAAAGAGATGATGTTGATGTTTATTATATACCAGCTAATGATATAGCTTTAGAGTTAGGAAATCCTAGAGTTGCTAACATGGTAATGTTAGGGGCTTATTTAAAAACTGAACCAACAGTAGAGGTAGACTCAGTTTTAGAAGCATTCAAGAAAGTATTTGGACCAAGTAAAGAAAAATTCGTTCCATTAAATAAGGAAGCTTTACAAAAAGGATCGAGTTCTATAAAATAATATAAAAAGTTACAAAAAAGGGGACAATAGAAAGAATTCTATTGTCCTTTTTTTATATATGTATTAAAATGTCTTTATGGAATAAACTTGGAACTAAGAACACTTAAATGTGTATAATAATATATTATAATTGACGAGCTTTTCTTCACGAAAGGAGATTTTTTATGAGAAAGTATTTTGGAACAGACGGAGTAAGAGGTGTAGCAAATACAGAGCTTACTTGTGATTTAGCATACAGATTAGGTAGAGCTGGAGGATATGTACTAGCTCAAGGAAAAGAAAAAGTTAAAGTAGTAGTTGGAAAAGACACAAGAGTATCAGGAGATATGTTAGAAGCATCTTTAATAGCAGGGCTTATGTCTGTTGGATGTGATGTAATGACAGTTGGGGTAGTTCCAACACCAGCAGTTGCATACCTAACTAGAAAATATGAAGCTGATTGTGGTGTTGTTATATCAGCATCTCACAATCCAGTTGAGTACAATGGTATAAAGTTCTTCAATAAAGATGGATATAAATTAGATGATTCTGTAGAATTAGAAATAGAAAATTATATAGACAATATAGAAAAGGTTGATTATCTTCCAGTAGGAGAAAATGTTGGAAGAAAGGTATATGTACATGATGCACAGAGAGACTATATAGACTACTTAAAATCTATAGTAAAAGTAGATTTTAAAGGATTAAAAGTTGTGTTAGACTGTGCTAATGGAGCATCTTATAATGTTGCACCAATAATATTTAAAGAATTAGGTGCAAGCGTTGTAACAATAAATAGTCAACCAAATGGAAATAATATAAATGATAAATGTGGTTCAACACATCCAGAGGGATTACAAAAAGCTGTTGTAGAGAATAATGCTGACTTAGGTCTTGCATATGATGGTGATGCAGATAGATTAATAGCTGTTGATGAAAATGGAAACATTGTAGATGGCGACCATATAATGATATTAAGTGCAATACACTTAAAGAATAAAGGTAAGTTAGCAAAGGATACATTAGTAGTTACAGTGATGAGTAATATAGGACTTACTATAGCAGCTAAGGAACATGGAATAAATCTAGCTACTACTGCTGTAGGAGATAGATATGTACTTGAAGAAATGAAAAACACTGGATATAACTTAGGTGGAGAGCAATCAGGGCACATGATATTCTTAGACTATAATACTACAGGAGATGGAGTATTAAGTTCATTAGTATTAGCCCAAATAGTATTAGAAGAAGGTAAGAAGTTATCAGAATTAGCAGCAGTGATGACTCAATATCCACAAGTGTTAGTTAATGCTAGAATAAAGAATGAAAATAAAAATAGATACATGGAATACCCAGAAATAAAGAGTGAAATAGAAAGAATAGAAAAATTACTAGATGGATGTGGAAGGGTATTAATAAGACCATCAGGAACAGAACCATTAGTAAGAGTTATGTTAGAGGGTAAAGAGGAAGGTCAAATAAAAGAATTAGCTACAAATTTAGCTAACCTTATACAAGAAAAACTATCGTAATTTAAAAAGTGAATGCTAAGGCCTAGTATTCCCCAAGCGTAAAAGTTAAAAGGGTGAATTGCTAAGATATTTCTTAGTATTCACTTTATAAAGCGCCAGAACTTAGCTATAAGAAATACTTTATAAAATTTCTAAGTTGACGAGGACAGAGTTTATCGAATTATCGGCGGATGCTCTGCGGTGAATTTACCATCGTAAAAGTTTCTTTAAAACAAGGGAGTAATTCTTTGGACAAAGGGAAAACTTAAGTAAATATGACCTAACTCTTAAAATATATAAAACAAAAAATATTTTTAGGAGGAATTTTAATATGTGTGGAATAGTTGGATATTTAGGACACAGACAAGCAACAGAAGTATTAGTAGAAGGACTTTCAAAATTAGAGTATAGAGGATATGACTCGGCTGGTGTTGCAGTAAACACTGGAAATGAATTAGAAATAAGAAAGTTCAAGGGAAGGTTAGCAATACTTGCTGAAGATTTAGAAAAAAATCCTATAGAAGGTGGATTAGGAATAGGACATACTAGATGGGCAACTCATGGAGAACCATCAGATGTAAACTCACATCCTCATTTCAATATGGATAAGACAATAGCAGTAGTTCACAATGGTATAATAGAAAACTACATGGAATTAAAGGAAGAATTACAAGCAGAAGGTGTAGTATTCTTATCTCAAACAGACACAGAAGTAGTAGCTCACTTAGTAGATAAATACTACGAAGGAAACCTATTAGATGCTGTTTATAAGGCAACTGAAAGATTAAGAGGAGCATATGCATTAGGTGTTATATGTAAAGATAATAACAGTGAATTAGTTGCAGTAAGAAAAGATAGCCCATTAGTAGTAGGTCTTGGTGAAGGTGAAAACTTTATAGCATCAGATATACCTGCAATACTAAAGTATACTAGAAATGTATACTTCTTAGAAAATGGAGAGTTTGTTCATATAGTTGGAGATAAATTAACAGTATTAAATGAAAATAGAGAAGAAGTTAAAAAAGAAGTTACAGAAATAACTTGGGATGTTGAAGCTGCATCTAAAGGTGGATATGAGCATTTCATGTTAAAAGAAATATACGAACAACCAAACGGAGTTAAAGAAACATTAATAAGAAGATTAAATGAAAATGGAGAAATCCAATTAGATGATATAAAAATGACTAAGGAAGACTTAGACAAAATAAATAAAGTTTATATAGTTGCATGTGGTACAGCATATCATGCAGGTCTTGTAGGAAAGTTTGCTATAGAAAAGTTTGCAAAGATACCAGTAATAACTGATATAGCATCTGAATTTAGATATAGAGATCCATTTGTTGACGAAAATACTTTATTAATATTAGTAAGTCAATCTGGAGAAACTGCTGATACTTTAGCATCATTAAGATATGCTAAAGAAAGAGGAGCTAGAATATTATCAGTAACTAACGTTGTTGGTTCTTCTATAGCTAGAGAATCAGATGATGTGTTCTATACATGGGCAGGTCCAGAAATATCTGTTGCATCAACTAAGGCATACACAACTCAATTAGTTTCATTCTACATGATAGCATTAGACTTTGCTATAAAGAAAGGAACTATAACAAAAGAGTTCTACAATGAAATGATAGAAAAATTAAAAGAAATGCCAGAAAAAGTTTCAAAAGCATTAGAACAAGAAACTTATATAAAAGAAGATGTAGCTAAAACATTAAGAGAAGCAAGTAGTGCTTTCTACTTAGGTAGAGGATTAGATTATAACTTAGCTATGGAAGGTGCATTAAAGATAAAAGAAATATCTTATATACATGCTGAAGCATTTGCTGCTGGAGAGTTAAAGCATGGTACAATAGCTTTAATAGAAAAAGGAACTCCAGTAATAGCTATAGCTACTCAAGAAGAACTATTTGAAAAAATGGTATCTAATATGGAAGAAGTTAGAGCTAGAGGAGCTTATGTTATAGCAATAGCTCAAGAAAAGAATAAAGAAGTTGAAAAAGCTGCTGATAAGGTAATATATATACCAAATGTGGATGATATATTATCAAGTATATTAACAGTTTTACCACTTCAATTATTATCTTACTACGTTGCAGTTGAAAGAGGTTGTGATGTAGATAAGCCAAGAAATCTAGCTAAATCAGTAACAGTTGAATAAATTTTAAATTAAAAGATATATAAAGGACTACCTTACTAATGTAGTCCTTTTTTACATATAAAGATTTTTTATTAAATATAGAACTATTAAAAATTCATATACAAGATATATTAATAAGTTTAAAATTTTTAAAAGGACACTTTAATTAACGGATGAAGTCGTTGTCTACATTAGGGAATCAAACTTTTTATTTTTTAGAATATATATTCTTTGTAGCTACATAATATTAATATTAGTATATAACAAAAGCATGTTCTTATATTAATTTGTTATGTATATATAATGATTCAATAGTTATAAAAATAACTATCAAATTATTATATAGTAACCATAAAAATATCGCATAGGTGCTAGGGTTTACAAAGTACTTACATAGATTTACAATTTAAATAAAACCTATTTTATAATGGAGGGAAACACATTGGAAGAGCTAAGAGATATATTATTAAATGAGATACCTGAATTTAGGGAAAAAGGTCATAAATTTGTAAATGGTGAAATTTCAGTAAATGAATTCAAACATGCATCAGGAGGAATGGGTGTATATGCTCATCGTGGTGGTAAAGAATTTATGATAAGACTTAGAACAGCAAGTGGTGTTCTTGATATAGAAAAGCTTAAATATATATATGATTGCGCTAAAAAATATAATCTAGATAAAGTACATTTAACTACTCGTCAAGCTATACAATTACATGGCTTAGGAATAGATGAAGTTTGTGACATAATGGAAGATGGATTAAAGCATGGTATATATACAAGAGGTGGAGGAGGAAACTTCCCTAGAAATGTTGCCTTATCACCATTATCAGGAGTAGAAATAGGGGAAGCATTTGATGTTACAGAATATGCTTTAAAAGTAAATGAATATTTAATGAAAGACATATATAAATATAAGTTACCTAGAAAATTAAAAGTATCTTTCTCAAATAGTAGCGAAGATACAGCTAACTGTACTGTACAAGATTTAGGTTTCTTAGCAGTAAAAGAAAATGGAGAAGAATTTTTCAAGCTTTATATAGCAGGTGGAATTGGTAAGAATCCTGCAAAAGCAGTTGAATATGATGAGTTAGTTCCAAAGAGTGATGTTTTATACCATGTACAAGCTATGATAGAGTTATTTATAGCTGAGGGTAACTATGAAAATAGAAATAAAGCTCGTACAAGATATATTGTAGCTAGTATGGGTGAAGAAGAGTTCTTAAAATGTTATAAAAAACATCTAAAAGAAGTAAAAGAAAGAGAAAATTTAGATTTAAATATAGAAAATAAAACTTGTAAAAAGCAAGGATCAAAAATAGATTTACAAGATATAAGACTAATACCTCAAAAACAAGAGGGATTATATAGTGTATATCTTCATCCAATTGGAGGACAGCTAAAACTAACTGACTTAGAAGCATTAATAAATGCCTTAGAGTCAATTAAAGATTTAGAAATAAGACTTTCTATGAGCGAAGGTGTTTATTTTAGAAATCTTAATGTAGAGGAAGCTAAAAATATATTAGAGTTAACAAAAACTATGGGTGGAAATACTCCAATAGAACAAACTTCATGTTGTATAGGTGTCCCTACTTGTCAGATAGGTATAGGAGAGAGTCAAGGTTTATTACATAGTATATTAGACTACTTCAAAAAGAAAAACTATACAACAAATAAATTACCAAGAATTCATATATCAGGATGTACAAGTTCTTGTGGAACTCATCAAATAGGTATAATTGGATTTGGAGGTAAAAAGAAAAAAATAGATGGAGAGTTAAAAGAAGCATTTACTTTATATGTAGGTGGTGTGGCTAAAAAAGATAACGTAAAACTTGGGGAAGTTTATGGAGATATAGCTAGTGATAAAATACCAGAGTTTTTATATAATTTAGGATTATTATTAGATGAAAAAAATATTAATTTTGAAGAATATTTAGGATCTAATGTTGAGGAATTCAAGGAATTTGCAAATAAATATATAGCATAATAATAAAATAAAGCACTAAGATGATTAAAGTCATCTTAGTGCTTTATTTTTGTATATGATATCCAAAAATGTTAATAATTTAAGTATAATATATAAATTAATGGGGGCTTTTACATGAAACTAATTAAAATGATATGTATATTTTTAATATTAATGATGATGGGTATACTAATATCTTTTGCGGATACAAAATCAAAAAATGAATATAATGAATTAATACGAACATTTATAAACACAGAGGCTAAGTTCAATTTTTATAACATAAAAGCAAATGGTTCTATAAATTACAACATATCAAAAGAAGAAATGGTTGATATGTGCACAGAAATACTTAATAATTTAGGACTAGAAGAAAGTGATTTAGCATGGGAAGAAATATGGAATAAAGATGAGAAACAGATTCATTTAAGCGGTAAAATAGAAGATGAAAGCATTTCCATAATTTTCATAAAGAAAAATGACGAAGAGGCTCACATAATGGTTGACATATTACAGAATAAAGTATATAAAAATATAGTGGGCGTTTATACAGTTCTTGAGAATACATTAGAAAAATTTGCAATTAATGCAGATATAAATACATGTATATCTGGAGAATATTCAGAAAAGTTACATTTAAGCAAATGTGATGATATTTTAACGAAAATATTATATAATATGAATGCACAAGAAGTAGATAGAATACAAGAGGAAAATTTTATATCTGTTACAGCAGATAGTAAGATCTTACAAGGAAATGACTTAGAATATTTAGGAAATAATATTAATTTGAATATAGGGATGAGGTATAGCGAAGACGAAGATAAAACATTAATTTATATTGCTACACCTATTATAAAATTAGATTATTAATTATGAGGAGAGACAATAAAAATGGGAAAGATAATAGTAAAAAAGAGTAATCCACTTAATGGAAGTGTTAAAATAGACGGAGCTAAAAATGCAGTGTTACCAATAATAGCGGCGACGTTATTAGCAAACGGTAAGTCAACTTTAAAGTGTGTACCTAACTTAAAAGATGTTCATGTTATATCTGATTTATTAAGACACTTAGGAGCAAAAGTAGAATATAAGGATAACACTTTAACAGTAGATGCAAGCAACATAACTACTTGTGAAGCACCATATGAGTTAGTAAGTAAGATGAGAGCATCTTTCTTAGTAATGGGGCCATTACTTGCTAGATTTAACCACACAAAAATATCTATGCCAGGAGGATGCGCTATAGGAACAAGACCTATAGATTTACATTTAAAAGGATTTAAGCATTTAGGAGCAAAAGTAGATATGGATCATGGATTCGTAGAAGCTACAACTGATAAATTAGTGGGTACTAAATTATACTTAGATTTCCCATCAGTAGGAGCTACTGAAAACATAATGATGGCAGCAGCTTTAGCTGAAGGAACAACTATAATAGAAAATGCTGCAGAAGAGCCAGAAATAGTAGATTTAGCTAATTTCTTAAATGAAATGGGAGCTAATGTAAAAGGTGCAGGAACTAACACTATAAAAATAAAAGGTGTTAAAGAATTAAAAGGTGCAGAGCATACAATAATACCTGATAGAATAGAAGCAGCTACTTATATGGTTGCAGCAGCTATGACAAAAGGTGATATAACAATAGAAAATGTAATGATGGAACATTTAAAACCAGTTACAGCTAAATTAATAGAAGCTGGATGTGAAATAATAGAAAAAGATAATACAGTTAGAGTTATAGGACCTGAAGTGTTAAAGCCAATAGATATAAAGACTTTACCTCACCCAGGATTCCCAACAGATGTTCAAGCTCAATTCATGGCTATGCTTACAATAGCTAATGGAACTGGGGTAGTTACAGAAACTGTATTTGAAAATAGATTTATGCATGTTGCCGAATTTAATAGAATGGGAGCAAACATAAAAATAGAAGGAAAGAGCGCAATAGTAAATGGAGTAAACCAATTATATGGTGCTAAAGTTAATGCGACAGATTTAAGAGCTGGTGCAGCACTTATATTATGTGGACTTATAGCAGAAGGAGAAACTCAAATAGGAGAAATATATCACGTACAAAGAGGATATGTTGATATAGATAAGAAAATAACTGCTTTAGGTGGAAACATAGAGATAATAGAAGACTAAAAATAAATAGTAATAAATAAATAGGGTTATTCATATATTTTAAGTACAAGTAATTAACTAAGGAGGAAAATATATGAATAACCCTTTAGTATTTTTAGGAAGTATAGTTGGTTTGTCTATAGCAGTTCCTGTATTTTTAAGTGTAGTATCTTACGATGGGATAGAGGCTATACAAAACGAATCGGCATTAAGCAATCCTAAAAAAAAGATAATCAACTATGAAACAGTTGATAAAGAATCTCCTTTAATAAATATATACAATCATAAAACTAATAAGACTGAGAAGATGGATATAGAAAAATATTTATGTGGAGTTTTAGCAGGAGAGATGCCTGTAGACTTTAATATTGAAGCTCTTAAAGCACAAGCTGTAGCAGCAAGAACTTATGTAATGTATAAAAAAAATCAAGGAAAATCAAATCAGCATAGTAATGCAGTCGTATGTACTGACTATAATCATTGCCAAGAATATAAGAATTATGAAGAATTAAAAGCAAAGAATGGACAAGATTGGATGGACAAATATTACCCTAAAATACAGCAAGCAGTACGAGATACAAAGGGTCAGATAATAACTTATAAGGGAGAACCTATACTTACACTATATTTCTCTACATCATCAGGAAAGACAGAAAACTGTGAAGAAGTATTTGCACAAGCATATCCATATTTGCAATCTGTCGAAAGCCCTTATGATAAACAGTACTCTCCTAAATATACTTCTGAGTTAAAGATAAGCAATAAAGATTTTATAAATGCTATAAATAGTAATTATAAAAATGCAGGTTTAAATCCATCTAACCTAGAGAATCAAATAAAAATTTTAAATAGAAGTGATGGTGGATCTGTAGATAAGATAAAAATTGGGAATAAGGAGATTAGAGGAAGAGAAATTAGAGGTATATTTAAATTAAATTCATCCAATTTTGAATTAAAATTTGGAGAGAATCATATAGATTTTTTAGTAAAAGGATATGGACATGGTGTTGGAATGAGTCAGTGGGGAGCACAAGGTATGGCAGAGGAAGGGTATCGATATTATGAAATACTAAATCATTATTATCAAGAAACAGATATAACAGACTTATATTAATTAGAAGAGCTTTTATCAAGCTCTTTTTTATATTAAGTATAGAACTGTTAATAGTTTGTACAGATAATATAGCAAGAATTTTAAAAGTATAAAAAAGGTATTAAAAAAACGGGAGAAATCTTTGGAAATATGTCAGTTTCATATATATTAATAGATAAAATTCATTTTTAATTAATCCAAAATATGTATAAATTGTATAAAAATATAAATAAAAGATAAGAATACAAATACATAAATATATTTGGAGGTGCTGTATGAAAAAGCTACTAGAAAAAGATGGATTTTATTTGGCATTATTTGTATGCATTAGTTTACTTGCGGTCGGAGGAGTTTGGTTTGTAAAGAATGATGTTAACGACCTAGCATCAAATAATGAAATAGTAAATGATAAAGAAAATAGTAAAAAAGAAGATGAAGTTCATCTAATAGAAAATGAAAATAAAGAAGCTGTGCCAACTTCTACAGAATCAAAGGAAAACTTAGAAACAGCAAAAAATAAAGAGGTTAAAAAAACATCGAAACTTGAATTTGTAGGAGAAAAAGTAATTAGAGAATATTCAGCAAAGGAACCTAGTTACTCAGAAACATTGAACTTATGGGAAGTGCATAAAGGTTTAGACGTAAGTTGTAAAGAAGGACAAAGTATAAAAAGTTTATTATCAGGAAAAGTAACTAACATTTTTAAAGATGATGCTAATGGTATGTCAGTTGAGGTTGAAAGTGAAGGTAAAACAGTAATATATTCTAATTTAAGTGAAGATATTAAAGTTAAAGACGGACAAGCAGTCAAAGAAGGAGATGTAATAGCTTTAGCAGGAAATACATCTGTAGTTGAGAGTGCAGAGGGACCACATATTCATATAGAAGCCTTCAAAGGAAAAGAATCAATAGATCCAATGAGTTTAATAAAATAAAATATAACAGACTTAATCAAATTTGGTTAAGTCTGTTATATTTCTTTTCTTTCTCACATATATATGATTAAGGCTAGTATGTGAGGAGGGAAAGCTTTGAGATCTCATATAGAGGAACGAGCAATCGTTGTGGCTAAATATATACTAGAGAAAAATACAACTGTTCGTCAAACAGCGAAGACATTTGGAGTTAGTAAAAGTACAATACATAAAGATGTAACAGAACGTTTAGAAGAAATAAACCCGTCTCTAGCTAAAGAAGTTAAGATGGTTTTAGAAAAAAATAAATCTGAAAGACACATAAGAGGAGGAATGGCTACAAAGCTTAAATATGAAAAGAGCTCCAAAAAAAATGTAGGTTAAGCCTACATTTTTTTTATTATTCTTGACTAAAGTAGTATTTTTGTATATTTTGTATTATAGGAGTGTTTTAGACAATGAGTCGTTTAGATATAAAATATGCAAAAAGGAGTTGAGAACATGTCTAGAGCGGACATAGGGATAGACTTAGGTACTGCTAATGTTCTTGTATACGTTAGCGGAAAAGGGATTGTATTAGAAGAGCCTTCTGTTGTAGCAATCGATAAAAGAACTAAATCTGTCTTAGCGGTAGGAGAAGAAGCTAGAAGAATGATAGGAAGGACACCTGGTAATATAGTAGCTATAAGACCACTAAGAGATGGTGTAATTTCTGATTATGATGTAACTGAAAAAATGTTAACTTATTTTATAGATAAAGCTGTAGATAAAAAAGGTTTTGGTAGATTTTTTATGCCAAGAATAATGGTATGTGTTCCTACAGGGGTCACAGATGTTGAAAAAAGAGCTGTAGAAGAAGCTACAAGACAATCTGGAGCGAGAGATGTATATATAATAGAAGAACCAATAGCAGCGGCTATAGGAGCAGGAGTAGATATAGCTAAACCTAATGGAAGCATGGTTATAGACATTGGTGGAGGAACAGCAGATATTGCGGTGACATCTCTAGGAGGAGCTGTAGTTAGTGAATCCATAAAAATGGGTGGAGATAGATTTGATGAAGTTATAGTAAGATATATCAGAAAACAATATAACCTTCTTATAGGAGAAAGAACTGCAGAAAAAATCAAAATAGAAGTAGGTTGTGCATATAAAAGAGAAGATGAAAAGAGCATTAAAATAAGTGGACGTAATTTAATTACAGGATTACCAGAATCCATAGTTATAAATTCAACTGAGATGCTAGAAGCTCTTAATGAATGCTCAGAGCAGATAGTTGCATCAACGCTTTCTGTCCTAGAGAAAACACCACCAGAATTAGCAGCAGATATAAGTGATACTGGAATAATAATGACTGGTGGAGGTTCATTGTTATATGGACTAGACAAAAGAATAGAAGATAGAACAGGAATTAAAGTTGTAGTGGCTGATGAACCTTTATCTTGTGTTGCAAAAGGTACAGGAATTGCTTTAAGTTCTTTAGATTTACTTGAAACAGGAGGTACCTTCAAAAGGAGATAATTAGGAGGGTACTTAAATGTTAAATATAGACCAAATAAAAGAATTAATACCACATAGATATCCATTTTTATTAGTAGATAGGATAATAGAATTAGAAGAGGGAAAAAGAGCTAAAGGTATAAAAAATGTAAGTGTAAATGAACTATTTTTCCAAGGTCATTTCCCAGAATACCCGATAATGCCAGGAGTACTTATAATAGAAGCTATGGCTCAAGTAGGGTGTGTAGCTATGATGTCAGTAGATGAGAATAGAGGAAAATTAGGTGTATTTGCAGGTATAGATAAAGTTAGATTTAAAAAAGAAGTAAGACCTGGGGATACATTAACTATGGAAGTTGAAATGACATCTATAAGAAGAAATATTGGAAAAGCTTTGGCAAAAGCTTTTGTTAATGAAGAATTAGTATGTAGTGGAGAGTTAATGTTTGCTCTTGTAGAAAAATAAAAATAAGGCTATTTCCTTAAAGGAAATAGCCTTATTTTTATTTTTCTAAGATTGATATATGATGTAAGTAAATTATTAGATAAAACAATCAAGTAAAATTGTTTTGAAATATGTTATATGTCAAAATTTGTATGCAGAACATTAAAAATAATAAAAAGCAGATAAATAGCCTAACCTATAAAAATTTAAGCTAAAGAACAGGCTATATTAAATATTGATTTGTCATGTAGAAAGAAGTAAAGATAAAGATATAAGTTCGGCAAGTTCTAATATAAAACTAAGTCGAACGTTATTAAAAGAAAATCTATTATTTTCATCTATCTTATCTACAATACCTACAATAGAATAGTTTCCTATTTGAGGTAATTTTTTACCTACCCCCTTGCCAGGAAGAATAGGACCTTCTCTGACTTGGATATTTCCTATATTATTTTTTGCACCCAGACATGCATCAATAGCTAGAAAATTTCCGTTAGGATGAGCCTTTTTTATATGTTCGATAGACTCATATATATTTAAAGCATGAATAGGATTATCTAAGGTTCCGTAGACAGGGAAATTAAAGTCGCTATTTTTAAGCATAGTGCCAACTAAAGGGCCAAGAGCATCACCTATAGCCCGATCTGTTCCTATACAGACCACAACTGTATTATCATTTATTATGTCTCTAAGTACAGAACAAAGGATTTCAACAACATTTTCTTTATTATAATTGACCTTGGCCAGATACATAGGAACACCCCCTTCACAAGAATATATGAAATATAGGATAAAAAAAGACCTATATAGATTTATAAGATATAATATGAAAAAATTATTAAATAGGATACAAGATAGTTTGAATAGACAAGCAAAAAATTATTGCATAAAAGATTGACAGTATATAAAAAAGGTAGTAACATATAAGTTAGTGATACAAAATAATAACTTAATAAATTCTTGATTACCTTATCAAGAGCGGCGGAGGGACAGGCCCTGTGAAGCCCAGCAACCACCCATTAGGGAAAAGGTGCTAAATCCTACAAGACTTTATAGTTTTGAGAGATGAGGTTAGTTAATTAGCATATACGAAATAATTAACCTCTTCTTAATAAGAAGAGGTTTTTTTATTAGATAAATAATTACTAAACTCCTAGCTCTTAAGATTTAATTAGGTTGTATTTTAGTGAAAATCATTATAAATGATTAGAAATCAAATCTAAATAAAATGAATTATATTAAGGAGGAGATACAAATGGCAAGACATTTATTTACGTCGGAATCAGTAACTGAAGGGCATCCAGATAAAATCTGTGACCAAATATCAGATTCTATACTAGATGCATTATTAGAGAAAGATCCACATGCAAGGGTAGCTTGTGAAACAACAACTACAACAGGATTAGTATTAGTAGCAGGAGAAATAAGTACTAATACATATGTAGACATTCCTAAATTAGTAAGAGAAACAGTAAGAGAAATAGGGTATGACAGAGCTAAATATGGATTTGACTGTGATACTTGTGCAGTAATAACTGCAATAGATGAACAATCAGGCGATATAGCTATGGGTGTTGATGAAGCCTTAGAAAATAGAGAAGGTGAAAATGCTGAAGATGAAATAGAAAAGGTTGGAGCAGGAGACCAAGGTATAATGTTTGGTTTCGCTTGTAATGAAACAGAAGAGTTAATGCCACTTCCAATATCTTTAGCTCATAAGCTATCTAGAAGATTAACAGAAGTTAGAAAAAATAAAACTTTAGAGTACTTAAGACCGGATGGAAAGACTCAAGTTACAATAGAATACGATGGAAATACTCCTGTTAGAGTTCATACTATACTTATATCAACTCAACATGGAGAAGAAGTTACTAACGAAACAATAAGAAAAGATTTAATAGAGCATGTTATTAAAGCTGTTATACCAGCAGATTTAATGGATGAAGAAACTATAATATACATCAACCCAACAGGAAGATTCGTTATAGGAGGACCACAAGGAGATACAGGTCTTACAGGAAGAAAAATAATAATAGATACTTACGGAGGATACTCAAGACATGGTGGAGGAGCATTCTCAGGAAAAGATCCAACAAAGGTTGATAGATCAGCAGCTTATGCAGCAAGATATGTAGCTAAAAATATAGTAGCAGCAGGACTAGCAGATAAATGTGAAATAGAGTTAGCTTATGCAATAGGTGTTGCTAGACCATTATCAGTATTTATAGATACTTTTGGAACTGGAAAAGTTGAAGAATCTAAATTAGTAGAATTAGTAAATAAACACTTCGATTTAAGACCAGGAGCAATAATAAGAGACTTAGACTTAAGAAGACCTATATACAAGCAAGTAGCAGCTTATGGTCATTTTGGTAGAACAGATATAGATTTACCATGGGAAAGAACTGATAAAGCAGAGCTATTAAGAAAAGAAGCATTAGGACAATAATTTAAAATAACTATAGATAATTCACCCCATTTAAAGGGGTGAATTTTTTTGGTATAAAAGGTATAATAAATACAACTTAAGTGAACGATAGAAATATTATGGGTTGTAGGAGATGAATATGGAAAGATTAGAAGGAATGATAAGTGATATAGTATTTAAAAATGAGGATAATGGGTACACTATAGCCCACTTGGCTAACTCAGATAATGAAGTAGTCATAGTTGGTTGTATGCCTACTTTATCGGTGGGGGAAAGCATAGAAGTTGAAGGAAAATGGACAAATCATAAAACTTATGGAACTCAGTTTGAAGTAAATAAATTTATGCCAGTAACACCAACATCTCTGGAGGGGATATATGTATACTTATCTTCTGGTATGATACATGGAATCGGAGAAAAAATGGCAAAAAAAATAGTGGATAAGTTTGGAGTAAGTACATTAGATATAATTCAAAATAATCCTCATAGGCTGAGTGAAGTGGATGGTATAGGTCAAAAGAAAATAGATCAGATAGTAAAAAGCTATGAAGAAAATAGAGAGCTTAGAAATATAATAATAGAACTTTCTCCATATGGAATAACTCCTAACTACTGTATGAAGATATATAAAAAGTATAAAAACAAAGCTATTGAAGTTATAAACAAGAATCCATATAAATTAGCGGAAGATATAAGAGGTGTTGGATTCAAAATAGCAGATAATATAGCTAGTAAAATAGGAATTGAAAAAAATTCAAAAGATAGAGTCTCTCAAGGGATACTCTATACTCTAAACCAATCATTAGGGAATGGTCATACATACCTACCAGAAAATATCCTTATACAAGAAGCTATTAAATTATTAGATGTAAAAGGAGAGCTTGTAAAAGAGTGTATACTAGAACTTGCATATGATCAAAAAATACATATAGAGAAAAAAGATAATCAACATCTAATATATTTAATACCATACTATTTATCGGAAAATGGAGTATGTAAACAAATAATAAAATTATCTCAGCATGAATTTAAAGATTTAAATATAGATATAGAAGAAGAGATAAGAGTAGTAGAAAAAGAAGAAGGTATAAAGCTTGCTAACAATCAAATGTTAGCTGTAAAAGAAGCAATAGAAGGTGGAGTAGTAATAATAACTGGTGGTCCGGGAACAGGAAAAACCACTACTATAAACACCATAATAAAAATATTTGAAAATAATAATCAAGAAGTTGTATTAGCTGCCCCAACAGGAAGAGCAGCAAAGAGGATGAGTGAAACTTCAAGTAAAGAGGCTAAGACTATACATAGATTGCTAGAAATGGGATATGCAACAGATAGTGATGAACTTCAATTTATGAAAAATGAAGAAGAGCCAATAAAAGCCGAGGTAATAATAATAGATGAGGTTTCTATGGTTGATATTTTACTAATGTACTCTTTACTAAGGGCAATTAAACCTGGAACAAGGGTTATATTAGTTGGTGATAGTGACCAATTACCATCAGTAGGTGCAGGAAATGTACTTAAAGATATGATAGATTCTTGCGTTATAAAAGTAGTTAGATTAACTGAGATATTTAGGCAAGCTCAAGAAAGTATGATAGTAGTTAATGCCCATAAAATAAATAATGGACAGCCATTACATTTAAACTCCAAAGGAAAAGACTTCTTTTTTATAAGAAAAAATACCAATGAAGAGATAATAAATGAAATAATAGGTTTAGTAAGTGAGAGATTACCTAAATTTTATAATGTAGATAAATTAAAAGATATACAAGTTTTATCTTCTATGAGAAAAGGAGATTTAGGAGTTACAAATCTAAATATAGAACTTCAAAAGCATCTTAATAAACCAGAAAAGTATAAGGTAGAAGAAAATTTCCAACGAAGGATTTTTAGAGTTGGCGATAAAGTCATGCAAATAAAAAATAATTATACTAGAAAATGGGAGAATGAGTATAAAACTGATAGTGGAGAAGGTATATACAATGGTGATATTGGATATGTATATCATATAGATAAAGATAAAAGGATAGTATACGTTATATTTGATCAAGTCAAAATTGTATCATATACCTATGATGAGCTAGATGAGTTAGATCATAGTTATTGTACTACTATTCATAAAAGTCAAGGAAGTGAGTTTCCAGTAGTTGTAATACCTATAACCTGGGCTCCACCAATGCTTTTAAGTAGAAATTTATTATATACAGCAGTAACTAGAGCAAAAAAACTAGTTGTACTAGTAGGAGATGTAAAGTATTTAGAATACATGATAAAGAACAATAGAATTAATAATAGACATTCAAATTTATCCTATAAGCTAAATAAATTTAAGGAAGAAGGTTTGTTAATTAAATAGATGTATAATTTCTTAATACATAAACAAAAACTAATAAGAGAAATATTTCATACAAGTTTAGAATTATTGTATCCAGATAATATATCTTGTATAATTTGCAACAATCCTATAAAAACTACAAATACATATTCATTATGTACATCTTGCTTTAAGGAATTACATTTTATATTAGATGGATGCCTAAAATGTGGAAAACCAACTATCAATGATTCTTTAGGAGAAATAGATACTTACAATTGTAGATATTGTAAATGTAAATCTTTTTATTTTGATAGAGCTATATCATGTATAGAATATAGTGAATTTAGCAAAAAAGTAGTTTTTGGATTAAAGTATAATAGTAAGACATATATGAGTAGATATATAGCGACTATAATGAAAGAAAGGATAGACCTAGAGCCTTTAGAATTTGATTATATTTTGTTTGTTCCACTTCATAAAAAAAGACAAAGAAAAAGAGGTTTTAATCAATCAGAGAAAATAGCTAAGTACTTAGGTGAGATATTAGGTAAAGATGTTTTAGATATAATTGTAAGAACTGAAAATACAAAAAGACTTTACAAATTGAATAAAGAAGAGAGGAAGAAAGAATTAAAGAATGTATTTGAATTAAAGGAAGAATCATTCAAATTAAAAAATAAGAATATTTTATTAGTGGATGATATTTTTACAACAGGGTCAACAGTAAATGAAATATCAAAAATATTAAAGTTAAATAATGTAAATAGGGTTACAGTGATAACATTTTTAACTAGAACCATTGATACCTAAAATTACTATTGACATTAAGTTACTAAAATATTAAAATGGATAAGTAATATTTAGGTCTGTGGTTGAAAGTCCAAGCCAGTCGCAGGCAAAGGGATCCACGTAAGTTAACACTAAAAATTGGGTTAATGATCATGGTGCGGCTTAGAAGTAAGACCTACCGATATAAAATCGAGAGAGCTAGTAGTGCGGCAAACCCAAGCGAACCCTCCAGTAGGCGAGTGTGGGGTCAAAAACCAGGTCAGCTAAATATTCAAAAGTACCTTCAGAGGTGCTTTTTTTTTACAAAAATTTAAATTACGACAATAATTCACAAATTAATCACAACTATTATTGATATATGTGGATAGTTGAAGAATTATGAATAGCTAGAAATACAGTATTTAAGAGTTATTAACAAATTTATCCACATTATCCACAAAGGTAATAAAAACATTAATCCACATGATAATAGTAAATATTAATAAATAAAATAATATAACTTTATTTGAATATAATAAATTATAAAAGTAAACAATAAAAATAAAGGATTGTATAAGTCGATATAGAATATATTATGTAAGTATAAAATATAAGTTTTATACCGTTATAACCGAAGGGAGATGTTCTTATGAATATAATTATATCTGGAAAACAAATAGAACTAACAGATGGAATAAAGTCATCGATAGAAGAAAAAATAGGTAAGTTAGATTATTATCTTCATCCATCAACAGAGGCTAAAGTAACTGTTAGTGCTAAAAAAGCTAGACACAAAATAGAAGTAACAATAATCCCTATAAGTGGACCAATAATAAGAGCAGAAGATATAGAAGAAAATTTATATGCTGCTATAGATGTTGTATACGATAAATTAAATACGCAATTAAGAAAATATAAAAAAAGATTGCAGGATAGACACCATGTAAATGAGAGTATAAGATATCAAACAGATGATTTATTAGAGGATAGTGATTATTCTGAGGATGAAGAAAATATAGACATAGTTATAGAAAGACATAAGAAATTTGATATGAAGCCTATGAGTGCAGAAGAAGCTGTTTTACAAATGGATCTTATAGGACATGATTTCTATATGTTCAGAAATGTTGATACTGATGATATTTCTATAGTTTATAGACGTAGAAATGGTGGATATGGGATGATAGAACATGAGTAATCTGTATTAATGTATTTATATATTAAAAATAATGCCACTAATTAAAGACATATAAAATCTTTGTTAGTGGCATTTATTTTGTTTGTAGATATTAAGCGAGATCAAGTAAATACATGGTAAATATAACAATATAAAATCTATTGTTTTTATGGTAAAATGTATAATAGTACAATAAATGAGCGAGGAGAGATGCTAAACATGGGTTTTTTAGATAATTTATTCAATATGGCAGATAAAAGAGAACTAAAAAAATTCAATAAGATAGTTGATGAAATAGACTCTTTAGAATCAAAGTTCGAGCCTATGACAGATAAAGAACTTAAGAATATGACTAATATATTCAGAGAAAGACTAGATGGTGGAGAAAGTATAGATAGTATTTTACCAGAAGCATTTGCTGTAGTTAGAGAAGCATCTAAAAGAGTACTAGGTATGAGACACTATAGAGTACAGCTTATAGGTGGGATAGTGCTACATCAAGGTAGAATAGCAGAGATGAAAACAGGGGAAGGTAAAACATTGGTTGCAACAGCTCCAGTATACCTAAACGCTCTTACAGGAAAAGGGGTACATGTAGTAACTGTAAATGATTACTTAGCAAAACGTGATAAAGAGCAAATGGGAAAAGTATATGAGTTTTTAGGAATGACTGTAGGTGTAATAGTTCACGGTCAAACTCCAGAAGTTAGAAGAGAACAATATCAATGTGACATAACTTATGGAACAAATAATGAGTATGGGTTTGATTACTTAAAAGATAATATGGTAATACATAAAGAACAAATGGTTCAAAGAGAATTAAACTATGCTATAGTGGATGAGGTCGATTCAATACTTGTCGATGAAGCAAGAACTCCTCTTATCATATCAGGACCTGGAGATAAATCTACTCACTTATATTCGGATGCAAATACATTTGTATTAACACTAAAGCCAGATGACTATGAGATAGAAGAAAAACAAAAAGCGGTATCTTTAACAGAATCAGGTATACAAAAATCAGAAATTTACTTTAATGTTGATAATATAACTGATGTAGCTCATATAGAGTTATATCATCATATAAACCAAGCATTAAAAGCGCACGTTATAATGAAGCGTGATGTTGACTATGTATCTAAAGATGGAGAAATAGTTATAGTTGATGAATTTACAGGAAGACTTATGTTTGGTAGAAGATACTCTGAAGGATTACACCAAGCTATAGAAGCTAAAGAAGGTTTAAGAATACAAAGGGAATCAAAAACATTAGCTACTGTAACATTCCAAAATTACTTCAGAATGTACAACAAGTTATCAGGTATGACAGGTACAGCTAAAACTGAAGAAGAAGAATTTAAAGCAATATATAAAATGGATGTTGTTCAAATACCTACAAATAAAGGGATACAAAGAGAAGATTTACCAGACTCTGTATATAAAAATATGAAAGGTAAATTTAATGCAGTTGCTGAGGATATAATAGAAAGACATAAAACAAAGCAACCTATACTAGTAGGTACAGTTTCAATAGAAACTTCAGAATTATTATCTCATCTATTAAAAAGAAGAGGAATAAAGCATGAAGTATTAAATGCAAAATACCATGAAAAAGAAGCAGAAATAATATCACAAGCTGGTAGATTAGGAGCAGTAACAATAGCAACTAACATGGCAGGTCGTGGTACGGATATAGTTCTAGGAGGTAACCCTACTTTCTTAACTAAAAAAGAAATGAAGAAAATGGGATACGAAGAAGACATTATAAATAAAGTAGATTCATCATTAGAGGGAATAGAAAAAGAAGGAAATGAAGACTTATTTGCAGCTAGAGAAGAATACGTAAAATTATATGCAAAATATAAAGCGCAAACTCAAGCAGAGCAAGAAGAAGTTTTAAAAGCTGGTGGTTTAGCTATCATAGGTACAGAAAGACATGAATCTAGAAGAATAGATAATCAGTTAAGAGGACGTGCTGGTCGTCAAGGGGACCCAGGTAGTTCAAGATTCTATATATCTTTAGAAGATGACCTTATGAGATTATTCGGAAGTGAGAGAATAACTTCTGTTGTCGAAAAAATAGGTCTTGAAGAAGATATGCCTATAGAGCATAAGATGTTAACTAAATCAATAGAAAGTGCTCAAAAGAAAGTTGAAGGTAGAAACTTTGGTATAAGAAAACATGTACTTCAATATGATGATGTTATGAATAAGCAAAGAGAAATAATCTACGCTGAGAGAAGACGTGTATTAGAGGGTGAAAACTTACAAGAACAAATACAAGGCATGATTTTATCTATAATAGAAGACACAGTAGCTGCATATACTTTAGAAAATGGATTTAATTTCGTTGGATTTAGGGATTACTTATATCATGTATTCCTACCAAAAGGAAGTATAGAAATACCAGATGTGGAAAAACTTAATACTACTCAAATAGTAGAAGAGGTTTATAACATAGCAATGAAGATATATCAAGGTAAAGAGGAAAGAATAGGATCTGAAAGAATGAGAGAAGTTGAAAGAGTAGTATTACTTCAATCAGTAGATAACCATTGGATAGATCACATAGATGCAATGGATCAATTGCGTCAAGGTATAGGTCTTCGTGCAATAGGTCAACAAGATCCAGTAGTTGCATACAAAATGGAAGGATTTGATATGTTTGATGAAATGACTAAGCATATCAAAGAAGATACTGTAAGATACCTATTTAATATAACTATAGAAGAGCCTGTAGAAAGAAAACAGGTTATAGATGTTAATCACTTATCATCAAATACTGATGAAGAATCATCAAACAAAACTGTTAGAAAAGAAGAAACAGTAGGAAGAAATGATGATTGCCCCTGTGGGAGTGGAAAGAAATACAAAAAATGTTGTGGTAGATAATTTCGGAGGACAGAAATGTTAAAATTACAAGACTATAGAAATAGCATAGAGTCAATGTCTTCAAATCTAGATGAAATGAGGGTTTCTCTTTGACATTGCTGGTGCACTAGCTAAAATAGAAGAAAACGAGAAAAAAATGAACGAGCAAGATTTTTGGAACAACAATGAACTTGCTCAGAAGGTTCTTCAAGAAAATAAGGTTTTAAAAGAAACCGTAGGAGAATTTAACACTTTAAAAGATTCATTAGAAGAAATCGAAGTTTTAATAGAATTAGGACTAGAAGAAAATGATGAATCTATAGAAAAAGAAATAGAAGAGTCTATATCGAACCTTGAAAAAGAAATAGATACTCTTAAAATTAAAACATTACTTAGCGGAGAATATGATAAAAATAATGCAATTTTATCTATAAATGCAGGAACTGGTGGTTTAGATGCTCAAGATTGGGCACAAATGCTACTAAGAATGTATATTAGATGGGGAGAAGGTAAGGATTATAAGGTTAAAGTCTTAGATATGCTATCAGACCCAGCAGCAGGTATAAAAAGTGCAACACTTCTAATAGAAGGAATGAATGCATATGGATACCTAAAGAGTGAAAAGGGAGTTCATCGTATAGTAAGAATATCTCCTTTCGATCCATCAGGAAAGAGACATACTTCATTTGCATCAATAGATGTGCTACCAGAGTTAGATGAAAGTATAAATATAGATATTAACCAAGCTGATTTGAAAATAGACACATATAGAGCCTCTGGAGCAGGAGGACAGCATGTAAATACTACAGATTCAGCTGTAAGAATAACACATATTCCTACAGGGGTAGTAGTTCAGTGTCAAAACGAAAGATCTCAGCATAAAAATAAAGATACCGCAATGAGAATGCTTATGGCAAAGCTTATAGAACTTAAGGAGTTAGAGCAAAAAGAAAAGATAGAAGACATTCAAGGTAAATATTCTCAAATAACTTGGGGAAGTCAAATCAGGTCATATGTATTCCAACCATACAAGTTAGTTAAAGATCATAGAACTAATGCAGAAGTAGGTAATGTAGATAGTGTAATGGATGGAAATATAGATTTATTTATAAATGAATATTTAAAAATGAATAAATCTAGTAAATAGTAAAATAAGGGCTTGAGAATTTTATTCTCGAGCCCTATTTTGAGGCTACATATAAATTTCTACGAAAGAAGAGGACAAATATGAAAATAAATGAAATCTTAAAAAAAGAGTTTAACCTTAGAGATGAACAAATAAAAAATACTATCAAGCTTATAGACGAAGGCAATACAATTCCTTTCATAGCTAGATATAGAAAAGAAATGACTGGCGAAATGAGCGATGTTGTATTAAGAGCTTTTCATGATAAGCTAGTATATTTAAGAAATTTAGAAAGTAGAAAAGAAGATGTCATAAGAATCATAGAAGAGCAAGGAAAACTTACTGAAGAATTACAGAAAAACATAGCAAAAGCAAATACACTTCAGGAAGTAGAAGATATTTATGCTCCATTTAAACAAAAGAAAAGAACAAGAGCGACTATAGCAAAAGAAAAAGGATTAGAAAATTTTGCTTTAGCTATACTAAATGGAGAAGTAGAAGATATAAGTATAGAAGCTAAAAAATACATTAATACGGAAAAAGACGTAAATAGTGAAGATGATGCTATAAAAGGTGCAAAAGATATAATTGCCGAGGTAGTTTCAGAAGATGCTAAGATAAGAAAATATATAAGAGAATTAGCATTAAGAGAAGGTATGATTAGTACAAAAAATTCTAAAGATGAAAAATCAGTTTATGATATGTACTACGACTACAATGAAGCAGTAAAGACAATGGCTCCTCACAGAGTACTAGCAGTAAATAGAGGGGAAAAGGAAGGATTCTTAAAAGTTAAATTAGAAATAAACAATGATAAAGTAATAAATCATATAGTAAGTGAATATGTAAAAGAAAAGAATAAATCAAAAGAAGAAATAATATCATCTATAGAGGATGCTTATAAGAGATTAATATTCCCATCTATAGAAAGAGAAATAAGAAATCAACTAACAGAAAATGCACAAGAGAGAGCAATAAGTGTATTTGGTAAAAATATAAAAAGTTTATTATTACAACCACCTGTTAAAGATAAGGTAGTCATGGGATTTGACCCAGCATTTAGGACAGGATGTAAAATAGCTGTTGTAGATAAAAATGGTAAATTATTAGATTTTACAACTGTTTATCCTACACAGCCACAAAACAAAGTAGAAGAAGCTAAAAAAGAGTTAAAAGAATTAATAAGAAAATATTCCATAGATATAATATCTATAGGAAATGGAACAGCATCAAGAGAATCAGAAAAAATAGTATCAGATATGATTAAAGAGATGGATGAAGAAGTTCAATACATAATAGTAAACGAAGCAGGAGCATCTGTATATTCTGCATCAGAACTTGCAAATGAAGAACATCCAGACATAAACGTATCTATAAGAGGTGCTATATCAATAGCTAGAAGATTACAAGACCCATTAGCAGAGCTTGTAAAAATAGACCCTAAGAGTATAGGTGTAGGTCAATACCAACATGACCTTAATCAAAAAAGATTAGAGCAGGTTCTAGGCGGAGTTGTTGAAGATTCAGTTAATAGTGTTGGAGTAGATTTAAATACTGCATCATATTCTTTATTAGAGCACATTGCTGGTATAAGCCATAGTATAGCTAAAAATATAGTAGCATATAGAGAAGAAAATGGAGATTTCACATCTAGAGCACAACTTAAAAAAGTAAAAAGACTAGGTCCTCAAGCTTTCACTCAATGTGCAGGTTTTATGAGAATATTAGATGCTAAGAATCCTTTAGATAATACTTCAGTTCACCCAGAAAGTTATAAGATTTGTGAAAGTATGTTAAAATTATTAGGATACTCAATGGATGACTTAAGAAATAAAAATATAGAAGGTATAGATGCTAAAGTTGAACAAATAGGGCTTAAAAAATTAAGTGAAGAGTTAGAAGTTGGAGAATTAACATTAAAAGACATTATATCTGAAATTAAAAAGCCAGGTAGGGACCCTAGAGAAGACGGCATGAAACCTGTACTTAGAACAGATGTCTTAAAAATAGAAGATATTAAAGAAGGAATGGTATTAAAAGGAACAGTTAGAAACGTAGTAGACTTTGGCGCATTTGTTGATATAGGTATAAAAAATGACGGATTAGTTCACAAATCTCAAATGAGTAAAAGTTTTGTAAAGGATCCTATGGACATAGTTACAGTAGGAGATATCATAGATGTAAAAGTTATAGGAGTAGATATGGATAAACAAAGAGTAGCTTTATCTATGAACATATAAACTATATTAGGAGGGAAGATATGCTTCTTATAAAAAATGGTGTAATAAACACTATAACAAATGGAATAATTGAAGGAGATATCCTTATAGAAAATGGAAAAATAAAAGAAATAGGAAGTAATATAACTTCTCAAGAGGATATAAAAATAATAGATGTAGAAGGAAAATTTGTATTTCCAGGATTTATAGATGCACATACGCATCTAGGATTATGGGAAGATGGAATGGGATTTGAGGGTGCTGATGGAAATGAAGAAACAGACCCTATAACACCACACTTAAATCCAATAGACGGTATAAATCCAATGGATAATACATTTACAGAAGCAGTCCAAGGTGGTATAACATCAGTATGTACGACACCTGGAAGTGCTAATGTGATGGGTGGAGAATGTATAGCTATAAAAACTTATGGAAAAAGAATAGATAAAATGGTTCTAAAAAATCCAGTAGCGTCAAAAATTGCATTTGGAGAAAATCCGAAGAGTTGTTATGGTAGAGATGAAAAAATGCCTCAAACTAGAATGGCTATAGCTGCACTTTTAAGAGAACATTTAAAAAAAGCTGAAGAATATTTAGAAGAAATAGAGTTATACGAAGAACATGAAGATCATGATAAACCAGAATATGATATGAAAATGGAATGTATGATACCTATATTAAAGGGTGAAATACCATTTAAAGTTCATGCACATAGAGCAGATGATATATTCACAGCTATAAGAATAGCTAAAGAATTTGATATAAAGTTAACTCTAGATCATTGTACAGAAGGACATCTTATAGCAGATGAATTAGCTGAAGAAGGATATCCTGTTGTAGTAGGACCATCATTATCAGAAAGATCTAAAATAGAGCTTAGAAATCTGACTTTTGATACAGCAGGAATACTTGCAAAAGAAGGACTTCAAGTTTCATTAACAACAGATCATCCTGTAATACCAGTACAGTACTTGCCAATATGCTCTGGAATAGCAGTAAAACATGGTATGGAAAAAGAAAAAGCATTAGAAGCTATAACTATAAATCCAGCCAAAACTTTAGGAGTAGATGATAGGGTGGGATCTTTAGAAGTTGGAAAAGATGCAGATATAGTTGTATGGGACGGTTGCCCTCTAGAAATACAAAGTAATGTACTAATGACTATTATAGATGGAAAAATAGTTTATAGAAGATAGTTATGGGTATAATAATATTGTAATTGAAATAAAACTATACCCCAAAATTATATCTAATAACCAGTTGACTTTGAATAAACTATTTAATATTATTAAAGTATACGGAAAATTAAATAGTTTCTGAAGATCTTCGGGGCAGGGTGAAATTCCCTACCGGCGGTTATAGCCCGCGAGCTACAATAGTAGCATGATTTGGTGAAATTCCAAAGCCGACAGTAAAGTCTGGATGAGAGAAGATATTTATGGAAATATCTATATATAAGGACATATTTATAGTTTTTTGCTATATCCATAAAGGCTCGAAGGTAAGATCTTCGAGCTTTTTATTTTTCCTAATAAAAATTAGGAGGTAAAAATTATGCAACAAACACTTAAAAGTAATAGGATGTTTTCTACATCTACATTAGTAAAGGTAGGGATATTATCGGCTATCGGATATATACTTATGTTCATATCAGTCCCGATACCATTACTGTTTCCAGATTTTTTAAAAATAGATGTATCGGATTTACCAGCACTTTTAGGAGGAATAACTTTAGGACCTGCTGCTGGTGTTATGATAGCTTTCTTAAAGAACTTGCTACAATTTATAACAGGAATGTCTACTACAGGCGGAGTAGGAGAGCTAGCAAACTTTATAATAGGCGGGTCATTTGTATGGACGGTATCATATATATACAGTAAAAAAAGAGAAACGAAAGGTCTTATAATTGGTCTTTTATTAGGAATTATAGTAATGACAATAGTAGGATGTTTATCTAATTATTTTATAATGTTACCATTTTATAGTACCATAATGCCAATTGAGGCAGTTATAGAAATGGGAGCGGCTATAAATCCAGCAATAGTAAATAAATTAAGCTTTGTTATATGGATAATAGCACCATTTAACATATTAAAAGCAACGATAATGTCTTTACTAACATTACCAATGTATAAAAAAACTGAAAAAGTTTTAAATAGAATGAAATAAAAATAAAGCTATCTCTTAGAAGGGATAGCTTTATTTTTATAAATTTTATATATGATGATAAATTTAAAAAGTTATATAAAATAATAAATATGTTGGCAAGTTAAATTTTAACTAAAAATACTCCCAATATACAATTATACTTAAAATAGCAGCAATTATAGTATATAGCACAGAAACTATAAAAGGAGTATTTATATAAAATCTTAAAAAATGTGTATTTCTACGAGATTTACTTTCTAATAAGTGCTTAATTGGTAGGTCAGTTTTGGAAGTAAAAAATCCACCTTCGCTAGAGAAATAAAAAATAATCATTGATATTAATAAACCTGTTAAAAATGACATTTCTATAAATGATGTATTAAATAATTTAGAGATTAAAAAATTAGTAGTAATCAATACGATAAGAGATAATAAAGAGTATATCCAGTTTTTCATATAATACCTCCCAAAATTAAAACTTACTATACTAGTACGAGGTACTTGGGAAAGATATTCTCCTCATATTTTCACCATATAATTATTTTTGAGTCACATGTACATATAAGTATATTTTGATATTATTTATAACTAATTTATATGTAATATTTCATTAATTGTTACATATTTTTAATACGAATTTTTCTATAGATTAGCAACATCTGAATTAGTATTTAATGATGTTATATATTGAGCGAATTTTTTGCTTTATAAATTATATTCTCCATAGCAACTCTAAATTCTGCGTATTCAATCATTGATAAATATTTTTGCTATTACTTCTATGTATAATTTCATCTTTTTTAAAATTTCAAATTTGATTTTTCCATCGTCTTTTAGATGATTATTTAAAAATTTATAAATATAATTTTCTGAAAGCACATTAATTGATGCAATACCAAAGTTCGCAGTTAAATAAGAAAACACTCTATATTTTTTTTGAGTATCTAAAAAATATTTAAATTCATTAGATGTTAATGAGTTATTTAAAATAGCTTGCCCATCACTTCTATCAATAAAACCCTTATTAGAGGATATTATTAGTGTTTAATCCGATTTAATCAGAGTATAATTTAGCACAATCATATACTCTGCCAGTAGTGATAGCAACATAAATACCTTTAGTAAAAGCATTTTTAATAGCAGTTTTATTTTTTTAGAAATAGTTTATTGATTTATTAGAAGAGCATCATATATATCTATAGATATTAATTTTATATTCATATTAAATTTTTTTAGGTTTATTATAATGTATGCAAAAAAATAGGTTAAATTGAAAAAATCTATAATTATTAAAGGAAAAATTTATTATATCTAATAAAGCGTATGATATAAATAATCATTAAAATAATGTACAAGTATATAGAACTTTAGTAAATTTCTAAATATAAAGAAATAAACGTTTTCTGATTTTGTTTTTTTTGTCAAGGGTATATGTACTCATGTACAGCGATTTGCTGTATATAATTTTTGGGAGGTGTTCAAAATGAACAAAAATTTAGAAGAACAGAGAAATCGAACTATAGGGGTAGGCCCCAGAAAGGTAAGAAAAGTAAGAGCGGCTAAGGTAGATAAAACAGCTATAAGTCCATACAATCGTTACTGTGATGGATACGGAATGCCAGGAGCTTATGGAAATGGATATGTTTCAGTTCTTACAGTTTCTGTTGGTACAGTTAAAAAAACAGATGACTTCTTATTAGACGGAATAGTTTCATATGATAGAGCGGAAATAAATGATGCATATGTCGGTCAAATAAATATGCTTACAGCTTCATCTTTTTGTGGTATAGCAGGGCAAGTATGGGGTTATGATTTAGCAACACATATGAATATAGCGGATGAAAAAGAACAACCATTATTTGATGTAGAACAATTTGATGGAACACCACTTAAAGTGTATGACGCTAAACCTTTATTAGAAGCAGGTATTGAATTATTCGGTACAGAAAAAAATAGACGTTTCCCAACAATACCAGGAGCTCATGTAATATGCGCAAACAAGAGTGTTACATCTTATAGACCAAAAGAAAATAGACCTTTAAAAGAAGGAGAAGCTTACGGAGTTTGGTCATTTATAGCAATTTCATTATCAAATGATAGAGATAATTGTGCGGATTTATTTATAGAAGATGCGGGACTTTGGACAAAAAATGATAATGAAGAAGATCTAAAAAAATTCTTAGAAAAACACAGAAAAGCAGTTGCTTGGTCAGTTAAAGAGTGTGGTAGAGATTCACATGTAGTATTTGATAGAACTTATGTAGGATTTGCATATACAATAATGAAACCAGGTGAAATCGGAAATGCATTAACTTGTGCTCCATATGTAACTTTAGCAAGAGACGCAGTACCTGAAAGCGGATTTTCAAGTTTAAATCAATTAACACTTAATGAGTGGTTAGATGAGATGGAATTTAAGCCATTAACAGAATGTACTCAGAAATAATTATTTTAAGTACATTTTGTTAAGAGTTTAAATTACAAAATGCACTTAAAGCTAGTAATTTTCATAAAACTTAATGAAATTTAGGAGGGCTATTATGAGCGATAAAAGTAGCGGTAGCGAAGCGAAAGATAATAGCACTAAAAAGCTTGGTGTAGTTGCTCTAGCGGGCGTAGTAATAAGCGCTATGCTAGGTGGTGGAGTTTATAATCTACCACAAAATATGGCTCAGCATGCATCTGCCGGTGCAATACTAATTGCATGGATAATAACTGGTTTTGGTATGTGGTTTATTGCAAACACTTTTAGAGTGCTTGCAGCAGCCAGACCAGATGTGACAACTGGTATATATGCTTATGGTGAGTTAGGATTTGGTAAATTTACAGGTTTCTTAATGGCATGGGGGTATTGGATATGTAATTCTTTTGCCAATGTAGGATATGCAGTACTATTGATGGATTCACTTAACTATTTCTTTCCATCATATTTTACAGGTGGGAATAACTGGTTGTCTATTGTTTGTGGGTCAATAGTACTTTGGGTTATTTATTTTGCAGTTTTATCAGGTGTTAAACAGGCTGCATTTTTAAATGTAATAGGAACAATCGGTAAACTAGTTCCATTAGCTATATTTATATTAGTATTAGCTATATCATTTAAAGTTTCACTCTTCTTTACTGATTTTTGGGGCTTAAAAACTGTTGCATCAGTTCATGATAGCGCGCTAGGTGGATTATTGCCTCAAGTTAAGAGTACCATGCTGGTAACTTTATGGGTATTTACAGGTATAGAAGGAGCGGTTGTTGTATCTGGTAGAGCTAAATCACAAAAAGATGTTGGGAAAGCTACATTTTTAGGGTTCTTAACTTGTCTTTTACTATACACTATGCTTTCATTATTACCACTTGGTGTAGTTCCTCAAGGGGCTGTATCTAAAATGGCACCACCGTCAACTGCAGCAGTCTTAATGACTATAATGGGCAAATGGGGTAGTATAATAATGAATGTTGGTGTAATTATAGCCATTCTAAGTTCTTGGCTTATATGGACAGTTATGTTAACAGAATTACCATATGCAGCGGCAAAAGATGGAACATTCCCTAAAGTATTTACAAAAGAAAATAAAAAAGAAGCACCATCATTTTCATTACTTGCATCTACTATTGTAATGCAAATAATATTAATATGTGTTCACTTTACCGGAAATGCTTGGAATATGATGTTAAGTATAACAAGTGTTATGGCTTTACCTTGTTATATAGCTTCAACTTTATACTTATATAAAATATCTTCAAAAGAGGATGCTTATCCGAAAAAAATATTTGCAAGCCGTACTTATGCATATATAACTGCCATAATAGGTACTATATATGGATTATGGTTATTATATGCAGCAGGGCTAGAATATTTATTAATATCACTAATTATCTATGCGATAGGTATTCCAGTATTTAAAAAAGCAAGAAAAGAAATAGAGCCAGACAAACCTGAATTTACTAAGATAGAAAGATATGTTGCTATAGGGCTAATAGTGCTTGGGATAGTAGGTTTAATATATCTATTTAAATTTATGTAATTTAGATAAAATAAAAAAATAGAGAGATTATAAAAACTAATCTCTCTATTTTTTCGTTTTATTTAGAAATTAAATATTTTTTTATATAAGAATATATTTATTATTAACTTTGTTTCTTTATTTGCATATCTCTAACTTAATTATATGTGTATTCAAAGTAAAAAGCACCTACTAATTTCTTAGCAAGTGCTTTAGGGGAATAAGGAATATATTGTTTGGGGGAATAAATATTTCTTATACTATAATTATTATCATATTGAAAGATTATATACATATTTTATAAAAAAATTTATTTATAATGAATATGGCTAAAATATTAAACTAAAAAGAAAAAACTGCCTACATTACAGGCAGTAGGAAATAATTATTTTAAAAAGGGTTAGGAATATAGAGTAAATTTAAAAAAGGTTTTTAAAAGTACATACACCTGTACCTTTAAAAACCTTCATGGTTTCAATTAACTTATATTCTTAATTAAATAGTAGTTCACTATTTTCAAAAAGTCAACCATAAATGTATATTATATTTATAAATACTTTATAATACCAGATGGTTATAATATAATAATATCTAGTTGATAATTTTTTCAAACTATTTATGGAGATGAATTTATGATTAAAATATATTTAGAAGATGAAAATAAAACAAAAGAAATTGGATATAAATTAGGAAAATTGCTAACACCAGGAAGTGTTATATGTTTAATAGGAGATTTAGGAGCTGGAAAGACTACAATGACTCAAAGTCTTGCAAAGGCCCTAGAAGTAGATGATTATATAACTAGCCCAACATTTACAATAGTAAATGAGTATGAAGGAAAAATGCCTTTATACCATTTTGATGTATACAGAATTGGTAGTAGTGATGAAATGTATGATATAGGATATGATGAGTATATAAATGGAGAAGGAGTATGCATAATAGAATGGGCAAATCTAATAGAAGACATACTTCCAGAAGAATACTTACATATAGAATTAAGATACAAAGATATGTCTAGAGAAATGATATTAAATCCAGTGGGAGAAAAATATGAAAAGATAGTTGAGGAGTTGACAAGATAATGAAGGTACTAGGAATAGATACATCTTCGCTTGCTACAAGTATAGCTGTTATAGAAGATGATAAATTAATATGTGAATATATAGTAAATACAAAAAAGACACATTCTCAAAAACTTATGCCTATGATAGAAAATATGCTTAAGATGAGTGATTTAAATGTTAATGATATAGACCTAATAGCTATATGTGAAGGACCTGGATCATTTACTGGACTTAGAATAAGTATGGCTACAGCAAAGGCTATATCACATGTAAATAATATACCAATGGTAGGTGTTAATTCAGTAGAATTATTAGCTGGGAATATGGACTTATGTGATAAGAAAATATGCTCTATATTAGATGCACAAAGAACTCAAGTTTATATGGGACAATATAAATATGAAAATGGAAAATTAGTTGAGTTAAAAGGTGTAGATGTAGTAGAGATATATGATTTATTAGAAGAATTATCAAACTCTAATGAAGAGTGGATATTAGTTGGAGAAGCTGTATATAAATATGAAGACAAGATTAAGGAAATAGAAAATATACATATACCAGCACCTTCTCATAATGTAAATAAAGCAAGTAGCTTATGTGTAATAGGTATGGAAAAGTATAAAAATAATATAAATGTTCATGATTGCTATACTATAAATCCAGTATATATTAGAAAATCTCAAGCAGAAGTTCAATATGATGAAAAGATGAAGAGGTTAAATGATGGAAAATAATATAGTTATAGAAAGAATGACGGCCAAAGATATTGACGGAGTTTTTGAAGTTGAAAAAAACTGCTTTGAAGATTATTGGTCTAAAGATGCATTTAAAAAAGAATTAAGTAACGATGTTGCTAGATATTTAGTTGCTAAAATAGATGATAAAGTAGTAGGTTACGTTGGAATATGGTTTGTTGTTGATGAAGGCCATATCACTAATGTAGCGGTACATGAAGATTATAGAGGTAGAAAAGTAGGAGACAAGCTAATACAAGCACTAGTAGAGCTTTGCAGAGAAAGTAATATAGTATCAATGACTTTAGAAGTAAGGGTTTCAAATATAGTTGCTCAAAATCTTTATAAAAAGTATGGATTTAAGTTAGCAGGAATAAGAAAAGAATACTATAGCAACAACAAAGAAGATGCCATGATTATGTGGAGTGATATAAAGGCGGTGTAGTAATGAAAGATATAATAACATTATCAGTAGAGAGTAGTTGTGATGAAACTTCTATAGCTATTTTAAAAAATGGTAGAGAAGTTTTGACAAATATAGTTTCAACTCAAATAGATTTACATAAAAAGTTCGGTGGAGTAGTTCCTGAGGTTGCATCAAGAAAGCATATAGAAAATATAGATGGAGTATTACAAGAAGCTTTAGATGAAGCTAAAATAGAATTAAAGGATATAGATCATATAGCAGTAACTTATGGACCAGGCTTAGTTGGTGCTTTACTTGTTGGATTATCTTATGCAAAATCATTAGCATTTTGTTTAAATAAACCACTTGTAGGGGTAAATCATATAGAAGGGCATGTTAGTGCAAACTATATAGCTCATAAGGATTTAAAGCCACCATTTATAACTTTAATAGTTTCTGGTGGACATACTCATTTAGTAGAAGTTAAGGACTATGGTAAATATGAAATACTTGGAAGAACAAGAGATGATGCATCTGGAGAAGCTTTTGACAAAATAGCGAGAGCTATGGGATTAGGATATCCAGGAGGACCTATAGTAGATAAGTTAGCTAAGCAAGGAAATAAAAATGCAATAGATTTTCCTAGAGCTTATTTAGATGAAGGTTATGATTTTAGTTTTAGTGGATTAAAATCTGCTGTATTAAATTATCTAAATGCTAAAAAGATGAAAAAAGAAGAAATAGTAGTAGAAGATGTATGTGCATCTTTCCAAGAAGCTGTTGTAGAAGTATTATCTCAAAAGGCTATAAAAGCAGCTAAGGAAAAAGGATACAGCACAATTGCTTTAGCAGGAGGGGTTGCTTGCAACTCAGCACTTAGAGAAAAAATAACAGAATTAGGAAAAGAAAATAATATAGATATAAAATATCCACCAGTAGATTTATGTACAGATAATGCAGCTATGATAGGTTGTGCAGGATATTATAATTATATAAATGGAATAATAGATGATATGAGTTTAAATGCTGTTCCAAATCTAAAAATTGGACAGAGATAAACACAATAAATTGTAAGTTATAAGGGGAAATTATGAAAAAAGCAAATGTACTGTTAATTGTAGCAGTGATATTTCAAATTATGTTTTTATTAGTATTTACATCAATAATAGATTTATATGCTATATTAGCAAGCTCATTAGCTACATCAATAATAGACTTTTTATGTTCAGGAGCTATAGTTTCTGGATTTATAGCATCATATATTTATTATGAAGAAAATAAAAAAATATCCGTGGGCTTATGGATTATAAGTACATTATTTTTAGTGATATATATTTTTAGTGCACTTATAGGTACAATGTGATAAAAAATAACTCTGAGAAATTTCTCAGAGTTATTTTTTAAATTAATTCATTTCTTTTACTATATTTGCAGCCCATTTTTTAGATAAAGCTCTTGGAACACCAAATATAAATTTAACTAGTTCTTCACTATAAGTTAATAATACTAATACATAAATAGGAGCACCTTTAAATGCGGCTATAAATGTTAATGGAATTGATACTAACCACATACATCCAAGCTCTAAAAATAAGGCATATCTAGTATCTCCACCACTTCTTAAAACACCTATTATTATTAATGTATTAAATGACTTAAGAGCCATTAAAATACCCATTATAATAAATATTTTAGTTATATCAGGAGCTAAATTTGGTGTAACACTAAATATATTTAATAATAGAGGAATATTTAATATTAGTAACCCTCCAAAAATTAGCCCTGTAATAAATACAAGAGCAGAAAACTTTTTAGCATAAGAGATAGCTCTATCAATATTATCTGCGCCAAGTTCATTACCTAACATTATAGATGCACCTATGGCTATACATACAGCAGTCATTATAAAGAAGTTACCTGTACTTGTTGCTATTTGACTAGCGGCTATGGCAGAAGTACCAGCTTTTGAGTATGCAACTGAATACAATACTGTACCGATTGCCCATGCAGTATCATTTAGAAATATTGGAAAGCTAGTTTTTAAAAATGATGAAGAAAATTCTTTATCAATAAGTTTTAATTCTTTTATACCAAACTTTAAAGTATAATCTTTTTTAAAGAAGTATACATATCCAATTATTAAAGAAAATTCAACTATTCTAGCTATAACCGTAGCAAGTGCAGCACCTTTAACACCTAACATAGGCATCCCTAAATTACCAAATATAAGGCCGTAATTAAGAATTATATTAACAATTAACGCAACTGAGCTACAAATCATACCTAGCTTAGGATTTCTAATTCCTCTTGAGCCTACACTAAAAACACTACTCATAGCAATAAGAGGATAACAAAATACAACTATACTAAAGTATTCTGTGCATTGTCTTATTACTTCAGGGTCATATGAAAATATATGAATAATTTCTGTTGGTATTATTAATGCAGGAACAAAAAATATTAGGCTAAGTAAAACTGCTAATATAACAGTAAATCCAGTTACCTTACGAATATTAGTTGTATCACCTTTTCCAAAAAACTGGGAAATAAATATTCCAGCACCACCAGTAATACCTGATAGTGACATACTAAATAAGAAAAAGAACTGGTTTGCAACACCTATAGAAGCTACTGATGTTTCGCCTAAACTACTTACCATCATAGTATCTATTACATTTACTGATGTTGATATAAGTTGTTGTATTATTATTGGAATACATAATGATACAAGCACTTTATAGAACATCTTATTATCATCATTTAAAGAAAATAATCCTTGCAAAATATCACCCCTTTATTTAATTTTAAAATCATCTTGTTAAATAATATCATAATAAAGTATGTGTGTAACTATATAAATAATAGAAATTTAAATTAAAAATATTTTATATTATAATATTATCTTATAGAATTACCCACAAAAAAAGAAGCCTATAAATGGCTTCTACATAAATAATTCCCACTCTTCATATAAAGTAGATAACTTATCTTCAAGAGATGATTTTTTTTGACTAACTTCTCTTGATTTATCAGGATTAGAATAGACCTCCTCTTGACATAGTAATATATCCAGCTCTTCTATTTCAGATTCAGTTTCTTCTATTTCTTTTTCTATATTTTGTCTTTTAACTCTATTTTTCTTTTCTATTTCTCTTTGTTCTCTCTCTTTACGTTTTTCATCTTTTAGTTGTGTTTTAGTTTTTTCTACAACATCAACATTAGTACTCATTTCTTGAACTTGTTTTTTCTTTTCTAAATAGTAGTCATAATTACCAAGGTATTCAGTTATACCAGTTTCATCTAAAACTAATATTTTATCTACAACAGTATTTAGGAAATATCTATCATGGGATATTGTAAACACTGTACCTGTATACCCACATAAAGCTTCTTCAAGAACTTCTTTAGAATCTATATCTAAGTGGTTAGTAGGCTCATCAAGAAGAAGAAGATTGGCTTTTGAAAGAATTAATTTGAGTATAGCAACTCTAGCCCTTTCTCCACCACTTAATGTTGAAATCTTTTTAAATACATCTTCACCTTCAAATAAAAAGGCTCCAAGCATACTTCTAAGAGTAGTTTGAGTTAAATTAGTGTTATCATTCCAAATTTCATCTATAATAGTATTTTCTAAATTAAGAGTTTTTTGCTCCTGGTGGAAATAAGATACATTAACATTAGTACCAAACTTAACATCTCCAGAAAGAGGAGTTAACTCATTCATAATTATTTTAAACAGAGTAGATTTACCAATACCATTAGCACCTATAAGAGCCACCTTTTCTCCTCTGTATATATCAAGGTTTATATCTTTAAATAATATTTTTTCACCATAACCCATAGAGATATCTCTTAATTGGAGAACATCATTACCACTAGTAACAGATGGATTAAATTCTATTCTAGCTCTCTTTCTTTCACCATCAGGCTTATCTAACACATCGACTTTAGCAAGCATTTTTTCTTTACTTCTAGCTCTTTTTACATGCTTTTCTCTGCCATATGCTTTTAATCTTTCTATAGATTCTTCTTGTTTCTTTATTTCCTTTTGCTGGTCTTCATACTTCTTTTGTTCTATTTCTTTTTCTACAATAGAAGCTTTTACGAAATCAGAGTAATTTCCATTATAAGATTTTAATTTCTTATTATGTATCTCAAAGACTCTATTAACAACTTGGTCTAGGAAATATCTATCATGTGATATTAAAATTACTGTACCTTTATATTGTTTTAAGAAAACTTCAAGCCATTCTATTGCTTCAGCATCTAAGTGGTTAGTAGGTTCATCTAATAGAAGTAAAGTAGGTTTTCTAAGAAGTAGTTTACCTAGAAGTACTCTAGTTTTTTCACCTCCAGAAAGTACGTCGATAGGCTTGTTCATATCGTCATCGCTAAACCCTAATCCTTTTAAAACACCTTTTGCCTCAGATTTATATCCGTAACCATTCATATCAGAGAACTTTTCTAATTTGTGAGAGTATTCATCCATTATTTTTTCAAGTTTATTTGAGTTAGGATTTGCACTTTCTTCAGCTATTTTAACCTCTAAGTTTCTTAAGTAGTTTTCCATTTCTATTAAATCTTTAAATACTTCTAAAACTTCTTCTAAAATAGTGTTGTTGGAATGGAAATTGGTATGCTGTTCTAAGTATCCTATTTCACAGTCTTTAGATGTATATATATCTCCACTATCATAACCATATATTCCAGAGATAACTTTAAATAGAGTAGTTTTACCCGTACCATTTACACCAACTATCCCTATTTTATCACCTTCATTAACAGTAAAACTTACATTTTCTAATATAGAATCTATTCCAAAACTTTTATTTAAGTTATTACACGACAAAACGATCATAAATTTATACCTCCTTGAACTACCTAAAATTATAATGTTTTGATATAATATAATCAAGGATATTAAACTATGTTTTAAAAATATAGATAATTATGTCATATTTACAGGAGGTGAAAGAAATGGGTTCTAAGAATATATCGATGGCAGTCATAAGAAGATTACCGAAATATCATAGATACTTAGGAGAGTTATTAGATAAGGATATACATAGAATATCCTCTAAGGAATTAAGTGAGATTATCGGTTTTACAGCATCTCAAATAAGACAAGATTTAAATAATTTTGGTGGCTTTGGCCAACAAGGTTATGGATATAATGTAGAAGCACTTCATAATGAAATCGGAAAAATTTTGGGGCTAGATAGAAAGTATAATGCAATACTAATAGGGGCAGGAAATTTAGGTCAAGCAATAGCTAACTATTCTGGATTTAGAAAAGCTGGATTTGAAGTTAAAGCATTATTTGATGCAAATCCCAAAATGATAGGGTTAAAAATAAGAGACTTTGAAGTACTAGATTCAGAGGAGATAGAGAAATATGTTGAGGAACATAATATAGATATTGCTATACTATGTATACCAAAGAACGGAGCGCAAGACACAGTCAATAGATTAGTTAGTGTTGGTATAAAAGGAATATGGAACTTCGCACCTATAGATTTAGAAGTACCAAAGGATGTTATAGTTGAGAACGTAAATTTAACAGAAAGCTTATTCACTCTATCATACTTAATGAAAGAAAGTGAAGAAGAATTATAAAAATAAAAAACTACCATACATATGTATGGTAGTTTTTGTATATTAGATTACTCTGGTTGAGGAGCATCAACTGGACATACTCCAGCACAAGCACCACATTCAACACAAGTATCTGCATCTATAACGTATTTGTCATCTCCTGCAGATATACATTCAACTGGACATTCAGCAGCACAAGCACCACAGCTTATGCAAGCATCATTTATCATGTAAGCCATCACAAAATCCTCCCTTGATTTTTTTATTATGTATTCATTAATATTATAACAAAAAAATTCCAACATAACAAAGAAAAAAATTTTACAAGAATATTAATAAAACGACAGATTAATATAAAATAAAATGGGTATAGACTAACAAAAAATAATATTTAATTATATAATGAACAGATTAATCATTATAAAAAATAAATATATATAAAAAAAGTTTTATAATTAAGACAAGAAAAATTAAAAAAAATATGTTTAAGATTAAAATTTTTATGGTAAATATTGAATATAAAATTATAGTTAAAAAAAAATCAATCAAGTCATCAAGGTCAAATCAATTCAATTCTAACTAAATTTTCATCCAAATTAAAATCTAATAAATAATATTAAGGGGGAAATATTATGTCTTGTAATACTTGTAGAATGTGTGAAAGTGCTGATAAGAGGTTAGAAAGCTTTATAGCTTCAAAGGATGTAGAAACATCATTCCATAGAACAGAAGATCAAAAAATTAAATGTGGATTTGGGCTTCAAGGAGTGTGTTGTAGACTATGTTCAAATGGTCCATGTAGAATAACACCAAAATCACCAAGAGGTATATGTGGAGCAGATGCAGATACCATAGTAGCTAGAAACTTTTTAAGAGCAGTTGCATCAGGTTCCGCTTGTTATTTACATGTAGTAGAAACTACAGCTAGAAATCTAAAGGATTTAGGAGAGAAAAAAGGGAATATAAAGGGATTAAATGCACTAAATAATTTAGCTGAAATGTTTGGAATAGAATCTAAAGATAATCATCAAAAATGTATAGATATAGCCAATAAGGTGTTAAATGACTTATATAAGCCAAGATACGAGAAAATGGAATTAGTTGAAAAGGTAGCATATGGACCAAGAGTAGATAAATGGAAAGAGCTAGGAATAATGCCAGATGGAGCTAAGTCAGAAGTCTTTGATGCAATAGTAAAATCATCTACAAACTTAAATAGTGATCCAGTAGATATGTTGGTTAATTGCTTAAATTTAGGTATATCAACAGGCTTATATGGTCTTACATTAACTAACCTTTTAAATGATGTTATGTTAGGAGAGCCAGTTATAAGAATGGCTCCAGTAGGATTTAATGTTATAGATAAAGATTATATAAATATAATGATAACAGGACATCAACATTCAGTATTTTCTCATTTCCAAGATAGATTAAAAGACAACGATGTAGTAGAATTAGCAAAATCGGTAGGAGCTAAAGGGTTTAAATTAGTTGGATGTACTTGTGTAGGTCAAGATTTACAGTTAAGAGGAGAACATTACCAAGAGGTATTTGTGGGTCATGCAGGAAATAACTTCACTAGTGAGGCTGTACTTTCAACAGGTGCTATAGACATGGTACTATCAGAATTTAACTGTACAATACCAGGACTTGAGCCAATAGCAGATAAATATAAAGTTAAGATGGTTTGCTTAGATGATGTAGCGAAAAAAGCAAATGCAGAGTATATACCATTTGATAGAGAGAATATAGAATCTATAAGCGAAAGTCTAATAAATAAAGCATTAGAAGCATATAAAGAAAGAAGAAATGTAGTAGAAATAGATATACCAAGTGACCATGGATACGAAAAATCTTTAACAGGAGTAAGTGAAAAGAACTTAAAAGCATTCTTAGGAGATTCATGGAAACCATTAATAAACTTAATTGCAGAAGGAAAAATTAAAGGTATAGCTGCTGTAGTTGGATGCTCAAATATGACTGCTGGTGGACACGATATAAATACAGTTGAATTAACTAAAGAATTAATTAAGAGAGATATAATAGTTCTTTCTGCTGGATGTTCAACAGGAGGGCTTGAAAATGTAGGGCTTATGTCTCCAGGGGCAGAAGAATTAGCAGGGGATAACTTAAAAGAAGTTTGTAAGTCTTTAGGAATACCACCAGTACTAAACTTTGGACCATGTTTAGCAATAGGAAGATTAGAAATAGTTGCTACAGAAATAGCAGCAGAATTAGGTATAGATTTACCTCAATTACCACTTGTACTATCAGCACCACAATGGCTAGAGGAGCAAGCATTAGCTGATGGGGCATTTGGTTTAGCACTAGGATTACCACTTCACTTAGCATTACCACCATTTATAACAGGAGGAAAACTAGTAACAGAAGTGCTTACAGAAAAATTAAAAGATTTAACAGGAGGCCACGTTATAGTTAATCCAGACCCAAAATCGTCAGCAGAGCAATTAGAAGAAATAATAATCGATAGAAGACAAAAACTTGGGTTAAAGGAAGTGGAATCTTATGCATAGAATTATAATTAATAAAGAATTATGTACTGGATGTAAAAGTTGTGTTTTAGCTTGTATGTTAAAGCATAGTGAAAATAGCAACATGTATACACTTAATCTAGATGATATAGATAATGATAGTAGAGGGCATATAGAATTAGATAAAGATAATAAACCAGTGCCAATTATATGCAGACATTGTGATGAGCCAGAATGTGTTTTAACTTGTATGAGTGGAGCAATGGTTAAAGATGAAAAAACAGGAATAGTTTCCTATGATGAAAAGAAATGTGGTTCATGTTATATGTGTATAATGTCTTGTCCTTATGGGGTTTTAAAAGTAGATGATAAAACAAAGCAAGTTGTATTAAAGTGTGATTTATGTATAAATGAAGAAAATCCTAAGTGTGTAGCAAATTGTCCAACTGGAGCACTAGAGCTACAGAAGGGAGAATCATTATGTTAGATAAAATATTAAACATATTTAGAAGTAAAAAAAGTATTGATTATGTTATATTAGGTGCAAGTGCAGCAGGAATAAGTGCAGCTAAAACATTAAGGGAATTAGATAAGGAGGGTAGCATAGTAATAGTATCGAAGGATGATAAAATATATTCGCGTTGTATGTTGCATCATGTTATATCTAACCATAGAACTGTAGAGGAAATAAACTTTGTAGATGAAGAATTTATGAAAGAAAATAATATTATATGGGTAAAAGGAACAAGTGTTAAATCTTTAGACACAAATTCTAAAAAGGTAATATTAGAAAATCAAGCTATAGGATATAATAAACTTCTAATAGCTACAGGTGCATCTGCATTTATACCGTCAATAAAGAATTTAAGAGAAGCAAACAATGTATACCCATTAAGAGATATAGAAGATGCATATAATATAAAAGATAAAGTTAAAAAAATAAATAAAGTAGCCATTATAGGGGCTGGATTAGTTGGAATAGATGCTCTTGTTGGGTTGTTAGAGTACAAAAATATTGAAGTATCTTTAGTAAACACAGGTCAATTTATACTTAATAAACAATTAGATAAGTATAGTGCATCAACATATGAGAAAAAATTTATAGAAAACGGTGGAAAGCTATATCAAGGTGTAGCCATAAAAGAAATAGTAATAAAGGACAATAAGGATATAGTAGGGATATTGTTAGAAGATGGAACTTTGGTTGAATGCGAAATGATTATTGTGGCTACAGGAGTTAGACCAAATGCAGATTTTATAAAGAACACTAACATATCCTATGATAAAGGAATAGTTATAAGTGACAAATGTGAAACTACGCAAAAAGATGTATATGCAGCAGGGGATGTAGTAGGTAAAAATGCTATATGGCCAATAGCTGTAAAACAAGGCTTAGTCTCAGCCTATAATATGTACGGAAAAGAAAGATTAATAGATGATAGTTTTGCAGCAAAAAATAGTATGAACTTTATGGGAATAGCGACAGTATCCCTTGGAATGGTAGAACCTATAGATGAATCATACGAAGTTGCAATTAGAAAGGATAATAATAATTACAAGAAATTTATATATAAAGATAATGTTATATATGGAGCTATTGCTCAAGGTGATATATCTTATATAGGAACTATAACTTATTTAATTAAAAATAAGATAGAAATAGAAAACTTAGAAAATAGAATATTTGATATAGGTTATGCAGATTTCTTAAGTCTAAAAGAAAATGGAGAATTCTGCTATAATATATAATAAATAAGGCTATAGATTAATCTATAGCCTTATTTATTATGTTATCTTAAAAATATAAATGAAAATAATTTATATAGTATTAAAATTTATGGGACATAGAGGTGTTATTATGAGAATTTATGCACTTATTGGTTCAAGTGGGACAGGTAAGAGTTATAGAGCTTTAGAGTTGGCATATGAAAAAGATATAGATTATATAATAGATGATGGTCTTCTTATACATAAAAATAAGATATTAGCTGGAGTATCTGCGAAACAAGCGAAAACAACTATGGAGGCAGTAAAAAGAGCTATATTTAATGATGAATTACATAGACAATCGGTTAAATCAAAGATAAAAAACGAACAAGTAGAGAATCTATTAATACTAGGAACATCAAAAAAAATGATAGATAAAATAGTAAAAAGATTGGAAATAGGAACAGAATATAAATCAATAGATATAAGAGATATAAGTAGTGATAGGGAGATAGAAATAGCAAGAGAATCTAGAAGAAGGGGTAATCATATAATACCCGTACCAAGTGTGGAAATAAAACAAATAGCTACTGGATTAAGTATAAACTCTATAAAAAAATTATTTAGAAAAAAGAATAAAGATTGTAAACTAATAGAAAAAACTATTATTAGACCAACATTTAGCTATATGGGAAAATTTTATATAAGCCCTAATGTCATACATCAAATTATAAGATATGAGTTAAGGCAAATAAATGAAATAGAAAAAGTAAATAAAGTAGAGGTATTTAATGCAAATAATAATATAAAGATATTTTTAAATGTGAATATTAAAAGTCCAATAATTTTTAAAAAAATTGAAGAAATACAAAAAAAATTAAAAAATAATATAGAAAGAGTAACAATGATGAATGTATATAAAATAGATATTTATATAAATAGATTAAGGAAGGATTTTTGAGATTAAGTATAGAATTGCATAAAAAAATACCTGTTAGTATAAAAATTCTACAGGAAAATATGACGAAAATTGTAAAAAACTTTACATAAAACCATTATTAGGATATAATAAAGGTTACAAATGTATATTTAAGTGATACATTGGATAAAATAGTAAATTTAAATTAAAATATTTTTTATACAAGATTTGTAAAGTTTTAAATAATTCTCAAAATAATTCAAAATAAATAATTCTTAATAAAATAATACTACATAGTTGGTAACAATAGATTACAAAAAAGTTACAAGTTTTACAAAAATTATTAAATCTTGTGTAT
>NZ_JBCIUO010000012.1:0-56365 GCF_039031195.1 Romboutsia sp. MSSM.1001216sp_RTP31141st1_G3_RTP31141_220114 | reverse complement strand
AGCATACCTTTCGGTATGTTATCCGTGTGTACAGGGCAGGTTACCCACGCGTTACTCACCCGTCCGCCGCTCTTTACCGAAGTAAATCGCTCGACTTGCATGTGTTAGGCACGCCGCCAGCGTTCATCCTGAGCCAGGATCAAACTCTCAAATAAAAGTTGTTACCTGCTCAGACTATCATTATCTGAATATCTGGCTTGGTTTGTTTTCGATTCTTTTAAGAATCAGTTATATAAATTAACCTACTGTTTAATTTTCAAAGTTCTTATTTACACTTTATTTTGTGTTTTTCGTTTTGCCTTTTTCTTAAGGACAAGTAATACTATACCACCTTATTTTTATAACGTCAACACTTTTTCAAAACTTTTTTTAATTTTATTTTGCTATCTTAGTTTCATATATATTTACTTGTTCTCTAGCTTTAGTAATTTCAACACTTCTAGCTTTTTTATTTTTACTTAAATCTAAAATTTTTATTACATCTTTGCAAAAATAAATCATAATTTCTCCAACTAATAAACTAACACATATTAAACATATCCAATTCATAACCCCAAACATACTATTTCCCCCTAAACTTAATTTTATGTATTTTTCTATATTTTTATTAAGCTTTCCTTTATAAAAATTAATCTATATATCTTCATTTTTTATTTTTTTAATATCCTTTCTCCTATTGGGATACTATATTCTTCACTATTTTGTATATTTTTTTAATGATTCTTGCTAAAAATTATATTTTATTATTTAATCTTTTATCAATTTTTTGCATAGTAAATAAGATTTTTAACGCTTAAAATACATTACTTCTAATTGTAAGCGCTATATTATATTTAAACCTTAATTATCATTAAATCAAAATAAAAACCCTATAAAATAGCTTTTAAAAGCTATTTTATAGGGTTTTTATTCATAATCTATTCTTCGTCTGCTTTGTTGCTTGTAGAGTTATCTATTGGTTTCATTGTTGGGAATAAAATTACGTCTCTTATAGATGGAGAATTTGTTAATAACATCATAACTCTATCTATACCTATTCCTAATCCACCAGTTGGAGGAAGACCTACTTCTAGAGCATTTACGAAATCTTCATCCATATCACAAGCTTCGTCATCTCCTAATTCTTTCTTTCTTAATTGGTCCATAAATCTTTCTTTTTGATCTATTGGATCATTTAACTCAGAGAATGCGTTAGCTAATTCCCACTTATTTGCAAATGCTTCGAATCTATCTGTTTTTCTTGGATCTTCTACATTTCTCTTAGCAAGTGGAGATACTTCAACTGGATGGTGAGTTATAAATGTAGGTTGGATTAACCTATCTTCTCCAAATTCTTCGAACATTGCATTTATAACTTCTCCTCTTCTCATTCCAGGAGTTATTTCTATTCCTTTTTCTTTAGCAACTGCTAAAGCTTCTTCATCTGTGTCTATTTTTGAGAAATCTACACCAGTATATTCTTTAACACAGTCTTCCATAGTCATTCTTCTCCATGGAGGAGTGAAGTCTATTTCAGTTCCTTGATAATTTACCTTCATACTTCCTGTAGCAGCTTCAGCCATATAAGCTATAACATTTTCAGTTATATCCATCATATCTGTGTAATCTGCATAAGCTTGGTATAATTCTATAGCAGTATACTCTGGGTTATGCTTTATAGACATACCTTCATTTCTAAACATTCTACCCATTTCGTATACTTTATCAAATCCACCAACTATAAGTCTCTTTAAGTATAACTCATTGGCAATTCTCATGTACATAGGTATATCTAGTGTATTATGATGAGTTATGAAAGGTCTAGCATTAGCCCCACCAGCTATAGTATTTAATATTGGTGTTTCAACTTCTAAGAATCCTCTTTCATCTAAGAAAGATCTTAAAGCTTTTAATGCTTTAGTTCTAGTTAAGAAAGCATCTTTAACTTCTGGGTTAACTATTAAGTCAACATATCTTTGTCTATATCTTAAATCTTGGTCTTTTAATCCATGATATTTTTCTGGTAATATTTGAAGTGATTTAGATAATAAAACAACTTCATTTGCTTTTACAGAGATTTCTTCTTTTTTAGTCTTGAATACTTCACCTTCAAGCCCTATTATATCTCCTATATCATATGTAGAGAATATAGCATACTCTTCTTCACCTATTCTATCAAGTCTAACGTAGCATTGTATTCTTCCGTCTTGATCTTGTATATCGATGAATCCTGCTTTACCTTGAAGTCTCTTACTCATTATACGTCCAGCTATTCTAACTACTTTTCCTTCAAATTCTTCAAAGTTATTTTTTATTTCCATAGAGTTAGTAGTTCTGTCATATCTACTTTGGTGGAAAGGATCTCTTCCCATTTCTTGTAGCTTAGCTAACTTATCTCTTCTTATTTGAAGAACTTCACTAAGTTCTTCTTGAGTTTGATCATTATTCATTTGTTGATCATTATTCATTTGTTTTACCTCCCATATTATCTTTTTATTTCTAATATTTCAAACTTAGCAACTCCGTCTGGTACTTGTACTTCTACAACATCTCCTATAGTTCTTCCTAAAAGAGCTTTTCCTACAGGAGATTCATTTGATATTCTTCCTTCATATGGGTCTGCTTCTGCTGAACCTACTATTGTATATTCAACTTCTTCATCAAATTCAACATCGTTTACTTTAACTATTGAACCTATAGTAACAACATTAACATCTATTTGACTTTCATCTATGATAACAGCTCTTCTTATCATACTTTCTAACTTCATTATTCTCTCTTCAACTTGAGCTTGCTCATTCTTAGCTTCATCATACTCAGAGTTTTCAGATATATCTCCAAAAGATATAGCTACCTTTATTCTATCAGCAACTTCTCTTCTTCTTACAGTTTTTAAAAACTCTACTTCTTCCTCTAACTTATCGAATCCTTCTTGAGTTAACAGTATTTCTTTCTTATCTTCCATGACCCCTACAACTCCTTCACTATGTATTTGGGCATAAGCCCAATTTTTAAATTTTGCTCAAAATATACATTTTTAATTTATGCGCTATATTATAAGTTACTCTTATTTCAATGTCAAGCAGTCTTCCATATACTCACGTAGCTTAGATACTACTTCTTCATGGCTTTCTATCTTATTTATTTCATCTCTAACTCTAGCAGAGTTTTTAAGTCCTTTTAGGTACCAACCTATATGCTTTCTCATTTCTCTTACAGCAACATATTCTCCATGCTCTTTTACCGCTAAATCTAAATGTTTAATAGAAGTGTTTATCTTTTCTTCTAATGTTGGTTCTGGTAATATCTCACCAGTTTGCATGTAATGATTTATTCTCTTGAATATCCATGGGTTACCTTGAGCCCCTCTACCTATCATTATAGCATCACAATTTGTTTTGTCTAATATATTTCTAGCATCTTCTACTGTAAATACATCTCCATTTCCTATGACAGGTATACTTATATTTTTCTTTATTTCACCTATTATATCCCAATCTGCTTTTCCAGAATAATATTGTTCTCTAGTTCTACCATGTATAGCTAAAGCACTTATACCACAAGCTTCTGCTATTTTAGCTATCTCCACTGCATTTATGCTATTATCATCCCAGCCTTTTCTTATTTTTAAAGTTACTGGCTTATCTGAATTTTTAACTACGGCCTTTAAAACTTCTTCAGCGAGCTTAGGATTTTTCATAAGAGCTGATCCATCACCATTTTTAACAACTTTAGGTGCTGGACATCCCATATTTATATCTAATACTTCATTTGGGTATTCATTCATTATTTGAGCAGCCCTTCCCATAAACTCTGGGTCTGAGCCAAATATTTGAACTGCTACTGGATGCTCTGCATCTTCTATTTTAAGCATTTTTTTAGTATTCTCATCATCATAACATAATGCCTTAGCATTTATCATTTCCGTATAAAGCATTCCACAGTTTTGTTCTTTACATATAAGCCTAAATGGTAAGTCTGTTACACCAGCCATTGGCGATAAAAAGACTTTATTTTCAAGCTCTAAATTTCCTATTTTTATCATTTGTCTCCTCCTATATGATGTATTTTTATTATTTATATATATCCATAAATTAATTCATTATCACAAAATTCATAATTTAGATACATATTTTGAAATTGATTTATTCAAAAAAAGAATTGGGCAAATAACCCAATTCCCTCTATTCTTTGTTCTTCTCGTATATTAATCTTAATCCTTCTAAAGTTAAGTATTTATCTACATAGTCTATAGAATCTGTTTCTGATGCTATAAGAGTTGATAATCCTCCTGTAGCAACAACTTTTATGTTTTCATAATCAAGTTCTTTTTTCATCATTTCTATTATCTTATCAACTAATCCCACATATCCATAAACTATTCCAGCTTGCATAGCTGATACAGTATTTTTGCATACTGTAGTTCCTGGTTTTATAAGTTCAACTCTAGGAAGTTTTGATGCTCTTTGGAATAAAGCTTCACTTGATATCTTTATCCCTGGAGCTATAGTACCTCCTAAGTATTCACCTTTATCAGATATAGCACAGAATGTTGTAGCTGTTCCAAAATCAACTATTATAAGTGGATATTTGTACTTTTCTATACCAGCAACAGCATTTACAATTCTATCTGCCCCTACTTGCTTAGGATTGTCGTATTTTATATTCAATCCTGTTTTTATCCCAGGACCAACTATCTTAGGATTTATGTTACAGTATTTTATACAAAAATTTTCAAGAGAATGCATTACATTTGGTACAACTGAAGATATTATTATATCCTCTATTTCATTTATATCTATATTATCAAATTTAAATAAGTTACTTATTAACATTCCATATTCATCAGACGTCTTTTCTTTGTCTGTGTTTATTCTCCAGTCTTTTATTAACTGTTTTTCTTTATATATACCTAAAACCATATTGGTATTTCCAACATCAAATACTAAAAGCATTTATTATTAACCTTCTTTCTACCTTTTGATGACTTTTTTTAGGGCCATTATAACAGGTGATACTACTAAAGCTCCAATTATCGCTTCAGGTATACCATTTGTTGCTGCAAGAGTAAATATAAATGTTCCTGCAGTAGAAGCACTTGCCCCACTTACTTCAGCAAACCTAGCTCCATATAAGATATAAATCATGCCTAAAACACCTGCTGTGTTTATTATAGAACCTAATCCTCCGGCTAATAATCCTGATATAGATGCTTTTTTAGTTAACTTCATGGCGAATTCATATATATAATACGCTAGTATTCCTATCAACACTCTTGGAAGTATAGACACTAGTGGATTAATAAATGCGAAAGATGTTATCGTAGGTTGAGTCAATGCCTTTATAAGGCTAGTCAGACCAAATATAAACCCTACTGTAGCTCCAACTATAGGACCTTCTATAATTGAACCTATGATAACAGGTACATGCATTATAGTTGCATTAGTGGGTCCTATAGGTATATACCCTATCCCTGGTATCATTGACATCATAATAGATACTGCGGAAAGCACACCTATTATAGCCATCTTTCTTACGTTCACATTTTTTGTAGCTTTTGTTTGCACGTTCATAAAATACACCTCCGTTCCAGCTCATAAAGATGCCGGACTTCTTAAATTATTTAGTTTTTTTAATTCCCTTGATATCAAGTCAGGCTCCTATATCTCAAGGATGCCAGCTGTAACAAGAATAATTGTATCAATAGGAAATAACATTGTCAACAATTCTTAGTTTCCTATTATTTCTTTATATGAAGGTATATTCTTTATAGAATTTGCATTTTTTATTGCATTTATTACACTTTTTTCTACAACCTCTGTAGCTATAGAACTAACTAAAGTTATATCTGACTCTATTTCCCCTGTAGCCATTGTGAAAATTGTATCTCCATCATGAGGTGTATGTATAGGGAATATAGATTTTGCATAACCATTATGTGCCACTTGAGATACTTTCTTGCACCCTGCTTTATCCAGCTTAGCATTAGTAACAACTACCCCTATAGTAGTGTTATCTATGCTAAATCCACCTTTTGAGAATCCTTCTTTCAAAATATCATAAGTGCTAAGATTTTTCTTTTTACTATCATCTAAAACCCCAGCTATTAATTTCCCATCTTCATACACATCTCCAAAAGCATTTACAGCAACTAATGCAGATACAACTAATCCATTTTCTAATTCTATAGAATAGCTTCCTATTCCACCTTTCATACAGTATTCTGGTCCTCTTATCTTTCCTACTGTAGCTCCACATCCTGCACCATAATTACCTTGTCTTAACTCTTTATCTGTGGCAACTTCACAAGCCTTATACCCCATATCTATATTTGGTCTACATTTTGGATCCCCTACTATTAAATCAAATAATACAGCTCCAACTACTATAGGTACTTTAGCTACTCCAACATCAAACCCTATATTATGTTCTTCCAAATATTTGCTTACTCCACATGTAGATTCTAATCCAAATGCAGAGCCACCAGACAGAACAACTGCATGTACTTTTTGTATCATATTTATAGGATCTAATAAATCAGTTTCTCTTGTACCCGGCGCTGAACCTCTAACATCTACTCCACATGTAGCACCTTCTTCACATATAACAACAGTACATCCTGTTAACCCTTCAGTATCTTGAACTTGACCTACTTTTATACCTTTTACATCTAAAATATTGTTATACATATCCTTTAATCCCCCTTATAGAAATCTCTCCTGATATAATCTCTTTAATAGAACCATCATTTCTCTTTATAATTAAATTTCCCTCTTCATTTATATCTAAACATCTAACTAATTCTTTTTCTTCGCCTCTTATGGTGTATATTTCCTTTCCAATTATAGCTGAATGTCTTCTACAAATATCTAAAACTTTTTCTTTTGAATTATTATTTATATACTCTAGATACAGACTTTCAAATTCTAATAATATATTCCTTACTATATCGACTCTAGATACAATATAATTTTCCTTATATAGAGATGTAGCTACATCACATATTTCCTGGGAAAACTCCATAGTTTTTACATTTATTCCAATACCTAAGACAATATGATTAATTCTTTCTATTTCTGCGGATAGTTCAGTTAATATTCCACATATTTTTTTTTCATTTAATATAATGTCGTTTGGCCATTTGATTTTAGCATTTACACCTAGCTTATTTAAAGCTTCCACTATACTTGCTCCTGCTATTAATGTTATGAATGGTGCCTTATATGGAACTATATTTGGTTTAAGTATTATACTCATCCATATTCCTTCATATGAATTAGAATGCCAATTCCTACCTAGCCTACCTCTACCTTTTGTTTGCTCTTCGCTTATAATAACTGCACCTTCAGACTCTTCATTACCTATCTTCTTAGCATAATCATTTGTAGAATCAATTGTGTCGAAATGAATAATTTTCTTACCTAAAATTTTAGTATGTAGATTATGGTATATATTATCATAAGTAAGTAAATCATCAGGCTTTTCTATCAATCTATATCCTTTCTTGTTTACCGATTCAATATTATACCCCTCTTCTCTAAGAGACTTTATATGTTTCCAAACAGCTGCTCTAGATATTCCTAATTTTTTAGATAATTCTTCCCCTGAAATAAATTTACTTTTATTATCTAATATTTCTTGTATTATCTTTTTTCTCATCCTTCACCTCTATCTATATAACATTTATACAACCATATTACTTTTTAATTTATAACTAATTATACATTATCTATTAATATTTTCACATTTCAAATAACTTATAATTTTAATTTATTTTTAATCAACACTACATTAATTAGTATTCTAATAAAATAACTATTTATTTAACACTCTAAAGCTTTATCTATTCAATAAGAATAAAAATATCACCATTCATTATAAAAAGATTTATAACCTATTACATTAGCTTTAATTTTATATTTTATTAATATACTAAATGCATTATAGATTTATAGTATAAAAAAGAACCTTGATTAATCAAGGTTCTTTCTTATACTACTTGTTATCTATATCATTTTGAGTAGTGTCTTCATTTGTAGTATTTTCTAGGTTATTATGTTTTACTTCAAACTCTTCTGTTGTTATAGCAGTTGTATCAACTTTAGATTCATTATTTTCTAAAGGCAATTCTTTATCAAAAGCTTTTATAAATTGCTCTGCATCTAAAGTTTCATGTACTAATAATGCTTGAGCTATATACTCTAAACTATCCATATTATCTTGTAGTAATTTTTTAGTTCTAGCATAAGCTTCATCAACTATTCTGCTTACTTCCTTATCTATTTCATAAGCTATTTCTTCTGAGTAATTCTTTTTAGAATTGAAGCTATTTCCTAGGAATACCTCATCCTCTTGATCACCAAATGCCATAGGTCCAAGCTTTGAACTCATTCCATATTTAGTAACCATACTTCTAGCTGTAGATGCTACTCTTTCTAAGTCATTTGATGCTCCTGTAGATATATCATCTAAAACTAATTCTTCAGCAACTCTACCACCTAGTAAGACAACTATATTTTCTTTCATTTCATTCTTTGTTGCGTAGAATTTATCTTCAACAGGAAGTTGCATAGTAAATCCTCCTGCTCTTCCTCTTGGTACTATTGTAACTTGATGAACTGGACTTACATGTTCAAGTACGTGCGCACAAACGGCATGACCTGCTTCATGATATGCTGTAAGTCTTCTTTCAGGTTCACTTATTACTCTAGATTTCTTAGCAACACCTGCTATAACTTTTGTTATAGCTTCTTCTATTGTTTCCATTTGGATTTTCTTTTCTCTTTTTCTAGCTGTTAATATAGCAGCCTCATTCATTAAGTTCTCTATATCTGCTGGAGTAAATCCAGGTGTTCTCTTAGCTAAAACTTCAATATTAACATCATCTGCTAATGGCTTATTCTTAGAATGAACCTTAAATATAGCTTCTCTACCTTTAACATCTGGTGCTCCTACAACTACCTGTCTATCAAATCTTCCTGGTCTAAGTAATGCTGGATCAAGTATATCTGGTCTATTAGTTGCAGCCATTATTATGATTCCTTGATTAACACCAAAACCATCCATTTCAACTAGAAGTTGGTTAAGTGTTTGTTCTCTCTCATCATGACCTCCACCAAGACCTGCTCCTCTTTTTCTACCAACAGCATCTATTTCGTCTATAAATATTATAGCTGGTGCATTCTTTTTAGCTTGTTCAAATAGGTCTCTAACTCTAGATGCCCCTACCCCAACAAACATTTCAACGAAGTCAGAACCACTTATACTAAAGAATGGAACTCCTGCTTCTCCTGCAACTGCTCTTGATAAGTAAGTCTTACCTGTACCCGGAGGACCTACCATAAGTATACCTTTTGGTATTCTTGCTCCTAAATCAATATACTTTTTAGGGTTTTTCAAGAAGTCTACAACTTCTTGTAAATCTTCTTTTTCTTCATTTAAACCTGCTACATCTTTAAATGTAACTCTAGTTTTTTCGTCATCTTTATGAACTTTGGCTTTTGACTTACCGAAGTTCATAACCTTTCCGCCTCCGCCTTGAGACTGATTCATGAAGACAAACCATATTATTACCATGAAGAATATTAATAATAATGTCGGTAACATTTCTACAAACCAAGGAGTTGATGGTCTTGGCTCTCCACCAAACACTAATTTACCTTCCATAGCTTGACTTAAGATTTCATCAGCTAATTTATCTCCCATTACTTCTTTTGGAACATATGACCTAAACTTTACGTTAGAGTTTTTTATAGTTCCTTCTACTGCAGTCCCATCAACAAAATGTATTCTTGATACATTTCCTTTTTCTAATTCTCTATATACCTTAGAGAACTGCATATTTTCTATCTTTTCAGTAGGTTTTCCTGAAAACTGTACTATTCCTACTATGATTATAAATATTAGTAGGTAGAAACCTATTCCCTTGAAAAATTTATTCAAAAGAAGTCCTCCTTTCCTATATCGTTTTATTCTATATTTTCTTAAAGGTAATCTTTAAGACTTCCTTTGTACTATTGTCTATTTTGTAATTTTCACTATTTTTATAATCACCTACACATAAGATACCTTGCTCATCTACTATTATAGGTACATTGCATCTTTCTTCTCTAGGTATTTTTAAATCTATAAATAAGTCTTTTATTTTTTTGCTTCCTGCTGAAAGCTTTATCTTATCGCCTTCTTTTCTACTTCTTACTACTATACCCCCTTTTACTTTATCAAAATCAAAACCTTTAGATTTCTTATCTAGTTTCATACTCTTATATCTATCTATATTCATTGTTTGAGTTTCTAAAACTAAATTAAGTTCTTTTACTTTAATAAAACCGTTACTAGGTAAATTATAACAAAACTCTATAGTTTCGTTAACTATTTCTTTATTAATTAATAGTATAGTATTTTTTCTTCTATATGCAAATATCCCCCTTGGAAGGGTTATCATTTTATCTATCTTTTTATTATCTTCTAATTGCATAATGTCTTCTATATGCTTTTGGTCTACAAAGTTAGTATCTCCAAGTATATGTTTTATACCTTTTCTTAATACCCTTACCTTGATAGCATCATGAAGTTCTGAATACTTTTGTATATCTATTTCGCAGGCATCTTCTTGTAAATTGGAAACTTCTTTAAATTTAATTTCTGATTCTTCTTGGATATAATCGCTGTCAGTTTTTAAACTATTACTCATTCTTACTATAGATTCTATTACATTTGGATTAAAATTATCCTTCATATATGGTATAAGTTCTAATCTTATTTTATTTCTGGTGTATATAGTTTCTAGATTTGTATGATCTATTCTTGGATTTAATTCGTATTCTTCACAATAAGCTTCTATATCTTTTCTATCTATATCTAATATAGGTCTTATTATATTGTTGTCTCTTATATATTCTATTCCTCTTAATCCTTGAAGTCCAGTCCCTCTCATTATTCTCATAAGTATAGTTTCTGCTTGATCATTTAAGTTATGACCTATAGCTATCTTATTAGATTTTGTCTTTTGCTTTATTTCTTCAAACATTTCATATCTAAGTTTTCTTGCACCTTCTTCTACAGATAAACCATTTTCTTTACAGTACTTAGGTACATCTATAGATTTAACAAAGGATGTTACTCCTAAATTTTCACAAAGTTGAGTTATATATAGTGCATCTTTTTGTGCTTCTATACCTCTTATTTGGTGATTTAAATGAGCTGCATATACTTCGATATCTAGTTTTTCTTTTAGTCTATAAAGTATATGTAATAGACAAACAGAGTCTGGTCCCCCAGAAAGTCCTAAAACTATTTTATCTCCATTTTCTATTAGCTTATATTTATTTATAGTACTTAGTACTTTTTCAAATATCATATATTAATACCTCTTACATCTAGTTTTTAGTAACTTTTTATGTATAAAGTTTCTATAAAAAAACTATAAACCCTTGTACGTTTTTTAAAACATTCAAAGTTTAGTATAGTTATTATAATACCAAATAAATTAAATAAAAGGTAGTACTTTAACTACCTTTATAAAATTTATATATTTCTATTATTCTTTAATTTCTAACAAAATATCTATTTTATTTCTACCGTTAAACAAATCCATTATATTTATGTCATAATCTATATTTAATTTTATGCAGTTTTCTGCTTTTTTATCTATTTTTAAATCTCTTGTTTTAGTCTCTATTATAAATAAACCTTGTGGAGTTCTATATTTACTTTCATTTACAACTCCCTTTTCAAAATTCATAGTAGAATTTACTTCACCGAACTTCTTTATACTAACCTTATTATCAGATATTTTAATAGTTGTTGTAGTTGGTTTATCCATTTCCACTTCCTTATAAACTACATATAAATCTTCATTTTTATAGTATATGTTTGCATCAGCCTGTTGTCTAATAGTATCTAGTACTCTTTTCTTTTCATATTGTGTTGTAACTATATTTATTTTAGCATTCACTTCTTTTTCCTCCTAAAACAAATATAAACTTTAGATAATATCTAAAGTTTATATTTGTTGATTAGTACTTTTGTATTTCAACATGATTTACATTATCTATATCTCTTTTTATAAACTCTGTGGCTATACTAGCGAATTTTTCAGGTATATCAGAGACATAGTATTCATAATATACTCTTTCATTACCATCTTTTCTTAATATATCTTCTTCTTCTAGTACTTTTTTCAAATCCATAGCAGTTTCTTTAGCTGGATTCACTAATTTAATATTTTCTCCAACATATTCTCCAATAGTTCTCTTTAATATTGGGTAGTGAGTGCATCCTAGCACTAAAGAGTCTATCCCTTCATTAACTAGCTCTTCTAAATATTTTTCAGCTGTTAGTCTAGCTATTTCTGTATTTGCCCAACCTTCCTCTACTATTGGCACAAATAAATTGCAAGCCTTATCTATTATCTTTATATCTTTATCTATTTTAGCTATTTCTGCATTATAAGCCTTAGAACGTACCGTACCTTCTGTTCCAATAACACCTACTATTTTATTTTTTGTAGAATATGCAGCTGTTCTAGCTCCTGCTTCTATAACACCTATTATAGGTATATCATATTTTTCATTAGCCTCTTTTAAGCATCTAGCAGTAGCTGTATTGCAAGCTATAACAATAGCTTTTACACCTTTAGATATTAAAAAGTTTATTGCTTGGAAGGTATATTTCATTACTGTATCCTTTGATCTAGGACCATAGGGAACCCTTGCTGTATCCCCAAAGTAGATTATATTTTCATTAGGTAAGATTTTCATTATTTCTTTTAAGACTGTTAATCCACCTAATCCAGAATCAAATACCCCTATAGGTCTATCACTCATCATAAACACCTGCTTTACTTCTTAGAGTCTATTGCTAACTCTATTAATTTATCTATTAGATTAGAATATTCTAATCCTGTTACTTCCCACATTTTAGGATACATACTTATATTAGTAAACCCTGGTAATGTGTTTATTTCATTTATGAATATTTCTCCTGACTTTCTGTCTATAAAGAAGTCTACTCTTGAAAGTCCTTTACCATCTATTCCTTTAAATGCATCTACTGCCATCTTTCTTATATTTTCCATATCTGCATCACTTATTTTAGCTGGTATTTCATAAGTAGATGCTCCGTTTATATATTTATCCTCATAATCATAGAAATCTTTAGCTGGCTTTATTTCTCCTGCTATAGAAGCCTTAACTTCTTCATTTCCTAAAACAGAAACTTCTATTTCTCTTGCATCTACACCTTGCTCTAAAACTATTCTTGAATCGAATTTTAAAGCTTCATTTATTCCATTTAAAAGTTCTTTTCTATTTGTTGCTTTAGATATACCAACACTTGAACCTAAATTAGCAGGTTTTACAAATACAGGATAATCTAGCTCTCTTTCTATTTTGTTTAGTTCTTCTTCTGTGTTATTGTTAAATACTATTTTAGTTGTATAAGTATAATTTACTTGGGGTAATCCCATTTGAGAGAATACTTTTTTACATACAAGTTTATCCATACCAACGCTTGAAGCTAAAACACCACAACCAACATATGGTATTTGGCTTATCTCAAATAATCCTTGTATTTTACCATCTTCTCCATATGGTCCATGTAAAACTGGGAATAATACGTCTATCTTTTCAAATCTTCCATCTTCAAATTTTATACCTACTTCTCTATTTCCAACAGGTATAAGGTTTATTTCAACATTTTTATTAGCCAAATTCTCCCATTGTCCATTTTTTATGTTTTCTTCACTACCTTCATAATACATCCATCTTCCATCTTTAGTTATCCCTATTGTGAATACATTGTATTTATTTTTATCTATATGTTTATATATTGAAGCAGTTGAAGATAAAGAAACTTCATGCTCTCCTGATTTTCCACCAAATATTAAAGCCACATTAAGTTTGCTCATTAACAATCTCACCTTTCTGGTTTATTTTCTAATTCAAATATTATATGCATTTTACTATCTAAATGATTATTATAGTCCATTATAACAAAAAAATAAAGGAGCCAAGCTCCTTTTTGCGCATTTTTCATCAATTTTCACTATTATTTTGCAAACACATGGTTCCCTATTCTCATATGAGGACTCAAAGTTTTTATCCACTTGCAAGTGGCTATATCTGGATTCCAAAAATATATAGATTCGTTAGTTGGATCGGTTCCATATAAAGCTTCTCTTGCTGCTTTATATGCACTTTCTGTTGGATCCATTTTTATTGAACCATCATTTACAACAGAAAAAGCATTTTTCTGATATATAACATCTCTTATTGTATTTGGAAATCTAGGATCTTTTACTCTATTTATAACAACTGCCGCTACTGCTACCTGGCCTTCATAAGATTCTCCTCTGGCTTCTCCTGAAACTAATCTAGATAACAATAAAAGCTCATCATTTGTTATATTTAAAACTTCCTTTTCTTGTTTTTTGGTAATACCTTCTTCTACAGTAGGTACTTCACTTGTTCCTAAATCTTTTCCTTCTGCTAGTACCACATTCGTACATAACAACATGTAGAATAAAATAATTAACGATACTATAGATTTATAGCACCTGCCCATTCTTATGTCACTCCTTTAGTTTTTTAATATTGAATCTATGATTTCTGCTATTTTAAATTTAACTTCTACTCTACTAACTTCTTCTTTAGTTTTATGAGTTATTAAATTGTATTCTTCTTCAGTTAATACTTCCTTTAACTTTTCATCTGTAGCCTTATCTATAACTCCATTTTCTTCATCTATAAAACATAAAGGTGGAAACATTACGCACCACCAATTTTTGCCTGTTCCCTCTCCGATAACTATCTTCAAAGCCTTATATTCCCCTGCTGGAAGAACTACACTTGAATATTGCTTAGTTGGAAAATTACTATATTCTATCCCTACCTTTATGTCATAAGTATATCCATTTTCTTTTATAATATTCTCACTTATTTTTTCTATTTGGTCATATTCATTCTTTATTATTTCTTCACTTTGGCTTATATTTTTTGATTTTGATAGTTTAGGTTGAAGATACTCAATAACCGCATCCCTTACTTTTAGCTTTAGTTCTTGATCTTCATCTGAATCACTATTTGCTATAACATGAAATCTAATTAACTTATCTTTATAATTTTCTGATAATGAATTTATATTTTTGACCTCTCCATTTATAGTTAGTGTCATTAGGCTTATAACGCCTATAAGACTTAATACTAATATTATCAATCTTATCCTTATCTTATTCATAATTATTTCCCCCTCAAAATATTTCTATTTTGAGTATATCCAATCTGCACTTTTTTATACTTTTGCATTTGAATTTTAAATTACTTTATATCATACATAAGAATTCTATTTTTAATTTGTTTATAAAAAATAGAAATTTTTTTATTTTGTTACAATAAAAAAGAAGGTTTTACCTTCTTTTAAATTTCTTTATTATTCACTGTTCTTTCTATCATAAAGTTTTCTGCTTTTTCAATATGCTCTTTAGCATATTTCTTAGCAAGTTCATTATCTCCCTTTTTTATTGCATCTACAATAGCTTTATGTTCATCTATTATATTTTTCACTGTTTCATAATCAGCTATGTATGTCTCTCTAAATCTGTATACTTGCTCCCATAAAGAATTTATCAACTGATGAAGTTTTTTATTGTTAGTTGATTTAAATATACACTCATGAAATTCTACATCTTTTTTAAGAAGGGCATCAACATCTGAGCTTTTAGCACTTTCTTCAAATTCTTTCGCTATTTTTTCAAGTTCTTTTATATTTTCTGGATTTATTCTTTCTGCTGCTAAAGATGATGCTAACCCTTCTAGTGTTGCTCTTATTTCTAATACGTCTATTATATCTTTTAATGACATATTAGCTACATAAGCACCTTTTCTAGGTAACATAACAACAAGCCCTTCTAACTCAAGTTTTCTTATAGCTTCTCTAACTGGAGTTCTACTTACGCCTAACTGTTCTGCTAGCTGAACCTCCATTAATCTTTGTCCTGGATTTAACTTTCCTTCTACTATTGCTTCTCTAAGATTTTCAAATACTACATCTCTTAGTGGCTTATAATCATCTAGATTTAATTTAGTTAAGTTATCCACAAATTTCAACTCCTTTTTCACTACTGCTTACAACATATACTTGAGAATATTGCTGTAATAGTATGTCTTTACACTTTAGTGCATTTTCAGATTTATCAAATAATCCAAATACTGTAGGTCCACTACCACTCATCATAGAACCTAAAGCACTATTAGCCATCATTATTTCTTCTATTTCATTTATTTCCTTATGAATTTTACTAGTTACATTTTCTAATACATTTGACATATTTTTTGATAAGGAATCTATATCCCCTTTTTCTAGACACTCAATTAAAAGTTTATTATTAGGTCTATTTTCTATATTATTTAAGTCTAAACCTTGATATACATCTTTTGTAGATACAAATAGGTTAGGCTTACATATAAGTATACTTATATTTTTAGGCAGCCCTTTTATGTAACTAAGTTTTTCTCCAATTCCTTCTGCTAATGCAGTTTTCCCAGAAATACAGTATGGAACATCTGCTCCTAACTTTAAACCTAGCTCCTGTAACTCTTGCTCTGTTAAATTTAATTTCCATAGTTTGTTAAGTCCAACTAATACTGCTGCTGCATTTGAACTCCCACCTGCCATACCTGCTGCTACAGGTATATTTTTCTCTATAAATACCTCAATCCCTTTATTTATATTGAATCTTTGCCTTAAAAGTTCAATAGCTTTGTATACTATATTGTCATTATCTAGTGGTATATGGCTACTATTACTCTTTATAACGACGTCATTTGTATCTAATTGCTTTATCTTTATAACATCATACAAGTCAATTGTCTGCATTATCATTTCTACTAGATGGTACCCGTCGTCTCTTTTTCCTAGCACATCTATAGATAGATTAATTTTTGCTCTACTTTTTAATTCTATAGAATTCATCATATCCTCCTTGTATATAGTATAATGTATTCTCAGCTATTAACATTATACTACAAAAAATAAAATAATAGGGGATTGTCCCCCCTATTATTTTATTTTTTACAATATATTTTAATCTGCTAAAACGACCTTCTTTTCTAATATTAAACATTTTCCTGGTCTTAATGGTTCATCAACTTTTATCTCATTAACCTCTGCTATCTCTTCCTCTGTAGTATTATATTTCTTAGCTATATTCCAAAGACTATCTCCTTCTTTGCATATATAAACTATTATACTTGGAGCCTTAGATAAATCATAAATTCCTAAATCATCACCTTTTATTATAAAACTTTCTGATTTCTTATCTATACCCTCTATAAATCTCTTTATTTTCATATTAATATCTATTTCATCTCTATTTAAGTCTACATCTATTTTTTCTATACTAACTGTATTAAATACCTTACAAGTATCTGTTAATCTATCTATCTCTATATCATGTTCAAAAGGAATTTCTTCACTTATTCTATAAACCATTTTTAGCCCTTCCACTGGAACATAAAGAATATCTACTCTTACTATACCTTGGATAACACTCTTGTTATCTTCTATATAAGCATTTTCTATTGATATTGATGGACAAACACTAACTATATCCTTTATTTGTATATCATCTTTATCATTCTTTATGCTTTCTTTTACAACAAAATTTTCTGTTCCACTGTATAATATTTTATTTACATCTATAGCTCTATGATCAAATTTTAGTATTTTTTGAGGAGAGTACGCATCTTGTAATACCTCTCTCGTAGTTTCATCTGTTACTTTAACTTTACTACTAACTGTGCAATCTATATCTAGTATACCCGTATTACTATCTCCATTTTGCTTAAATGTATGGTTAAAATCTCCCATAAATAACATAGCTTCTTCTTTCATACCATCACAAGCTCCAGGAACCTCTATAAATTGTGTAAAATCTATACCAATTCTATCTAACTCTACTAGTTCACCATCATATGTACAAGCCAACGGGTTTACTTCTAGTACCCCACCAACGATTACTTTATTGTCTGCTATCCTAGTTTCTTTTATCCTAGCATTTGGATTTAAACTTATTATAGATTGTATTTCTTCTGTATTAACATTTATAGTATCCCTTATTACACTTTCTGTTCTCTCTATACCTATAATGTCTTGATAACTTATCTCTTTTCTATGTTTTTGTATCCCTTCAACTTGAGATACATCTTTAACTATATCTAATCTCTTTTTGTCAAATAAGCTACCTCTTACATTCATAAGAGCACCAACTTTTATCTTTCTTTCATTCATAATAGTACAATCAACATGTTCAATTTCAGGATATAACATATATTCCATGTCTTGGACTATATTATCCTTTTCTATAACTTCATTTATATCAATTCTTCCATCTACACTAGAAACAGTATTTTTATCATCTGTTATATATATTACATTATAGTTGAAACTTCCTCTACAATGTATTTTGCCATCTGCCACCTCTATTTTTTTAATTGCTATGTAACCTTCTGTTTTTATAATGTCATATACATCTGCTTTTTTATCTGGTACAACTACCTCTGATTCTATAAACGTTTGAAATTTACCGAAGTCTATTCTATTATCTACTTTAATTACATCTTTAATTAATTCCATCTTCGTCCCCCCTGTATTAAATAAAACTATCACACTATATTTATATTTAAGGAACAAAAAAAAAATTACACCTATTTTTGATAGGTATAATTTTAACTTACACTTAATTTATCTTGATGTTTAAATACTTTCAACTTTACGTTAGATGTTAATAAATCAGAGTAACTGTAAGATACTCTTGAATAACCATTTGCTTCGTCATATATTTTTACGACAAATACACTTGGATAAACATTTTCTAGTATCCCCTTCTTAGTAACAATCTGTTTTCTTCCCTTATTTGCCTTAAGTAAAATCTTTTTACCTAAGTGCCTCTCTAAGCTAGTTCTTATATTATCTAGCGTTTGAACAGTGGCCATAATATCACCTTCTCTTAAACGATTATATGTTTACATAATATCACATTTAAGAGGTTTTGTCAAATGTTTAAACTAATTATTTTATATATTTTTGATAAAAAAGTCAATAGTATTTTTTAAAATATACAATATAATTTGATATTATTTTTAATAAATTATAGACTTAGGCATAGCCCATCTAAATTTACCTCTTGTTTCTGACCCGCCTATACCCTTCATACCTGTAACAGTTTGCTCTATTACCTCTTCTATTGGTACTATAGTATCTATTCTTGAGCAAGCTATTTTTTCTACCACAAAAACTGGATCTAGAGCATGTATCATTATTCTCCCTGGAGAGCTTGCATAATTTGCTCCTGCTTTGATTAACTGTTCATAATTTGACTGGCATGCTCCAGCAAATATAACTAAATTATCTAGATTAGGTTGCCACTTTCTAGCTTGTTTTACTGTTTTAATAAAATTCATAGAGTTTTTATAATTGCTTAAATCTGTAGTGTTACCTTTTTTAGAAGTTAAAGCATCATGACCAGTGATTACAAGTATATCTGGATTATGTTTTTCTAACAGTGCTCGTACTTCTTTATACTGATTAGGCTCTGGTATAGCAATTCCGACTGCCGGTATTCCTAACTCTGTATAAACATCTAAGCATAGTTTTAGATATTCTTTATCTCCATCAATTTGAAGGACCTTTCCTGGCATACCATAAACATTTGTATTCATTTGTAATTTCGGAACTGCCCTATTCATCTTTTTTTCTCTTTCCTTTGCTTTTCTCATTGATTGAGATATTAAGGACTCTACATTTTTATCTAATAAAACATCTCTTATATTTGGTAATCTTACTGCCTCTAAATCATCTATTGGTGCATCAGCTAATATTCTAAATGCTACTCCTTTTAATATTGCCACTTTTTCATTTTTTTCATCTATGCTAAAAGCTATTATTTTAAATACTATATCTTTCCCATATGATTTTCTTACTACTATATCTCCTATATTCATATTCGTCCTCCCTAATAACTGTTATCTTAATCTATATTATGTTCGATACTTTTTTTTGTTCCTTAAGAATAAAAACATTTTATTGTTGAAAAATTGGAAAGATAATGTTAATATAATATTAAACAAATGCTTATCGATATAAGCAAATATTTATTTCAGGAGATAAATATGACTGATAGAGAAAAAGAAATTTTAGATATTTTGAAAGAAAATCCTATGATTTCTCAACAAGAACTAGCGGATAGACTATCTATAACTCGTTCTTCCACTGCAGTACATATAACTAACCTAATGAAAAAAGGTTATATCAGGGGAAAAGGTTATATATTAAATAAAAGTAATTATGTAACTGTAATCGGCGGTTCTAATATGGATATTCAAGGGTCTACTAACTCACCTCTTGTTATGTTTGACTCTAATCCAGGTAAGGTTGATATATCTTTAGGTGGTGTCGGGAGAAATATAGCTGAAAATATGTGTAGATTAGGGGTAGATACTAAGCTTATTTCTGCCATTGGAAATGATTTATATGGAAATAAGATACTATCAGAATGTAAAGGACTTGGAATAGATGTTGAAGATTGCTTTGTTTCCAATGAAATGCCGACTTCAATATATGTTTCAATATTAAATGATTCTAATGATATGCAAGTAGCTATATCTCATATGGACATTTTAGAAAAAATAGATACTTCATATATAAACTCAAAACATCAGTTTATTAATGAGTCATTAGCAATTGTAATAGATACAAATTTATCTAAAGAGGCTATAGAATATATAACCTCTAAGTATTCTCATATTCCTATATTTGTTGATACTGTTTCAACAGCAAAGTGTATGAAGATAAAAGATATAATAGGACGATTCAACACTGTAAAGCTAAACAAACTTGAAGCCGAAGCTTTATCTGGAATAGAAATAAATAATTTAAAAGACTTAGAACTTTGTTCTAAAATCCTATTAGATCAAGGAGTAAATAAAGTATTTATTACACTTGGAAAAGATGGTGTATTTTCTGCAGCTAAAGAAAATTCCATTAAATTAGATGGAGTAAAGGTTGATATAGTTAATGCAACAGGGGCAGGAGATGCATTTACAGCAAGTTTAGTGTATTGTCATATGAATGATTTTGACCTAGAGTATACAACTAAATTCTCTGTAGCATCATCAATAATAGCGCTATCACATAAAAATACAATAAATCCAAATATGTCTGTAGACAATGTTGAAAAAATACTTAAGGAGATGATTTTATGTTAGAAAAATATTTACAAGTACATCCAGAAGTTAAAAAAGCTATAGAAGCAGGGGAACCAGTAGTTGCATTAGAGTCTACTATAATTTCTCATGGTATGCCATATCCTAAAAATGTAGAAATGGCAAAAAACGTAAGTAAAATAATAAGAGAAAATGGAGCAGTTCCAGCTACAATTGCTATCATAGATGGTGTGTTAAAAGTTGGCCTTACTGAAGAAGAAATAGAATTCTTAGGAACAAGCAAAGATGTTGTTAAAGCTAGTAGAAGAGATTTACCTTTTATTATATCTAAAAAATTAACTGGTGCTACTACAGTAGCTACTACTATGATATTAGCTGATCTGGCAGGAGTTAGAGTATTTGCCACTGGTGGAATTGGTGGAGTTCATAGAGGAGCAGAAAAAACTTTCGATATATCTGCTGATTTACAAGAATTAGCTAATACAAATGTTGCTGTTATATGTGCAGGAGCTAAATCTATATTAGATATAGGTTTAACATTAGAATACTTAGAAACTAACGGTGTACCCGTAGTAGGATTTGGTACAGATGAATTCCCTGCTTTCTACACAAGAAGAAGTGGATTTGGTGTTGACTATAGAGTAGATTCTTCTATGGAAGTTGCTACTGCTTTAAAAGCTAAATGGGACTTAAATTTAAAAGGTGGTATGGTTATAGGTAATCCAATACCTACAGAACACGAAATGGATTATGATACTATAACAAATGCTATAGAATCTGCTTTAAAAGAAGCTGAAGAGAAAAATATAGCAGGTAAAAAAGTTACTCCTTTCTTATTAGATAAGGTTAAGACAATAACTGCTGGTAAGAGTTTAGATTCTAACATAGAGTTAGTTTATAACAATGCAAGAGTTGCAGCTCAAATAGCGAAAGACTTAGCAGACATAAACAACTAATATAGTACCATTAGATTATTATTGACTTAGGTATTAAAACTATTAATTTTATAATAATATATCTAATAATTTATTATACTTAAAATGCACATTAGTAAATAATGTGCATTTTGTTATGTTATAGAATTAAAATTTTCTACATTATCAAACTTATTGTACTTGGAAAATCATATTACTTCATATCTAATTCTTCTTTAGCTAATTTAGGTACGTCGTTAATATTTACTTCCTCAAAACTATCAACCCCATAGATATCTTTTTTCTCTCCAGTGCCTCCAACATGTACACATATATATGCACCTTTCTTCAAGTTTTTATCTGCATAAAAACTTACCTTAATTGACTTACCTTTTGTGTTATAGGCTGTTGTTTCATATTTGTATATCCAAGGATTTTTTTCTTTGTTATTTTCAATCTCACCATCTTGTTCTATTTTTACAAAATACTTATCAGTTCTAATTGATGTTCTCATTTCATCTAAAAAAAAAGGATCTTTGTTTATCTTAACCCCCATATATATACCTAGTGTTAAGATACCTATAATAATTATACAAATCAAATTTTTAAAATAATTCTTTTCTTTTTTCAAAATTATTAACTCCTTTATTATCTATTTTTCCTTTATTTGATTAAAATATATTATTATTGTTAAATCAATATATTTTATTGTTTTTAAATAAATAATATATATTATCAACTAGATATAAAGTTACGAAAATAAAAAAGAACATATAAATATATCAATTATAAACAATCTTCTGCAAACATATTTAAAGCACTAACTAAAAAAGGTTACTCCAATAATTCAAAATCATCAGAGTAACCTACATATTAATCTTCTTTTAAGTTAGGTATTACTTTTTTTATTTCTTCTATTTGATGCCATGTTCTTTCTAGACTGTTTTCAGATATATAGCTTTTTACTTCACTTAAGTTTGTAAATTCCTTTACTGATAAGTCACCCTCTTCGTTCATGTATCTTAGAATAAACATAAATTTACCTTACTTTCCACAACACTTCTTATATTTCTTTCCACTTCCACATGGACAAGCGTCATTTCTTCCAACCTTTTCTTCTTTAACAACTGTCTTAGATGTCTTGTAAGCTTTTTGTAATTCTTTTCTCTTAGCTTCTGGTAATATTTCATTCCAGCCTGGTAAGTTATATAACCAATGAGCTTCTACAGCTACCATATTGTAGTATAACTTTTCCCAATCTATATCTAATTTTATAGTGCTATCTGCTTCTATAGTTTCTAATGTTATGTCTTCTTTTAAACTTTCACTTATTCCATCTATGAATCCCATGAAGTATTCAACTGATGTATTGTACTTAGCAGCTAACTCGCTAACTACACCTTCTACAACTTCTTGCTTATTGTTTAATAACTCGTTGTATATTGAAGCTTCTACCTTTAAATAATCTTCCCAGAACTTTACTTCTGCTTCTTGACTTTCATGGTTATCACTTAAGTTTCTCCATTCAGTATATAAACTCATACGTTTTTCCTCCTAAAACCTTCTATAATATAATTATTAGATTAACTCTTCTATTATATCACAATTAAATAATTCTTTTAATACTTTTATAGCATACTCTTGGTCTATAAAGAAAGGGCTACTTGCTATAGTTATAACTTTGGCACCTTTTATTAATTCCTTTATTTTGGATACTCTCTTATCATAAGAAATATACTCCATATCTTTAGAAAATATGTCTAAATCTATATCTAGCACATACTCTCCTTCTATATCCATTTCAAATCCATAAGAACTATCAATTATTATTACTTCTGAAAAAATATTGTGCTTTAATGCTGGCTGTATAAAGTTACCTACATTAAGTACTTCATTTGTATATATAAATACATCATCAAGACTATTCATATCTACATTGTAATTTTCAGGTTCCCTCATATCTTTATGTTGGTCTACATGCACTAATTTACAACCTTTTTTAAACTTATTTGATTTTAAGCTATTTATCCAAAAATAAAGAGCATGGTTGTGGTTATCGAAAATATAAATGTCCTTATCTTCTTTTTTATAAAAAACCATATTTTTAAGACCCTTAGCCTTTATCTCTTTATCTTCATCAATCTCATTAAACACTATTTCTTCACCAACAGCAACATCTTCTAAAGTACCTTCGATTAATGACGGTACAAATATACTTTTATTACTTCTTTCCTCATAAGAAAATATATTATTTCCCATTGGTCTATCTATATAAAATCCTTTGTATCTATCCATAATATCTCCTTTTATTTTAATTTATTGTCTAAATTATTATACTATATAGTTTACATTTTTTTATTTTCTAATTACCTACCTTTTATCTTACACTAATGTAATCAATCTGTTATCTGTACGTAAGGCTTTTTTTGTATATTTATCTTATAATATGTATATAGAAAGAACAACTTATTTAAATTTTAAAATATCAATTATTTAACATAGACTATTAAATATTTTAGGAGGAATTATAAAATGATAACATTAATATCAACAACAATATTTTTAATACCTTTAGCTTTAACATTTTTAGCTTACGCAACAACTAATGGTTTTTGTGTTAATCCTATGCAATATAATACTGAAGAAGATTCTATAGACTTAATAAATCTAAATAGTGTTTTATCACTAAGTTTTGATAATAACTTATAAATTAAAAAGTGAAGTACTTCAAGATTATTAAATAATTTTGAAGTACTTCACTTTTTTAGATTATATAAAAATATTTCATATAATTTATCAAATACAATATTTTTTATTTAACGAATAAATTCCAAGGATGTTCTTGTGGCGGTTCACAAACAAACTCCATTCTTTCCTTTGTCGTAGGATGGTCTATTTCTATTTTATGAGACCATAAAGCTATTTGTTGTCCAACTTTATTTACATCTTGTCCATATCTTTGGTCTCCAAATAGAGGGTGTTTTCTACTTGAAAATTGTACCCTTATTTGATGAGGTCTTCCTGTTTTTAAGTCTATTTCAACTAAACTAAATTTCCCCTTAGTACTTAAAGTTTTGTAACTTAATTCAGCATTCTTTGCTTCTTTATGGTCTTTTTTTACTACACTAACCATATTAGTTTTCTTATTCTTATAAAGATAATCTTTTAAAGTATCACTTTCTTTATTCATTGTTCCATGTATAACTGCCCTATATGTTTTTTTAAAAGTTTTAGTTCTTACTTGATCAGATAATCTTGAAGCAGCTTTTGATGTTTTGGCAAACACCATAACTCCACCGACTGGTCTATCTAATCTATGTACTAATCCTATATAAACATTCCCTGGCTTGTTATACTTTTCTTTTACATATTGCTTTAAAAGATTTACCATATCTTTATCATTTGTATCATCACCTTGAGATAGTATATTTACAGGTTTTTCTACTACTAGTAAATGGTTGTCTTCGTATATGACTTTAATCATTACTTAGACTCCCATCTTCCAAATATACCACATGGTAATACCTTCCCATCTTTAGATGCAGGTATACCTATTTCTCCACCATATATTTTTCCACCTTTAGCTTTCTTAGCTACTGTAGCATCTAATATATGTTCAAGTATTATTGGTGATAATCCTGTTGTGTATGAGTTTATTAAGAAGAATAAAGGTTTGTCTGATAATACTTTTGTACATAATTCAACTAAACCATATAACTTATCTTCTATTTGCCATACTTCTCCCTTTGGTCCTCTTCCGTATGAAGGTGGGTCCATTATTATAGCATCATATTTATTACCTCTTCTTATTTCTCTTTCTACGAATTTAACAACATCATCAACTATAAATCTTACTTTTCTATCCCCTAAGCCTGATGTATGTAAATTTTCTTTAGCCCAAGTTACCATACCTTTAGATGCATCTACATGGCATACTTCTGCTCCTGCTGCTGCACAAGCTACTGTTGCTCCACCAGTATATGCAAATAAGTTAAGTACTTTTATTGGTCTACCTGCATTTCTTATTTTATCCATTGACCAATCCCAGTTAGCTGCTTGTTCTGGGAATAATCCTGTATGCTTAAATCCTGTTGGACTTATATTAAACTTTAATTCTTTGTAGCTAACAGTCCATTTCTCTGGGTACTTTTTTTTATGCTCCCATTGTCCTCCACCTCTACTACTTCTGTGGTAGTGTCCATGAGGATTTTTCCATAATCCACTTTCATGTGGTATTGGCCACATAACTTGAGGGTCTGGTCTTCTTAAAACTATATCTCCCCAACGTTCTAATTTTTCTCCGTTACCCATATCTATAAGTTCATAGTCTTTCCATTTATCTGCTAATAATAACATTTATGTCCTCCTAAAATTTTTATTCTTAATCTATGTATTATATCATATATTTAACTAATATTTTCGGTATTTTCAATACTTTATATACTTATTCTTATGTATATATAATTTTATTTTTTATTAATTTTATTTAGTTTCCTAGCATATTCTATATAATAATTGATTTTTAATAGGGGGCGATTTTATGATGAGAAATTCTCAAGTTGGATACAACTGTATATATAATTTGTTGCATGTAAAATTTAATGAAGACTTTGGGATAGATGGAAAATTTTCATACGATTTACAGTATCCTTCTTTTTATGCTTTTAAAAATACATATTTTAAGGTTAACCCTTCTATACTTTCCCAATTAAATAGTACTATAAAGGCCAATATCAATGACTTTAAGGAAGGAACCTTAAAAGAAGAAGAAGAAATGGATAGAAAGTTTAATATTATGTCATGCTATGCTGTTACATTTAATAAAAACTATGTACTAAGCTCAATATTAACACTTAAAGGATTTGTAGAAAATGAAGGCCTACTTTATAACCAACTTAATAATTTTAATATTGACTTAAATAATGGAAAAACTATCTACCTTAGAGATATTTTTAAAGAAAATGTTGATTATATAACACTTATTACTAACTATGTTAATTATAAAATAAGTCAAAATAGAGATTTATATTATGAAAACTACGATTTATATATTCCAGAAGATCAGGCTTTTTATATAACAGATGACGGAATCGTTATATACTTTGAGTTAGATGAGATAGCACCTAAAGATATAGGAGTACCTAAGTTTAAAATGTCCTTTGAAAAATTTGCCCCTTACATTAATCCTAGGTTCTTTTGTTCTCCTCAAAATATTAACACTTTAAATAGTAGACACTTTAGATATTACCTTAGAAAAAATATGTAATTACAAAAAGAGTATGACGAAGTCATACTCTTTTTAAATAATTTTTGTGATTCTTAATGAGTAAATCCATATTTTTTATTTTCTTGTTTTTTACCATGAACTAATACATTGGCATTATTTAAATCATTTATAGCCATTTTTAAGTCTCTTATGAATAATTCAGCCATATCATGACTTAAGTCTGCTCTACATACTATACGTTGTATTATTGTATTTTGTAGATTAATTGGTAATGGATATGCTGGTATTTGCCATCCTTTCATAGCTAGTCTATCTGCTAAATCATATAATGTCCATTCTACATTTACATCATCTTTTAATCTATAACATACTATTGGTAAATTTTCTCCATCATTATAGATTTTGAATAAACCAGTAGCTTCTATTTCTCTACTTAAATACATTGCAACATCTTTTGTACGTTGATGTATTTGTCTATATCCTTCAAATCCAAGACGTAAGAAGTTATAATATTGTCCTATAACTTGACTTGCTGATCTTGAGAAGTTTATAGCCATAGTTGGCATTGATCCACCTAAGTAACTTACTTCAAATATTAATTCTTTTGGTAAGTATTCTTCATCTTTCCATATTACCCAACCTATACCTGGGTATACTAATCCATATTTATGACCTGATGTACTTATTGAAACTACATTTTTTAATCTAAAGTCCCATTCAAGCTCTGGATCTATAAATGGTACGAACATACCACCTGATGCACCATCTATATGTATAGGTACTGATATCTTAGCTGTTTTATTGTATTCTTCTAATAAAGCATCTAATGCTTTTATATCATCAAATTTACCTGTGTATGTTATACCTAGTAAACCTACTACACCTATTGTATAATCATCTACATAATCTAACACTTTGTCTACATCTAAACTCATGTGTTCTTCATCCATTGGTACTAAACGCATTTCTATATCCCAATATACACAGAATTTTTCCCAACAAACTTGATATCCTGAAGATATTACTAAGTTTGGTTTCTTAGCATTTACATCTATTCCCGCTTCTTTTGCTCTATTTCTCCATCTGAATTTCATAGCCATACCACCTAGCATACATGCTTCAGATGAACCTACTGTAGAAGTACCTATGTATTTCATATCTTCTGGTGCATTCCATAAATCTGCTAACATACTAACACATCTATTTTCCATTTCTGTTGTTTGTGGATATTCAGACTTATCTATAGCATTTTTTTCTAATGTTTCTGCCATAAGTTTAGTTGCTTCTGGTTCCATATAAGTTTGGCAGAATGTACATAAATTAAGTCTTGCATTACCTTCATTCATTAACTCATCTTTAATTAATTGATATGCTACATTTGGAGCAATAGAATCTTTCCCTAAAACATCTTTGGCTACCTCAGAGCCAGATTCTATTGTCCCAAATACTGGTGTATCATATTTATCGCCTAATCTGTCTTTTCTACTAAATAACATTTTTGATTCCTCCTAATAGTGTTTTTATAATTATTAATATTAATTTTAATTTTAATAATTATAAATTTAATTTTTTGTTCAAATTATTGAGCATTTTTCATTTTAGACTTTTTATATATTATTTTGTTTTTTGTTATACTATATATATACCTCTCTTTTTGTGTGTTAAACATATTTTTACAATTTTTTTATATATTTTTTCTTTTTTCTAAATTTTCTTTATAATAGAAAAGAGTATTTTTCAATGTATAAAACAAGTTCTATACATTTCAAAATACTCTTTTTTTGCAATTTAATTTTATATTAAAATCAATTTTCTTGTTTAAGTTAATTATTTTGAAGATGAAGTTCCACTTTCTAATATAGATACTATAGAGAATAATGTAAAACAAATGGCTCCAAGTCCAATCATTACACGCGCTGGTATAAAGTATGCTATATTAAATATTTCAGCTTCAAATAAAAATGCTCCCATAAATAAGCATATAAGTGCTGTCACTACTGGTATTAAAGGTACTCTCTTAGCTAATGGATTTGATTTTCTCCACACCATTCCTAATAAAAGTACTTTACTTAATATACTGTAACATACTATCCCTAATCCAATTAGAACAAATCCTGGAGCTATCCAAGCAGGATTTGTAGCTATTGAAAGTACTGCTATCCCCCATATTATATCTATGGTTCCTAATATAACAACTAATATTGACCATTTATAGCGCTCTTTCTCTGTAAACTTATTTTGTATTTGTCTTACAACACTAGCTACTAGTGCTACTAAGCTAGCACAAACTAATGAGATTCCTATTATTACATGCCCTGCTACAAAATTTTCAGTAGCCGAAGATGACATTAATAAATATATACCCCTAATAAAAGCAATTAACGCGCAAACAACAGGTACTGATATTAATATTTTAGCTGTAGATTCTTTAAAAGAATCTTCAGGTTCATCTCCTTCTTTTAAATTAGAACTATTTTTAGGTATTAAAAGAAATTTAGTTGATGAAGTTGCAACTGTTGAAACACAACAAGCTATTAATCCTAATCCAAATACTACGTTTCCTGAAACAACATATGCTGAATTTTGACCTGCTGTTTCAAATAACATTATTCCTGATACCATTGTAAATATTGATGCTAAATAACCTATACTTGGTAAAACCCACTTATCAAAATTATTGTACTTATTTATAAGCTGTCTTATTATAGTTGCTGCAGTGGTAAATAGTGCAATACATATAGCTGTTAAATATATCAGAACATGGCCTGCAACTACAAACTCAGATCCTATTAATTGCCCTAAATTTTTCACATAAAACCCATACCCTAGACATACCACTCCCATAAGTAATGGTATCGCCCTAAAAAATATACTAATATAATAATTCATCTTTCTTACCTCCAAAAAAATTTTGAAAGTAGATAAAAATCAAACCAATACCTACATATTAATTATTAGCTTGATTCATAGCTACTTATCTTATTGTAAAAAAGCAACTAGAATTATATTTAATTCCAATTGCTTTTTTATATATATTTTACCAAGTTAGATTAAAGGTTTGATTACTAAAATCTTATTATAATTTAATTTATTTTTAGTGAGTAAATCCATATTTTTTATTTTCTTGTTTTTTTCCATGAACTAATATCTTAGCATTATTTAAATCATTTATAGCCATTTTTAAATCTCTTATGAATAATTCAGCCATATCATAACTTAAGTCTGCTCTACATACTATACGTTGTATTATTGTATCTTGTAGGTTAACTGGTAATGGATATGCTGGTATTTGCCATCCTTTCATAGCTAGTCTATCTGCTAAATCATATAATGTCCATTGTACATCATCTTCATTTTTTAATCTGTAACATACTATTGGTAAATTTTCACCATCATTATAGATTTTAAATAAACCAGTAGCTTCTATTTCTCTACTTAAGTACATAGCTACTTCTTTTGTACGTTGATGTATTTGTCTATATCCTTCAAATCCAAGACGTAAGAAGTTATAATATTGTCCTATAACTTGACTTGCTGATCTTGAGAAGTTTATAGCCATAGTTGGCATTGATCCACCTAAGTAACTTACTTCAAATATTAATTCTTTTGGTAAATATTCTTCATCTTTCCATATTACCCATCCTATACCTGGGTATACTAATCCGTATTTATGTCCTGATGTACTTATTGAAACTACATTTTTTAATCTAAAGTCCCATTCAAGTTCTGGATTTATAAATGGAGTAAACATACCACCTGATGCAGCATCTACGTGTATAGGTAATGATACTTTAGCTGTTTTATTATACTCTTCTACTACTGCGTCTAATGCTTTTATATCATCAAACTTACCTGTATATGTTATCCCTAATAAAGCTGCTATACCTATTGTATAATCATCTACATAATCTAACACCTTATCAATGTCTAAACTCATATGTTCTTCATCCATTGGCACTGTACGCATTTCTATATCCCAATATACACAGAATTTTTCCCAGCAAACTTGATATCCTGAAGATACTACTAAGTTTGGTTTCTTAGCATTTACATCTATTCCTGCTTTTTCTGCTCTATTTCTCCATCTGAATTTCATAGCCATACCACCTAGCATACATGCTTCAGATGATCCTACTGTCGATGTACCTATATAGTTCATCTCTTTTGGCGCATTCCATAGGTTAGCTATCATATCAACACATCTATTTTCCATTTCTGTTGTTTGTGGATATTCAGATTTATCTATAGCATTTTTTTCTAATGTTTCTGCCATAAGTTTTGTTGCTTCTGGCTCCATATAAGTTTGACAGAATGTAGCTAAGTTAAGTCTTGCATTTCCTTCATTCATTAACTCATCTTTAATTAATTGATACGCCACGTTTGGAGCAATAGAATCTTTCCCTATTACGTCTTTTGGAATATTAGAGCCAGACTCTATTGTCCCAAACACTGGTGTGCTGTAAGTATCTTCTTTTTTACTACATAACATTTTAAAAATCCTCCTAGAACTTCATGCTTTGATTTAAATTTTTAATGATTTTTTCTAGTGTCTATTTTGCGACTTTTTTACACTTTCTTTAGAGTTAAGACTGTTTAATTAGCCTTTCTCTTTTTATCAGTTATTGCATAAATTACAAAAGGTATTAGAATAGTTATTACAAAACTAACACTTAATATTGTTAAATATTCTGTAACACTCTTACCACTTAATTGGCTAGGTGGAACAAATGATATTACTAGAGCAAATATAGATGTTATGAATCCACATGCTGCTACTATTAATTTAAATGTTTTTCCTCCTGGAACTTGGTAAGAACGTTTTAAATCTTTATGTTTAAGTACTAAAGTAAAGTATCCTATGAAGAATAGTAAGTATCCTACTAGATATATTACAACTGTTAGTGATATTGCTGTAAGGAAAGATACGTTATTTCCTCCTCCACCAAAAGTAAGAACAGCTGCCCATATTGTAACTACTATTCCTTGAATTAATACTAAACGTACTGGAACATCATGTTCATTTGTTTTTGTTAATGATTTAGGTAAAATTCCTTTTTGTGCTGCTGAATACATTCCTCTTGAAGGACCTACAACCCAAGCACTAACTTCTCCCATTACTCCTAAAGCTAATAATAAAGCTATTAATTTTACAAGCCATGTAGCATTAGCACTAAAATGAAGTATTAGAACTTTAAATGTTTCAACAACACCTGAACTTAAGCTTAATTGAGACTTAGGTATTACAGATGCTACTGTTAAACCACCTATAGTATTTAGTATTATAGCTAGTACTACTAATATTATCATTGCTAATGGGTAATTTTTCTTAGCATTTTCTAATTCATTTACATGAGATGCTGATGCTTCAACCCCCATATAAGCTAATATAAATGAAACGAATACAACTAATGTATTTACTTTTGTAAAATCAGGTACGAAATATTTCATTCCAATTTTTACATCTACTGGGTTACCTTGTACTAAGTATGCTATTGATAAACCAAATAAAATTATAGCGGGTATAACTATACCAAATATAAATCCAGCCTTAGCTATCTTAGCTGTGTTTTTTGTTCCGCCTAACTGAGAAAATGTTAATCCCCAGAATATAACTAAAACTCCTATAAATTTTATAGCTGGAACATTGTTTAACGCATTCCAGTTAAATATGTATGAAACACATCCTAAAATAAAATAAATCATAGTTACAAATCCAACTGTGATTTGGAACCATTGGAAGAATATAGCTGCAAAGCCGTATCTTTCACCTAGAGTATTACCTACCCAAGCGAATATCCCCCCTTCTTGCCATCCTTCTACAGTGGCCATTTCTGCTGCACATAAAGCAACTGGTAAAAACCATAAAATTCCTCCTAATAAAAGGAAAAATACTAGATTGAATCCTGATGTTGCGAATGTTGGATATTCATAAACAGTCATTACCATTGATGCTGTCATTGCAAAGAATGCAAACAATGTAAGTGTTCCCTTTTTACCTACTTGTGCATCTTTCATTTGAATCATCTCCTAGGTATTAATTTTTTCTAACATATACTAAATTATCTTAGGCCTAAAGTAACTTATTGTCGTTATATGACATAAATACCCACGCTTCAACATCCATAACCATTTGATTTAAAATTTATTTAGTTTTCTTATTTTATAATTTTCTAACTTTTTCCATGTGTTAAAATTAATAAACACCACTTTAGAGATATCTCTAAAGTGGTGTTTATTAATTTTATTATTCAGCTATATTGTATACTTCTAAACCTTCATTCATTATATGCTTCTTTTTCACTTCAACTAAAGCCTTTAATGTATCAAGTGATGTCATTACTTCCGTAGAGAACTCTGTTGCAGTTCTTCTTATTTTAAATCCATCTCTTGTTGAGTCATTCCCTTTAGTAGGGGTATTTATTACTATATCTACTTGCTTGTTTCTTATAACATCAAGTATGTTTGGTCTAGCTTCTTCTACTCTCTTAACTATATCAGCATCTATTCCATTTTCTTGTAATATCTTAGCTGTTCCTTCTGTAGCTACGAAAGTATAGCCTAATTCATTCATATCTTTTGCTATTTCTATAAACTCTTCTTTATCATGATTATTTATAGTTGCAAGTACTACACCTTTTTTGTCAGACATAGTTTTTCCTGCTCCTAAGAACCCTTTATATAAAGCTTCTTCTAAAGTCTCACCTACACCTAGTACTTCTCCTGTAGATTTCATCTCAGGCCCAAGACTTACATCAACACTAGCAAGTTTTGACATTGAGAATACTGGAACCTTTACAGATACTAGATTAGGCTCTTTATATACACCTGTTCCATATCCTAAGTCTACTAACTTCTCTCCCAGCATACATCTAGTAGCTAGGTCCACTATAGGTACATTACTTACCTTACTTATATAAGGTACAGTTCTACTTGCTCTTGGATTAACTTCTATTACATATAATTCATTTTTGAATTCTATAAATTGTATATTTACCATTCCAAGTACGTTTAGCTCTAAAGCAATTTTTTTCGTGTAATCTAATATTTTGGCTTTTATTTCATCATTTATATTTTGACTTGGATACATTGTTATACTATCCCCAGAATGAACCCCAGCTCTTTCTAAATGTTCCATTATTCCTGGTATTAGTATATTTTCTCCATCACATATAGCATCTACTTCTATTTCTCTACCTGTTAAGTACTTATCTATAAGTACTGGATTTTTCTTGTCTCTCTTGAAAGCATCTTCCAAGTATCTAGCTAACTTAGTTTCATCATAAGTTATTTCCATACCTTGACCACCAAGTACATAAGATGGTCTAACAAGTACTGGGTATTCTAATCTCTTAGCTTCTTCTATACCTTCTTCCACTGACCATATAGCTTTTCCTTTTGGTCTGTTTATATTTAATTTCTCTAGTAATTCTTCAAACTTTTCTCTGTCTTCTGCTGCATCTATGTCAGTAAAGTCAGTTCCTAATATTTTTATATTCTTTTCATGTAAGAATTTAGCTAATTTTATAGCTGTTTGCCCACCAAATTGAAGTATTACTCCATCTGGATTTTCTTTTTCTATTATATTTAATACTTCTTCTTCTGTTAATGGTTCGAAGTATAGTTTATCTGATGTATCAAAGTCTGTACTTACTGTTTCTGGGTTGTTGTTTACTATTATAGTTTCTATTCCCATTTTTCTTAATGATTTTACACAATGTACTGAGCAATAATCAAATTCTATCCCTTGACCTATTCTTATTGGTCCAGAACCTAATACTACAACTTTTTTCTTATTACTTACCTCTACTTCATCAAATTGCTCATAAGTTGAGTAGTAATATGGAGATAATGCATCAAACTCTCCTCCACAAGTATCAACCATCTTATATGCTGGTTGTATGTTGTATAGCTTTCTTAACTCACATAATCTTTCTGGACTTATCTTCATTAAGTCAGCTATACCTTTATCTGAGAATCCTTTTTTCTTTAGTTCTAATAGGTAATCTTTATTTAAGTCTTCTATTTTCATACCTCTTAATTTTTCTTCTTGCTCTACTATCCACTTAAACTTGTGTATAAACCACTTATCTACACCTGTTATTTGCTCTATCATGTCAACTTTATAGCCTCTTCTTATCATTTCAGCTAAGTCGAATAATCTTTCGTCATCTGGTACCACTATACTCTTCTTTAATTCTTCTAAGCTCTTTTCTTCTGAAGGAGCATGAACTAATGAATATTTTCCTATTTCAAGAGATCTTATACCTTTTAACATTGCAGCTTCAAAGTTACTTCCTATACTCATTATTTCTCCAGTTGCCATCATCTTTGTTCCTAACTTCCTATTAGCTTGCTTGAACTTATCAAATGGCCACTTTGGTATCTTAACTACTACATAATCAAGCGTTGGCTCAAAACATGCGTATGTTTTCTTTGTAACTGCATTTTCTATTTCGTCTAGAGTGTATCCTAAAGCTATTTTTGCAGCAACCTTAGCTATTGGGTATCCAGTAGCCTTAGATGCTAATGCCGAAGATCTACTAACTCTTGGGTTTATTTCTATAATTGCATATTCTAAACTGTGTGGGTTAAGTGCTATCTGTACATTACACCCACCTTTAACCTCTATTGCATTTATTATATCTATAGATGCTTTTCTAAGCATTTGGTATTCTCTATCACTTAAAGTTTGACTTGGAGCTACAACTATACTATCCCCTGTATGAACTCCAACAGGGTCTATATTTTCCATATTACATACAGTTATACAATTTCCATTGCCATCTCTTATTACTTCATATTCTATTTCTTTCCAACCCTTTATACTTTTTTCAAGCAATACTTGGTTAACCGGGCTTAATTGTAAACCTTTAGTAAGTATTTCTGTAAGTTCTTCAACATTTTCAGCTATACCTCCTCCAGTTCCACCTAGTGTATATGCAGGTCTAACAACTACTGGATATCCTATTTTTCCTGCAAACTCTAATCCACTTTCTAAGTCAGTTACTATATCACTAACTACAACTGGTTGATTTATTTCTCTCATTACTTCTCTGAAAGTATCTCTGTCTTCACCTTTTTTTATAGATTCAACAGATGTACCTATTATTTCAACATTATACTTTTCAAGTATTCCAGCTTCATGTAATTCAACTGCTAAATTAAGAGCTGTTTGACCACCCATTCCTGCTAATAAGCTATCTGGTCTTTCCTTTTCTATTATTTTTTCTATAAATTCTATTGTTAATGGTTCTATATATATTTTATCCGCTACTTCTTTGTCCGTCATTATAGTAGCTGGGTTACTGTTTATTAATACGACTTCTATTCCTTCTTCTTTTAATGCTTGGCAAGCTTGTGTTCCAGAATAATCAAACTCTGCTGCTTGCCCTATGATTATAGGTCCTGAACCTAATACTAATGTCTTTTTTATTCTATCTATTTTAGGCATAATTTTTTCTCCTTATCTAATTAAATTTAACAATCTATACTAATGCTAAGAATTTATCAAATATATAATCATTGTCTTTTGGCCCTGGGCAAGCCTCTGGATGATACTGGACACTGTATATAGGTAATTTTGTATGTCTCATCCCTTCTACAGTATTGTCGTTTAAGTTTATATGCGTTACTTCCATATCCTGTGGTAATTCACATACGTAATAACCGTGATTTTGAGATGTTATAAATACTTTGTTTTCCTCTAAATCTTTAACTGGATGATTTCCACCTCTGTGTCCAAACTTTAACTTTCCTGTTTTTCCACCTAAAGTTAATGCTAGTAATTGGTGTCCTAAGCATATTCCTGCTATTGGCTTTTTACCAATTAATTCTTTTATATTTTCTATAACATCTTCTAAATCTTCAGGATCTCCAGGTCCATTAGATAAGAATATTAAATCTGGGTTTATTCCTAATACATCTTCTGGCTTTGTTGTTGCAGGAAATACGGTTATATCACATCCACGATTTGCAAATGATCTTAGTATGTTTTCCTTAACTCCAAAGTCCATTACAGCAACTTTTGTTCCTCTTCCAGCTATATGCTCTACTTCTTTCCTAGTTACTGTTTTTACTGCTTGAGTATTTGAGAATGCATCTAATTTAGCTTGAACTTGCTCTAATGATGTACCTTCTAAAGTTATTATGCCTTTCATAGTTCCGTTGTTTCTTAATATTTTTGTAAGAGCTCTTGTATCTATTCCTTCAAGCCCTATAACTTTATTTTGCTTTAGGTATGTGTCTAAATCCATTTCACATCTAAAGTTATTTGGCATATCACTTTTTTCTCTTACTATAAATCCCTTTACATGAACTCCCTTAGATTCTACGTCTTCTAAGTTTATACCATAGTTTCCTACAAGAGGATATGTCATCGTTACTATCTGTCCATAGTACGAAGGATCTGTTAACACTTCTCCATATCCTGTCATAGAAGTATTGAATACTACTTCTCCTACACTGTCATTTAAATATCCAAAGGCTTTACCTTCGAATATAGTTCCATCTTGTAATATTAATTTCCCCTTCATATTAACCCTCCTAAGAATTCGCTATTTCATTTACTATATTTTTAGCTGACTGAGCTGGATTTTCAGCTTTAGTTATAGGTCTTCCAACTACTAAATAATGTGCTCCTTTGTTGATTGCATCAGCTGGAGTTACTACTCTCTTTTGATCTCCCTTGTCTGCACCTGCTGGTCTTACACCTGGGCATACTGTTACGAAATCTTTTCCGCAAGCCTCAACTATCTTATCTACTTCTTGTGCTGAACAAACTATTCCATCAATTCCTGCTTCCTTAGCTAGTTTGGCTCTTTTTATAGCTAATTCTTCTGTAGTCATATTGCATCCTATATCTTGTAAATCTTTATTGCTTAGCGATGTTAATACTGTAACACCTACTATTATAGGTTTTTCTATATTCAATTTCTCAGCCTCTTCCTTAGCAGCTAATGCACATTGTCTCATACCTTCTATATCAGAAACATGTATTGTCATTAACCAAACATTATCCCTAACTGCTGCTCTTACTGCACTTTGCATAGTATTTGGTATATCATGGAACTTAAGGTCTAAGAATATTTTTTTACCTTTTTCTTTTAAGTAATCTACTGTTTTACCTCTTGTTGCTACATATTGTTCTAACCCTACTTTAAATATATCCACTTCATTTTCTAGTGTATCTATTAATTCTTTAGCTTTATCAAATTCGTTAGTGTCTATCGCCACTATTAGTTTGTCTTTTCCATTTACCATAATTTTACTCCCCTTTTTAATAAAGCCTTAATAAAAAATCCTCATACCACAGGGTATAAGGATTCTATCTATACATAACATTACATTTATAAGCTATGAGATATCTTTCCCAGCCTCTCTGGACTAGTTTAAAAGACTTTATTATATTTTTGTTTTAAAAATTCACTTCGTTCATATCGCCAACGATATGGCTTCGTATTCACTCAGTCACATCCGTTGCTAAAAAAACCTCTAGCCAATCCAGCTAGAGGTTATATATACAAAATTAATTATTATAGTTAACCTTTTTAGCCTCTCTGGACTAGTTTCAAGGAATTTCTATTTTATTTTAATTACATACTACACTTCATATCCTCTCGGGATATTTTAAAGCTTTATCTTGTATACAATTATTACATCTTTTCCTTTTAATGTCAACTCTTCTTTTGTTCTTCTCTCTTTATAAATCGATATAATATATAATATTTTCTATTCTTCTATTATAGCACTTATATAATACTCTTTCCCTAATCTTTTTTTAGCCTTTGTTTTTTCATATTTTACTTTCATATCATATTTTTTACAAGCTATATCAAAATTTCTAAGACAAATTCCCATACTTATTTTACTCATTTTCTCTATAGACTTTTTTTGTTTTTCTTCATATATATCAATAGATGTTTTCGTATTGTAAAATCTCCAAGGTTGTACATTCTTTACAGATGATGACATTCTTACAGCACTTAATATTTTAGTCCACTTTCTATCCATTTTCTTTGATATTTCTTTTATTCTTTTTCTTCTTGGCTCTGCATTTACATTTCTAAAAATATGCTCTCCTTCTTTTGGGTATCCAAAAGCTATTACAATATATGGTTGCTCTTCACTTTCCTCTATACTTTCTTCTAGTTCTATATCTTCTTCCTTAACTTGTTCTTTTGAATATATTTCTATACTCTCTGTATCAATGTCTATAATCTCCTTTACATCTTCTTGAGATAAGTTACACTCTATCCAACAAGTACCTAAACCTAAAGTTGTTAATTGTAACACTACATTTTCTATTGCAAAACCAATATTTTGTAAATAGTCTTCCCCTTTATTCGATGTTACTAATATATAGTGAGGTGCCTTTATATTACAGTCCTTTTTCATTAAAAACTGTATCAAGTGACCTCTATCTATTAAATGTGCTTTTATATCCAATTCTTCATTTAAATAATCAATACTCTTACATATTTCTTTAATTTCTTTCATTAATTCTGGTTTTACAGCTCTATTTGAATATTCTTTTATCGTTCTTCTATAAAATATAGCATCATATAAGTCCATTTATTTCCTCCTAAAATATTTCCAATATCTATATAAATCAAATTGATATATTATATATCTTTTATTAATAGTTATATTTTTCTAGTCATTTCTACAAATTCATATATTATATTATAAATTTTTTTATTCTTTTTGTACATTTAAATACATATTATTTATAATTTATAGTTAAATATTTTATATATATTTACTTATATTTTTTGGGGTATAAAATATAGTATTATAGTTTATCTAGTGCTTATTTTTGCCGATAATTTATTTTATAAGAAAACTGTTTCCAATTTTCTGTTTTTGTAAATATATTATAAATATTTTTTTATAGTAAAATTATGTAATTCCCTTATTTTTTTAGTATTATTAAGTTAGCAGTGAATAAACTATAATTATCTTAATAAGATAATTTTATTAAAATTTTAGGAGGTTCAAATTATGGAATTTGAAAGAAATTTAGATAAGTATGCTGAGTTAGCTGTTAAAGTTGGAGTTAATATACAAGCTGACCAAACTTTACTTGTTAGATCGCCTATCGAATGTGCTCCTTTTGTTAGAAAAGTTGTTGAGCATGCTTATAAGGCTGGAGCTAAAAATGTACATATAGAATGGTCTGATGAAGAATGTACTTTAATAAAATACTTAAATGCACCTGAAGAAGCATTTAACGAATTCCCTAAGTGGACTTCAGAACAATATGTTGATATAGCAAAAGAAGGGGGAGCTTTCTTAACTATATATGCTCAAAACCCTGATTTATTAAAAAATGTAGATCCTCAAAGAGTCGCTAACTTCCAAAAAGCATCTGCACAAGCTTTAAAGGAATGGAGATCTTACACTCTATCTGACAAATGTAAATGGAGTATAGTATCTGTACCAACTGAATCTTGGGCAGCTAAGATATTCCCTGATGTTTCTAAAGAAGAAGCTGTTGAAAAATTATGGGAAGCAATATTTAAGTGTTCAAGAGTTTCTGGTCAAGACCCAATAGAAGCTTGGAATAATCACAACAATGACTTAAAAACAAGAATGAATTTCTTAAATGATAAAAACTTCAAAACATTAAAATTTAAATCAGCAAAAACTGATTTAACTATGGAATTACCTGAGGGGCATATTTGGTTAAGCGGTGCATCTCAAGACCCTAATGGTGTTAACTTCAACCCAAATATACCAACAGAAGAGGTTTTCTCTATGCCTCACAAATTTAAAGTTAATGGTGTAGTTCATAGCACGAAACCACTTGTTTATGGTGGAAATGTTGTAGATAACTTCTCTTTAACATTTAAGGATGGAAAAATAATAGATTTCACAGCTGAAAAAGGTGCTGAGACACTAGGTAAATTAATAGACACTGATGAAGGTTCTCATTACTTAGGAGAAGTTGCATTAGTTCCTTTTAAATCTCCTATATCAGACACTAATATAGTATTCTTCAACACTTTATACGATGAAAATGCATCTTGTCACTTTGCATTAGGATCTGCATACAAGACTTGTATAAAAGATGGAGATTCTATAAAAGAAGAGGAAATGGATAAATATGGTGTTAACACAAGTTTAACTCATGTTGACTTCATGATAGGTTCAGCTGATATGGATATCGTTGGTATAACTAACGATGGTGAAGAAATTCAAGTATTCAAAGATGGAAACTGGGCTTTCTAATTTAATACCTATTAAATAAAAGAGATGCTAGTTAGGCTTAGCATCTCTTTTTAAGGTTATATAAAAATAATAGTAAATATTATAATAAGTTTACTGTCTTATCTATTTATTATCTATAGATAATAAAAAACATCTAGGATTACAAAATATAACCCTAGATGTTTTTTGGTTGTCGACGATAAATATTTTATATCAATTAATCTTACATTTTGCAGATTAACTTATAACTTAATTATACATAATTTTTTTAATATAGTAAATTTCTATTTACTATATTTTACTTCTGTCCACTCTATATTGTTAATATATTTTTCAACTAACTCGTGGCTCATATCTGGATGAATAGTTTCTTCTGTTGCTATAGTTATAGATGACATAGCTATTGCATATTTTACAGTATCAACTATATTAATATTATTCATATAACCATTAGCTATACCTGCTACAAAAGAATCTCCTGCACCAGTAACGTTGATTACTTTTACATCATTAGCCTTAATTTTACCTTCTTCTTGCCCATTGTTGTAGTATATACCATCTTCATCTAATGTTATAAATACGTTTTGGATACCTAAGTCTGTAAAATATTTACCAGCTTTTCTTAAATCTTCATCATTGTGTATTTTAAATCCACACATTATTTCAGCCTCATATCTATTTGGCTTTATAGTATGGAACCCTTTTATTAAGTGTTTAACTGTTTTGGCCTTTGCTGCTGAAACTGGATCTAATATAAGTTTAGTATCTTTACTAAAGTTTTGTATTATATATTCTACTATATCAGGTCTATCTGAGTCTAGTATCATATACTCGGCATTTCTTATTATTTCCGCTTTTGAGTCTATAAATTCTGTAGTAAACATGTCTATTATGTTCATATCAACTACAGCAGAAACCATCTCACCTTGTTCATCTAAGATAGCCATATATGTAGGAGTGTGCCCTCCTTTTATTATTAGAGACTCGCTCATATCATAGTTCATCTTTTTAGAATGATCTAACATTCTTTTTCCTGTCTCATCATCTCCTAATATAGAGATAAATCTTGTATTTACACCTACTCTAGCCATACATTCAGCTATATTTCTACAAACTCCTCCGAAAGAAGTCTTAACTTTACCTGGATTAGAATCATTACATCTATAATTATTGTTTGTAAACCCGCAGATATCAAAAACTGATACTCCGAAAACTAACGCATAAGGTTGCCTATTGTCTATCATTTTTGTTTAAACCTCCCTAAGAATCACCTTCCTATTTTATCACATTCTTATGAGTTTTTTCTATAGATTTTACGTTTTAATGTCAATTATGCAAATTTTTACACTTTTTTTGTCATATTTTAATAAAATAGGAGGTTAAAATACCCCCTATATTTTATCTTAAATTTGTCTTTGCTATTTCTATAGATGATTTCGCATCTTTAGAATAATAGTCTGCCCCAATCTCTTTTGCATACTCACTAGTAAGTACTGCACCACCAACAAATACTTTCGCATCTAGTCCTTCTTTTCTTATTGCTTCTATTGTTTCTTTCATGCTTTTAACTGTAGTTGTCATTAAAGCACTTAATCCTATAAGTTTTATATTTCTATTTTTAGCCTCTTCAACAATTACATCAATATCAACATCTTTCCCTAAATCTAGGACATCATACCCATAATTTTCAAGCATTATCTTTACAATATTTTTACCTATATCGTGTATATCTCCTTTAACAGTTGCTACTATGATTTTTCCTTTTTGCTCTATACTTTCACTTTTACTTTGTAAACTTACTTTTAGAATATCCAGTGCTACTTTCACAGTCTCTGCCGATTGTATTAATTGCGGTAAGAATATTTCACCATTTTCATATTTTTTACCTATTTTATCTAGTGTAGGTATAAGTATTTCTTCTATTACTTCATTTTCTAATTGACTTTTTAAAATATTTGGTATTACTTCTTTTATTTCTTCTTTAAGTCCTCTTTCTATTATTTGTTCTACTGATAATTTTTCTTTATTATTTTGTCTTGTATTGATATCTTTATTATTTACAACATTTGCATATTTACTTATGTAATTTATACAATTTTTATCTATATTTTTTATTACTTTAAAAGAGTTTATAACTTCTATCATGCTATCTTCATTTGGATTTATAATTGGTAAGTCTAGTCCATTTGCTAATGCCATAGTTAAGTAAGTACTATTTAAAGCTTTTCTATTTGGTACACCAAAAGATACATTTGATACCCCTAATATAGTTTTAACTCCCAATTCCTCTTTTATCATTTTTATACATTCTATAGTTGCCATGGCCTCTGATTGCTGCGCTGAAACTGTAAGTGATAAGCAATCTATAAATATATCTTCTTTATTTATTCCATAAGATATTGCTTTATCTACTATTTTTTTAGCAATATTAAATCTTCCTCTTGCCGTTTTTGGTATTCCATTTTCGTCTAAAGTAAGTCCAACCACACATGCTCCGTATTTTTTTACTATCGGAAGTATTTTACTTAATGATTCTTCTTTTCCATTCACAGAATTTACTATAGTTTTACCGTTATAATATCTAAGACCTTGTTCTAAGGCATCTATATTTGATGAATCCACTTGAAGAGGAGTATCTATAACAGATTGAATTTCTTTTATAACCATAGGCATAAAATTTTCTTCTTCTATATTAGGTATTCCTACATTTACATTTAATATTTCAGCTCCACCATTTATTTGTTCTAAACCTAAGTTTATAATGTAATCAAAGTTTCTATTTTTTATTGCATCTTGAAGACTTTTTCTCCCTGTTGGATTTAATCTTTCTCCCATAACAGTCGGAGCTTTTATTTCTACAGCCTTTGATGGTGAGCATACAAAACATTTATTTACTTTCTCTACATTTACCTTTTTTAATTCATCTAGATTATTAGATATTTTATTTATAAAAGATGGATCTGTTCCACAACATCCTCCTATTATTGATGCACCTACTTTTACAAAATTTTTAACACCTTTATAAAATTCCTCTGCATCTACATCATATGTAGCTTGTCCATCCACTATATTTGGTAGTCCTGCATTAGCTTGAACCACTACCGGCACCTTTGTCATCTTAGCTATTCTCTCTACTATTGGTAAAAGCTGCTTTGGCCCTAAAGAGCAATTTACACCTACAGCATCTACTCCTAATCCTTCTATAGTTAAAACCATACTTTCTGGAAGGCACCCAGTAAAACTTCTCCCATTTTCATCAAAGGTCATAGTACAAAATACAGGTAAGTTAGTATTTTCCTTAGCTGCTAATACTGCTGCCTTAGCCTCATATAAATCCATCATAGTTTCTATTATTATTAAATCTGCACCAGACTTTTTACCTTGTATTGCTTGTCTTTTAAATATTTCATATGCCCTATCAAAACTTAGTGTTCCCATAGGTTCTAACATTTCTCCTATCGGTCCCATATCTAGTGCTACAAATTTATTATTAATATTTTGTGATTCATTAATAGCTTTTTTAGCAACTTTTACTGCATTATCTACTATTTTTTCTACAGTATACCCTAGTTTTTCTAATTTTAGCTCGTTAGCACCAAAAGTATTTGTAGTTATTACATTTGACCCTGCATCTAGGTATGATTTATGTATTTCTAAAAGTTTATCTGGATTTTCAAATCCAAATATTTCTGGATTTTCCCCTATTTTTAAACCTTTTTGTTGAAGCATTGTTCCCATAGCTCCATCAAATATTAATATATTATCTTTTATAAAATCTCTTACATTCATCTCTGTCATCCCCTTTTTTATATTTACAATTTTTGTTATTTTGGCATTTTGAACATGATTTAAAGCTTTGAATTGTTTTATCTTCTGATATTCCTATTATTGCTATAACAGACTTCCTTGGAATCATTATTCCACTTTCAGTTATAGTCAAACCGATTTCTTTTTGACAATTTAATAGATTTATTATTTCTCTATTTTTTTCTATTGGTAAGTCCCCATATCCTGGGCTATATCTTGATGTTATGAATTTATTAGTATTAATTAATTTTTCTTGTATTTCCAATTGTAGTCTATCGCACAGTTCTTCTATAGCTGTAGTAGCACAAGCATCTAATATTATACTTTTGCTTAACTCATTATAAGAGCGCTTTTTTATTTCTTTTTCTATTTCTATCCCTAGTGTTGTAGCCATGATTATGCATTCACTGCAACTATCTAATAAATTATACAAATCTCTACTTTTTAATGTTAAATTACTTCCCTTTATATATACCTTATCTCCATATGGTCTGTTATCTTCTCTTAATATAGGATAAACCCTCAAAATATATCGAGGGTTTATTGTTGATTTAGTTATTTTTATGCATTCATCAATTATATTATGAAGATTTTCATTTATTTCTTGACCTTTATACTCTAGATATCTTAATACTTCGTTTTTATCTATATCTATAGATTGTGAAAAGTCAATTCTCATTTATTATTCTCCGTATATATTTAGTGAGAATCCTTTTTCTAAAGCTTCTCTAGCATATTCTTGTGCTCCAAATAGAGATAAATCTTTGTAATTTCCACACTCTACAGCAGTAGCTGCTGGTATTTCTTTAGCATCTAAAACCATTTTTAATGCTTTTTCTAACCCTTCTTTTATAACTGCTGGTTCTACATCTCCCCATACTATTAAGTAGAATCCTGTTCTACATCCCATTGGAGATAAGTCTATTATGTTATCTATTGTTTCTCTTAAATAAGTAGCTAATAAATGCTCTAAACCATGCATAGCAGCTGTTCCAAATGTTTCTGCATTTGGTTGTAAGAATCTTATATCAAACTTACTTACCATATCTCCTTTTTCTCCATTTAATAAACAACACTTTCTAACATAAGGTGCTTTTACTTTTGTATGATCTAGTTTAAAACTTTCTACTTTTTGCATTTTAATTCCCTCCGATACTTAAATTTTTTATATGATAATATTATACTTCATAATAAGGATATATTATCAAGTTTTACATGATATTTTTATTTATTAAATTAATTTTTTATTAAATTTCTAAATATTTTATATTAATTTAAGCTTTACTTCAAAAATAGTTCTGCTACTATTACTTTCAACTTTGATGTTTCCCCCATGTAACTCTACTATATTTTTAGCTATAGCTAGTCCTAGTCCTGATCCACCATCATTTCTATTTCTAGATTTTTCTACTCTATAAAATTGTTCGAATATATGAGGTAAGTCTAAAGAAGGTATTTGTTCTCCATAATTTATAATTTGGACTATAGCCATATTATCTTGTTTTCTTGTTACTATATCTATATATCCCCCATCTTTACCATATTTTATCCCATTGCTTATTAAATTTTCAAATACCCTTACTAACTTATTAGCATCTGCATTTATTATTAATTTATCTTCAGAAAAATCAGTTCTTCCTTTTATATTATTTTGCTTAAATTCATACTTAAATTGTTCTGCTATTTGTCCTAATAATTCTACCAAATTTATATTGATTTTATCTAAACTTATAGTATTATTTTGCATCTTTGTAAGTTCAAATAAATCATTTATAAGAATGCTCAAGCTTTTAGATTTTTCGTATGCAATCGTCGTATAGTATCTAAGCTCAACTTCATCTTTATATCTATCATCTTCTATTAAACCTAAATATCCTATTATAGATGTTAAAGGCGTCCTTAAGTCATGCGAGACATTTGTTATTAAATCTGTCTTAGTTTGTTGTGCTCTTCTCTCTTCTATTGTTATATTTCTCAACTGTGAAACTATACTGTTAATATTATTACCTAATTGCCCAACTTCATCTTTTGATACAACTTGTATAGTTTGATTTAAGTCACCATTAGCCATGATATTAGTTGTATTTATAATTTCACTTATACTATCAATTTTTTTCTTCATAAATATAATATATATAGGTATGGATATTAGGAGAATTAGTATTATATAAATTAAATCTCCTATATAATTATTCTTTGCATATAAAAATTCGTTTACTACATTTATAATTACTTGGGGAATCTTTGCATAACTATTTATATACATATCTACTAATATAAAATAAGTAACACCTATTATACTGCCACCTATTACTATGCTGATTATAAAATATATTACAGGCTTAAATGCGTATTCAAATAAAATTTTTTTATTTTTCAATTTTGTAACCTACTCCCCATACAGTGTGTATTATTTTATTATCTACATACTTTTCTATTTTTTCCCTTATTCTACTTATATGAACCATCACAGTATTATTAGATTGGTAGTATTGTTCTTTCCATACTTTTTCAAAGATTTCTTCTGTGCTAAATACACGCCCTTTATTACTAGCTAATAGATATAAGATATCAAATTCTCTATATGTTAAAGATATTTCACTTTCTCCAACAGTAACCTTATGCTTACTTTTATCTATATTTAAATTTTCTATTGTTATTATATCCTTACTATATTTTGATTTATTATTAAAATAATACGCCCTTCTAAGTAATGATTTCACTCTAACTGCAAGCTCTAATGGATTAAATGGCTTTGTCATATAATCATCTGCCCCCGTCATTATACCTTGAATTTTATCCATATCTTCAGATTTAGCACTTAGCATTAATATAGGAATATCTAGTTTTTCTCTTATCCTTCTACAAACTTCTATTCCGTCTATACCAGGCATCATTATATCTAGTATCATCAATTGTATATCTTCTTTTTCTACTATATTTAAAGCTTCTATTCCATTTTCAGCTTTTATTACATCATATCCTTCATTTAATAAATATATTTCAATAAGATTTCTAATTTCTTTTTCATCATCTACTACAAGTACTTTATTTTTCAAATTTCATCATTCCCATCTGTATAATTTGTTTTTATATAATACTTCTACGTTATTCGTTAATGTTTCACATAAAACAATTATAATATACTTTTATCGATTTAATTTAATTAATTTTGCTAGCTGTGTACTCTTCTAATGTAGAATTATTTTCATATATTTCTTTAGCTACTTCTTTCCCTACATATCTTATATGCCATGGTTCATATGACTTACCTGTTATATCTTCTTTTCCTAATGGGTATCTTAATATAAACCCGAATTTATGAGCATTCTCTGCTAACCATATAGCTTCTTTCGTACTACCTACAAACCATCTATCTTCATTAGTCACGTCTATACATAATCCAGTTTGATGTTCACTACTACCTGGCTTAGCCACATATTCATTAGCCTTTGTTAATCCATCCGAAATAACCTTTTTAGTATATATATCTTTTTGAGTTGCATAAGATCTATACGCTGATGTACCTAAAAAATTAATTCCTTCTTCTTTTGCTTGCTTAAATAACTCCTCTACTGCTTTTGACGCAACCTCTTCCATTTGTTTTTCTTCATTAGTTGCATTATCGATAAAAGGAATGTTTGGCACATCACTTTTATATGGTTTATAGTTTTCATCTAACTTATTATCATTGTTTACTAATAGCGTGTTTGTTATAATATTTGAGTTACTTTTATTTAATATTTTTTCTTGTGTTGATGTTTTTCCTGGCATTAATATTTTTACTAAAATAATTGTAACTGCTACTATTATTATAATGGGTACTATAACCCTAAATTGTTTCATAATCTATCTTCTCCTTTTAACCTTAACTACTACATTTTCAATGAAATTGTAGTGAATTTTCATAGGTTTATTTTAAAAGATAGATTTTAAGTAACTTATAAGTAATTCTTAAGAAATCTTAAATTTATTAAATTTTGATGGAGGACACAAATATGACTATGCAAAAACTTCTTAGTAAAGCTCGTCAGGCTATACAAGATTTTGATATGATACAAGATAACGATAAAATAGCAGTAGGACTTTCTGGAGGAAAAGATAGTTTAACATTACTTCACATACTGAAAAACTATCAAAGATTCTCACCTCAAAAGTTTGAATTGATTGCAATAACGCTAAACCCTGGTGGTGTAGACAATTCACCATTATACAAACTTTGTGAAGATTTAGATGTAGAATTTCATGAAGTTCAAACTAATATAAAAGAAATTGTATTTGATATAAGAAAAGAGAAAAATCCATGTTCATTATGTGCCAACTTAAGACGTGGTGCGCTAAATGGTACTGCTAAAGAACTAGGATGTACTAAGGTTGCGCTTGGGCACCATAAAGATGATGCAATAGAGACATTTTTAATGTCTATGCTATATGAAGGAAGAGTTAACTGTTTTTCTCCAAAGACGGTTATGGATAAACAAGATTTAACAATAATAAGACCTATGATTTATATAGAAGAATATATGACAAAAAAGGCCACAAGAGAATATAACTATCCAGTTATAGAGAATCCTTGCCCTGCCGATGGTCATACTAATAGACAAAATATAAAAGAACTTGTCCAAAGATTAAATAAAGAAATGCCAGGTTCAAAAAAGAACATATTTGGAGCTTTAAATAATCCTGATAAATTATTTATATGGGATAAAGAAAAAATAAAATAAATATAAAATCTTAAAAATATTATATATCTTAGGTATCAATCTATGAATTAATATTATATTATTCAATTCATAGATAATACGTCAAAATGACTTAAATTTTATTTTGGCGTATTTTTTTATCTATAATAATTGTAATATTATCTCATTGAAGTTTTTTATAGTACCTGAATCGTATAATTAAATCAGATAAATATATAAATAAAAAAGACACTTATGATACGCTTAGGTAACCGACTAAGATCAACAAAAGGATGGTCAAAAATGTATTTTAATTATATTAACATAAATTAGCTATAGTAACTCTAGTAGAAAAACACCCAATGAAGTTATGAAAAAATGAACTGTTTTGAAAATAATTAACTCATCATCCAAAACAATTCATTTATATTTTATAAATTTTTATTAGTTTTAAGCTACACTAAACTTCCATAAATCCTTAGTTTCCTTCATGAAAATATCTATATCCCAAGTTTTATTGCTTTTTTCTTTACTATCAGGATCATTCACTATTATATTTCCATCTTTATCTACGCCAGTTAAGACTATATAATGTCCTTGAGTTGTAAATGTTCCTGGACCCATAGTTGCTATTATTGGCTCTCCTTTTTTAAGAGTAGATATAATTACTTCTTTGCTTAAAGGTATTTCTTTGCCCTTTAGTCCAAAGTTGCTTACTCCATCAGTCATTAAACTCCACTTAGAGCCTATACCCTCTACATAGTACCCTCTATCATAAGCAAAATCTGAAACTACCTTTGGATTTATGTTTGTATTTCCTGTAAGACCTACCGCAACCATCGCTAAAGAAGTTGGTCCACATCCATCAATTGCAATAAAGTTAGAACCATATTTATCGTATCCCCATCTTTCGTCCCATTGAAGGAAAAGTGGTATTTCACCTTTTTTGTAATCATCTTTTACAGATATTTTTTTATTTATTTTTGAATCATTGTAGATATAATCTGAAACAAAATCTATCGTTTCAGGCTTTTTAGCTGCTAAATCTAATAAATCTTTAGGATACAAATCTATATTATTTAATATCTTTTTTACTTTTGGGTATTCATTTGATTCTTCTTCTAAAGTAATTATAGTTGGATCATTTGAGTTTAAAATTTCTTTAGATATTAATTCATCACCTTTATTTCCAGACATTGTATGCTTCCCCAATATGGCTACTAAACCTATACCTAATATAGCCGCTACGCCTATAATAGAATATTTAACATTCTTCTTCATCACTCTTTTTTTCTTCTTTTTATAGACCATTATGTCATTCTCCTTTTGATGCATATAAAAAACATCTAAAAGCTACCCTATATAGGTTTATTCTATACTTCATAGCTTCCAGGTGTTTTATTTTTACTATAATCTTAAGTCATTCAGCTATTTTCTAGTTGTATCAAACAACTTTGAGCATAATCACCTTCTAACATATTAACTAACTTGTCCATGTTCTTTAATTGAGCTTTATCAATTAATTCTGTAGTAATCTTAGATATTAAGTTTACAGTAGATTATATAAACTAATATCCTTTAGCTTAAGGTTCATCTCTTATTCTATATAACTAAATTACAATATATATTATAATCTATATTTTATAAAAATTTTATTAAGTAATTATCTGCATTATCATATTCCACAATGCTTATAAAGTAGTTTATTATTCAAAGTTACAACACCATCATTTTTGATATATCCATTAACGAAATTATATGTTAATATAATACCTTAATACAATTCTATAACATATTAATAATCAAAAAAGACGCTTATGATAAGCTTAGTTAATCAATTAAAATCAACAAAAGGAATATCAAAAATGCATTTTAACCATACTAACATAAACTAGCTAGCAAATCTAGAGGCAAGTTATTACTTAGGTGTAAAAGATAGAGGCTTACTTCCAGTTACTTAGTGAACCATAGGTAATTTTCCTTATGTAAATTAACAATTTAGGATATAAAAATCTCTTTATCAATTAAACTTATATCTTAAGAAAATATAATTTTTATAACAAAAAAAGACTGTTTCCGTTACAGTCTTTTTAAAGGGCTATTAAAATTTTTATCAAATACTATTTAAGGGGGGTTAGTATTTTTATAGTTATAATTCTATATTTAGAAGGAGCATTAAGTATAGCTCCTCCTTTTATGTCAAATTCTTAAATGTCAATTTTTTATGTCCGTTCCTAATGCATATATCATCTTATGTCATTTCTTGTTGCCTATGTATACAATGTACTATATTTTTGTATAGCTGTCCATAATACAAAATATTTTTTATAAAAAATTTACCTTTTATAACAAATTTAGTTTTTCTATAAATATTTTATAAATTTATATTTTAAAAATTCTTATAATGAATAAGTTCATAGAAATGCATTTAATATAACCGCTATGAACTTTGCTCCTTAAGAAGTCGGATCTGAAATTCAGAAACATATACCAGAATTTGAGCTTAGCTATAATGTAGACCCTATACGTCAATCTATTGCAGAATCTTGGCCTAATTCTATAGATTCATCTTGTGCAGTAGCAGAATGGGGATTTAAGTTCGAACATAATTTAAGTAAGATGACATCAGATATGCTTAGTAAATTATCATCAAAATAATATATAATACGTTTATATAAAATATATGTAATTATTTACATTCCATAGATTCTATCAATAGGAATTTAAGGTGTTTAAAGATTATTCCTATTGATAAAATCTATTTTTTTACTTTTTTAAAAAAACAATTCTATATACATTATTATGGTTTTATTGTTTATTTAGATATACATTCCGTTCTATATCCAATTTCTTTATTTGCTAGCCTATATGCTTCATTTATCATGTCCTCTTTAGACATGCTATTACCAATTAAACTATCTATGGTTATTTGATTTCTTTCACTAAAATATTTATCTAAAAGTTGATTTTCTATATCCTCTTGTTCGGCCACATCTCCTTCGTGTAGTATATACTTCACATTTATTCCATTTTCATTTAATCTTCTTCCAACTAATATACTCCTATGACATCTGATTGGATCTTGCATTGCCCCTAAAAGAGCAATTTTATATCCTTTTTTACACCCATCTTTTATTCTCTCTATCCCCTTTTTAAATATATCTTCTTTGCTTACTTTCTCAAAATCAGCAAATCCTTCTCTATTATAAGATTCTTTTGATCCTCTCCTAGCTCCAAATTCTTTTCCCATGTATATATATATAAATCCTTCTTTTCTTAAAGTTTTACAAAAATCTTCTCTATTGTATTGAATATTATACCTAGAATATGGAGTTTCTCTAATATCTACAACACAATTTATATTGTATTGATTTAACATATCTATAAGCTTTTCAATTGGATAATTAGAGTGACCTATCGCAAATACTTGCATAACTTCACCACCTTTTTTAATGCACTTTTACTTATATTTATATCCAAAATGAATTTATATAAATTCTATTATTTTAAATTAACTATTTAAATAATTAGTGTTTTTTATTATTATATCTCATAAACAAAAAATGATAGTCTATTGATGATTGATTTAATCTCATAGACTATCATTTTATTATTATATTTACTTTATATCTTTATAAGTTTAATCTACCTTCTCTATAGGTTTCGAAACTAACAAAATAACTTGAATCATTGTAGTTATTAATGATGTTTTTCTTTTATAAGCCATATATCTTCCATCCCAAGAATCACAGTATTTTTCTTTGAACTTCTTTAGACCTTGGAATGAATAGAATTTATGTCCATGTGAATATACCTTGGCAGCTATCTTCTCACCTAGAAATGCATACTTTGATATACCTACATTTGATAATGGAGCCATACCCATATTAAATCTTGAGTATCCATTTTCTTTTCCCCACTCAAATAGATTAACGAACATGAAGTCCATTATTCCATTACAAGTTTCATGTGAAAAACGCATTAAGTCTATCGATAAAGTTTTATGACCATCATACATCGGCATAAAGTTAGCAAATCCCTTTATTTCACCATCTTTATTTTTAACTATAGATATTGGATTTCTACTTAAATACTCTACATCGAAAAATCCTATTGAGAATCCTTTTTCTTGTCTTCCACATAGCCATTCATCAGATACAGCTTTTATACTATCCATAAATTCATCACTGAAAGGAGGCTTTACAACTTCAAATGTATATTCTTCTTTGCTAACTCTTGATATAGCATTTCTTACACTCTTCATTTTTCTTCCTTCTAATGTAAATTTATTTAAATCTACAGCTGCCTCTTCTCCTAATTTAAAGAACTCATATCCTGTTTCATGAAGGTATGGAATTAATTTATCATCTATAGCACAGAATGTTGGTATATATCCATATTTATCAGCTAACTCATAGAATTCCTGAATAGTATTAAATATATTTTCATCATTCCCTACTGGATTTCCTAATATAAATATCTTATTAGCATAAGTTTGATATTGTATTAAAACATCCTTATCTTTATTTATATAAACATACTTATCATTTAAATATATAAAGTGTATTATAGATGTCCCGCCAAATTTATTTAGTATATTTTCTACATCATCTTTACATTCTTCTAATTTCATCTTAGGGAATTCATTTTTACCATTCTTATAATATATAATACATAAGAATAATATGGCTATTATAAATCCAGCTATACTTAAAAACATTACATTTGATGATGCATTTGAAAATTGTATTTGATATTGAGTAAAAGGTATCTTTCCTACTTTTCCATGAACGCTTGCGTAGAAAGTATATAGATATAGTATTAAGAAAGATAGCAATATTATTACATCTTGTATAAATATTCCCCAACGCATTACAAAACTTTCTCTATAAAATTGTTTTTTACCAAGCCAAATTATAAGACCTACTATTACTAAATACAATGCTCTACCATAGTCCGTTCCTTGTGCGAAAGTCACCCCAATACATAAGGCAACTATTATTAAAGTTAATTTATAAATATTTTTTGATTTATAAATTAATAATCTAGACATAGCTATAAGTAAAAATCCTAATACTATGGCAAATTTATCTGGTATATATATTATTGATAGATGTGAGACTCTACTTATTATATTTATTTTATTTATAACTTCAGGAATAGCTTCTGATATTAACAGAATACTTCCTGTTAATAGTACAATAAGTACTATACCTATATGAGCCATTTTTGATAGTATAGTCATTACTATATCTCTTATATCATCATCTACAGTCTTCCACATTACATTTCCATATAAAATTAATCCTATAATTAATGGAACTATATAATAAGAAATTCTATATAGGAATATAGCTAATAAAACTTTCTCTGATGGAACATTTAAAGCTTGTAATCCTAGTATCATTGTCAAATCAAAAGAACCAAGTCCTCCTGGTGATAAACTAACAATAGCCACTATAATTGCTAGTACAAATACCGGGAATAATTTCATAAATGATATATTTGCATCTAGTACTAACATGATAGAGTATATTAAAACTATAGTTGTTAACCATTCTAATGCTGATATTCCCATTATAGTTACCGCATCTTTAATATCTTTTCTATCTTCATCATTTCCCTTAATAAACTTATATATGAAGTATATTGATATTGCCGGGAAATAAATACTTATTATTAAAGTTAATATGCTTGTCCAATCATTTAACTTTAATGACTCAAAATTAGTGATGGCATATATGAAACTCACCATAGAAAAACCAGTTAAATTTAAAGCTACTATTTTTGATATCTCTTTTACAAGTAACTTTTTGTCCTTCACATAATTACCATAAAAATTACTCTTTAATGCTATGGCTGTACTTCCTCCAAATCCAGCTATACTAGCAATTGAACTAGCTATCCATGAGAATTTATATAACTCCCTGTTATCTAAGTTGATATTCACTCTTCTTTTTAGTACAAAATCGTAAAGACTTAAAGGAAGATATGAAATAATTCCTAAAAGTATTATTGTTATTGAGTTTATAAGCGTTAACTTATCTGCATATAGTTTAAATGTATTCATATTAAATGAAGAAACTACACTGATAAACTCTTTCATAACTATAACAAATATTACTAATGCTATTAAATACTTTAATGTATTTTTTAATTTTACTTTATTTATAATTATAATCTCCTCCTTTTATATTTCTGATAATAAGGCTATTTTACCATACTTTGACACAATATATCCTTACATTCTTCTTTATCTTATATAACAGATTTGTAAGAATTTAAATTTATTGTAAAAGTTTTGCCTGACAATATATATTATTCTAC
>NZ_JBCIUO010000011.1:0-59573 GCF_039031195.1 Romboutsia sp. MSSM.1001216sp_RTP31141st1_G3_RTP31141_220114 | reverse complement strand
GAACACAGAAGTTAAGCTCTTTAGCGCTGATGGTACTTGGGGGGCGACCCCCTGGAAGAGTAAGACGTAGCCACGTAATCTTTTTTATTGATAAAGACACACAAAAATGTAAAAAGAGATATGAATTAAATTCATATCTCTTTTTATTTATAATGAAATTATAAATAATTATTATGATATATTTAATTAAAATAGTAAGTGACTTATAAGAGTAAATAAAAACAATCATTTTAATCCTTTTACTAGATGAAAAATATTTATAAAAATATCTAAGTATTTATGAATATTTTTTGTAAAGCAGGAGATAATTATAATGTAAAACTTAATATAAATAAATTACTCAATCTCCCCCATTTTAAAAAGGTCTCTATCCCCCATAGAGGCCTTTATTTTTTTATAAAATATAGTGAATTAAAGCAGATTACATATACATTCATTAACAATATCATAAATAGTTAAGCAAGCAGATTCAAATTAACACTACTGCTATATAATGACATTATATAATTCTTCATTAAATAAAAGTTGAATTTCATATCGTTAAAAGACTTATATAAATAAGGTTGAAATCGTAGGATAGTGGGTAATATATAAAGAATATATTACGACAAATGGATGATTTATGTAAATTTTATTAAATAAAGCACAAGATATATATAGATATATGTTATAATTAAATGGTAAAGAACGAATGTTCGTGAGAGAGGAGTGATATTGTTGGAATTTAAATTAAAATCGGAATTTAAGCCTACGGGAGATCAGCCTGAGGCTATAAAGTCAATAGTAGATGCTATAAATAACAATGAAAAGTTTTCTACTCTTCTAGGGGTAACAGGATCTGGTAAAACCTTTACTATGGCTAATATTATAAAAAACGTAAATAAGCCAACATTGATATTAGCTCATAATAAAACATTAGCAGCTCAATTATACAGTGAATTTAAAGAGTTTTTCCCGGAGAATGCAGTAGAATACTTTGTAAGTTACTACGATTACTATCAGCCAGAAGCATACGTAGCTCATAGTGATACATATATAGAAAAAGATGCAAGTATAAATGATGAAATAGATAAGCTTAGACACTCTGCAACAGCAGCAATATTAGAAAGAAGAGATGTTATAATAATTTCATCTGTATCCTGTATATATGGATTAGGGGATCCAGAAGACTATAGACAACTTATGGTATCTCTAAGACCAGGAATGGAAAAGGATAGGGATGAAGTTATAAAGAGATTAATAGATATACAGTATGAAAGAAATGATGTTAACTTTGTTAGGGGTACTTTTAGAGTTAGAGGAGATATTTTAGAAATATTCCCTGCAAGTAATGATGAAAAGGCTATAAGAATAGAATTTTTTGGTGATGAAATTGATAGAATAACAGAAATAGATTATGTTACAGGTAAAATGGTAGGGGTGAGAAATCATGTAGTAATATTCCCGGCATCTCACTATGTAACAACACCAGAAAGAATAGAAAAAGCTATAGTTGAAATAGAAAAAGAGCTTGAAGAAAGAATAAATGAATTTAAAGACAATGATAAATTACTAGAGGCTCAAAGAATTGACCAAAGAACTAGATATGATATAGAAATGTTAAAAGAAATAGGATTCTGCCAGGGTATAGAAAACTACTCAAGACATATAACAGGCAGAAAGCCAGGAGAGAAGCCATATACATTAATGGATTTTTTCCCAGATGATTATTTAATAATAGTTGATGAATCTCATGTTACAGTACCACAAGTAAGAGGTATGTATGCCGGAGATAGATCTAGAAAAGGTTCGCTTATAGATAATGGATTTAGATTACCATCAGCTTATGATAATAGACCTTTAAATTTTGAAGAATTTGAAGAAAATATTAATCAAATACTATTTGTAACTGCAACACCAGGACCATATGAGATACAACATTCAACAACTATAGCAGAACAAATAATAAGACCAACAGGTTTACTTGATCCTATAATAGAAGTTAGACCTATAGACAATCAGATAGATAATTTAGTAGGTGAAATAAATAAGGTAATTGAAAAGAATGAAAGAGTTTTAATAACAACTCTTACTAAGAAAATGAGTGAAGATTTAACCAACTACCTTAAAGAAATTGGTATAAAGGTCAAGTATTTGCATTCAGATATAGATACTCTTGAAAGAGTAGAGATTATAAGGGATCTAAGATTAGGTAAGTTTGATGTATTAGTTGGTATAAACTTACTTAGAGAAGGATTAGATATTCCAGAAGTTTCCTTGGTGGCGATATTAGACGCAGATAAAGAAGGATTCTTGCGTTCTGAAACATCATTAATACAAACTATAGGACGTTCAGCTAGAAACTCAGAAGGTAAAGTTATAATGTATGCAGATAGAATAACTAGGTCTATGCAAAGTGCTATAGAAGAAACAAAAAGAAGAAGAGAAATACAATCACTATATAATAAAGAGAATAATATAACTCCTACAACTATTAAAAAGAGTATTAGAGATGCTATAGAAGCTACGAAAGTCGCTGATGAAGAAGTTATATATGGAGTTAAAGAAACTGATGATATAGATGAAATAAAAGCTAATATAGCTAAATTACAATCAGAGATGATGGAAGCAGCTCAAAATTTACAATTTGAAAGAGCAGCAGAACTTAGGGATAAGGTAAAAGAATTAGAAGAAAGGATAGAAATTAATGGAAGATAAAATCATAATAAAAGGCGCAAAAGAGCATAACTTAAAAAATGTTAATATAGAACTTCCGAGAAATAAATTTATAGTATTTACTGGATTATCAGGATCTGGTAAATCTTCTTTAGCTTTTGATACTATATATGCAGAAGGTCAAAGAAGATACGTTGAGAGTTTGTCAGCTTATGCTAGACAATTCTTAGGTCAAATGGAAAAACCAAATGTAGAATATATAGAAGGATTATCACCAGCTATATCTATAGATCAAAAAACAACATCTAAAAATCCTCGTTCTACTGTGGGTACAGTAACAGAAATATATGATTATTTAAGATTATTATTTGCTAGAGTAGGAGAAGTACATTGTCCTACTTGTGGTAAATTAATTAGTCAAATGACAGTCCAAGAAATTGTTGATAAAATGATGGAATTTGAAGAAAGAACTAAATTTCAAATATTATCACCAGTAGTAAGAGGTCAAAAGGGAACTCATAAAAAGATACTAGAGAATATAAAAAAAGAAGGATTTGTCAGAGTTAGAGTTGACGGAGAAAACTATGAAGTTACAGATGAAATAGAATTAAATAAAAATCAAAAACATAATATAGAGGTTGTGATTGACAGAATAGTTATAAAAGATGGAATAGAGGCTAGACTAGCAGATTCAATAGAAACAGCTATAAAATTATCTGATGGTCTTGTTATTGCTCAAATAATAGGTGGAGATGAAATACTTTACTCAACTAAATTTGCATGCCCAGAGCATGGAGTAGGTATAGAAGAACTATCTCCAAGAATGTTCTCATTTAACAGTCCATTTGGAGCATGTGATGCTTGTAATGGTTTAGGAGAAAGTAGAGAAGTAGACCCAGATTTAGTTATACCGAATAAAGATTTATCTATAAAACAAGGTGCTATAGCAGCGTGGGGTTCTGTAAGCACAAGTGATGATACATATTATAGTAAAATGGTTAGAAGTTTAGCAGAACATTTTAACGTATCACTTGATACACCATTTAAAGATTTGCCTGAGGACTTTGTTCAAGAGTTACTTTATGGAAAAGACAATGTGATAGTTGAATTTATATTTGAATCAAAGTTTGGAGGAAGAAGAGAATATAGAGCGCCATTTGAAGGAGTGATAGTTAATTTAGAGAGAAGATATAGAGAAACTAACTCAGAATATTCAAGAGAAAAAATAGAAGAATTTATGGCTGAAACTCCTTGTCCAAAATGTAAAGGAGCAAGACTTAAAAAAGAAGTATTATCAGTATTAGTAGACAACAAAAATATAATGGATGTAACTAATTTTTCAGTAAATGAGCTTATAGATTATATAGAAAATATCAATTTAAGTGAAAAGCAAAAGTTTATAGCAAATGAAATACTAAAAGAAATAAGAGGAAGAGCATCTTTCTTAAGAGATGTTGGTTTAGATTACTTAAACCTATCAAGAAAAGCAGGAACTTTATCAGGAGGGGAAGCACAACGTATAAGACTTGCTACTCAAATAGGTTCAGCTTTAGTTGGAGTTTTATACGTACTAGACGAGCCAAGCATAGGGCTTCATCAAAGAGATAACGATAGATTAATAGGAACATTAAGACATCTTACAGATATAGGTAATACTCTTATAGTAGTAGAACATGATGAAGATACAATGAGAGAAAGTGATTATATAGTAGATATTGGTCCAGGAGCTGGGGTACATGGAGGTAATATCGTTGCACAAGGTACTTTAGATGAAATATTAGACAATGAAAATTCTATAACAGGACAATATTTAAGCGGTAAAAAGCAAATTACTATACCAGAAGAGACTAGAGAAGGAAATGGTAAATACTTAGAAATAGTTAAAGCTACTGAAAATAACTTAAAGAATATAAATGTAAAGTTCCCTTTAGGTAAATTTACTTGTATAACAGGAGTTTCAGGTTCTGGTAAAAGTACATTAATCAACGATATACTTTACAAAGGAATAGCTGGAAAGATAAATAGATTAAGAGAAAGACCAGGAAAGCATAAAGAAATAAAAGGGATAGAAAATATAGACAAAATAATAAATATAGACCAAAGTCCAATAGGAAGAACACCTCGTTCAAATCCTGCAACCTATACGGGTGTATTTGATATGATAAGAGATTTATTCGCATCAACTAATGAAGCTAAAGCTAGAGGATATCAAAAAGGAAGATTTAGTTTCAATGTGAAAGGTGGAAGATGTGAAGCTTGTAAAGGTGATGGTATTATAAAAATAGAGATGCACTTCTTACCAGATGTGTATGTACCTTGTGAAGTATGTAAGGGCGAAAGATATAATAGAGAAACACTACAAGTTAAATATAAAGATAAAACAATAGCTGATGTATTAGATATGAATGTTGAGGAAGCTCTTAAATTCTTTGAAAACATACCTAATATAAAAAGAAAATTAGAAACATTAATGGATGTTGGACTTTCATATATAAAATTAGGACAACCATCTACACAATTATCAGGTGGAGAGGCTCAAAGAATAAAACTTGCTACAGAATTAAGTAAAAGACCAACAGGTAAGACTTTATATATATTAGATGAACCTACAACAGGACTTCATATGGCAGATGTAGACAAGTTAATACAAGTACTTCAAAGATTAGCAGACACAGGTAATTCAATAGTAGTTATAGAGCATAACTTAGATGTTATAAAAACTTGTGACTACATAATAGATTTAGGACCTGAAGGTGGAGATAAAGGTGGTCAAATAGTTGCCACAGGGACACCAAAAGAAGTATCTAAAGTTGAAGGGTCTTACACAGGGATGTTCTTAAAGAAATATTTTGAATAAATAAGTGAAATAAACTCAGTGAATTTTAAGTAACAGACGTGGATGAGTGAATTTAAAAGAATATATAATAATTTTAATAAAATTAATTTTTTATTTAGCCAATTTTGTAATTTTAATTGCAATATTGGCTAAAACTATATAAGTAATATTTAGAATTGTAAGAAATTTAACATATATGTAAAAATATGTTAAAATATAAATGAGAAACTTAGACAAAAAAGGAGATGATTTATATGTCAGCAAAAAAGAAATCTAAATTCTCATTTCCAACAGCCTACACTGTAATACTTATAGTAATGCTATTAGTGTTAGGACTTACTTATGTAATACCTTCAGGAAAGTATTCAAAATTACTTTATGATGCTGAAGCAAACGTATTCGTAATAGAATCGCCTACAGGTCAAGTATCAGAAAAAAAAGCAACTCAAAAAACACTGGATGAACTAGGGGTAAAAACTAATCTAAGTAAATTTACAGATGGTTCTATAAGTAAACCAGTGGCAATACCAGGGACTTATGAACAACTACCAAAAGAAAAACCAACAGTATTTAAAGCATTAACAACATTTTTAAATGCACCTATACAAGGTTTATATGATTCAATAGATATAATTGCTTTCGTTCTTGTAATAGGTGGTATAGTAGGAGTAATAAATAAAACAGGAGCATTTACAGCGGGTATAAGTGCTTTATCAAGAAATCTAAAAGGAAAAGAAGCTTGGTTAATAGTAATAATAACAGTAATAATAGGAATAGGTGGAACAAGCTTTGGATTAGCAGAAGAAACAATAGCATTTTATCCAATAGTAGTGCCGATATTCTTGGCAGCAGGATATGATGCATTAGTAGCAATTGCAGCAATATATCTTGGTTCTTGTATGGGAACAATGGCATCAACAGTAAATCCTTTCTCTACAGTTATAGCATCAAATACAGCAGGAATTGATTTTACAAGTGGAATGCCTTTAAGAATATTTATGTTAGTTGCAGGTCTTGCAGTTTGTATATTCTACACAGTTAAGTATGCAGAAAAAGTAAAAAAAGACCCAAGTCAATCATTAATATATTCACAAAAGAAAGAATTAGAAGATCACTTCCTAAAAGGTCATAATGAAGAAAATGTACCTGAGTTTACATGGGGAAGAAAATTAATGTTATTAATATTTGCATTATCATTTGTTGTAATGGTATATGGTGTAAAAGAATTAAAATGGTCATTTAAAGAAATGACATCATTATTCTTATTTGTAACATTCATACTAGCTATATTTGCAAAACTTAGTGAAAAAGAATTTGTTTCTGAATTTGTTGCAGGAGCAGCAGATTTACTAGGAGTTGCACTAATAATTGGTCTTGCGCGTGGTATCACTATAATAATGGATGGTGGTATGATAAGTGATACTATATTATATGGATTAAGTAATGTAGTATCAAATATGAGTGGTATAGTATTCTCAACAGTAATGTTCTTTGTTTATATATTACTAGGATTCTTTATATCTTCATCTTCAGGACTTGCAGTTTTATCAATGCCTATAATGGCACCTCTTGCAGATGTTGTTGGAGTAAACAGAGACGTAATAGTAAGTGCATATCAATTTGGACAAGGACTTATAAGTTTTATAACTCCTACAGGATTAATACTTGCATCACTTGCTATGGTAAATGTAACTTATGATAAATGGCTAAAATTTGTAACACCATTAATTATAATGATATCAGTACTTGCAATAGTAGTACTTGGTATAGGTGTAATTATATAGATTAATACTAAAGGAGTGTTTTAAAATAATTTTTGAGATTTATTTTAAACACTCCTTTTTAATAAATTCTAATAACTGATTTTAATAGAAGAGTGTATATTATAATATACATTACATAGTTTAAAAGCATCAAAATGAGCTATCTCTTTTGGAGATAGCTCTATATGAAAAAGAGGAATTAATTACTAGTAATTTCTTTTGCAGAAAGTTCTTTTTCGTAACCTGCTATTTCAGACTTTGATGCATATATAAAATGTCCAGGTCTTATTTCTACCCATTCAGGATTTTCAGTAGAATAATCATGAATACTTGGATCATATTTTATACGGACTCTGTTTTTTTCATAATCAGGGTCTGGTAAAGGTATAGCAGATAGTAAAGATTTAGTATAAGGATGAAGTGGATTTTCATACAATTCATCAGCAGTAGTAAGTTCAACTAACTTACCTTTATGCATAACCCCTATTCTATCGCTTATATATTTAACCATTGAAAGGTCATGGGCGATAAATAGATAAGTTAAGCCATTTTCTTTTTGAAGCTTTCTAAGTAAGTTAACAACTTGTGCTTGAATAGAAACATCTAGTGCAGATATAGGCTCATCAGCAATTATAAATTTTGGTTGTATAGCTAGAGCACGAGCAATACCTATACGTTGTCTTTGCCCACCAGAGAATTCATGAGGATATCTACTAGCATGTTGTTCATTAAGCCCTACAGTTCTTAACAACTCATAAACTTTATCTCTTCTTTCTTCTTTAGTTTTACATAGGCCATGTACATCTAAACCTTCGGCAATTATATCAGTAACAGTCATACGAGGATTTAGACATGCCATAGGATCTTGGAATATCATTTGCATATTTTTATTTACATGATTTTTCTCATCTTTTTTCAATTTTTTAGAAGAGATATTTTTACCATCAAATTCTATTTCTCCACTAGTTGGATCATAAAGTCTTATTATAGCTCTACCAGTAGTAGATTTACCAGAGCCAGACTCCCCAACCAAACCAAATGTTTCACCTTCATATATTTCAAAAGAAACATCATCAACAGCTTTAACAGTAGTATTTCTATCTATTCTAAAGTGTTGTTTTAAGTTTTTAACTTTTAATAGAACTTTTTTACTCATCTGCTTTCACCTTCTTTCTACCTACGTTATTAGGTCTTTCAATCTTTGGAGCCAATGGATGTAATAACCATGTAGCTGCATAGTGTGTATCGCTAACTTTAAACATAGGTGGTTCAGCTAAGTGATCTATTTTAAGAGCGTAATCACTACGAAGAGCAAATGCATCTCCTTTAGGAGGGTGCATTAAATCTGGAGGAGTTCCAGGTATATTATATAAATCATTATCTCCTATATCTAAAGTTGGCATAGAACCTAAAAGTCCCCAAGTATACGGATGCTGAGGATTATAGAATATATCATTAGTTGTTCCATGTTCTATGATTTTACCAGCATACATAACTGCAACTCTATCAGCCATATTAGCAACAACTCCAAGGTCATGAGTTATAAATATAAGGGCAGCTCCGGTTTTTTCCTGAAGAGCTTTCATAAGCTCTAATATTTGAGCCTGTATAGTAACGTCTAATGCAGTTGTTGGTTCATCTGCTATTAGAACTTTAGGATTACAAGCTAAAGATATAGCTATTACTATACGCTGTCTCATACCACCTGAAAATTGATGAGGATATTGTTTAAACCTTTTTTCAGGTTCAGATATACCAACTAAATCTATAAGTTCTATAGCTTTAGCCTTAGCTTCTTCCTTACTAAGACCTTGATGCTTAATAATACCTTCCATTATTTGTTTTCCTATGGTCATAGTAGGATTTAAAGAAGTCATAGGATCTTGGAATATCATTGCAATATCTTTACCTCTTAATTTTTCCATCTCAGGTTCACTAAGTTTAGTTAAATCTTTACCGTTAAATAATATTTCACCATCTTTTATATAACCATTTGCAGATAGTATTCTCATTATAGTTTTACAAGCAACGGATTTACCAGAACCAGACTCACCAACTATAGCAAGTGTTTCACCTTTATGTAAGTCGAATGTAACGCCTCTAACAGCTTGAACTTCTCCACCATATGTATTGAAACTAACGCACAGGTTTTTAACTTCTAATAATTTTTCCAATCAACTCATCTCCCTTACTAATTATTGATTACGCATTTTAGGGTCAACAGCATCTCTTAGACCATCAGCTAATAAATTAAGAGCAAATATCAAAGAACAAACTACTATTGATGGGATAAACATCATATATGGGTAGCTTTGTAATGATTTAAATCCTTCATTTATTAATACACCAAGTGATGCTTGAGGTGGTTGAAGACCTAACCCTATAAAACTTAAAAATGCTTCATAAAATATTGCTTGAGGTAGTGAGAACATGATCATTACCACAATAGGACCAATAACATTAGGGAAAAGATGTTTAAAAATAACTCTAAAATCAGAAGAACCTAAAGTTTTAGAAGCTAATACAAACTCTTGATTTTTAAGTCTAAGTACATGAGAACGAACAACTCTAGCCATACCAGTCCACCCAGATACAGCCATTGCTAAAGAAATTGATAATATACCTGGATTAAATACCATTATGAAAAGTGTAACAATAACCAACTGAGGAATACCTGTAATTATCTCTATTATACGTTGCATTACAAGGTCTACTTTACCTCCATAGTAAGCAGATATACCACCATAAGCAACACCTATAAGCAAATCAAAAACAGCTGCTAAGACTGCTATGAATAAAGAAACCCTAGCGCCAGTCCACGTACGAGTCCAGATATCACGTCCAAGTGCATCTGTACCAAATAGATAGTTTTCTTTTATATTTTTCTCAGCATAAACGTCAACACCATTTGAATCTTTACCATCCATTATACCTAAAGAAGATACTATAGGCATTTTAGGTGGAATCTTAACGTTTCTTATGTTTTGAGATTTATAATCATATTTAGAAAAAATAGGTGCGAATATAGCCATTAACACTATAGTAAAAAGTATTATTAATCCAACTACAGCCCCTTTATTTTTAAATAATCTTTTTCGAGCATCTTGCCAAAAAGTTAGACTTTCTCTAGTAATAGCTTCATTATCTCCTGACTGTATAGGAGTAGGTTCAAATAAATCAGCTGTTAACTCTACTTCTTGACCATCAATTATTACTTTATCAACCATTTTATTTACCTCCTGCCAAACGGATTCTTGGATCTATTACACCGTAAAGTATATCTACTATTAATATAACTGCTATGTAGAATGCACTATAAAGTATAGCAACCCCTGAAATTATGAATAAGTCATTTATAGATATAGCATTAACTAATAAGTCACCTATACCAGGTACAGCAAAAACTTTTTCTACAACTAAAGAACCTGTAAGAAGTCCTGCAGCTAAAGGACCTAATATAGTTATAACAGGAATTAATGCATTTCTAAGAGCGTGCTTTAAGATAACTGTGGATTTTTTTAAACCTTTTGCTTTAGCAGTAATTATATAATCAGAGTTTAGAACTTCAACAAGTTCTGTTCTAGTAAAACGAGCAACGTTTGATATTGTAAAAAATGAAAGTGCAATTGATGGAAGAATAGTCCAAACATATCTAAAATCTGAACCTAAAGGAACTCCCCAAGCTATAGGTAGTATTTTTAATTTACTTGCAATATACAATTGGAGTGAAGCTGCAAATACAAATGATGGAACAGAAACTCCTATTACTGAAAGTATAGTACAAGTATAGTCCCAAATAGTATTTCTCTTAAGTGCAGCGACAATTCCAAGTGCTAAACCTATGAAGGTACCTAAAACTAAAGATTGAGCACCCAACATAGCAGAAGGGCCTATACGACTGGCAATGATATCTTCGACTTTCTTATTAGATTGTTTAAATGAAATGCCAAGGTCACCTTTGAATACACCTGTAAGATATCTTACATATTGGACTGGAACAGGATCATCTAATCCATAAGTAGCTTCCAGTCTAGCAATTTGTTGAGGATTTAACTTTTGTTCATTAAATGGACTGCCTGGAAGAAGTCTTACCAAGAAAAATGTAACTGATATGACTATAAATAAAGTTATAAACATATATGCAATACGTTTTAATACATAGCGAAACATCGCTACCCCCCCTTTTTTTGAATTTTTAATTAAAATCACTAGTTTTAAGTGATATAGAATCTAAGTATAATAATTAATTTAGTTTTATATAATTATGATATAAACATAAAACTTATACCAATAGTAATTGTTGATATTAACAAACCAGATATTAATAAACTATTTGTAAGATAAAAGCTATTTTCTCTATTAACGTAATCTTCAATTGTCATGTTAATATCTTCTGTTAATACGCCTTTTCTTCTTTGAAATTCTTGACTTAATTTATTAAAAGAGAAAAGTGTGATATTAAAAAATCCTTTTTCCCAAACGAAACATAATAATCCGAAAAGGAAATAAATCATACCAACAATAAATGCACAATTTAAAAATGAATATGCACTAAATTTGTTGATAATTGAATATAATAAACTGATAATAGCATTAATTGCAAGAAGTTGAAAAGTATTTTTCATATTCGAACCGCCTTTCGAGCTTGTTTATTATTTTAATTGTAGTAGCATAATAAAGTATTTTCAAGTTAAAATTAATATTTTCATATAAAAAAATTTTTTTAATTAAAAAATCAGAAAATTAAAAAAAACAAATGATTTTTATTATAACATGTTATATAATAAACTTTAAATATATGAGTTTATTTGTAAATTGGATATAGGGGAGGATGTTTACTATGTTTTTAAAAAGAAAAATATCAGTATTAGCAACAATAGCATTAGTAAGTTCAAGTTTGCTTGTTGGATGCAGTAGCACAGGAGGATCTAGCTCTAGTGGTGGAGGAGAAGCTACTTCAGAAGAAGTTCTTGCTAATAAAAATGCAAGAAATGCTATAGCTATGGCTATAGATAAGCAAGCCTTATGTGATGTTATATTAAATAATGGATCAATTGCATCTGATACATTTACACCATCTAACTTGGCATTTGACAACGGAAAAGATTATGCAGAGTACACAAAAGATAAAGGTGTAACTTATGATGAAGAAAAAGCTAAAGAAGCATGGGCAAAAGCTAAAGAAGAAGTTGGATTCGATACTGTTACACTTGAGTTATTAACTTTCGACCATGACTCAGGAAAAAGAACAGGTGAATTTATCCAAGCAGAATTATCTGATGCATTAGAAGGATTAAATGTAGAAGTTAAAAATCTTCCTTTCAAGCAAAAATTAGCAGAGGAGACAGCTGGAAACTTTGACTTAGCTTACTCAGGATGGGGAGCTGACTATCCAGATCCATTAACATTCCTACAAACAATGCAAACTGGAAACCAATTCTCTAAGCAAGTTGGATATAAAAGTGATGAATTTAATAAATTAGTAGATGAAGCTACAAAAGCAGAAACTACAACTGAAGCATATGAAAAATACGCACAAGCAGAAGAATTAATGTTATCTGATGGATTCTTAGCGCCAATTCAACAAAAAGGAAGAACTTATTTAGAGAAGCCTTATGTTTCAGGAATAATAAATTATTCTTGGGGAGCTGACTATGATTATAGATATGCAGATGTAGATAAACCAGAAAAAGTTCTTAATATAGATATAAGTTCAGATATACCTACAATGGACCCAAGTAAAGCAACAGACGTTTCATCTTTCACAGTTATGAATAATACTATGGAAGGATTAACTAGAATAGATAAAGATGGTAAAGTTGAGCCAGGTGTAGCTGAATCTTGGGAAGTTTCTGAAGATGGATTAACTTGGACTTTCAAGTTAAGAAAAGATTCTAAGTGGTCAAATGGAGACCCTGTAACAGCTAAAGATTTTGAGTATTCTTGGAAAAGAACTTTAAACCCTGATACAGCATCTGAGTATGGATACATAATGAATGATATAGCAGGGGCAGCAGAAGCAGCTGATAAAGGTTCAGAAAATGTAGGGGTTAAGGCTGTTGATGATTATACATTAGAAGTTAAGTTAAACAGAAAAGTTTCTTACTTCCCTGAATTAGTATCATTCCAAGTATTCTTCCCACAAAATCAAAAATTTGTTGAAGCTCAGGGAGATAAATATGGTACTACAGCAGATACTCAAATATATAATGGACCATTTACTTTAACAAATTGGAAAGTAGAAGACCAATATACTGTGGAAAAAAATCCTAACTATTGGAATAAAGATATAATCAAATTAGATACTATAAATACTAAAGTAGTTAAGGAAACTAGTGCTTCAGTTAACTTATATGAAGATGGTCAAATAGATAGATGTCTATTAGATTCTGACTTTGTTGATAAATATAAAGATAGTAAGGAAGTTCACAACTACGGTCAAGCGTCTACATTCTTCTTACAAGTAAATGGTGGGAGAGGAGCTTCTAAATAAAATAAATTAAAAGCTTTATAATATAGCCTAAGTACTTTAATAATAAATAATTTTAAAAATTTTAAAAGTAAATATATTGATTTTGCTAAAGCGTAGGTATAAATTAGTTTTGACTGTTTTATATCTACGCTTTTAATTTTAATAAAATAATCTATGGGAATAATTTATTTTTTTAGGGTATAATTCTAATATGAAAATATAAAAGTGGAGGTAATAAATTGTTTGACATACAGGATCATTTAAAGAAACTTCCAGCACAACCTGGTGTATATTTAATGAAAGATAAGTTTGATAATATTATATATGTAGGAAAGGCTGTATCCTTAAAAAATAGAGTAAGACAATATTTTCAATCATCTAAAAATCATCCTTCAAAAGTAAAGTCTATGGTTAAAAATATATATAAATTTGAGTATATTATTACAGATTCAGAATTAGAAGCACTTATATTAGAATGTAATCTGATTAAGCAATATAGACCTAAATATAATGTTTTATTAAGGGATGATAAAACATACCCATATATTAAGGTAACAACTAATGAAGATTTTCCTAGAGTATTAAAAGTTAGAAGAGTACTAAAGGATAAGGCAAGGTATTTTGGTCCATATACTAATACAACAGCAGTGAATGATACATTAGAGATAATAAGAAATACTTATCCAATAAGAACTTGTAATATAGATATAGATAAAGCTATAAAGAACAAAATGAGACCATGCTTAAATATGCATATAAAAAAGTGTGTAGGCCCATGTACAGGAAATGTAAGCAAGGAAGATTACAATAAAATGATAGAAGAAATAATACTTTTCTTATCAGGTAAAGAAGAAAAATTAATTGAAATACTGACTGAGAAAATGAATAAATGTGCTATGGAATTTAATTTTGAAGATGCAGCTATGTACAGAGATAAAATTAGAAGTTTAGAAGAAATGATGCAAAAGCAAAAAATAGATGCCACTACATCAGACTTAAATCAAGATGTTATAGCAATGGCAAGAGCACATGATGAAGCTTGTGTTCAAGTATTCTTTATTAGAAATGGTAAAATAGTAGGTAGAGAACATTTTATATTAGAAGGGGTTATGGAAAGTGAGAGAGCATCTATATTATCATCCTTTGTTAAGCAGTTTTACATGGAACAAGAGTATATACCAAAGGAATTAATAATAGAAGATGAAATAGAAGACAGTTTTATACTAGAAGAATGGTTATCTGCTAAAAAAGGGCAAAAAGTTACTATAAGGGTTCCTCAAAAAGGAGAAAAGAAAAATCTAGTAGAAATGGTAAGAAAAAATGCTGTAGAATATCTTGAGAAATTTTCCGATATGAACAAGAGAAAGTACGAAAAAAGTATTGGAGCTTTAGATGAGTTAAAAAATATATTAGGATTAGACAAAAGACCAAAAAGAATAGAGTCCTTTGATATATCAAATATACAAGGTGTAGACTCTATTGGTTCTATGGTAGTATTTACTGATGGAAAAAAAGATAAAAAGGAATATCGTAGATATAAAATAAAAACAGTTATAGGTCCTAATGATTTTGATTCTATGGCAGAAATAGTAGAAAGAAGATTGAAGTATGGAGATTTACCAGATTTAATTCTTTTAGATGGAGGAAAAGGACAAGTTAGTGCAGTAAAAAAAGTTTTAGAAAGATATAATGTAGAAATACCTCTATGGGGAATGTATAAAGACGATAAACATAGAACAAAGGGACTTATTTCCCAGGAAAAAGAGATTGAACTAGATAAAACATCTAACTTGTATAGATTTGTCGCAAGTATTCAAGAAGAAGTTCATAACTATGCTATAACATATCACAGAAGTTTAAGAAATAAATCTTTGACAAAATCAGTTCTAGATGATATACAAGGAATAGGGGAAAAAAGAAAAAAAGCTCTATTAAATCACTTTAAAGATATAGAATCTATAAAAAAAGCTAACATTGAAGAATTATTAGAAGTGGAAGGAATGAATAGAGCAGCCTGTGAGAATGTTTACAATTATTTCAGAAAGGGATAATAATATGAATTTCATCGATAAGGTTTCAATCAAAGAAATTATAAAGGATTTAGAATTAGAAGTAGTATATATGCCTGATAATAAAGAGTACTATGTATATTCTCAGGATGTAAATAGGCCAGGATTACAATATGCTGGATATTTTGAACATTTTGCTTATGATAGAATTCAAATAATAGGAAGAGCAGAATATAATTACTTTAGTTATTTAGATGCAGAAAGAAGAGAAAATGTACTAGATAAATTATTTTCTTATGAAATTCCTGCACTTATAGTAACAAGAGGATTGGAAGTTAATTCTGATGTCATAAAATATGCTAAGAAGTATGGAAGAATAATTTTAAGCACAAAGAGAAATACAACTAGATTTATAAACAGATTATCAAATTATTTAGATGATAGAATGGCACCTCATACTACATTGCATGGTGTATTAGTGGATGTATATGGTATAGGAGTATTAATAAAGGGAGAAAGTAGCATTGGTAAATCAGAAACAGCTTTAGAATTAGTTCAAAGAGGTCATAGATTAGTTGCCGATGATGCAGTAGAAATAAGAAGATTAGATGAAAGTGTACTTTTAGGGCAATCCCCAGAGTTACTTAGACATTTTTTAGAAATAAGAGGGATTGGTATAATAGATGTGAGAAGCTTGTATGGTGCTGGCGCTGTAAAAAATAGTAAAACTATTGATTTAGTAGTGCACTTAGAGGCTTGGAATGAAGATAAATATTATGATAGATTAGGATTAGACAAAGAATTTGAAGAAATTTTAGAAGTAAGTGTCGAGAAGTTAGTTGTACCAGTTAAACCTGGTAGAAATACAGCTATGATAATAGAAGTTGCAGCCATGAACTTTAGGCAAAAGGGAATGGGATATGATGCAGCACAAGAATTTACTAAAAAATTATCTCAACTTATAGATACTAAGAAGTGCTAAGTAAAAATATTTAAAAAGATGGTGTAGGTAGGAATAAATAATAAGCTTATCTACACTTTTTATTTGTAAAATATTATAGTATGTAAATAAAAAGTGAATTGACCAATATTATTTAATTAGCTCAATTCACTTATATTAAAATTTTACTAATTTAGGTTAAACTGTTGCATCAGACTCTTTTATACAAGTGCATTCTCCATTATTTACATTGTAAACTAAGCTCTTATCAAAATAGTGAGTATGAAGGAATTTATGAGCAACTTTTCCATGAGGTTCTCCTAAGAATTCATCATATAATGCTACTATAGCAGGATTTTCATGAGATTTACGAAGTTTTTTATTTCTATCTATATTATATAACCCTAAAGCCCTTTTCTTAACAACATCATAATCACCATGATGATATGGTTGACCAGCACCAGCAATACATCCACCAGGACAAGCCATTACCTCTATTATATGGTACTTAGAGTTTCCGTTTTTAACTTCATCCATGACTTTTCTAGCATTTCCAAGGCTACTAGCTATACATAAATTTACAATAGTACCATCTATATCTATACTAGCTTCCTTTATACCTTCCATCCCTCTAACTTGAGTGAAGTTTACATCAGCAAGTTCTTTATCAGTTACCCATTCATAAGCAGTACGAAGAGCAGCCTCTAAAACACCGCCAGTAGTACCGAATATATCAGCAGCCCCAGAAGATTTACCTAGTGGGTTATCAAAATCTTTTTCATCTAATGTTAAGAAATCTATACCTGCTTCTTTTATCATTTTAGCAAGTTCTCTTGTAGTTATAGAAACATCAACATCGAGAACCTCTTCTTGACCTAATTCAGTTCTAGAACATTCATATTTCTTAGCTACACAAGGCATCACTGAAACAATATACATATCTTTTGGTTTTATATTTATAACTTTAGGAGCAAAATAATTCTTAGCTATAGCTCCAAACATTTCTTGTGGTGATTTACAACTTGAAGGAAGATTTAGAAATTCTGGATAGTTTTTTTCAACAAAGTTTATCCAAGCAGGGCAACAACTTGTTAAGATAGGAAGATTTTTACCTTTTTTAAGTCTGTGTAAGAACTCAGAAGCTTCCTCTAATATAGTAAGGTCAGCAGAGAAGTTAGTATCAAATACATATTTAAAGCCAAGAGCTTTTAACGCAGATACCATTTTTCCTGTAGTTATAGTACCTGGCTCTAATCCAAATTCTTCTCCTAAAGCAACTCTTACAGCAGGAGCAACTTGAACGGCTACAGTCTTTTCTTTTTGATTTAAGGCATTCCATACAGTAGGTATATTATTTACCTCTGTTAAAGCTCCTGTTGGACATACTGCTATACATTGACCACAGAAAGTACATTCAGTTTCACATAAATAAGAATTGAAGAAGGTGCTAACTTCTGTGCCAAATCCACGATTTATGCCAGATAAAACGCCTACACTTTGTATATCATTACACATTGTTTCACATCTTCTACATAAGATGCATTTGTCATGGTCTTTTACTATTGATTCTGTTGAAGTGTCTTTTGGAGAAGTTGATTGTTCGCCTTTATATCTGATTTTTCTTATACCTAAATCAGCGGCTATACTTTGTAATTCGCAGTTTCCATTTTTCTCACAAACTAAACAATCTTGAGGATGGTCTGATAATAATAATTCAACAACATTTTTACGAGCCTTTAAAGCTTCTTTAGTATTGGTTTGAACATCCATACCTTCTTTAACTAAAGTACCGCAAGCAGGAACTAAACCTCTTCCAGCACTAACCATACATACACGGCAAGATGCGCATTGGTTAATCATATTTATTTCTTTCATTTTTAGGTGACAAAGATTAGGTATTTGAACATTTACTTCTTTTGCAGCTTCTAAAATAGTACTGCCTTTAGGAACTGAAACAGACTTGCCATTTATAGTTAAGTTAACTAAACTCATTTTTATCCCCCCCAATAAAGCTAAATTTATTGTTTTATGATAGCATTAAATTTACAATTATCCATACAAGCACCACACTTTAAGCACTTAGAAACATCTATTACGTGTTTTTCTTTAGGTTTACCAGATATACATCCAGCAGGGCATATTCTGCTACACTTAGTACATCCCTTACAGTCATCAGTTATGATGTAATCAAGAAGTGCTTGACACTTTCCAGACGGACATTTTTTATCTACAACGTGAGCAACATACTCACCATAGAAGTTATCAAGTGTACTTAAAACTGGGTTAGGAGCACATTTACCAAGGCCACATAAAGAAGTAGTCTTTATAGTTGTTGCCAACTCTTTTAAATCAGCTAAATCTTGTAAAGTACCTTTACCTTCTGTTATTTTTGTAAGCATTTCAAGTAATCTCTTATTACCTATACGGCAAGGAGTACATTTACCACAAGATTCTTCTACAGTAAATTCTAAGAAGAATTTACATATATCTACCATACAATCGGAATCATCAAGAACGAGCATACCACCTGAACCCATCATAGAACCTATAGAGCTTAATGATTTAAAATCTATAGGAGTATCAAGGTTGTTAGATGCAATACATCCACCAGATGGTCCTCCAGTTTGAACAGCTTTAAACTCTCTTTCATTAGGTATACCGCCACCTATTTCATATACTATTTCTCTTAAAGTAGTGCCCATAGGAACTTCAACAAGACCTACGTTATTTATTTTTCCACCAAGTGCGAAAACTTTAGTTCCTGGAGAATTTTCAGTACCGTACTTAGTAAACCATTCGGCCCCTTCATTTATTATTGCAGGGATATTAGCGAAAGTTTCAACGTTGTTTAAGCAAGTTGGTTTATCCCATAAACCACGCTTAGAAGAACTATAAGTCTTCATTCGAGGCTCTCCACGTTTACCTTCTATTGAATTAATGAGAGCAGTACCTTCACCGCAAACGAATGCTCCAGCACCATACTTTAAGTCTATATTAAAGTTAAAATCTGTACCTAATATATTGTCTCCAAGAAGACCAATTTCTTGGGCTTGAGATATAGCAACTTTTAACCTTTCTATTGCAAGAGGGTACTCAGCCCTTATGTATATGTGACCTGTATCAGCACCTACAGCATAGCCACATATAGCCATAGCTTCTAATACGCTGTGAGGGTCACCTTCAAGTATAGATCTATCCATGAATGCACCTGGATCACCTTCATCGGCATTACATACAACATATTTTTGACCTGGAGGAGTTTGAGCAGTAGATTCCCATTTAACTCCTGTAGGGAAACCGGCACCACCCCTACCTCTAAGGCCAGAAGCTTTCATTTCCTCAATAACTTGTTCTGGTGTTAATTCATTTATACATTTACCAAGTGCAATGTATCCTTGACATCCTAGATATTCGTTTATATTTTCAGGATTTATATGACCACAATTTCTAAGGGCAACACGAGATTGCTTTTTATAGAAGGACATATCGTCATGTTTTTCAACTTTTCTATGAACAAGGGCAGGTTCTTCAAATAATAATCTTTCAACAACTTCATGCTTAACTAGATGTGTATCAACTATCTCCTTAGCATCGTCTGGAGTTACTTGAACATAGAAAACATTATCAGGGAAGACCTTAACTATTGGACCCTTAGCACAGAATCCAAAACATCCTGTAAGATGAACTTCAGCTTGACTTTCAAGACCTGCATTTTTTATTTCATTTCTCAAATTTTCTATTATAAGATTACTATCTGCAGAAGTACATCCAGTACCTCCACAGACTAATAATTCTCTTTTTGTTAAGTTCCCTTTAGAATGATTTTCTCTCATATCAAGGGCTGGTTTATACTTTGCAACCAGGCTTTTTAATTCTTCAAAAGATTTTATCTTACTCATTTATTTCCCCCCTTAGCAATTTATTTCTGTTTCTCTATAATTGTCTAAGATACTAGTAACATCTTCAGGCTTAACTTGTCCATAAACTTTACCATTTACCACAACAACCGGAGCAAGGCCACATGCACCAACACATCTTAATCCCTCAAGAGAGAATTTAAGATCCTTTGTAGTTTCTCCAGATTTTATACCAAGTTCTTTTTCAAATTGTGCTAATATTTTATCTGCACCTTTAACGAAGCAAACAGTACCTAAACATACACTTATTTTATATTCACCTCTTGGCTCAGTGGTAAAGTAAGAATAGAAACTAACAACACCGTACACTTTAGATGGAGCAACATCTAAAGCTTTAGCTATATAAAGTTGTACTTCTTTAGGCAAGAAGCCAAATATACCTTGAGCATGGTGTAGTACTTGGATTAAAGCGCCCTTTCTAGTTTCAAGAGAATCAATGAAGTTGTCTAATTGGTCAAATAAATGCTTGTTACGTGAATAAAAGTCACACATACAAATCCCCCTTATCGTATAAAAAATTTAAACTAATAAAACTTTAAGGTATAATAAGAGTTTTATTAAAAATTAACTTCATAAAATAATACTTATCTTATAATAGTAGATTTTATATTATTTTATGCCAAAAAGTTAACTAAAATTAAGATATACCCATTGGAAATATGTTAAATCAGTAAATCTAAGATGAAAAATTAGATGAGTATTACGATGTTAGTAAAGATGTGATAGTTTAAATGATAATTATATTATAATATATAAAATAGTTAAAAAGTTAAAATTTAAAGAATTAGTGAAAGAATATTTTGAATTGTCTAAAATATACAATAAATAAAAGTATGCATCAAGTTAAAACTCAATACATACTTTTATTTATTACAATACAGGAGATAAAAGTCTAGAAATAGACTGCTTTATTCTCACTATATTTGATCTTGAATTATATATATCTAAGGTAATTTCTTTAGATTTTAGAATGTCATTTTCAAATATTTTCTTTTGTTTCTTAGCAACTTCAGGAGAGTACATAAATGCATTAACCTCAAAGTTTAACTCGAAACTTCTTATATCCATATTAGCTGTACCAATAGAGCAGATAGTATCATCAATAACTATGGTCTTAGCATGTAAAAATGCATTCTCGTCATAAGTATACAGTTTTGCACCGAATTTTAATAACTCACCTGCATAAGAGTAAGATGCCCAATATACAAATGGGTGGTCAGGTTTAGATGGTATCATTATTCTAACATCAACACCAGATAGACATGCTACCCTTAGTATATCTACTAAAGTTTTATCTAAGATAAAATAAGGGCTTTGTATATAAAGGTACTTCTTAGCTCCCTGAATCATTTTCATATACCCATATTTTATTTCATCTAATTCTGTTATATCAGGACCACTAGATACAATTTGAACACCAACATTGTCACAAGAAGTCTCAGTTGGAACCATAGTATTTTTTTGAATGAAATACTTATCCATATCTAAATTTTCCTGAGTTGTAAATCTCCAATCAAGCATAAATCTAATATTTAAATCTCTTACACATTCTCCTGTAAGTTTAAGGTGAGTATCTCTCCAGTAACCAAATTTAGGGTCTTTACCTAAATATTCATCACCAACATTATTCCCGCCAACGAAACCAACATTACCATCTATAACAACAATTTTACGATGATTTCTATAGTTTAGGTTGAAGTTTACTATTTTCATAAAAGAAGGGAAGAAGCAACCAACTTTAACTCCGGCTTTTTTTAACTTAGCTATAGATTTATCTGAGAAGAGTCTACTTCCTACAGCATCATATAGAAGCCTTACTTCTACACCCTCATCTAATTTTTCTAATAGAATATCTATTACTTTATTTCCGATGTCATCATCTTTAAATATATAAAACTGTATATTTATATACTCCTTAGCCTTTTTTAATTCATCTAATAGAGAATCAAAAAATTCCTTAGGTTTTTCATATATATCAACAGAGTTATTAGTTGAATAATGTGCATAGTTAGAATTAGCTAGAGCATAAATAATATCCTTATTAGCTAATAAGCTAGGATCTAGACTGTTATCACATTCTAATTTAGCGTGAGTGTTAACTATATTATCTTTTAAAATCCTATCTTCTTCTTCTTTAATCTTAAACATATTATCTTTGGAGATTCCATGTCCAAAAGTAATATATAATACAAAACCTACAGCAGGAATGGTTAAAAGTATAAGAATCCATGCCATTGTAGTTTGAGTATCTCTTTTTTCTCTAAATATAAGATGTATAACTGCAGAAAAGTTTAATATATAGATTAGTGTCACAAACATTTCATAGGCCGAATCTTTAATAAAAGATAAGTTCATCACAAAACCCCCTTCTAGAATAAGTACGAATAAATATATATTTTAATACTATTTATAGCACATAGTCAATAAATAAGGTATAAATTTAACGTAAATACAAAAGAATGTCGAAAAAATAAGGATTAGCTAACAGAATGTATTAATAATAAAAAAAGAGATTATACTGTGATTATAGTATAATCTCTTGAATATTTATATTAATTAAGCTGCTTTCTTAGCTTCTGAAGATTCTTCTTTATTAGCATATAAGAAGAAGTATATACCAGCAACGAATATTGCCCCTCCTAATATGTTACCTATTGTAACTGGTATTAAGTTATTCATGAATATGCTTGGTACGTTTATAGCAGCTGCATCAGCGGCAGTTTTGTGAGCTGCTTCTAAGAATGCAGTATTTCCTTTAGCGAATAAACCTGCGAATAAGTATCCCATGTTAGCAACACTATGCTCAAATCCAGCACAAACAAATAAGAATATACCGATGAATCCAGTTAAAACTTTACCAGATATATCCTTAGCTCCGTAGCTCATCCATACAGTAACACAAACTATCCAGTTACATAATATACCTGATATCATAGCAGATATCCAAGGGAAACCTAATTTACCGATAGCATTTTTAACAACAACACCACCATATAGTCCGTTACTCCAATCGAATACACCAGACATACTAACCATCCATGCAACTAATACTGCACCTAATAAGTTACCTATCCAAACTAAAGCCCAGTTCTTGAAAGCTTGTCCCCAAGTAACTTTTTTCTTGAAAGCTGCTAAAGCTACAAGTATATTTCCTGTGAATAAGTCCGCACCAGCTATTAAAACAAATATAAGTCCAGCAGGGAACATAAGTCCAGCTACCATTTTACCTAATCCGTAAGTAGCAGGGTTTGCTAATAAGTTGTAAGCAGCTGCAACTGATCCTAAAGCACCGAATGCTATGTAAGCACCAGCTAAGAATGCAGAAGCTAAAACTTTTTTAGTTGGCGTAGTAGCCTTTTTTATACCAGTGTTGATAGTGTACTCTGCTATTTCAGCTGGCATAAGCATTTTCTTATCTGACATATAAAGTCCTCCTCTAAAATATATAAATATTATTAAATAATAAATTTCAAACTTGTTATGAAATTTTAATTTTTCTGTCGAAAAACACAACAGTAGTAATTATACAATAAAAATTTAACTTTGTATACATAAAACATTCAACTTAATAAAATGTGAAATTAATCTACAAAAACGTCTTTTATAATGTGAGTAACTATATTCAAAAATATATATTTAGTATACATGGTTTGTATTTGTAGATAAATTAACTACGATGGTGCTATAATCTTTTTAAGTGCTTATATAAAAATAGGGGGTGGATTTATGGACAAAAGATTCTTAACACCCAGGGAAGTAGCAAATGCTACTGTAAATGTAGGTATAAATAAAGCTAACTTATCTACTAGCTCATGTATTAGGTTAGGTATACTTGCAGGTATTTTTATAGGCTTTGGAGGATTAGGAAACATACTATTCGGTCAAACTATATCTAATATAGACCCAGGGCTAGGTAGATTTGTTGGAGCGATGGTGTTCCCTGTTGGACTTATGTTAGTTGTAATATGCGGAGCAGAACTTTTTACAGGAAACAATTTAATGACCTTAGCAGTTTTAGAAAAGAAAATAACTATAGGTCAAATGTTTAGGAATTGGAGCTTTGTATATTTGGCAAACTTTGTAGGATCTGTAGTTCTAGCTTTAATTGTATTTTATTCAGGTACATTATCTGGTGATGCAGCTACTAAAGCAATAGCTATAGCAGAATCTAAAGCAAATCTTGATATTTTGCAGATGTTCTTAAGAGCTATAATGTGTAATATTTTAGTTGTTTTAGCAGTATGGATGGCTACAGCTTCTCAAGATATAGCATCAAAAATATTTTCATGTTGGTTCCCAATAATGCTATTTGTATTATGTGGATTTGAACATAGTATTGCGAATATGTTCTTCATACCTATGGGAATGTTATTAGGTGCACAAGTTAGTATAGTAGGATTACTAATAAATCTAGTTTTTGTAACATTAGGAAATATTGTAGGAGGGGCTATAATTATTCCCTTTGCATATCATAGATGTTACCTTAAAAAAACAACATCAAAAAATACTAATTAGGAACATTGCGTTGATATAGCTATATCAACGCTTTTTTAATTTACTTTAGACCTTTATATATTGTTATTTTTTTTTTAATACATTATTATATATAAGATAGATGAAATTAATAAAATACAAGTAAATGAATATAAATAAGTATATAAATATGTATAATTAGTATAAACTAGGAGGAAATATAGATATATGAATAAGGAATTTATATATAACAGTTTATTAGATATATTAGGCGAAGAAAATAAAGGAAATATAATGGTAGATGAGCCGATGAAAAAACACATATCATTTAGAGTTGGTGGACCTGCCGATATATTAGTAAAGCCAAATACAGAAGAACAGATAAGAGATATTATAAAACTATTAAAGGAAGAAAACGTTCCATATATTGTAATAGGAAATGGTTCAAACTTATTAGTTAAAGATGGTGGAATAAGAGGAGTTGTTATTGAAATATCAAATAATTTCAATGACTTCGAAATAGAAGGAACTACTGTAAAAATTAAATCAGGAGCAATGCTTTCTGTAGTTGGGAAAGCTGTAATGAGGGAAGAGTTAAAAGGCTTTGAATTTGCGGCTGGAATACCAGGTACATTAGGTGGGGCATTAGCTATGAATGCAGGTGCTTATGGCGGAGAAATGAAGGATATAGTTAAATCTGTAAGACTTATGGATACAGATGGTAATATATTTGAGTTTACAAATGAACAAATGGAATTTGAATATAGAAAAAGTATTTTAACTAGAACAAACTATATAGTATTATCAGCAGTAATAGAATTAGAAAAAGGAAACTATGAAGAAATAAAAGAAACAATGAAAGACTTTACTCAAAGAAGAGTTACAAAGCAACCTTTAAGTTTACCAAGTGCGGGAAGTACTTTTAAAAGACCAGAAGGACACTTTGCAGGTAAATTAATAGAGGACTGTGGATTAAAAGGTCTTACATTAGGTGGAGCACAAGTTTCTGAAAAGCACAGTGGATTTGTTGTTAATATAGGCAATGCTAAAGCTAAAGATTTATTGGATTTAATGTATGTAGTAAAAAGTACTGTTAATGCTAAGTTCAATGTTTTACTTGAAGAAGAGGTTAAGATACTTGGAGAGGACTAAAATATGCAAATATTAGCAGATTATCATACACACACTATATATAGTCATGGAAAAGGTACAATAGAAGAGAATGTTAAGGTGGCTATGTCTAAGGGTATAAAAAAAATCGGAATATCAGACCATGGATATAGACATATGACATATGGTGTTAAACTAAAAGATATACAAAAAATGAGAGAAGAAATTGATAAATTGAACCAAAAATACCCTAATATAGATATCCTTTTAGGAATGGAATGTAATATACTAGATAAAAATGGTAACATAGATATAAATGAAAATATTATACATTTTTTCGATTACGTAATGGCAGGGTATCATTTTGGATCAGCTCCAACATCATTAAAAAGTATGATGAATCATTTTAATAATTACATTATAAAAAATGAAAAGGCAAAAGAGTATAATACTCAAGGCATAATAAATGCTATGAGAAACAATGATATTTTTATTATAACGCATCCTGGAGATAAAGGAGATGTGTATATAGAGGAAATAGCTAAGGTGGCAAAAGAGACTAATACAAGACTTGAAATTAATAGTAGTCATGGATATTTAAATGTAGAACAGCTAAAAAAAATAAAACATTTAGGAAATACATTTATAATAGGATCTGATGCACACATACCTAATAACGTAGGAAATTTTGACAAAGCTATGAAGACTATTAAAGAAGCTAAATTAGATTTATCATTTGTTGAAAATATAAGAGTATAAAGATTTAAGGGGGTAAGTTAGATGAAATTTGTAATAGTTACTGGACTTTCTGGGTCAGGAAAAAGTGAAACTATGAGAGCTTTAGAAGATATGGGATTTTATTGTGTAGATAACTTACCACCTGCTTTAATAACAAAATTTGCAGAGTTATGTTATCAACCAAATTCAAGTATTGATAAAGTTGCTTTAGGTATAGATATTAGAGGAAGAAGATTTTTCAAGGAACTTCATGAGAGTTTAGAGTATTTAAAAAAAGAAAACTATAAATATGAAATGTTATATTTAGATTGTTCAGATAGAGTATTATTAAATAGATATAAAATGACAAGAAGAAATCATCCTCTTTCTATGAACGTATCTTTAACAGAAGGTATAAAAATGGAAAGAGAGATAATGGAACCCTTAAAAGAAGTATCTGATTCTATTATAGATACGACTAATATGAAGCCTAAGGATTTAAAGGAAGAGATAAGCAAGATATACTCTCAAGGAGAAGAAAATAATAAATTAACTATATCTGTATTATCATTTGGATTTAAACATGGTATACCAGCAGATTGTGATTTAGTATTTGATGTAAGATTCTTGCCAAATCCATACTATCTAGAAGAATTAAGACCTAAAACAGGTGACGAACAAGATGTAAGAGATTATGTTATGAATTCTAAGATAAGTCAAGAATTTTTTTACAAATTAAATGATATGATACAATTTTTAGTACCACAGTATATAGAAGAAGGAAAGCAACATTTAGTTATTGGTATAGGTTGTACTGGAGGTAGACATAGATCTGTAACTATAGCGAATCTTATATATGATGAGCTGATGAAAAAAGGATATAGGGTCGTAAAGAAACACAGAGACTCTATGATTAGATAATCTGGAGGAAAAAATGAGTACTATATTTTTTATAGTAGGGGTAACAGGGTGGGTTTCTTTATTAATATCATTTTATTTATATAGAAGAATTGTAAATGAAAGAATCAAGCCAAGATATCTTAGAAGTAAGGAAAGTGTAGAACCAAAAGTTGTTGTTATAGGAGGAGGTACAGGTCAATCAATTTTCTTGAGAGGTCTAAAATACCATACTAAAAATATAACTGCAATAGTTACTGTTGCAGATGATGGTGGAGGATCTGGAGTATTAAGAGAAGACTTAGGGATGTTGCCTCCAGGGGATATAAGAAATTGTCTGTTAGCTCTTGCCAATATAGAGCCTACTATGGATGAAGTTATGAAGTATAGATTCACAGAAGGTGGCTTAAAAGGTCAAAGTTTTGGCAATCTGTTTTTGGCAGCAATGAATGGTTTATATGGAAATTTTGAAGTTGCTGTATATAAAATGAGTCAAATATTTGCAATAACTGGAAAGGTATTGCCAGTAACATTAGAAGATATAAATCTTGTAGCAAAGCTAAAAGATAAAAGCATAGTAAAAGGGGAATCGAATATTCCAAAGGAAGTAAAATCTAAAAATACATCTATAGAAAAAGTATTTTTAGAACCATCTAATGCAAAACCGTTGGACGAAGTTATTAACTCTATAGAAAATGCTGATATAATAGTTATAGGTCCAGGAAGTTTATATACAAGTATAATTCCAAATCTTTTAGTTGATGGAGTAGTCGATGCAATTAAAGCGTCAAAAGCCCCAAAGGTATATATATCTAACATAATGACCCAACCAGGGGAAACAGACGAATACAATGTTTTGCAACATGTAAATGCAATAATAAAACATTCAAGTGAAAATATTATTGATTATGTGATATCAAATAATGAAATATTACCAGAATATATATATGAAAGATACCAAAAAGATGGTGCTAGTCAAGTTTTACTAGACAAAGGGCAAAAAAATACCCTTAAAGGTATGGGGGTAAAATCGATAGAAGAAAACCTAATTGAGATAAAAAATAATTATATTAGACATGATGCAGATTGCATTTCTAGTATAATAGTTGATTTGGCACTAAGTCATAAAAATGACACTATGAAGTAAAAAAGGATTTTAAGTATTTATGTAGAAATCCTTATTATTATGTTAGTTTTAAGGAGTGAACATCTATGAGAGAAGAGGTTAGTGCCGGAGGTGTAGTACTATTTGGCAATGCCATACTTTTACTTAGAAAATTCAATGGAGATTGGGTTTTACCGAAAGGAAAGGTAGAAGAAGGCGAAAATAGGCAAGAGGCAGCGTTACGAGAAGTTTTAGAAGAAACTGGGGTAAAAGCTGAAATACTGAAATATTTAGGTGAAATTCATTATACATTCAAAGAAAACTGGGATGAAAACAAAGCGGTTCATAAAACTGTATTTTGGTATTTAATGCATGCAAGAAATATGGATACAATACCTCAAAAAGAAGAAGGGTTTATAGATGCTAAGTTTATACATTTAGATAGGGTAGTAGACTTGGCTAGATATGATGATGAAAAGGAAATCATCAAAGTTGCTTTACAAGAAATAAAAAAACGATTAAAAAAGAACAGTTAATAGGTGATAATTATGTCTTTTTCAGCTGAAACGAAAAATGAGTTAGCAAGAATTACGTCAGATAATGATAATTGCAACATAGCTGAATTAGCTGCTCTAGTAAGATTATCAGGAAGTATACAAATTGTAGGATATAAAAAATTAAATTTAAAGATAACTACGGAGCTAAACTCTATAGCTCGTAAGGTATTTAGACTACTAAAACAAAATTTTGGTATAAACACAACTATATCGGTAAATAAGAATCAAATGCTAAAGAGAAATAATAGCTATGTTCTTATGGTTACTAGTGAAATGGGAGCACAAAAACTTATAAAGGATTTAGGGATATTAGAGCCAGGAGATGGATTTTATCCTTTAAATAAAGTACCAAGTCATCTTTTAAAAGATGATGAATGTATAAGAGCTTTTATAAGAGGTGCATTTCTTGGAGGAGGATCTATAAGTGATCCGGGGAAAAATTATCATATGGAGTTTGTAACTAACAATGAGGAATTTGCAGAATCCCTACAGAACCTTATAAATTCATTAGGATTTAATTGTAAAATAGTTCTTAGAAAGAATAACTATGTAGTGTACTTAAAGGAAAGTGAACAAATATCGGATTTATTAAGTATAATAGGAGCTCACAATGCACTTTTAAGTCTTCAGAACACAAAAATTGTAAAAGCAATGAGAAATAATGTAAATCGTATAGTTAACTGCGAAACTGCGAATCTTTCAAAAACTGTTAATGCAGCAGTTAGACAGGTGGAAAATATTAAGTTTATACAAGAAACTATCGGAATAAATAGTTTACCTGAAAACTTGCAAGAAATAGCTAAAGTTAGGCTAGAATGTGAAGACTTAACATTAAAGGAATTAGGAGAAATACTAAATCCTCCAATAGGTAAGTCTGGTGTAAATCATAGATTAAGAAAAATAGAAGAGATAGCTAACAATCTTAGGAATAAGTAATATAGGGGTTATATTTATATAACCTCTTTTTGTATATAAAAATACGGTATATATTAACTAATAGTTCGTTATTTTAAGGATATATACTGATTAAAGGTATAAATATGATAGCTCAATAGATAAGTGTTAAAATTAAAGTTTTATCACCTTATTTTATGGTAATATAAGAAGATAAGACAGGAGGTGGTTTAGTGAGCAAAGATTTCGCACATCTTCATGTTCACACGGAGTATAGTTTACTTGATGGTTTTTCAAGAGTAAAGAAGCTTGTGAGTAAAGCAAAAGAATTGAATATGAGTTCTATTGCCATAACAGACCATGGTTGTATGTTTGGAGTAATAGATTTTTATAAAACAGCTAAAAAAGAAGGAATAAAACCTATAATAGGTTGTGAGGTATATACAGCACCTCGTAGATTAAGAGATAAAGACCCTAATTATGATAAAAATCAAGGACATTTAGTTTTATTAGCAAAGGATATGGAAGGATATCAAAATCTTATAAAACTAGTATCTACTTCTTATGTAGAAGGATTTTATTATAAACCAAGAATAGATATGGATGAACTTAGAAAATATAGTAAGGGAATTATAGCTTTATCAGCATGTTTAGCAGGAGATATAGCACAATCTCTTATGGATAGAAATTATGAAAAAGCAAAAAAATACGCTTTAGAATATGAAAGTATATTTGGAAAGGGTAATTATTATTTAGAAATACAAGACCAAAACATAGAAGAGCAAAGGTCTGTAAATGAAGAAATAATAAAACTTTCAAGAGAAACAGGTATACCATTAGTTGCTACAAATGATGTACATTATGTTAATAAAGAAGATGCAAAGATTCATGATGCACTTATGTGTATTCAGATGGGTAAAACTTTAAACGATCCAAATAGAATGAGGTTTGGTAGTGATGAATTTTATCTAAAATCAAGAGAAGAAATGGAAAGGGTATTTCCAGACGTCATAGAGGCATTAGATAATACTGTAAAGATAGCAGAACAATGTAATGTAGAATTTGACTTTAATACAATACATTTACCACAATATGAAGTTCCTAAAGGTTATACACCAGATAGCTATCTTAGAGAACTTTGCTTTAAGGGATTAGAAGAAAGATATGGTACCGCAAGTCAAGAAGTTATAGATAGACTTAATTATGAATTAAGTGTCATTGAAAAAATGGGATACGTAGAGTATTTCTTAATCACATGGGATTTTATAAACTTCTCTAAAGAAAATAATATAATGGTAGGTCCAGGTAGAGGTAGTGCGGCAGGTTCTATTGTTGCATATACCCTTAAAATAACAGATATAGACCCTATAAAATACTCACTGTTATTTGAAAGATTTTTAAATCCAGAGCGTGTATCCATGCCCGATATAGATATTGACTTCTGTTATGAAAGAAGAGAAGAAGTTATAGATTATGTAAAAAGAAAATATGGTGAAGATCACGTTGCACAGATAATAACTTTTGGAACAATGGGAGCTAAAGCTGCTATAAGAGATGTTGGTAGAGTTTTAGATGTACCATATAACAAAGTAGACAAAATAGCAAAAGAAATTCCATTTGCTTTAGGGATGACAATAGATAAAGCTCTAGAAACCAATCCAAATCTAAGAGCATTATATGAACAAGATAAAGAAACAAAAGAAATCATAGATATATCAAAGCAAATAGAGGGAATGCTTAGACATGCATCTACCCATGCAGCAGGTGTAGTTATATCTAAAAATCCAGTAGATGAATATGTACCACTATATAAACACCAAGATGCTATAACAACTCAATTTACTATGACTACATTAGAAGAGCTTGGTCTTTTAAAGATGGATTTCTTAGGACTGAGAACTTTAACTGTAATAAGAGATGCACTTGAATTGATAGAAAAAAATCATGGTGTAAAAATAGACTTTTCTAAAATGGATTATGATGATAAAAAAGTATATGAACTTTTATCATCAGGTAATACGCTAGGTGTATTCCAATTAGAAAGTGCTGGGATGAGAAGTTTCATGAAACAATTAAGACCTGATAATTTCGAGGATATAGTGGCAGGAATATCTTTATACAGACCGGGTCCAATGGATTCTATACCTACTTATATAGAAAACAAGAATAATCCAGATAAAGTTAAATACCTACATGAGTCTTTAAGACCTATAATGGATGTTACCTATGGATGTTTAGTATATCAAGAGCAGGTTATGCAGGTTGTTAGAGATTTAGGTGGATATACTTATGGCCGTAGTGACTTAGTTAGAAGAGCTATGGGTAAAAAGAAGATGGATGTAATGGAAGAAGAAAGAAGATACTTTGTCCATGGTAAAGAAGATGAAGACGGAAATATAGAAATAGCTGGGTGTGTAAGGAATGGTGTTCCAGAAGAAATCGCTGAAAAAATATTTGATGATATGATAGACTTTGCAAAATATGCTTTTAATAAATCGCATGCTGCTGCATATGGTGTATTATCATATGAAACAGCCTACTTAAAAGCACACTATCCAGTAGAATTTATGGCAGCTTTAATAACAAGTGTAATGGGTAATACTGATAAAGTTGTTGAATATATAAGAGAATGTAACGCATTAGGAATTGAAATATTAAGGCCAGATATAAATAGTAGTTTTTCTAAATTCTCAGTTGAGGGAACTAACATAAGATTTGGACTAGCAGCTGTCAAAAATGTCGGTGTGAATATTATAAATAATATAATAAGAGAAAGAGAAGCTAATGGCAGATTTACAGATATATCAGATCTTCTAAAAAGATTAGATTCAAAAGATATAAACAAAAGGGTCATAGAGAGTTTAATAAAGTGTGGGGCTTTTGATGAAATATCTGAAAATAGAGCAAGTCTAATGGCAGGGTATGAAGGCTTAATCGATAGTGTCTCTATGGACAGAAAGAAAAATCTTCAAGGTCAAATATCTTTATTTGATGCATTTGGATCTCAAGGCGAGTCTACTCAATTACAAGAAGTTAGTAAGTTACCAAGTTTAAAAGAATATGAGGAAAGAGAAAAGCTAAACTTAGAAAAAGAAGTCCTAGGAATGTATGTAAGTGGACACCCTCTTTCACAATTTGAAGAAGAAATAAGTAGAAGAACTTCTATTGATAATGGAAAACTAAATGCTTTAAAAGACGATGTTGAAAATTATTTAGCACTAGATGAAAAAGAAGTTATAATGGGTGGTATGGTAGTTAATAAAATAATAAAAACTACAAAAAGAAATGATATTATGGCATTTATAGAACTTGAGGATTTGTATGGAACAATAGAAATAATAGTATTTCCTCAATTACTGCAAAAATACAATCATATACTAAATGAAGATAATATTATATATGTAAAAGGTACTCTAAGTATAAAAGAGGATGAAAATGCAAAACTTATAGCTAGAGAGATAAAAGATATAAGTGACACTTCTAAGTTTGAAGAGTCTAGATATAAAAATAGAGTAGATAGCAATCAAAGACAAAGATCACAGGTAGGCAACAATTCTAAACTTGGTTTATACCTAAAGGTAGATAGTCATAAAAATCAAGATATTATAAACCGTATAGGTGATGTATTTAAAAATCACTTAGGAAAAGAAAATGTATTTTTATATGCAGAAGATACAAAACAATTATACAAGTGGAATGGTCTAAGTGTAGATATATGTGAAGAGTTGATGTATAGCTTAGAAAAAATACTACCTAAGAGTTGTATCAAGATAAAGAAATAAAGATAATAATGAAGTTTTATAATAAAACGTTAGATAAAATATTTTAATAAAGTACATTTTAGGAGATTATATTTACTATAAAGTTAAAATAGGAATATAATTTCCTATGTACTATAAAGAATAAAAATAAAATAGAAGAATATTAATAATATTATTAAAAAAGTAATGTATATTATGGTATAATATCAGAAAAGAATATATTAGCATGTTTAATTTTTTTAACTTTGATGGGATAAAAAAAAGATACAGGGACGATTAATGTCCCTGTATGTAATATATACTAGGAGGTATCATTATGAAAACTATAGGTATATTAACAAGTGGAGGAGATGCTCCAGGAATGAACGCAGCTATAAGAGCTGTTGTCAGATCTGCTATTTATTACGGATGCAAAGTATATGGAATTAACAGAGGATATAAAGGGTTAATAGAAGAAGACCTAGAAGAAATGAACTTATCTTCTGTAGGTGACATTATACATAGAGGTGGAACAATATTAAAGTCTTCTAGATGTGAAGAGTTTAAAACTGAAGAAGGAAGAAAAGTAGCAGTTAAAGTTTTAAAAAAATATGGTATAGATTGTTTAGTTGTTATAGGTGGAGATGGATCATTTAATGGTGCATTAAAATTAACAGAGTTAGGTTTCCCTGCAATAGGATTACCAGGAACTATAGACAATGACTTAGCGTATACAGACTATACTATAGGATTTGATACAACAATTAATACTATAATAGATGCCATAGGTAAAATAAGAGATACTTCTTCATCTCATGAAAGGGTTAACATAATTGAAGTTATGGGAAGACACTGTGGAGACTTAGCTTTATATGCTGGTCTTGCAGGAGGAGCGGAAACTATAATAGTTCCAGAAATTAACTATAATGTAGATGATGTATGTAATAAGTTAGATACAACAAAGAAAAGGGGTAAAAGACACAGTATAATAATTTTAGCAGAGGGTGTTGGAAATGCCCAAGACCTTGGAAAAGAAATAGTGGCTAGAACAAATGCAGATTTAAGAGTTACAATACTAGGACATGTCCAAAGAGGAGGAAGTCCAACGGCATTTGATAGAATATTAGCTAGTAAGATGGGCGTTAGAGCGGTAGAATTGCTTCTAGATGGTAAAGCTGGAAGAGTTGTAGGTACTAGAGCAAATGAAATAATTGACATGGATATAACTGAAGCTTTATCAATGACTAGGGATTTTGATAAGGAAACTTATGAGATGGCAAAAATACTATCTATATAATTTAGGAGGAGCATATATATGTTAAATAATATGAAGAGAACAAAAATAGTTTGTACATTAGGACCAGCATCAAGTACGGAAGAAGTATTAACACAACTTGTTGAGAGTGGGTTAAACGTTTGTAGATTTAACTTTTCTCATGGATCTCATGAAGAGCACAAAGAAAGATTTGATGTTGCTAAAGGGGTAAGAGAAAAATTAGGAAAGCCAGTAGCGCTTTTATTAGATACTAAGGGACCAGAAATAAGAACAGGAAACTTTGCTGACCCAGAAGTATTATTAGAAGAAGGGCAAACATTTACTATAACGATGAAAGATGTTATAGGAACAAAAGAAATTTGTACAGTAAGTTACAAAGATTTAGCTAAAGATGTTGTTTCAGGAGATACTATACTAATAGATGATGGATTAGTAGGACTTAGAGTTAAAGAAGTTAATGGAGATGATATCGTTTGTGTAGTTGAAAACTCTGGAGTAGTTAAAAATCACAAAGGTGTAAATGTTCCGGGTGTTAAGATAAACTTACCAGCTATAACTGAAAAAGATGCAAGTGATATAGAATTTGGTATATCTCAAGGTATAGATTACATAGCAGCTTCATTTGTAAGAAAAGCATCAGACGTATTAGCTATAAGAGAATTATTAGAAAAAAATAATGCTACAGATATACAAATAATATCTAAAATAGAAAATCAAGAAGGTGTAGATAATATAGATGAAATATTAAAAGTTTCTGATGGTATAATGGTTGCAAGAGGGGATCTTGGAGTTGAAATACCAACAGAAGATATACCTGTAGTTCAAAAGATGATAATAAGAAAATGTAACGAATTAGCTAAGCCAGTAATAACAGCTACTCAAATGCTTGATTCTATGATAAGAAATCCAAGACCAACAAGAGCAGAAGTTACAGATGTTGCAAATGCTATATACGATGGAACAGATGCTATAATGCTATCAGGAGAAACTGCTGCTGGTAAATATCCAGTTGAAGCTGTTAAGACTATGGCTACAATAGCTAAAAGAACTGAAGAAACATTAGATTACGATAACTTATTAAAGCAAAATACTAATAATAACTCAACAGTAACAGATGCAATAAGTCATGCTACTTGTACAACTGCAATAGATTTAAATGCATCAGCTATAATAACTTCTACATCTACAGGATACACTGCTAGAATGGTATCTAAATTTAGACCTAAGTGTCCAATAATAGCTACTACTGATGATGAAAAAGTTATGAGAAGATTAGCTCTTACTTGGGGAGTATATAGTGTTAAAGCATCTAATGCTCACAATACAGATGAAGTTATAGAAAACTCTATAGAAGCAGCTAAAAATGCTAAATACATAAACAATGGAGAATTAGTTGTTATAACAGCTGGAGTACCTGTTGGAGTAAGCGGAACTACTAACTTAATAAAAGTTCATGTTATAAGTGAAGAAATAGCAAATGGTATAGGTGTTGGAAGTAAGACTGCTGAAGGTAATGTACGTATAGTTAGAAATGTAGGGGAATGTGTAGAGTTTAACGAAGGAGATATATTAGTTACAACCATGACTGATATAGAAATGAATCCATATATAGAAAAAGCAGGAGCTATAGTAACAGAAGAAGGCGGAATGACTTCACATGCAGCAATAGTTGGACTAAACTTAGATAAACCAGTTATAGTTTCAGCTAGAGATATATTAAGTATAGTAAAAGATGGAGAGGTTATAACTGTTGATGCATCAAGAGGAGTAATATATAGAGGATCAAGTAGAGTTCTGTAGTAAAAAGAATTAAAAAATAATTTTAAATTTTCTAAAAACTTAAAAATAACAACTTTAAAATGCCTAAAGTCAGTTATACTATATTTTTGAGTTATATATTAGCCACTAAGTTTAATAATTAAACTTAGTGGCTATTTTTTGTATTCATATTCTGTAACAAATTGATATGTAACAGTAATATGCACCTCATTTAGAGCATAACTATAAAAAAAGGGGGGATACAAATGTCAGAGAGTAGAGAGAATTGGGGTTCTAAGGTTGGCCTTATATTGGCTATGGCGGGTAATGCTGTTGGGCTAGGGAACTTCTGGAGATTTCCATATGTAGCCGCTTCAAATGGTGGAGGAGCATTTATGATACCATACTTCTTCGCACTAATAGTTATAGGTATACCTATAATGTTAGTTGAATGGAGTATTGGACGCCATGGAGGTAAATATGGGCATGGTACAATAGGTCCTATGATGTATTTACAGGCTAAGCAAGCAATGGCTCCGAAAAAAGCAATTATAGTTGGAGCTTTATGTGGAATGATAGCTTTTGGAGTTACTATATTAGTTAACTCTTACTACAATCACATAATAGGATGGTCATTAGGGTTTGCATTCAACTCATTGACAGGAGGATACAATTCAGATCCAGGAGCGTTCTTTGGAAGTTATATACAAGATCCGAAGAATTTAATATTCTGGGTTATTTCATTACTCTGTCTAGCATTTGCTGTAATGAAAGGTATACAAAAAGGTATAGAATCATGGGCCAAAGTTATGATGCCTACGCTTTATGTATTTGGTATTATACTAGGTATAAGAGCGTTGACACTAGGGGCACCAGTCAATCCAGATTGGAGTTCATTAGCAGGTCTTAACTTTATATGGAATCCAGACTTTAGTCAATTATCATGGTCATCTGCAATAGCAGCAGCAGGTCAAATATTCTTCACATTATCTTTAGGTATGGGTATAATACACAATTATGCATCTTACTTAAAGCCAGATGAAGATATAGTAACAGCTTCTGTAGCTACAGTATCATTAAATGAATTTGCAGAAGTTATATTAGGTGGTACAGCTGTTATACCTATAGCTTATGCATTTTTAGGACCAGAAGGTATAAAAGGAAGTATAGGTCTTGCATTTATGGTATTACCAAATGTATTTAGCACTATGACTGGTGGAGGAATATTTGGAGCTCTGTGGTTCTTATTGTTATTCTTTGCTGGTATAACATCTGCAATAGCAATGTACAATTATTTAGTTGCATTACTAGAAGAAGATGCAGGTATAGATAGAAAGAAAGGTGCTTGGATAGTATTTGTTGGATATCTAATAGTTGGGGCACCAATAGCATTAGAGTCAATACTAACTCAAAGTGCTAACTTAGTTTACTTTACAGAAATTGACAACTGGATAGGTAACTACTTACTGATAGTTCTTGGGTTAATAGAGATAATAGTAATAGGTTGGTGTGTTAAAGATAAGGCTTTACAAGAAATGAATAGAGGCGGATTATGGAAAGTCCCTAAGTGGTTCTTTAGATTGTTCCATCAGTTCTTAACACCAATAACTATAATAACTTTCCTAGTATTCTTCACAAGAGATTACTGGATGGCTGGTAACTTTAAAATAACACCAAGCTATATAGAAGGTATACCAGAGTTTGCCGTTTGGGTAAATTTAGGTAGAGCAGTTGTTTTTGGAGTATTATTGATTGGCTTTATTCAATCATATAAATCTATCAAATCTAAATATAAAGAGGAAATAGAATCAAATAAAGTAACAACTTCATAAAATAAAGGAGGTTGAACTTATGACAGGCGCTGCATGGGTATTTATGGGGACAATATGGACTACAATATTTGTTTGTATAGGAGTATCTATGAAAACTATAATTAAAGATCAAAAGTAAGATAAAATATAAAAACCCTACTTAATTTTACTGTAGGGTTTTTTGAATAAAACACATATATAATAAGGTAAAAATAGATTAAGTATATTAATATATATTTAAGGGGGGATTTTAATGGGCGGAAAATCAGTTATGACAACTATAAATCAAATAAGAATAGAGGTTGAGAAATCTAAGAGGATAAAGGATAATAAAAAGGAAAAATACATAAAACAGCTTAAAACATTATATACAAAGTATGAGGACATAGAAATAAATGAAAATTTTAAAAAGCAGTATCAGCAACTAAATTCAAAAGGAACAGAGCTTTTAAAAGAAATTAAAGGATCTAAAGATGAAAACAAAATAGAAGGAAGTATAGAAGTTTACATAAGATATTTAAAAGCATCTTTATGTGACTTTGAGGGAAAGACAAGTTACTTAAGAAAGTATATTACGAGTTTTTTATTTAGTTCCATATTGTTTTTAGCACTATCTCCACAGTTTTATGGATTTATATTGCCAGTGATATTTTTCTTACCTATATACATGGGTCTAAAAGGTGTTAAACAAAGAACCATGACGGGATTTTATATGACTATGAGTGTTGTACCTGTAGCTATAATGACTTCTTTTACATGGATAAGATATGGAATTAATGCCAAGGCAGACTACACAGGCGCAGTTAAGGCTATTGTAGATAGTGGGGTAGCAGAACATTTAGCAGAAAAATTAGTATATATAGGCCCTATATTTGGTTTTATATTATTATTATTTGCTTGCTTACAAATGTATAGGGGCTATAAAAGTAGAGATTTATTTATATAAGGGCTTTATAAGGCTCTATTTTTTTGGTAAAATAAATTCTTGTAGCTTTAAAATATACGGACGGAGGATACTTTGATGTTGACAAAAAATAAAGAATATATTGTAGATATAGTTGATATAGGTCAAGGTGGAGTAGGAATAGGAAAACATGATGGATTTACAGTCTTCGTAGAGGGCGGATTAGTAGAAGACAAGGTAAAAGTTAAAATAAACAAATCTAAGAAAAACTATGCAGTTGGAGATATAGTTGAAATAATAGAAAAATCACCATTTAGAGTTGATAGAAAATGTAGTGATTCACTTAAAGATTGCGGTGGATGTCAGGTACAAGAATTAGAATATCAAAAGCAATTAGATATAAAAACAAATGAAGTAAAACAAGTTATAACGAGAATCGGAAAATTAGATAACGTAGAAATACACAATACTATAGGAATGGAAAATCCTTTTAGGTATAGAAACAAAGCACAATTTCCTATACAAAAGAGTGGAAATAATCCAGTAATAGGTTTTTATAAGAAAAAAAGCCATGATATAATTCCAATGGACAAGTGTATAATACAACATGACATAAATGATAAAATAGTGAAAATAATAAAGACTTATATAAATGCATATAATGTAAGTGTTTATGATGAAAAAACACACACTGGAGTATTAAGACATTTAGTAACTAAAATAGGATTTACGACTAATGAAGTAATGGTTGTATTAGTAGCTAATGGCAAGAAGTTGCCATATTTAAAGGAGTTAGCATCAGTACTAGAAGAAAATATACCAGGATTTAAAACTTTAGTGGTTAATGTAAATAGAGAAAAAACTAATGTTATATTAGGAAAAGAAAATAGGGTTATATATGGAAATGGAAAAATAAATGATTATATAGGAAATTTAGTATTTGAAATATCTCCATTATCATTCTTCCAAGTAAATCCAGTTCAAACAGAGGTTTTATACAATAAAGCTTTAGAATATGCTGATTTAAAAGAAAATGATACTGTATTTGATATATACTGTGGAATAGGGACTATATCATTATTCTTAGCTCAAAAGGCAAAAAAGGTTTATGGAATAGAAATAGTGGAAGATGCTATAAAAGATGCTAAAATAAATGCTCATATAAATAAATTAGACAACGTTGAATTCTATGTAGGTAAGGCTGAAGAAGTTGTTCCTAAGATGTATAGCGAAGGAAAAACAGCTAATGTAGTTGTAGTAGACCCTCCTAGAAAAGGATGTGATGAGAAAGTATTAGATACAATAATATCAATGCAACCGGATAGAGTGGTATATGTATCTTGTAATCCATCTACATTAGCAAGAGACCTAAATTACCTAGATGAAAGAGGGTATAGATGTACTGAAATACAACCAGTAGATATGTTCCCTCATACTATGCACGTAGAATGTGTAGCAAAATTAGAAAAGAAATAAAAATGCAAATAAATATAGTGGAATTTGGTTAGAATAGTATTAAATAAATGTATATAGCACCTCAGAATTTATCATCACAGTCATATATACATTTATTTTTAAATAGATTGGTCCTTCAAGCAATTGAAGGACTTTTATTTTTTTATTATAGAGAAATTATAATATGAAATAATTAAACAAATGATGAGGTTATAGTGATATACTAAAATATATTAAAGTTATAAAATGGCAATAATAAAAAATAAGATTTTACATAAGAGGTGATAATAGTGAATGTAGAGAATAGAATAAGTGAATTAATAGATTTAATAAATTATCACAATGATAAATACTATAATGAAGATACTCCTGAAATATCTGATTATGAATATGATAATCTAATGAAGGAGCTAATAAAGTTAGAAGAAGAAAATCCTAAGTTAAAAAGAGTAGATTCTCCATCAAGTAGGGTTGGAGGAAAACCATTAGATAAGTTTGAACAAGTAGTTCATAAAATACCAATGTTAAGCTTAGCAAATGCATATTCTGCACAAGACTTAAGAGATTTTGACAAAAGAGTAAGAGACATGGTAGAGGGTGAAGTAGAATATGTTGTAGAGTTTAAGATAGATGGTTTATCTGTAGGACTTACATACAATAATGGATTATTTGAAAAGGGAGCAACTAGAGGGGATGGTATTGTAGGAGAAGATATTTCTCAAAATCTTAAAACAGTAAAAAGTATACCTTTAAGAATAAAAGATCAAGAAGAAGTTGTTGTAAGAGGGGAAGTATTCATATCTAAAGATGATTTTAAAAAAGTTAATGAACAACAAGAAAAACAAGGATTACAATTATTTGCTAATCCTAGAAACTTAGCTGCAGGCTCATTAAGACAATTAGATCCTAAGCTAACAGCAAAAAGACCTTTAGATATATTTATATTTAATTTAGAGTATGTACAAAACACAGATTTTAAGAATCATAGCGAAGCCTTAGATTATCTTAAAGAGTTAGGATTTAAGGTAAGTCCAAATTATAAAGTATATAATAATATACAAGATGTAATTGATCATATAAAATATTGGACAGATAATAGAGGTGAGCTAGGATTTGAAATAGATGGTATGGTTATAAAAGTAAATAATTTAGCTCAAAGAGAAACTATGGGATATACTGCTAAAAGTCCAAGATGGGCAATAGCATATAAATTCCCAGCAGAACAAAAGAAAACCAAAATTTTAGATATAATAGTTGAAGTAGGTAGAACTGGAACAATAACCCCTACAGCAGTACTAGAACCTGTAAGGCTAGCAGGAACTAGTGTAAGTAGAGCTACACTTCATAATGAAGATTACATAAGAGAAAAAGATATAAAAATAAATGATACAGTATTGGTTCAAAAGGCTGGTGATATAATTCCTCAAGTTGTAGAAGTTATAAAAGAAGAGCGTACTGGAGATGAAATAGATTTTGAAATGCCGAAAAAATGTCCTGTATGTTCTGAACCAACAGTAAGATTAGAAGGGGAATCTGCTGTTAAGTGTATTAATATATCTTGTCCAGCTCAAATTAGAAGAGGTATAATTCACTTTGTGTCTAGAGATGCTATGAATATTGATGGATTGGGAGAATCTATAATAACACTTTTACTAGATAAAGGGTTAATTAAAGATATAGCTGATTTATATACATTAAATAAAGATGAAGTTGTAAAACTAGATAGAATGGGAGAAAAATCAGCAAATAACTTATTAAACTCAATTGAAAAGTCTAAATCAAATGATTTATGGAGACTTATAAATGGATTGGGAATAAAATTTGTTGGTACTAAGGGAGCTAAAATACTAGCTAATAACTTTAAGGATTTAGATTTAATAATGTCTGCATCAAATGAAGAGTTAGTTAATTTAGAAGAGTTTGGGGGAATAATGGCAAATAGTGTTGTTAAATTCTTCCAAGAAGAAAAGAATATAAAATTAATAGAAAAATTAAAGAGCTGTGGTGTAAATACAAAGTCAATACAAGACGAAAGTTCTGATATTGCTAAAATATTTGAGGGGATGAAAATCGTACTTACAGGTACATTGCCAACTCTTAAAAGAAATGACGCAAAAGAGATGATAGAGTCTAGGGGAGGAAAGGCTACTTCAAGTGTAAGTAAGTCTACAACATTTGTATTAGCTGGAGAAGAAGCAGGTTCAAAATTAACTAAAGCCAATGATTTGGGTGTAAAAGTAATTGATGAAGATAAATTTATACAACTAACAGGCTTACAGTCTAAAGAAGAAGTAGAAAATGAATTAAAGTAATAAGCAAACTATTGTAGAAATAATATTTCATCTACAATATTACGAATGTAGAAAGCTATTAACAATATATGCTAATATTATTAGTATATACAAAAGCTAAGCATACAAGGTTAAGAGAGGTATTTATATGGCGAGAATTAATAATAGAAAAAATGATGAAATAAGAGATATAAAAATAACTAGAAATTATACTAAATATGCAGAAGGTTCTGTGCTTATAGAAATGGGGGAAACAAAAGTAATATGTACAGCTTCAATCGAAGATAAAGTACCACCATTTTTAAGACACACTGGCACAGGATGGATAAATGCTGAGTATTCTATGTTACCAAGATCTACTCATCAAAGAAAAATAAGAGAAGCATCAAGAGGAAAGCTAGACGGGAGAACTCAAGAAATACAAAGACTAATAGGAAGAACTATAAGATCTGTTGTAGATTTATCTAAAATAGGCGAAAGAACTATATGGGTAGACTGTGATGTTATTCAAGCTGATGGTGGAACTAGAACAGCATCAATAACAGGGGCATTTGTAGCGGTTGTAGATGCTTTAAATAAATTACATAAATCAAAAGCAATAAAAGAAATGCCAATAACAAACTTTGTATCTGCAATAAGTGTTGGTATAGTTGGCCAAGAACATATGCTTGACTTATGTTATGAAGAGGACTCAAATGCACATGTAGATATGAATGTAATAATGACTGATAAAGGTGAATTTGTTGAAGTTCAGGGAACTGGAGAAGAAAGACCTTTCTCAAGAAATGATTTAAATAAATTATTAGAACTTGGTGAAAAAGGAAATAAAGAATTAATAAAAGCGCAAAGAGCTGCTTTAGGTGAAATAGCAGATGAAATATTAGGTATGGAGTATGGAAATGAAGTTGTTATAGCAACAAATAATGCTCATAAATTAGAAGAAATAGGTGCTATACTAGAAGATTTTGAATACAATGTATATTCATTAAAAGATGTAGATTTAGCGGGAATAGAAATAGTTGAAGATGGAAAAACATTTGAACATAATGCACTTATAAAGGCAAGAACTATAGCAAAGAAAACAAATATGATAACAATAGCTGATGATTCAGGATTAGAGGTAGATGCTATAGGGAAAAAACCAGGAATTTATTCTGCTAGATTTGCAGGAGAAAATGCAACTGATGAAGAAAATAGACAAAAGTTAATGAAATCTTTAAATAATGTGGCTGCAAGTCAAAGAACTGCAAGATTTGTATCAGCTATAGCTGTAGTATTCCCAGATGGAAAAGAGTTTGTAGTTAGAGGAACTTGTGAAGGGGCTATAGGATTTGAAGAAAAAGGTAAAAATGGATTTGGATATGACCCATTATTTATAGTAAGTGGATATAATAAGACATTTGCAGAAATGCCAAGTTCTGTAAAAAATAGTATAAGCCATAGAGCTAATGCATTAAAATTAATGAAAAGTGAGTTTTCTAAAAGGGTAGTGAGATAATGAAAATAGGTATAGTAAGTGATACACACATGATAACTAAGTTTATAGATAAAGCTATACCCTACTTAAAAGATTGTGATTTACTAATTCATGCAGGAGATAATTTTTCTGATTCTAAGTATATACACAATATGACTAATGTTCCTATTATGGCTGTAAAAGGAAATTGTGATTTTGAAAATGTAGAAGATGAATTGGTATTTGATATAGAGGATAAAACTATATTCTTGTGTCATGGGGATAAGTATGGAGTAAAGTATGGATTAGATGAACTAGAAATAAAAGCAAAGTCTGTAAATGCAGATATAGTTGTATTTGGTCATACTCATACACCTTTATGTAAAGAAAAAGGTGAAATTTTATATATTAATCCTGGAAGTGTATCTTTTCCAAGGGGAGTCGCATATAAAAGTTTTGTAATATTAGATATAGATAATGGAAAAATAAATATGACAGAAATTAAGATATAAACAAGTATTCAAAAGTTTTATAAACTAAGTGAATACTTGTAAATAAAAAAACTTATGTGATATAATTAAAGAGTTAAACTATAATATTGTAAATTAAAATCAATATAAATTAATTACATAACAATAACTAGGAGGATTAAGTTAATGAAAGCAGAATTATTAAAAAAAGAAGGTACTAAAGTATCTTTAAAAATAACTGTAGAAAATGATAAATTTGAAGCAGCAGTAACAAAAGCATACAATAAAAATAAAGGAAAGTTCAATATACCAGGATTCAGAAAAGGTAAAGCTCCAAGAGTTGTAATAGAATCTCAATACGGTAAAGGTGTATTCTACAACGATGCTATAGAATTATTATTCCCTGAAGTTTATCCAGAAGCTATAAAAGAATTAGATATAGATCCAATAGATAGACCAGACTTAGATGTAGAAGAAATAAGCAAAGACAACGGATTAGTTATGGTTGTTACTGTTGAGGTTAAACCAGAGTTTGAATTAGGAGCTTACAAAGGTATAGAAATAGCTAAAGTTGATAATAATGTAACTGAAGCAGAAGTTGAAGTAAGCCTACAAGAAATGCAAAACAAGCACGCTAGATTAGTAAGTGCAGAAGATAAAGCATTAGAAAAAGGATTCACAGCTATAATAGACTTCGAAGGATTCGTTGATGGTGTAGCATTTGAAGGTGGAAAAGGTGAAAACTATAGCTTAGTTATAGGATCAAACACTTTCATACCAGGATTTGAAGATCAATTAGTAGGAAAGAAAGCTGGAGAAGAAGTAGAAGTAAACGTTGAGTTCCCAGCAGAATACCATGCTGAAAACTTAGCTGGAAAGCCTGCAGTATTCAAAGTTAAAGTAAATGATGTTAAGGTAAAAGAATTACCAGAATTAGATGATGAATTTGCTAAAGATTCAAGTGAGTTTGATACATTAGTTGAATTAAAATCTGACTTAAGAGCTAAGTTAGAAGAAAACGCAAAAGCTTCAGCTGAAGCTGAAATGAGAAATGCTATAGTTGAAAAAGTTTCTGCAAATACAGAAGTAGAAATACCAGAAGCTATGATACAACATCAAATAGACAATATGTTAATGGAACTTAACATGCAATTACAATACCAAGGATTAAACTTACAACAGTTATTACAAATGACTGGAAGAAGCATAGAAGAGTTAAGAGAAGAAAGAAGAGAAGATGCTGCTAGATTAGTAAAATCTTCATTAGTATTAGAAGCAATAGCTAAAGCTGAAGCTATAGAAGTTTCAGAAGAAGAAATGAACGAAGAATTAGAAAAAATGGCTAAAATGTACAACATGGAATCTGATAAAATAAAAGCATCTTTAAGAGAAACTGATATAGAAGATATAAAAGGTCAAATAAAGATAAGAAAAACTATAGATTTATTAGTTGATAATGCAGTAATAGCTTAATTTTTTACAGTAGCCTTTTAGGCTACTGTAAATTATATATAAACAAAATAAATATAAACATATAGAGGGGGTATGATCTATGGCATTAGTACCTGTAGTTGTTGAACAAACAGGAAGAGGAGAAAGATCTTACGATATATATTCTAGATTACTAAAAGATAGAATAATATTCTTAGGAGACGAAGTAAATGATGCTACAGCAGGTCTTGTAGTGGCACAATTACTTTTCCTAGAAGCAGATGACCCAGATAAAGATATACATTTATATATAAATTCACCAGGTGGAAGTATAACTGCTGGAATGGCAATATATGATACAATGCAATATATCAAACCAGATGTAAGCACTATCTGTATAGGTATGGCAGCGTCTATGGGAGCATTCTTATTAGCAGCAGGAGAAAAAGGAAAGAGATTTGCATTACCAAATAGTGAGATAATGATACATCAACCATTAGGTGGGACTAGAGGGCAAGCAACTGATATAGAAATACACGCAAAAAGAATATTAAAAATGAAAGACACTTTAAATAAAATATTATCTGAAAGAACAGGTCAGCCATTAGAAACTATTCAAATGGATACTGAACGTGATAACTTCATGAGCGCACAAGAAGCTAAGGAATATGGTTTAATAGATGAAGTAATCACACAAAAAGACCGTAGATAGGAAGAGGTGCTTAATATGTCAAAAAATGAAGACAAAAGACAGTTAAAATGTTCATTCTGCGGCAAAAACCAAGAGCAAGTAAGAAGGTTAATTGCAGGTCCAAGTGTTTATATATGTGATGAGTGTGTTGAACTTTGTGATGAAATAATCCAAGAAGAAATAGAAGACACTGTTGAAGAGGATACAACATCTCTACCTAAGCCAAAAGAGATGATGGATATCTTAAATGGTTATGTAATTGGTCAAGAAACAGCTAAAAAAGCTTTATCAGTAGCAGTTTATAATCATTATAAAAGAATATACAGTAAAAAGGCAAGCAATAAAGATGTAGAAATACAAAAGAGTAATATACTTTTACTTGGGCCTACAGGTTCAGGGAAGACATTATTAGCTCAAACACTAGCAAAAACTCTAAATGTTCCTTTTGCAATGGCTGATGCAACATCTTTAACAGAAGCTGGATACGTTGGAGAAGACGTAGAAAACATACTACTAAAGCTTATCCAAGCAGCTGACTTTGATGTAGAAAAGGCTGAGAGAGGAATAATATATATAGATGAGATAGATAAGATAGCTAGAAAATCAGAAAATCCATCTATAACTAGAGATGTTAGTGGAGAAGGTGTTCAACAAGCTCTTTTAAAAATATTAGAAGGAACAACAGCTAACGTTCCACCACAAGGTGGTAGAAAGCATCCACATCAAGAATTCTTAAAAATAGATACAACTAATATATTATTTATATTAGGTGGAGCTTTTGATGGTATTGAAAAAATAATACAAGGCCGTGGTAAAGAAAAAACTCTAGGATTTGGAGCTAAAATTGAAAGTAAAAAAGAAATGGATTTAGGAAAGGTATATGCCCAAGTACTTCCAGAAGATTTACTTAAATTTGGTTTAATACCAGAGTTTATAGGAAGGATTCCTGTTGTTGCAACTCTAGAATTATTAGATGAAAATGCTTTAGTTCAAATATTAAAAGAACCTAAAAATGCTTTAGTAAAACAATACAAAAAGCTTTTAGAAATAGATGACGTTGAACTAGAATTCGAAGATGACGCACTTCGTGCAATAGCTAATAAAGCTATAGAAAGAAACACAGGTGCAAGAGGTCTTAGAAGTATAGTTGAAGGAATCATGATGGAGAGCATGTTTGAAGTTCCATCGAGAGATGACGTTAAAAAAGTTGTAGTTACAAAGGAATGTGTAACTAAAGGAGAACAACCAGTATTTATATTAAAAGATCAAGAAGAAAGTGCATAATAAAAAAGAGGAGCCTTAAAAGCTCCTTTTTAAATGTAAGGATTTTATAACTATAATTAATGGGTATTAATAGATTAATAAACTTTAAAAAGTATAAAATATCATTAATTATATAAAAGAGGATCATTACATATAATAGTCAAAACTTGTTTATTATTAAAATATCATATAAACTATTCATATAAAACCTATTTAAAGTTTATCATAAAAATTATATAAGAGTATATTTATAAATAAATATATATTATTCTAAAATAAAAAATATAAAGTTTATTCATTAGTATATTACATTCAATATTACAACATAATAAAATAAGAGAAAAGTGATAAAAGATTTTACCAAATCAATAAATTTGTTTATACATTCTTTAAGCAAAGTGAATTTTTCTATAAATGTTGAAAATTAGGGATTGTAAATATATAATATATAAAGCAATAAAATCTAGCACTTTAAGGAGTGATATTAGTGGAACAGAATTATACGAAGATAGAACATGAATTACCGCTAATTCCACTGAGGGGATTAGCGATATTCCCATATATGATACTAAACTTTGACATAGGAAGAGAAATATCTTTAAAAGCTTTAGACCAAGCTATGTTAGCTGATGAGTTAGTATTCTTAACTTCTCAGAAAGCAGCAGAAGTTGATGAGCCAACAGAAGATGATTTTTATCATGTAGGAACTATATGTAAAGTTAAACAAATGATAAAACTTCCTGGGGATACAGTACGTGTATTAGTAGAAGGAATTTCAAGAGGTAAAATAAAAGAAGTAAGCAATGAAGAAGGGTATTTTAAAGCAACAATAGAGGAAATAGCATACGATGATGAAAATGCAGAAGAAGATATTGAGGTAGAAGCACTTGTAAGAAATGTGTTTGATGCATTTGAAGAGTACATAAACATAGGAAATAGAGTATCACCAGAAATATTAATATCTCTAGGTGAAATAGAAAATGTAGATCGTTTTATAGACACTATAGCTGCTAATATCTATCTAAAACCAGAACAAAAGCAAGAAGTTTTAGAAGAGTTTGATATTAAGAAAAGATTAGAATTAATATACAAAACTCTTTTAGAAGAGATAGATATACTTAAAATAGAAAAGAAAATAACTCTAAGAGTTAAAAAGCAAATGAATAAGGTTCAAAAGGAATATTACCTAAGAGAACAATTAAAAGCTATACAAAAAGAATTAGGAGAAGAAGAAGACATAAATTCTGAAGCTGACGAGTATAGAGCAAAGCTTAAGAAAATAAAAGCTCCTAAAGAAACAAAAGAAAAGATATCTAAAGAAATAGATAAGTTTTCTAGAATATCACCAATGTCTCCAGATGTATCAGTTTTAAGAGGGTATTTAGATAATATATTCTCATTACCTTGGAACAATGAAACTAGAGACAAGCTTGATATAGAAAAAGCTAAAGAAATATTAGATAATGAACATTATGGATTAGAAAAAGTAAAAGAAAGAATACTTGAGTATTTAGCTATAAGAACATTATCAAAATCACTAAAAGGACCTATCATATGTTTAGTAGGACCTCCAGGTGTTGGTAAAACATCTATAGCAAAATCGATAGCGAACTCATTAGGAAGAAAATTCGTTAGAATATCTTTAGGTGGAGTTAGAGATGAAGCTGAAATAAGAGGTCATAGAAGAACTTATGTAGGAGCTATACCAGGAAGAATAATAAATGGAATAAAAGAAGCCAAAACTAAAAATCCAGTATTCTTACTAGACGAGATAGATAAAATGTCAGCAGATTATAAGGGAGATCCATCTGCTGCAATGTTAGAAGTTTTAGATCCAGAGCAAAACAAAGATTTTGTGGATCACTACATGGAAGTTCCTTTTGATTTATCAAAAATATTATTTGTTACAACTGCAAATAGCTTAGGAACTATTCCAAGACCTTTATTAGATAGAATGGAAATAATAGAGGTATCTGGATATATAGAAGAAGAAAAGCTTAATATAGCTAATAAATATTTATTACCTAAACAAATAAAAGAACATGGTTTAGCACCTGGTTTTGTTAAAATAAATGAAGAAACTATGAGAGAGATAATAGGATCTTATACTAGAGAAGCAGGGGTAAGAAACCTTGAAAGAACTATAGGTAAAATATGCAGAAAAGCAGCTAAAAAATATGTAGAAGATAAATCTTTAGAAGAAATAGTTATAAATAAATCTGACCTAGATGATTACTTAGGTAAGAATAAATATAGACATCAATTAGCAGGAACTAAACCAGAAGTAGGTGTTGTAACAGGTCTTGCATGGACGTCTGTTGGAGGAGAAACTCTAACTGTAGAAGTAAATGTTGTAAAAGGTAAAGGCCAAATAGTATTAACTGGTAAACTAGGTGATGTAATGAAAGAATCAGCTAGAACAGGTATATCTTATATAAGATCAATTGCTGACAAATTTGATATAGATCCTGATTTTTACCAAAATAAAGATATACACATACATTTACCAGAAGGTGCAGTACCTAAAGATGGTCCATCAGCAGGTATAACAATGGCTTTAGCTGTTTTATCAGCATTAACAAATATACCAGTAAGAAATGATGTTGCTATGACAGGAGAAATAACTCTTAGAGGAAGAGTTTTAGCTGTAGGTGGAGTTAGAGAAAAACTATTGGCTGCACATAGATCTGGAATAACAAAGGTATTACTTCCAAAAGAGTGTGAAGCTGATTTAGATGAAATACCTGAAAATGTAAAAGAAAAAATGGAATTTGTACTTGTAGACCATATGGACCAAGTATTAGAGCAGGCATTAGTAAGGAATGGTGAAAAGTAATGAAAATTAGAAGTGCAGAAATAACAATGAGTGCAGTAAACAGAGCTCAATACCCAGACGAAGGTATACCAGAAATAGCTTTAGTTGGTAGATCTAACGTTGGAAAATCATCAACAGTAAATACATTATTAAATAGAAGAAATTTTGCTAGAACAAGTCAGACGCCTGGTAAAACTAGAACAATAAACTTCTATCTTATAAACCAAGAATTTTTCTTTGTTGACCTTCCAGGTTACGGATATGCAAAGGTTGCAAAATCTGAAAAAGAAAAATGGGGAACTATAATGGAAAGATATCTAGCTGATAGAGAAGAATTATGTGCAATATTCTTATTAGTAGATATAAGACATGAACCTACAAGTGATGACGTTATGATGTATGAATGGATAAAGCACTTTGGATATAAATGTGTAGTAATAGCTACTAAAGCAGATAAAATAGCTAAAGGTAAATACCAAAAGCATTTTAGTATGATAAGAAAGAAATTACAATTAGATAAAGATGAAAAGATACTTCCTATATCTTCTCTTAAGAAAACTGGAGTAGAAGAAATATGGAAAGAAATAATAAGCCAATACAATGAAGCTGGTTATGAAATAACTGTTGACTAGTATGAAATAGACTATCTCAAAACTGAGATAGTCTATTTTTTTATATTATTTATAGAAAAATAATTTATAAATTTATATTAATTAAAGTAAATATTTTAAAATTAAAAAAATTTAAAAAATTAAAACTAAAATATCAATTTATATTGATATTTATTAAATTAAATAGTAAAATATGTAAAATAACACGAAATAGAGCAACTTGGGGGTGAAACAATGAGTAACAATAATCAAAAAGGATTAAGAAAGACATTAGGCTTAAGTGCAGCACTTTCTACGGTAGTAGGAATGCTAATAGGTTCGGGAGTATTCTTTAAACCACAAGCCATATATGAATCTACAAATGGAGGAGCAGGTCTAGGACTTTTAGCATGGTTAATAGGGGGACTTATAACTATAGCTGCTGGGCTTACAGCAGCTGAAATATCTTCTAGTATAGTAAAACCAGGTGGATTAATAGTTTATTTAGAAGAAATTTACGGTGAAAAAGTAGGATTTTTAACAGGATGGATGCAATCTATACTATTTATACCTGCAATAACAGCAGCGCTAGGAATTATATTTGCACAAGAAGCAGTGAGCTTATTGAGTTTACAAAGTGACATATATGTAATTTTAATTGCAATAGGAGTAATAGTGCTTATAGCTTTATTAAATTCTCTAGGTGCCAAATTTGGAGGAGGAATACAAACTGTATCTACAATATGTAAGTTAATACCTTTAGCACTTATAGTTATATTTGGATTTATAAAAGGAGAACCATCAACAGATATAATGACACCTCTGGTAGGTGAAAATACGAATATGGTTAGCGCCATATCTCAAGTACTTATAGCAACTTTATTTGCATACGATGGATGGATATATGTGGGAGCATTAGCAGGTGAGATGAAAGATCCAGCTAAGCATTTACCTAAAGCTATAGTAGGCGGAATTTCTTTAGTAATGGGAGTATACATAATTATAAATGTAGCATACTTATGTGTTGTTCCAGCATCAGAGATGGCAGCAGTAAGTGCACCAGCTACACTTGTAGCAAGTAAATTATTTGGAGAATCAGGAGCTAAGGTGATAAGTGTAGGTATATTAATATCGGTATTTGGAACATTAAATGGTTTCTTGATGACCGGAGGAAGAATACCTTATATAATGGGATGTGACGGGAGAATACCTTTTTCAAAAACTTTTGCTAAGTTAAATAATAATGGTGTTCCATTAAATGGAATGTGGTTAATAGCTGGGTTAGCAATAATATATTCTTTATCAGGTCAGTTCAATTTCCTATCTGATTTAGCAATATTTACAATATGGATATTCTACACAATGTTATTTGTAGGAGTTATAAAACTTAGAAAAGATAAGCCAAATATGAAGAGATCATATAAAGTACCGTTATATCCAGTAATACCTATAATAGCAATAATAGGAGGAGTATTTATTGTTGTTAGTACATTTATCACTCAAACACAAAATGCTATATTAGGACTTATAATAACATTAGCTGGCTTGCCAATTTATAATATAATTAAAAATAAGAAGATAAAACAAGAAATACAAAATAATGTAGCGTAGTATAAGGAGCCGTCTCAAAATTGAGACGGTTCTATTTTTATTTAAGATTATTTAGTTAGATATAGCTATATTACAAAATTATTAAATAGATATTATAAGTAAATAAGAATATAACTATAAAAAGCATTCATTGAATTTTAATATTAAAAAATGTATTAAAATAATTAGTTATAGACAAAATAATTTTTAAGATAGTAACAAAATAAAATGCAAATTAATATTTTATAAAGTAGAAGAAAAATATGAGGGGGCTAAATCATGGCAGGTAGAGTTAGGAAGTTATTCCCAGGTGGAAATACGGCAAATGGATCATTTAATTTTTTTGATAATATAATACCTCAAAATGTTAATAGAATCTTTTGCTTAAAAGGTGGACCAGGAGTTGGAAAATCATCATTTATGAAAAAAATAGCAAAAGAATTTATTGAAAAAGGGTATGATGTAGAGCTACACTACTGTCCATCAGATCCAAGCTCTTTAGATGGGGTTGTGATACTTAAATTAGGAGTAGTTCTGCTAGATGCAACTGCACCGCATATTGTAGACCCAAAAGACCCTGGTGCTATAGATGAAATATTAAATTTTGGTAAATATTGGGATGTAGGAAAATTAGAAAAAAATAAAGATACTATTGTAGAATGTGGAAAAGATATAAGCAACTCATTTAAAAGAGCATATAAGTATTTAAAAGCTGCTGAGCCAATTTATTATGATATAGAAGAAAAGTATAGAGATTGCATGGACTTTGGTCAAGTAAATCTAAAAATAGAGCATTTTATACACGATATATTTAAAGATTCTAGTAGTACTGGTATTTATAAATCACCAAGACATTTATTTGGAACAGCTATAACACCAGTCGGACATTTAGATTATGCAGATAGTATATTAAGTCAAGTTAATAAGGTATATCACTTGAAAGGTAATATAGGAACAGGTAAAACTACGTTTTTACGAAATATATGTGATAAAGCCATTCAAAAGGGAATGAATGTGGAAATTTTTCATTATCCACTTATTAAGGATAAGATTGAAACTGTAATAATAAAAGATTTAGATATAGGTATAACCGTAAGTAGTTTATTTGAAGGTAAGAATACTATAAATTTAAATGCTTACCTAGATGAAGAAAAATTAGAAAAATATATAGAAGAAATTAAGTTTGATAAAAAAGTATTTGATGAGCTATTAAATTATGCTATATCAAACTTAAAAAAGGCTAAGGCAAAGCATGATATTATAGAAGCATACTATGTGCCTAATATGAACTTTGATAAAATGGAAGAGTTAAAAGAAGAGATAATAAATAGAATTTTGAAGTATGAAGAATAATAAAAAAAGAGAAAGGCACAACGTGTCTTTCTCTTTTTTTATTAGAATTAAACTACATATTATTTAATATACTTAGAACTCTAAAGAGTTATTAAAAATATGGATGATATTATTAGAAATTAAATAACATAAAAATTAATTTATAGGGAGTATAGTTGTATGAAAGACAAATATATGTTGATAATATTAACTAGTATATATTAATAAGTAGCATGATGGCGATACTAATTAGAGAGTATCAAATTGGAAAAATTAATTATCAAGGTAAATTTGAGTATATAGGAGGTAAATAAAATAAACCTAAATAAAATTGAGAGTATATCTTTAAAAAATAAAATAATTAGAAACAAATACAAAGTGTTTAATATGAAACATAAACACATACAAAATGATGTAAAAGAAGAAGTTCTAAAAAGACCAGAAGAAGAATTGTACATAGGAAATAATATAAATTTAAATGAAACTTATGCAAGAGACATTTTTAAAAGTATATTAGACAAAGCTATAATAAAAAATGCTAGTGATATACACATAGAACCATTTAAAGAGCATATAATAGTTAGGTTAAGGATAGATGGATTCTTAGTAGAAGATATAAAAATAGAATATGAAGTATATCAACAACTATTAGTAGTAATAAAATTAGATACATTTATGAATATAACTGAAAAAAGATTACCTCAAGATGGTAGACTTGCCATTGAGGTAAAAGGTCAAGTGATTGATATTAGAGCATCAACTCTACCAACTGTTTATGGTGAAAAAATTGTTTTAAGAATATTAAATAGAAAGTCATTTCTAAAAAGAAAAGAAGAACTTGGATTTTCTAATAAAGCTATAGATAAGATAGAAAGTATTATAAATAAAAAGTCAGGGATATTATTAGTAACAGGATCAACAGGAAGTGGAAAAACTACAACAGTATACTCTATAATAAATGATTTAAAATGCACAAGTAAAAACATAGTGACTATAGAGGATCCTGTAGAGTACAAAATAGAAGGAGTAAACCAGATACAAGTAAATAATAAAGTAGGCTTGAGTTTTGAAAATGGATTAAGGTCTATATTAAGACAAGACCCAGATATAATTATAGTTGGAGAAATAAGAGATATAGAAACAGCAAAAATAGCAATAAAAGCAGCTACTACAGGCCATTTAGTGATAAGTACTATACATACTAAAGATGCAGTATCTGCCATATCTAGATTATTAGATATGGAAATACCACAATATTTGATAAGTGCATCTCTAATAGGAATTATATCTCAAAAGCTCATAAGAAAAGTATGTACCACTTGTATTATGCAGAAGGAAGTAAATGAATTAAACCAAACTAATGAGAAACATACAAATAGGGAGTGCGAAGAATGTAATGGATTGGGCTATAAAGGAAGAACTGCTATTTATGAAATACTAGAAATAGATAATGATATAAGAAAAGATATACAAAATATGCAAGATTATAACACCATAAAAGATACTGCAATAAAAAATGGCATGATAACATTTGAAGAAAGTGCAAAAGATTTAATCGATAATAATATAACTACTGAAGAAGAATACATAAGTTTAGAAATAGGTATTTAAAATTATAATTTATACAATAAACGAGGATAAAATGGATTCTAATATATATGAGGATTTTACTGAAAGTAAAGTAGTAAATAATAAAAATAAAAAGTTAAAAGAGAAATCATACAAATTAAAAGATAGAGAATTAAAAGATTTATGCAATGAAATGGGTATATTATTAGATTCAGGATGTCATATAATAAATGCATTTGAATTAATAAGAAATCAATCAAGCCCAAAGATAAGAAGAGTCATAAATAAAATAATACAAGATATACAAAAAGGTAATTCTATAAGTCAATCATTTCAAAATACAAATTCATTTTCAATGTTTTTTATAAGTACTATAAGAGCAGGTGAAGTTACTGGAAAGTTAGAATATGCTATGAATAATCTAGCTAAGTATTATGACAATCAATATAAGTCCAAGTCTAGGATAAAAAATATGTTGATATACCCAGCATTTGTTTGTATATCATTTTTAATCTCTGTAATAGTTGCAATAACTATGATAATACCAAATTTTGAATCTATTTTCATAGTAAATGATATAGATATTCCAGTATTAACAAAGGTACTTATAAATTTAGGAAAATTCTTCAGAAATAACTTTAGTACAATAATATTTGGTTTATTATCAATAGTATCTGGGATATTTTATTTATATAAATATACTTACACATTTAAAGCTATACTATATATAGTAGCATTAAGATTGCCAATAATAAGAGGTATAATAGAATTATTAGTGGCTAGTAGATTTTGTTCAACACTAAGGCTATTAATAGAAAGTGGTATACAGATAACTGAGGCAGTAGAAATATCTGCAAGAGTTATTGATAATAAATATATTTATAAAAAAATTTTAATTTCAATAGATCATATCAACAAAGGGAATAGTATTTCATATTCAATAAGCTTATCAAATATATTTCCAAAATCGCTCATAAGTATAATAAAAATAGGAGAAGAAAGTGGGCGATTAGATAGATGTTTAAAATCTAGCGAAGATCTATATACAAGCAAACTAAGTACAAAAATAGAGAAAGTAATCAAATCTATAGAACCTACAATAATAGTCATAATAGGTATTTTTGTGGGGGTATTTGCTATAGCAATGATAACTCCTATGTTTGATTTATCAAGTTCATTTTAAGAGGTGAAATTATGATTAATAAAAAAAGCAAAAAGAAGCAAGGATTCACACTAGTAGAAATGGTTATAGTTATAACTATTTTAGGAATATTATCTGGGATAGGATTTCTGAAGTTTGGAGAAGTTCAGCAGACGGCAAAAATTAATGCCGATAAGGTAGCAGCATCAGGTTTAGTTACGGCTACAAATTTAGCCATACAAAGTGGAGAAATTGAAATAAATAAAATAAATAATGATACAGACATTATCCAAGAGTTAGTAACAAAAGGATTTATTACAGTAGCTCCAAGACCACAGAGCAAAGATAAAGAATCTAGTTTTAAGGTTGAAATATCTGAGAAGGGAGACGTATCAGTTTTAATTGATAAAGAACCTTTTTATCCAGAAAAAGAATCTTAAAAAATAGAATACAAAATAAAAAATAAGAACTATCTATAAATTTAGATAGTTTTTTTGTATATTAGGATAGATTTTGAAAAGAAAAACATATTTTAAGAAAGGATAGTGTATATATACAAAGTCTTATAAGATATTTAATAGTATTAAGTATAAAAATGACAAAATAAATATGAAGGAATATTTAAAAAATCTGTAGAAACACTATATATATCCAAAGGTCAATTTTATATACCAAAACTTAACAGTATACATAAATTTAATAAAATAATATGATATTTATAGAATCATTTAATAAAAAATGGTATAATAATAAATTGTACTTTAATCTAATATAAAAATGAAGGAGTGACAGTCACATTGTTAGGGAGAAATGAGTTATGCCCTTGTGGAAGTGGCAAAAAATATAAAAAATGCTGTTTAAATAAAGATGTTGTTATGGAGAGAGCTGAGAGAAAAGTTAGTTCTACACAAAAACAATATTCACAATTATATACAAGAATACAGGAATTTGCTAAACAAGATAAATTTAAAGAAGAATGTGAAAAAGCTAAGGAAATGTTCTATATAGTTGAGGATGAAGCAACTAATGAAAAATTTGAAAGATTCTTCAACACTTATTTTATCCAAGACCACATAATGGAAAATAAGAAAGTAATGACAGTTGAATTTTATGAAGAAAATAGAGATAACTTAACAACTCAAGATGTTGAAGTGTTAAGAAGTTTATTTGAATCTTATGTAAGCGTATATGAAGTTACAGAAATATTAGAAGGTAAAATAGTATTAAAAGACTGTTTAACTGAGAGAGAAATTTCAACAGAAGACATCAACTTATTAAAAGACTTTAAAGTTGGAAGCTGTATGATAGCTAGAATAGTTGAAATAGAAGGAACTAGTATATTAATAGATGTAACTATAAGTATATCTAGTGCAGTTAAAGACGTAATATGTAATGATGTTAGATATCTATTCAATCAATATGAAGATTTATATAAAGATATGAAGACATTCTTAATCCATCATACACACATATTATATAAGTATATGCAACAATTACTTGATCCAAGTATAGCAGAATATTTAAAAGAACAAAAAGAATCAAAAATGAAAAAAGTACAAGAAGAAGTAGCTTTAACTTCTGAAGAAGGACAAGAAGATGATTGTAAAGTATGTTCTGTCCTTAGACAAAATGTTGAAGCTGAGCA